>JAPKXZ010000072.1 GCA_026394555.1 Methanothrix sp.
AATAGAATATATGTTCGCCAAATATGCCCTCGGATTAATATGTCCAAAATGCATGGTGTATGGTTTTGAACTGAACCAATTCTTCGCACCTAGGGTGCCAAAATCCATGCAAGAAAGCTAATCTGAGTAAGTCAAGTTAGTTAATGGCTTTATTAAGAGCGCAATTGATGGAAAATATTCAAATCGTCCCGTTAGGCCTCTTTTTTTTAAGATGCTTTCCGACCTCATAATAAATAATCTAACAAAATATAAAATAGCTTTAGAACTAGAGTCTAATCTATCTGAAGTTTATTATAACTTTATACATTGGAAAATTTTGGATGATATGAACCGAAAGAGATCATCCGTCGAAGTTGATTTTAGGAGATTCGAGATAGAAGAATTTAAGCTATTGAGGGATATTGCTTTATATCAGTATAAAAAATTTTTAAAACTTGATGATTTAGGTGCAAATCTAGAGAGAATTAAAAAAATATGCAGAGATAGAAATTTTGATGTAATTTTGGAGCATCAAATAGTTAAAATGCTGCTAAATTCTAGCCTTTTTTCAATCATTAGAAGATCGGATGAGGATGAGTTCATGTTCTCCCATAAATCATTTATGGAATATCTTGTCGCGTATAATATCACTGATGGGTTGCTCACTAAACGGGGAGCGAATCAAAAGCCTGAATGCAACAAGAATTGGAGTCTCTTCCAAACTCATGAGGTTTCTGATCATTTAGTGGATGAAATTGAGCGCATTAGAATAACATATGGCCTGACTGAAGAAGAACGAGATAACATGTTATTATATGCTTTCCAGAGTGCTCTGGAAAAAGTGAATGATGTTTATTATTACGATGCACGAATAGAGGAAATATTATACTATATTGGAAAATTCGGCATTATATCTCCTCAACTATTAATTTATCTAAAGAAATTAGCCGAAAACCAGGAACTTTGTCCTGAAAATTATTATAGAACAGCTAATATATCGCTTTCTAGGGTGGTTGATCGAAGCTATTGTGAGAATTATGTTCTTGGACTTTTGGATGACTTCAAGCTTGAAGGAAAGAGATTTGAATTAAATAAGAAAATTCAACTCCAATATTATGGCGAGGCCAATATAAAGAGAGCATTGAAAGGAGATTTGGACAAATATATTGCCAAAGATTCTCAAAGCTGCATAATATCATTGAAATTATTAACATATTTTACTTCTCGTCCTCAAATGCAAAACGAGAAATCATTGGAACACGATTATCTTCAAAATATATTTGAAGCAGCAGGGGCAATGGGTGATAATAAGATCCAAGAAATCTGCAAGCGCATTGACGATGTACTATGATAATTCAATCGCAATTAGAACTGATGTGTGGGTCCTGAGTTGTGAGGTATGCTGCCAAGTGGGAAGCGGATACTGAAAGAGATGCCTCGGAATTTGATGCTGGATATTATGGGAAGCTGCTGGTGGAGGCGTGGGATTAGGTTGCATTTCTATTGAAAGAAGCGCATTGATATAGTTAAATAAAATAATTTTTGGAAGTCTCTTGAGAACCCTGTTTTTAACCAAGTTCATGAATTATGCGCAAGATTTTGAAGAACTTCATGGTTTCCAAAGCAATTCTGAATTATCTCATCATGACGATATCCTGAACTTAGACCTCAGAACCTCAAAAATAGATAGAATAACAAACCTTAAATGGTTAGAGACATATACAGTTATTGTCCAATTGAGACAAAAATTCGATTAAGAAGAGGCAAGCCCGTGCTTGCCCGTTTCGCATGCAATATCCAGTACTAGCACTTTTTGATACATCACCAAATTGATATATTTTGTAGTTGAAGACAGAAGAGAGGAAATACTATGTTTAAAAAAGTTCTCGTACCCACCGACTTCTCCAGCTATGCCCACAAGATGCAAGAGTGCCTGGCGGACATGCCGGGCATAGAAGAGGTCGTGCTTCTTAATGTCGTGGACGGCGGCAATCCCATGAACCTGGAGAAAAAAGGATGGAGCTACGACTCTCTTATCGATGAGGCAGATACCAGGCTTGCCGAGCAGGCCGATCACCTTTCCCATCTGGGCGAGAAAGGCCTCTCTGTCCGGCCGCTTTTAAGGATCATCGTGGAACCGATGAGCGGCGCGGACGGGGTCGATATGAAGAGGCTGCAGCCCAAATCCGGCCTGGATCTGATAGAGGGAGGCAGTGTGGGCGAGGCCATTATTAAGACGGCAACGGAGGAGAAGGCTTCACTCATCTGCATGGGCGCGCAGGGCAGAGGGCTGGTGGAGGGCATGCTCTTGGGGTCCGTCTCCACCGAGGTGCTAAGAAAGGGCCAAACCGATCTGCTCATCATCCGTCACAAGATCCTGGAAGGCGGCAAAGACGGGGAACATGAGAGTTTCTGCAGGGACATATTTTCTAAAGTGATGCTCACCACTGACTTCTCCGCGGCGGCGAAGGAGGCAATATCTCTGGCCAGGGATCTGTCGGGCGTCCGGGAGATCTTGCTGGTGCATGTGATTGCCAAAGAGACGGATTTCGATGAGGCGGCAAAGAATCTGAACCTGCTGCGAGAAGGTTTGGCAGGAGCGGGCAAAAAGATCACTGTGCATGTCCTAATGGGCGCCCCCGCCGAGGAGATCCTGAATTTGGCCAAAAGCCAGGATGTCTCCCTGATTATGATGGGCTCTGTGGGTAAGAGCTGGAGCCGGCAGATTCGCGTAGGGAGCACTACCTTTGATGTGGCCCGCCAGGCATTAAGCCCCGTGATGGTGGTCCGCCCCAAGAAGAGCTGAAGAAAAAGGTTTTTCAGCTCCGTCCTTCCTATTTTTTCATGGCTTTTTGCGCCTGCTCCATCATCATCTGGGCCGCTTTGTAGTAGGCATCGCGAGGCATCAGCTCCCAGCTCACCTGTTTTTGCAGCTCCTCGGAGATAATGCCCTCTTTCACGAGCTGGCGACCTGCTTCTCTGGCAGCCCGGAAAATTCCGTCCACCAATCCTGTCTCCCCCGCCTTTACCATCTCCTTCACACCTTCGGCCATGGGGCGCAGCAAGGCTCCGGCAAAGTCACAACTGCCGTTTGGTCTGGTGTAGATGGCCTTCATCTGCATGAGAATTGGGTCGAACATGGACAGCTCCCAGGCTCCGCAGGTGGAGACGAGGACGATCTTCTGCTTCTTTGCACTCAGGCCTCCCTGCACGTGATTGGGCAGTTGCCTGTCCATCAGGTTTTTCAGGGGACCGGTCACGCCTGCATAGTAAACCGGGCTGGCCCAGACTATGACATCCGCTTCTTTGATCTTGGGCAACAGCATCTGCATGTCATCCTTTTGACCGCAGGTGCCGGGGTTTACAAACCAGCAGCTCATGTCTCCATTGCAGGCCCCGATCTTCAGCTTCCTGGTGTAGAAAACTTCTACTTCGCTGCCTTCTTCCTTCATCCCCTCCAGAAAGGGATTGAGGATCATGGCCGTATTTCCCTCTTCCATGTGAGGGCTGCCGTTTATCGCAAGAACCTTCATGAAAACGTTTTTTAGGCTCAATCAATAAATAATGATCGTATGTCCTCATATTCGGCGTATAGCGGAAGCGGCCTTGATCAGATAGATCCTTTTGATGCCAATGACTCCAACCTCTGGCGCAAAGCCGAGTACCTGGGTCGCTACCTTTTTGCCACGGATTTTATCAGATCACATAAGCCGGATCTTGTGGCCGATATCTCCTGCGGCCTGGGATACGGAGCTGGGGAGCTATGCAGTGTGGCCGGGAGGGTTATTGGCGTTGACGCCAATCGCGTTCTGATGGAATCGGCCCGCCAGAGGCATAAAATGCCAAACCTGCATTTTCTCCATAAAGACCTGAATGAAGAAGAGTTGTCTCCCGAAATAGAAGAGGGGAGCACTGCGGCTGTGGTCAGCTTTGAGACCCTGGAGCACTTGCTCGATCCCTCCCGGGCCGTAGCCCAGTTCTCCAAAATCCTGCAGCCGGGCGGTTTTTTTATCTGCTCGGTTCCCAATGTCCTTTCCGAGTCCGGCGACAGCGCCGGCCTTCCCAGAAACAAGTCCCACAAACAATGGTTTAATTTTGCTTCCCTCTCCCGGCTGGTGGCACAAAACGAAATGCAGGTGATCTACCGGCTGGGCCAGTCCTGGTCCAAGGCGCTCTTTCGAAGAGAGCAGCAACTATCCAATGCCAAGCGAATCTCGCTAAAGCTTGGTGATGAGCCGAGCATGCATTCGCCGGAAATGATGCGATGGCTCTCTTATGTCGCAGCCTATCCCACGGTCGAGGATGTGGATGGCTCATACTCCATCATCATCGTTGCTCAAAAAGAATGATCGCGAACCTTGGGGGCCAACCCGGCCCGGCAGCCCTGTGGGTGACGGCCAGGCGGGCCTGGGAGCCTGGCAAGCGATCGTGAGAGGGGGCAGGAGGCTGGTTGGGCCTGAGAGTCGGGTGTGCCTGTCTACCGGAATGAGCAGCTTTTTGGGGGGGTGGATTTTTGGAGACGATGGCAGTTTGCCATTATTATTAGCAGATAATTATAACCTAACAATTACGAATATAACCACAGAGACGCAGAGCACGCAGAGGACGAACGGACGGAGACGACTATTGCTCAGATAAAGTGAACTTTTTTTTCAAGTGTTTATAAATAAGTAGATTTCGAGGCTCTGCGAACTCTGCGGCTCTGCGGTTAATAATCGTAGCTGGAGAATTAAAATCTGAGGTTACGAGATGAAAAACGCAGAGGTGCAAGAAGCGCACAGAGACGTTTTGGCAGACTTCAAGGTTGTCTCCAGCATCGCTATCTTTGCGAACCGTGGGCTTGCCTCGCCCGGCTTCCTGCTGTGTCGCTCGTGGCCGCCGCCCGTGGGCCGGGCCTGGGCTGCACTATCGCTTGGGCTGGCTTGCCCGGCAGGCGATCGTGTCCGGTGGCAGGAGGCCGGTCGGGCCGAAATCACGGGTTCACGCGAAGGCGCGAAGCCGCGAAGTTCCGATGAGAAGTACAAATCTTGCGACCCCTTTTGATTTTCGCCTCAAGCGATGACGCATGAGAACAACTGCAAGCACTCCGGGCTTGGGTGGGCCAGCCGGCGCTCGCCCCTCCCGGCCTGGCAGCCCCGGAAGTGGCGGGCCCGGAGCCCAGCAGCGGCTGCTCGCTCACGGGCGCAGGAGCACGTGGACGGGGGCGCGGCGGTCGGCCCGACCCCGGTACCATTGAGCAAATGACCGGAGAATAGCGTTGGCTTGATCAATGCGACCCTGCAGTCATGTCGCTACTGATGATATGATTCTTGGCCGCTTTCTTCCAGGCCCTAAACTCCCAGAGCGTTGATGGCTTCAATCAGCTCCCCGAAGGCCTCCATCTCCAGATCCAGGACCTCTTTCGTTGTCATGGAGATGCTCATCTCTCCGTCCACGGTGAGCCTGTCCGGGCCCCGGGCCACAATTCTGTTCCGGCCGTCGCGAGAAAGCGCCTTTTTGATCTCTTTCTCGTGGGCCAGGGTTCGACCGGGAATGATGACCGTATCCTTGACCACACCAAGATCCAGGTTCATGAAATCCTCGATGGTTATCAGGCAGCCTACATCTTTGTCAACTCCCACCACGTTGACCTTCTCTCCCATCTGCTGGAAGACCGCAGTCAGCAAAGGCAGGGCTATACTGCTGGTGATTACGGTGGCGCTTCTACGCAAAGACGGCAGAGCGGCGATCTTTTCCGGATGGCGGGCCAAGGCGAAGGGCGCACCAGTGAGCGGATCCCAGAGAGGAGTTCCCGTTACTCGCAAGCGATGTCCCGCGGCCGTCTCTGTGACGATGTTTTGAAACTCTTCCACCGAGTGCGGCATTATGCCCGGCATAATAGGGGCATTGCCCAGGATCAGACCCTGCTCGCGAGCGTTGGCAAATCTCATCAGGATCAATCCTTTTGCACCCATATCCTCCAGGTCGCTACAGGTCTTCTCCAACTCTGCTCCGTCGTTGACGCCGGGGATGAGAACGACTGCGGCGTAAACCTCGCAGCTCTGGCAGAAGATTTTGAGGCACTCGAGGGCAATTTCCGCATTTTTGTCGCCCATGTACTTCCTGCGCAGCTGTGGATTCGTGGAAAAGACAGTAAAAGAGACCTCAGTAACGCCTGCCTTCACCAGGGCGGCGGCATCACTCGCGCTCTTGAAGCCTTTTCCTGAGGTGTAGCCCAAGACAATAGGCACCATGCCCTGGGAGAGCATCTTGGTGAGGGGCAGAAGGTCGGGGTAGCAGCTCAGATCTCCGCCGCCGCTGATGGTGACTTTGTCGGGGATGCTGCCCATGCACTTTCCCGCCACCTCGAAAACGACGGCGTTCATGGGCTTGAAGCCGGGATAGCCCTCCACAATGGCGCGGGAGCAGTAGTCGCAGCCCTTCTGGAAGGGCATGCAAAACTTGCAGCCGAAGGGCGGGACACTTTTCACTCCTTTGAAATAACAGTAGCTGCAAAAGCCTTTGCAATCCAGGCCCGGTCTTCCACCGACATCGGCAAGTATCTCCATGGCCAAAGCAACTTTGCGGGAGGGTAAATAAGTTTTGGGAATTAAATGAAGAAAGAAGGATGGTAAGAAATGATGTTTTCCTCCCATCTACCTGGGGCCTTTGGGACGTTGCATCAATCCAAGATCTTGATGGCCTCTTCTGCCGTCTTGCCCTTGTTGACAATGGCGGCTATGGCCATGGTCATCTTCACGGGGTCGCCGGCCTGGAAGACATTCCTGCCGATGGCCACGCCCCGCGCGCCCGCCTGCAGGGCTCCCTCGATCATTTGCAGGAACTCCATATCAGTCTCGGTCTTGGGCCCACCGGCGATGACCACAGGCACCGGGCATCCCTCCACCACTTGCCGGAAGGAATCAATATCGCCGGTGTAGTTGGTCTTGATGATATCAGCGCCTAGTTCCGCTCCGGCCCGGGCGGCATGGGCCACAACCTCCACATCATTGGGGTTCAAGATGGCTTTGCCGCGCGGGTACATCATGGCTATGAGCGGCATGCCCCAGAAGTCACAGCGCTCGCTAACACAGCCCAGTATGCTGAGCTGATCGGACTCGGTCTCAGAGCCGATGTTGATGTGAACGGATACGGCGTCCGCCCCCATCTTCAGACACTCCTCCACCAGGCAGACCTGTACCTTGTTGTTGGGATCGGGGCCGAGGGAGGTGGAGGCGCTCATGTGCACAATCAGGCCGACATCTCGACCGTAGCCGCGATGTCCATGCCGAACCATCCCCTTCTGCTGGAGAACGGCATTGGCCCCACCCTTAGCTACCTTGTTTACCATCTCCGGCAGGTCGACCAATCCCTTGATGGGGCCGACGGATATGCCATGGTCCAGTGGAATTATGACTGTGTTCCCGCTGTCTCTATCCATTATCCTTTCAATTCTTACTCTCTTGCCAATCTCACCCAAATCGTATCATCCCGTAAATGCTAACATGCTCCATGCTAACACGTATCATATTTAAGGATTGCGATTAGCTTGATTGCGATTAATAAAAAAATTTGAGAAATGACTAGCTGCAACCGCAGTCGCCGTGATCGTGACCGCAGCCGCTGTGGTCATGATCGTGGTCGCAACTGCTGTGATCATGCTCACAGCTATCGACATTGCCACAAGAACCACAACTTGATACTTCATCTTCTGGACCCCGAATGATGAAACCGGTTCCTCGATCGTCGTCCACGTAATCAATTATAGTCTCGCTGAGCATTTCAGTATCTTCCGAGCTCATGTAGACCTTTATGCCCCGGCTCTCAAAGATCTTGTCACCTACTTCCTCGTCACCCAAAGCCAGACCATAATTCGCGCCGGTAGCATCAATAGCCGCCAGGAACATCCTGATCACTTTGCCTTCCACCAGACTATGCTTTATCATATTGGCTGCCGCCTCTGTAATCTCGATCATGAATAACGCTCCAAATGTGTATCTTCGCAAAACTGGTATTTAAAGCATTATTATCGGGATTTTCAGGCAAGATAAAGGATTTATCATGGAGGAGCAACAAGGGATAAACCATGGGCGTTGATTTGGGAGACCTGCTGCATAGAAAAAAGATCAAGATAAAGGATCTCTCCGGAAGATGGGTGGCGATCGATGCCTTCAACACCCTCTACCAGTTCCTGAGCATAATCCGGCAAAAGGACGGCACGCCGCTCATGGACAGCCAGGGAAGGGTTACCTCGCATCTATCCGGTTTATTGTACCGCACTACCAATCTCATTGAGGCCGGGGTCAAGGTGGCCTTTATCTTCGACGGAGAGCCGCCCTCCTTTAAGGCAGAAACGCTTGCCCAGAGGTCAGAGACCAGGGAGAAGGCGGCTGCCGCCTGGGAAGAAGCAAAGGCCGCCGGCAAGGATGGATTCAAGTATGCCCAGGCGGCCTCCCGCATCAACTCCGAGATCCTGGAAGACGGAAGAAGGCTTATTTTAGCCATGGGGCTTCCCGTCATTCAGGCCCCATCGGAAGGCGAAGCGCAGGCGGCTTACATGTGCAGAAGGGGCGACGTCGAACTGGTGGGCAGCCAGGACTATGATTCGCTCCTCTTCGGGGCCCCCTTGGTAGTGAGGGACCTGGCCATCACCGGCAAGCGGAAGCTACCCAAGAAGAACATTTACGTGGATGTAGAGCCGGAGATAATCAATTTAGAGGAAGGGCTGGCCCGCCTGGGCATCAGTCGAAAGCAGCTCGTGGAGATCGGCATCATGTGCGGCACCGACTACAACCGCGGCTTGACCCGGGTCGGCCCAAAGACGGCTTTTAAGCTGATCCGAGAGAAGGGAGATCTGGAATCCATTCTGGACGAGCAGGAGGAGAAGATCGAGAACTTCGCACAGATCCGGGAATTCTTCCTTCATCCCGATGTTACGGACGATTATGAGGTCAGGATGAAAAAGCCCCGCGTGGATGAGATCGTCTCCTTCCTGGTAGAAGAGCGGGACTTTGATAGGGAGAGAGTGGAAAAGACGGCGGGAAGACTGGAGGAGGAATACAAACGTGGCCAGAGCACACTCGACCGCTGGTTCTAACTTAGGCTTCTCCGGCTACGATCTGGACCTGGATAAAGCTATAGATCTTATCCAAAAGAGCGGGGCGCGCCTTGTGGGCCTTCAGGCTCCGGAGGGGCTGAAGAGAGCCACGCCCGATTTGGCTCGACATATTGAGGAGAAGACGGGAGCCCGTGTCATTATCTCGGGAGATCCCTGCTTTGGGGCCTGCGACGTGGACATGCAGCTATGCCAGGAGGTGGACCTGATGCTCCATCTGGGCCATGCACGGCTTACGGAAGGGCCGGACAATGTCATCTTTCTGGAGGTCAGGATGAAAGAAGACCTGAGAGACGTGGTGGAGAAGGCAGCCATGGTCCTCAAGGCCAGGAGAGTGGGCGTTACTACTACTATTCAGCATGTGCATAAGCTCGACCAGGCATTAGAGGCCCTCAAGAAGCATGGCATCCAGGGCCTGCTGGGGCAGGCAGGGGGCCGGGTAAGGCAAGCTGGCCAGGTTTTGGGCTGCAGCTACAGCACGGCCCGGGCCCTGGATGTGGAAGAGTATCTCTTCATCGGCACAGGACAGTTTCATCCTCTGGGCATCGCCCTGGCCACAGGAAAGAGAGTAGTAATCGCAGATCCGGCTACCGGCGAGATATCGGAGATCGATACCGACCCCATGCTGCGGCGGCGCTTTGGGGCCATCACCCGGGCCAGGGAGGCGAAGCGCTTCGCTATCCTGGTATCCAAGAAGCCCGGACAGAAACGGATGGAGCTGGCGGCGCGGCTGAAGGCCTTGGGAGAATCTAGGGGACGGGAGATGTTCCTGGTTTATCTGGACAACATCGAGCCGGACCGGCTGCTCAATCTGGGAGCGGAGGCCGCAGTGTCCACGGCTTGCCCCAGGGTGGCGCTCGATGATGCTGCCAAATATAGAATACCCATTCTCACGCCGCCCGAATTCGAGGTGCTGCTGGGGGAGAGAGAGTGGGAGGAATATGAGTTTGATGAGATTGAATGACATGTGCGAATCGAAAACCATCTGGTGGGACGGCGGCCTGTGGCTGATCGATCAGACCCGTCTGCCTGGCGAGCTTTTGCCCCTCTGCATAAAAAGCGTCCGGCAGCTCATCGAAGCGATCAAGACCCTGCGCGTGCGTGGCGCGCCGGCTCTGGGTGCTGCCGGAGGCTATGGGATAGCGCTGGCAGCAGAGCTTTCCCGGGCTTCCAATGCGTTGGAGTTGATGGATGAGCTGGAGAAAGTCGCCCATATGATCAAGGGCTCGCGCCCTACCGCCATCAACCTCTCCTGGGGTGTGGATCGAGTCATGCGGACGGCGGCCCTTGAGGAGACGGCGGAAGATATTCGTATGGCAGCTCTTCGTGAGGCGGAGGAGATCGCCCGGGAAGATATCCGCATCAACAAGCTCCTGGGCAAGAACGGAGCCAGGCTATTGGATGACGGAGATCATGTCCTCACTCACTGCAATGCCGGAAGGCTGGCCTGCGTGGGCTGGGGAACGGCTTTGGGCGTCATCCGATCCGCTGTTGCCGCAGGCAAGCATATCCATGTCTACGCCTGCGAGACCAGGCCTTTGCATCAGGGCTCGCGTCTGACTGCCTGGGAGCTGACAGAGGACGAAATACCGGTCACGCTCATCTGCGAAGGCATGTCCGGCAGCCTGATGAGGAAGGGCAAGATCGATAAGGTCATCGTGGGTGCCGACCGCATCACCAGGGACGCCGTCTTCAACAAGATCGGCACCTACAGTCATGCTGTCCTGGCTCGTTATCATAAGATCCCCTTCTACGTGGCAGCGCCTCTCTCCACCTTCGACCGCCTGCACCAGGAAGAGGACATTGTGGTGGAAGAGCGCGATGCGGAGGAGATCTGCACCCTGGCGGGCACGCGCCTCGCGCCCCAGGGCATCGAAGTCTACAATCCGGCCTTTGATGCCACGCCCCTGGAATTGGTATCCGGCCTGATCACAGAGAAGGGCGTCTTCCGGCCACCGCTTATGCCGCCGATCTGAAACTGAAAAGCATTTTAAGAAGAAGGAGCAAAGTGCTCTTATGAATTTTGATCTGGCCGTCATCGGTGGTGTGGGCTATGCCCTGGAAGGGCTGGCGGACGAGGTGGAGACGCCTTACGGCAAAGTGCCCATTGTCCGCAGCCGGATGAGGGGACAAAAGATCGTCTTCATCTCCCGCCATGGCGATGGCCGGGACGGCCACCTGCCTCCCCACAAAGTCAACTACCGGGCCATAGTCTCCGCTGCTAAGATATCGGGCGCAAGCACGATCATCTCCACCAACACCGTAGGCAGCATGGCCGGGCACCCCATGGGCAGCATCTTTTTGCCGAGCGACTTTGTGGAGTTCACCAAATGCCGGCCCAATACCTTCTTTGAAGAAAAGGCCGTTCATGTGGATATGAGCCAGCCCTATTGCCCAAGGCTGCGCGCTTCTCTGGCTGAAGCGGCCCGCTCGATTGGCCAGCAGGTCGCGGAGGGCGTCTACGTCTGCGCCGAGGGCCCGCATCTGGAGTCGCCTGCCCAGATCAGGATGATGCGCCGGTTCGGGGATGTGGTGGGCATGACCGGCTATCCCGAGGTAGTTCTGGCCAGAGAGGCGGCCCTCTGTTATGCATCGCTTTGCATCGTCACCAATCCCGCCGCGGGAATGGCGGGCGAAAGCGTCCTGGCCATCTCTGAGATTGCCGATATTATGAAAAAGTCGGAGGAAACGGTTGGGGAGATAATCTATCTGGCTGCGCAAAAAATTCCTGATCAGAGGTCATGCGGTTGCCAGGATGCCCTGGATAATGCGGCGCTTTAGGAGATTGCTGATGGTCTCAAAGGGACATCATCAATAGCTTTATATATTAATTTATGTAGTTAAACATAGTCTATGTATTCGAAACGTTTTGCTGGATTGCTTTCCTTCGTGGGAGCCTCTCAATTTCTCATCTTTATGCTCATCTGTGAGGCACTTTATCCCGGCTACAGCATGTCCAATAATATGATAAGCGATCTTGGTATCGGCTCCACTGCAACCATCTTCAACAGCTCCATCATCGTCCTGGGTCTGCTGATCACTCTCTCGGCAATTACATTTCATTCTTTTCATAGAAATAAAATATTCACGATTCTCTTGATCCTGACCGGCATAGGAGCGATGGGCGTCGGCCTTTTCCCTGAAAATATGAAGCCTTACCACGAGATCTTTGCCGGCATTACTTTTGTATTTGGCGGATTATCTGAAATCTTATCCTTTGCCCTGCTAAGATTTCCCATGTCCATCGCGGTTATCTTCCTGGGCGGATTGACTTTGGGCTCCCTGGCACTGTTTGTGCTCGGAATCCACTTGGGAATGGGGCCGGGCGGCATGGAGAGGATGATTGTCTATCCGGTGATCCTCTGGGGAGCAGGCTTTGGAGGATATCTGATGGCCTCGGAAAGAAGATAAGAATGCCTGAACTTCCTGAGGTGGAGATGGCGCGAAGGTATTTGCAGGCCACCGCGCTGCGCCAGACCATTCAAGCGGCAAAGGTCAAGGACGAGCGCATCCTGGCCAAGGTAGCAGCGATTGAGTTAGAGGTGGCCCTGGCCGGCAAGCAGTTTCACTCTGCTTCGCGGCACGGCAAGAGGCTCTTTTTGAAGCTGAACGATTCGCTCTGGCTGGCGCTTCATCTGGGCCTCACGGGACGATTGATCTATCTGGAAAGCGAGGCGGAGGAGCCGCGTCACACTCGCCTGCTGATCTCGTTCGAAAACGGCCATCGACTGGCCTTCGATGATCCCAGGATCTTTGGCGAGGTAGGCCTCACGAAAAGCCCCGCAGCCTTTTTAGTGGAGAGAAAGATCGGGCCGGATGCCCTGCTGCTTGAACGGGAGGGCTTTTTAGAGATCATGAGCAAAAGAAAAGGCCTGATTAAACCGGCTTTATTAAATCAGAATCTTGTGGCAGGTCTCGGCAATCTTTATGCGGATGAGGCCCTTTTCCAGGCGGGCATATGTCCGAAAACTCGTGGCCTGACAATTGAGCAGCTTATAGCCCTCTATTCATCCATTCAGGATGTGTTGAAGACCGCCCTTTCCACAGATGCCAATCTATCAAAGCTGCCCGATTCCTATCTCCTGCCCCATCGCCATCCAGGGGGCACGTGTCCTCGGGACGGTGCCCTTCTCCGGCACGAAAAGATCGGGGGCAGGACCAGCTACTTTTGCCCGGAGCATCAAAAAAGAATAATGTTTGATAAAAAATAAGAAATGTTAAGAATAAATACTACGAAACATGTAAGAGAGCAGTCCAGCAGCTCTTGCAAAGATCACAGCTGCCGGCGGGGAGGGAAGGAGAATGAAAGAAGGAGGAGACGTTTTCTGCGATGTGATCGATCGGTCGGTGCTGGCCAGTCTGCGAGAACTGCAAGATGAAGGCGATCCAGATATAGTCGCCGAGGTGGGTGGTCTTTTCATCAAGCATTCGCCTGATAAGGTAGATGCCATTATCTTGACTACCTCACATTCAGTTACTATTACTAATTAATTATATTTACTATAACGCCCCCGTAATATAAAAAAGGGGGTATGATCTCTGAAATTGAATCATGAATTCTCGCAAGCAAAATTGCGAATGGTTCGTCGCACTTTGAAGAGATTGAATATCGAGTATAAAATATTTTGTCGTA
>JAPKXZ010000048.1 GCA_026394555.1 Methanothrix sp.
CCTGGAACAGTCCTCACCCGAATTTCGGCAGAGGATTGCCGACACGGACGCGGAGATAAAACACAGGATCGATGTAGGCTGGTCCAGCAAGCCTGTCGTCGATTATCACGTTTCTACCAGGCCGCTAGGCCATGGGCCGGGTCATGGAGCGAGGAGGGCGGCTCCCAGGACGGAAAGCGTTAAGATGCCGGAATCAGCACCTAACAGGCAGCCGATAGTGGATGTGATGGAAGGAAAGGACGGAATCACCATCATTGCCGAACTGCCCGGAGTATCTCTAGAGGATTTGAATCTGAATCTGGAGGGAGATACTCTAGAGATAACTGCCGGCCCGTTCAGCAAAAAAATAGCAATGCCGAGAATAGCAAAATCCATCATTGAGAAGAGCTTCAAAAACGGCATACTTCATCTCAAGCTGGACTAGGATCAGGAAAAATGGCGATCAACCTGGATGAAGGAAACCTTAAGGAGGGCCTTTTAGGCTTGGTGGTGGCTCTAGTGGAGATCATCCAGGAGCTTTTGGAACGACAGGCTTTGAGGAGAATGGAGAGCGGAAGTCTGAGCGACAGCGAGATAGAGCGGCTGGGCCAGGCTCTCTCTGAATTAACCGAGGCACTCGATAAGATAAAGTCCGATAACAACATCATAGATGCCGTGCAATCGGTTCGCAGTGATCTGGATCTAGCTGCGGAAGACCTGATAGATAAGTTCCTGAACCCCGCAAGCTGGAATGAAGAAAGTCAAAAAGAGGAGTCCTGAGATATGGTCGGCAGAGACAGATACCATCACTTGGCCGCCGGAACAGGGCGGCATACCCACCACGTTTATACCAGGCTTCTTTGGCAGGGGCTTTCGAGAGCCGCCTTGAGAGCTGCCAGGGAAGGGGAGGGAGCAAGTATGCCTGAGTATGAGTTTCATGGGCGGGAAACGGTGGATGTGATGGAAGGAAAGGACGGCATCACGATCATTGCCGAGCTTTTCGGAGTCTACGCGGAGGATTTGTTGATGAATCTGGAGGGAGATTCTCTAATAATTGCTGCTGGCCAGTTTCGCAAAAATATAGCTCTGCCGCGACCGGCAAAATCCATCGTTATGAAGAGCTTCAAGAACGGCATACTGGAGCTCAAGTTAGACTAGGATGAGAATGACGATCAAGGAGATCTATTTGGTGGAGTCCTGAGATAATGGTCAAAGAGGCCAGGTACCTTTACTCGATCGCCAAGACCGGAAACATAGCCCAGCTGGGCAGCATCGGCATCCAGGAGAATAACGTCTACATAGTGCCCTACAAAGATATCGCTGCGATAGTTCATGCCTGCGACGCAAAGCCCTACCAGACGGAGGACAAAAAGCTGGCGGAGGGGTGGGTTCTGGAGCATAGCTATGTGATAGACCAGGTAACGAAGATGTTCGGAACCGTGCTTCCCTTTTCCTTCGATGTTATCATCAAGGGAAATGATGATGCTGTCAAAGACTGGCTCTGCCGGGACTACGAAAATCTGGCAGGCGATCTACTCCGCATGGAAGGTACGGCGGAATATTCAATCCAGATCTACTGCGATCATGCTTATTTGGAAACTCTGGTTTTTGCCAAAAATCAGGAGCTATGCGATCTTATGGACAGCATCGATAAAGAGCCCAAAGGAAAGGCCTACCTCCTCAAGCGCAATCTGGACCTGAAGCTGAAGAACCTGACCTACTCAGAAGTTTGCAGGCTGGCAGATCAGTTTTACTCGGAAATCAAGCCGCTGGTGAAAGATATGAAGTTTGCTAGCAAAACATCCTGGACCCCCGAAAAATACAGGGACATGAAGCTTCTGGCCACCTACTCCTGTCTTGTCTCGGATGAGGCCGTTAAAAAACTGGGCGAGGTTCTTGAGGAGATCAACTGCAAAGAGGGATTCATGGTAAGGTTCACCGGCCCCTGGGCACCCTTCAGCTTTGTGCGTCTCTCGGAGACAAGATGAATCCGGAAAGGGAGAGCTGTCTGGTCGAGGTTTTGGATCGGCTCCTCAACAAAGGAGCGGTTCTTAATGCCGATCTGATCATCTCTGTGGCCGGCATTCCACTGATCGGCGTGACCCTGAAGGCCATGATTGCCGGCATGGAGACCATGCTCGAGTACGGCATAATGGAAGATTGGGATAAGAGCAGCCGGGAATTGTACGCCAGCCAGGAAACCCATCTGACTCTTTTTCCGGGCGAGCAGATCCTCTACAAGGCCTTCGGATATCTGCGGGAGGATGAAGGGCTGATCCAATGCTGGGTGCCCGGCATCTGGAATATCACCAGCCAACGAATCATTCTCTGGGTCAAAACTCCCGGCAAGGTTCTCTTTGAGACGCCACGAGAGAATTTGCGTATATTGAGAGTGCCTGCTTCTCATGAAGTGAGAAAGGAGCTGGAACTGATTTATCCACAGGGTAGTATTCGCATATCCCTTTCGGACAGGGATGAATTCGAGGAGGCCCTGGCCGGGGCGGCGGAAGCGACGGTGGCGAAGAAAGGATCTGAACTCACAGTCACAGTATAGTGCTTGAGATCGGAGACCCTATTTCAGCCATATCTAAACCCTCGCCTTCTGCTGCCGGACGAAGTGGTCCCAGTTCCAGGGCTCGTCCAGGACCTTCACCTCAACTAGGCGAATGCCGGGCAGACCTTCCACCTGGCGGCGGACCTGCTCGGTGAGATGGCTCACCATGGGGCAGGCCTGGGTGGTCAGAACCATGTCCACCTCCACAGAATCGTTGCCACGTATGATTATCTCTTTGATCAGGCCCAGGTCCACGATATCAATGCCCACCTCTGGATCTAGCACGTCCCGCAAAGCCTCTCGGATCTCTTCTTCCCGCTCCATTTGGGCCACAAGCTTCTCTCCTTCCGGCCCCGGCAGGGCTTTTTGCATGGAGCGCAGCCGCTCTTCCAGCCGGTTTTGCCGGTCAAGCAGCCGGCTGACCACGCGCAGCATGGGATCGGGCAGATTTGCATAGTTCAGATCAGTTCCTGTGGCTGGGCACTCAGGCTCGGCAATTCTCCCAGGCACGCCTACAACAGTGGCTCCCGCAGGAACAGGCCGGACCACCACTGAGCCCGCGCCGATCTTGGCACCTTTTCCTACAGTTATCGGCCCAAGAATGATGGAGCCGGCGCCAATGACCACGCGGTCCTCGATGGTGGGATGGCGCTTCACTTTGTCCTGGCTTGTCCCGCCCAGGACCGTTCCCATGTACATCAGCACGTCATCTCCCACCTCGGCCGTCTCGCCGATGACCACGCCCATGCCATGATCTATAAAGAAACGCTTGCCGATTTTTGCTCCGGGGTGAATCTCAACACCAGTCAGGAAGCGGGCGATGTGAGAACTGAGTCTGGCTAAAAAAAAGAATTTATGAGTCCAGAGGAAGTGAGAGTTGCGGTGCATCCAGATGGCATGCAGGCCCGGATAGCAGGTGATTACCTCTAAAGTCGTTTTAGCAGCGGGATCTTTGACAAAGATGGTCTGGATGTCTTCTCTGATATCCTCTCTGATGCTCATCTTCCCGCCACCTCTAAATGTCGAAGAGCTCCGTGCTCAGGTATCGCTCGCCCGTATCCGGCAGTACTACTACGATCAGCTTGCCTTTGTTCTCTGGCCGCCCTGCAATTTTCAGAGCAGCCCAGGCGGCCGCCCCGCTGGATATTCCTACCACTATTCCTTCCTCTTTGGCCAGTCTTCTGGCAATAGCGAAGGCATCTTCATTGGTTACCGGAATGATCTCATCAATCAGTTCAAGCTGCAGAACATCCGGAATAAAGCCTGCGCCGATTCCCTGGATCTTATGGGGTCCAGGCTTTCCGCCCTCCAGCACCGGCGACGCGGCAGGCTCGACGGCAATGGCCTTAAAGCCCTTCTTACGGGACTTTATTACATCAGCAATGCCCGTGATCGTTCCGCCTGTGCCCACACCTGCCACCACAATATCGACTTCACCGTCCGTATCACGCCAAATTTCCTCGGCTGTAGTCTTCCGGTGAATCTCTGGATTAGATGGGTTTCGAAACTGCTGGGGGATGTAATAGTAGCTGGGGTTCTTGGCCAGCATATCCTCAGCAGTGGCGATCGCCCCTTTCATTCCCAGGGGTCCGGGTGTCAGCACCAGGTCCGCACCAAGGGCTTTGAGAAGCTTGCGCCGTTCGATCGACATGGTCTCGGGCATAACCAGCACCAGCTTGTAGCCCCTGGCAGCGCAGACGAAGGCCAGAGCTATACCCGTGTTTCCACTCGTCGGCTCCAGGATGATGGTGTCTTCTTTGATATGCCCCGCTCTCTCTGCAGCCTCAATCATGGCCAACCCTATTCGGTCCTTGACGCTTCCCAGGGGGTTGAAGTACTCAACCTTGGCAACGATCGTTGCATTCAGGCCCTTGGTAACTCTATTCAGTCTGACCAGCGGTGTATTGCCAATGGTCTTGGTGAGATCTTCGTAGATCTTTCCCATAATCAACCTCTTCTTTTCATGAAATCATTGCTCTTTTCGGTCATATTCCCTTAGCCATTTTCGGATGATAAAGGTCTTTATAGCGGCAATTCATTTTAGTCCATATTCACAGGAAGTATAGATATGAATTCGAAAAAGGATACAAGCGAAACCGGATGCTGCCCCAGATTCAACCCGGAAGCCTGGGACGAAAAAGAGGTAACCTGGACCGAGAAATTATTTGTCAAGGATCAGGTCAGAAGCTTTCTTCACATACCCCTCAATTTCGGGCAGGTTATGGTGAAGAATATGGAAAAGATCGAAAGAGCCGGAGCTTCTGCCAAAGAGACAATTGTGCTCTCTGATGAAAAGTCCATGTGGGGATCAGATATCTATATCGCCGTTGAAAAAGATTTCGTAGGATCGAACGCAGTAAAAATTTCGGGAACATTTTTGACTAAAGTATTTGAGGGGCCGTACAAGGACACAGGCAAATGGATGAGAGACATGAACTCATTTGTCACATCAAAAGGGAAAACAGCAAAGAAGACGTTCGTTTTCTACACGACCTGCCCGAAGTGCGCCAAAGTCTATGGCAAGAACTACGTGGTTCTCCTGGCAGAGGTATGAAACCGCGCCGCTCTGATGGTGGCGGCATAAGTCACAGGTATCAATTATACCAGTACGGCATCAGGGAAATGAGCTTGGCGATGTCATGGCAGAGCCCATCGTCCAGATGTGTGGAAATGTGCTAAAAAATTTGCCTTGAGTTAAATTACATGCATATACTTACAGCTTATCATTTTAGATATTAATATTAAAAGATAAAATTATTGTTTTATATGATCGGCATTTGTCTGGAGAAGAAGATCAGCTCGACAATTAGCGAAAAATTAATTCAGAAGTTATCTTGCATAACAAAGTTTTTAAAGGATCTACAATACAGGAAGAATAATATTTTCGGGGATCGGGAAGGCGAGAAGGAGGGGCATGCGCCCGGGAGTGAAGTCTCTGACCTGGCTTTTGGACTCTGAGAATTCCTGACAAGTTATCCAGCTCAAGGGAGAATCGTTATCATGAAGAGAACGATACTATGCGAGTGTGGCGAGTTCGTGCAGGGTCACACATTCAAGGATTACATTCCGACCACGATCAACCCATCCACCTCAACCTTCGGCCACTCGGGCTGCGGGCTGATATTCAACCTCGTAAATGGAGAGCTTCCCAAAAGCTTCTCGACCCGCATAAAGCTCAAAGGGATAGCCATGCGATTTGCAGAGATGAACAAGATAGGAGACGAATTTGTGGGCCTCTTCCTGCTTGAGGTGGATCGTTTGAAGTCTCGGGGCAACATCTCTGACATAGACATCCTCATTGCCGCCCAGAAGGCGGTCCAGGGGAGGATATCTCCGGTTGGGGATGAGGGGCAAAGGGGATGAACGCCTGGAGATATTTATTTCGACCAAAATCCTAGGAAAAAAGGTGAGTCTAAATGATCGTAGTAGTCTCGGATGTCCACCTCGGCAGCGACGTGGGCAGGAAATGCAAGGGAACAGGACGCGCATGTGATGACCTGGAGCTCGATCCGCTCTTCCAGGCCTTCGTGGGGTACATTGGCAAGGAGTACCTCCAAACCAAGGAGGATAGGCTTATCCTATTGGGCGATATCTTCGACTTCTGGAGAAAGGACGCAGCAGAGGTGCTGATAGAGAACCAGGAAGCCGTCTCCAAGATGAAGGAGATAGCTAGCAGATCTGTCATCAATTACGTCGTTGGGAACCACGATTACTCCATAAGGGAAATGTGGAGGATAGCTGGCACGAGGAACTTGTTTTGTACCATGGACAAGAGACTTCACCTGGATATAGATGGCAAAGCCTTCACATTCATACATGGCCACCAGCTCGAGGTCCTGGCAAATCCCTATGACAAGAGCCAAAAGGTTTACGACTCAATATCCGCTATGCTATGCAGTAGCGCCGGAGTAACAGGAACGGCGGCAAGCGCGCTGTGGTCCGCCATAGACCCTGGCACACACGGGGATTACGTCAAGTCTATGAAAAAGTCCACATCTGAAAGGCTCAAAGGCAAACATAATGCCCTGGATATAGTAGAAGAACTAGCCCAGTCCAAGTCCCGGCCCATCTACACCGGAGCGGACGGCTGGCTGGTTTACGGCCACACTCATCGAAGCTACGTGGATGAGGAAAGCCGAACTGCGAATACGGGCTCTTGGGGAAGGAACGGTGATGACTGTGGCCTTGATTACATGATCATAGAGGAAGGAATGCCGAAGCTGTGCGCCTACGAAATCTAGACTCATTCAAATCCTTCCAGAAAGCTCTTTATGCACCACTTCAGATCCGGGTGGTATCCGCCCTCCAGCACGGCAAATCTGTGCCCGTCGCACATTTTTGCCCCTTCTTTAATGACTTTACCAATCCTGCAAAAGTCCTCCTTTTTTAGCAACTTGCCCCAGTCCTCCAGGTAGGTGTCAAAGCCCGCCGAAACGCCCACAATATCGTAATCAAAGTTTTGGAAGGCATCTTCCACCTGGCTTAAATAGCGGCTCTCATCCATGTTCAGATACTCGAAGTTCTCATCTACCGACCAGGGGTTGACAATCTTTACGTTGGAGTCGCCCCGGAAAATGCTCACCGTGCCGTCTCCATAATGCAGGTCGATATCGATGATCAATGCCTTCTTCGCCCTGGGCCGGATATTTTTTACGGCAATGGCCATGTTATTGAAGTAGCACATTCCCCAGGCCCGGTTGGCTGCGGCATGGTGCCCGGGCGGGCGCACCAGTGCAAAGGCGGGTTCACCCTGCAGGGCCAGCTTTGCTGCGGCTATGGCTCCGCCAGCCGCAAGTGACGCCGCTTCAAAGTGACCGCTCTGTCTTACGCGATCAATATGCTCTCTGCCATGCACTTTGCCGATTTGAGCCAGGCTGCAAGGTGACGGCTCTCGGAACATATAGCCAAGCTTTTGCAGCTCAACGGCCGGCAGTCGCACACGATCCGGATCTTCCACGGGGTTTGCCGGATATCGTAGCTCATATTTTCTGCTGTATACTATTAACACATTATCAGTTGATCATCACAAGGACTATATGATAAGTCCTCCAAGCTCCAGTTGAATGCCCAATTTCAATGTCCTGTTGGAAGGTGCCTGGCTGGTAAGAGATGTCAAGACTGAGGATGACGCCATCGGTGTGGCCATCTCGGAAGCTGGCAAGCGGTTGAATCAGAGAAAGATGGACTTCGTCGAGGTGGAGATGGGTCAATGGGACTGCCCGGAGTGCAGCGAGCCTTTGCCCGGCGTATTTCTCGTCGCCAGCACGGCCCTGGTGGCGTTGCTCTTTGAGATGAAGATATTCAACGCAGAAAGTGAGGAGCATGCCGGGCGCATAGCCAAATCTTCTATTGGAAAAGCCCTGGGGGCCATACCCCTGAACGTTCTGGAGACGGATCTGATCAATTAGCCTTTTTTTTAGAAAAATCCCTAATTTTTCTCGCCGGAGACTTTGGGGCTTGGTTTTGTCGCAGTTTTTGCTGCAGATTTAGCAACCCCTAGCCCCAGCGACCTGGCCAGCTCCCGAAGATCTCTTTTGCCAGGCTTTGCCGCCTTTGCTCTCCTGGGCATTTGCAACTCCTCATGACGGGTATTATTCTCGGGTGGTTTTGCCATCTTCCACTCCGCGATTTTTTTTAAAATTATTTCTCTGCCCTCTTTTGCATCTACTAATATCAAATCCTCTCTTACCCAATCTGGCAAAAATCCGTTGACACCGCCCAGGCTATCATCCCCAAACCGGCGATCGCAGAACAGGAGCACCCCCCTTTCCGATTCAGCGCGAATGACTCTTCCTGCTGCTTGCAGTCCCCGGTTAACGGCCGGCAGGGTATAGGCGATGAGCATTCCCTTGGCCCGGCCATACTTTCTGGTATAGTAGCCGTTGATCTCTTTTTGAATCTCATCGTAGGCAGCCAGGGGCAGGCCCACCACGGCCACCCCGTTTAAAGCCTCGCCCTTGTAATCAATTCCCTCGGCCAGCTTTCCGCCGCATACACCCGTCAAGACGCCTCCGCCCCGCCCGGCCAGCCGGAAAAATTCCTGCAAAATAGAGGGCACATCATCGCTGCTTCGAGGCTCAACGCACAGCTTCTTTCCCACCTTCTGGCAGGAGGAGAGACATACCTCCCTGTAATTGTTCATCATCGGATAGGAAGTAAAGAAAATAGCCACACTGCCGGGAACGCATTCTATTATCGATCTTATGTGCCCGGATATCTCCTCCCTGTTGTCCGCATCTTCCCTGATCTCCAGTTGAGTAGTTGCCTTTTTTGCAGCCATTAGCAAGCGATTTTCTTTGGGAAAGGGATTGGGCAGGCTGAGCTTTTGTGCCCTGCCCTCCTCGCCGAGACAGTACAGCTCATAGGCCTCGAGAGGGGAGAAGGTGCCGGAAAGCATAATCGTGGCATTGATGTTGTCGGTGATGCGCCGGATATTGGCGGCTGGATCGATATTGTTGACCTCCAGACGCGCAAATTTCCTGCCGCCCGAACTCGTTACTGCGATCTTTCTCTGGTATGATGGATCCTTTTCTGCATTCTCCACGTCCCTAAGGTAAAGCAGCACCAGTGCTAAACTAGGCTGGATGTCGCCCTGCAGGTTCTCGCGATCGCCTTCCGCCAGATTCAGGTCGGCTACAGCCACGGCAACATCTGAGAAATTGGATAGGGCATCATCAATATCTTCGACACCATCATAGAGGAAGGTGCGAAATAAATCTGCGTCCAAGAGAGCCTCCCCTTCTTGCATCCTCTCCTGCTTGCTCTGCAAAAATCTCTTAAGCCGGGGAAGAAGAAGGCGTATAACTCCGATTCCCTCCCGCCTCCAGGAAGCCTTTTCTCGCGTCTCTTCCAGCCGGGCCTGGCCAAGACTTCCTTCGAACCTCTCTACCTCTTTTTCCGCCTGATCTACCATGCGCATGGAAAGAAGGCGCGAGTTCATGGCCCGAACGGCATCACCCAGGTTATGCGCCTCATCAATGATCAGGGTAACCTTTTCTGATTCCATCTCCAGCCACTGAAATATGATATCTTGAAAGTCCGGGGAAAAGAGGTGAGAATAGTTCATGATCACCATGTCACAATTTTTGGCATAGAGGCTCATGATCTCGTAAGGACAGATTCCCTGGCAGGACTGTGAAAGTCGGGATGGCGGTGTGATATTCTTTTTCAAGCCCTCCACTACATCCAGGGCACGACTTGAACGCCGGAAATGGACCGTTCCGTTCAGCTCGAAGCCCTCTCTACTTCTCAGGTAATAGGGACAGAAGGTCCGATAGCCGGGCTCCTCCTCTGGAATACTGTCGGAGGCAGGGTCATAGATGCTTCCACTGCTTTTGCCGATCCTTGAGGAGACATAATTTTTTGTCCACTCTCTTAGCCTTGAGCAGCCGGCATAAACGCTCTCCCCGCGAAACTCATCTTCCAGGGGACAGGTCTTCTGCTTGCCTACCATATAGGCTATTTCCGGCTTGTGCCGGGTTTTTGACCAGATCTTGTTTACCTCGTCGATGTAGATATCGATCTGAGATACCGTTCGCACAGCAACTACGGTCTTCCCTGTAGCTGCAGCTAAAACCGCGCAAATGCAACTCGTCTTTCCCGTGCCGGTGGGCGCGTCTATCATCAGCACACCATGATCGCCTTTGCTTACAACATCATAGACCGCGTCCAACATCCTATCCTGGTAGGGTCGGAGGGACTCATAAGGGAAATAGTCCAGGTACACAAAAGAAGGATGAAACTTAGGAAGAGATAAATGCTCTCCACAGGGCGAAAATGAAACTTGATATAGAAAAGTTAAAATTGTATTGGAGACTTGATTAATCAAGGCTGCACAGGAAGGTGGGGATCATGAAGAGGGTAATAGTAATATTATTGATGATTTTAGCAGCGGCGGATCTTCTGTCGGCGGCGGCAGCTTTCGGCAAGTCCGATTCCATGGGCATTATCGGGCAGGATGGGCCCGCGTTCTTTACACCCGGAACAGACACTAAAAAAGTGGAGGATAAAATGGCTGAGGCTTTGGCCAGGCTTGATTCCTGGAAGAAGGCCCATGCGGAAGAAAAAAATCCAGGCAATTCAACTCTTGACAATATCAGCATCAACAACTCATTAAACAATTCATCTCTCCAGAACTCCTCGGCAGCTAACGTCTCTGGTGCCAATGAACTTGGTGCCAATGAATTCGATACGAATAGCCTGGCAGGCCGGCAGAATGTTGGATCCAGCTCCAAGGCAAGCTTCAATGGCTACTACGGCATGACCGCCACCAGGCATGAGATAGGCAAGAGCGGTATAAAATCCAAAATGTTTTTGAGCGGGAACTTTGAGATGGACAAGACCGTCAAATTCCAGGACCAAGGCGTCGATTAAGTCGCGGGGCAGAGAATGAAATGCATTCCTTTTATCTTTATTCTTATTTTCACTGTACTACCGTTTTTTTCGGCTCTGGCGGCCACGCCAGAGGAAGAGTGGAATTTAACCTTTGGGGGCCGGTACGCTGATGGGGTCTGGTGTTTACAGGAGACAAAGGATGGCGGCAATATCCTGGTAGGGAATTCTGCTTCCAGAGGAGAGGGAAGCGACCTGCTCCTGATCAGAACCGATAAATCGGGAAAATGCATCTGGAGCCGGATTTGGGGAGGATCGGGAGAGGATGTGGGATACTTCGTGCAAGAGACGAGAGACGGTGGATTTATTGTCACGGGAAGCACAAAATCCTTTACCATGGGCGAGGAGCTTTTATGGCTTGTCAAGACGGACGGCAACGGGAGCCTCAGCTGGGACAAAACCTTTGGCGGATTTGTATCTTCTTCCGGGGATGGCGGGTGGTCTGTGAATGAGACTGATGACGGTGGCTACATTACTGCCGGATACACCCAATCACAGGGAAGCGGCAGAAAGGATCTCTGGCTGCTGAAGACCGATGCCATAGGAAGCAAAATATGGGAAAAAACCTTTGGCGGAAGGGAAGATGATGTGGGCATGTCCGTCTTGCAGAGCCGTGATGGCGGGTATATTGTGGCAGGGCGGACGGCATCCTTCGGCAAAGGTGGAGACGATATCTGGCTCCTTAAAACCGATTCCCAGGGAGAAGAACTATGGAACAGAACCTTTGGCGGTAAACAGGATGATGCAAGCTTTCAGGTTGTAGAGCTAAAAGACGGCTATGCAGTGGTAGGCAGGACGGAGTCGGGCTCTGACAAAAAGAAGATCATTCTCATTAAAGTGGACCCTAATGGCCAAAGACTGTGGGAGAAAACTTACAGGGGAAGCTCGGCCTCTTCACTGCAATCGACAAAGGAAGGCGGCTATATCATTGCAGGAAGAATAGACAATAAAAAAACCGGAAGAGATGCACTCATCATTAAGACTGATTCCACAGGCCGCGAGGAGTGGTCGATGACCTTGGGAGGCGGCTATGACGATATCGGCACATTTGCAATTCAGAGCAAAGACGGCCCCTATATGCTGGCCGGCATAACCAGCTCCTATGGGCAGGGAAATGAGGACGCCTGGCTGGTCAAGATTCGAGAGGATCAAAATGAGACACAATTGCAGAATTTGGTATTTTCAAATTCTGATGCTCCCGAAAATTAGTGTAATGATGAAAAAATTTTTAAAAGATGAGATACATATATCCACTGATGCCAGCACTCGTCAGGATCTCTGAAATAGGCCTCTATCTGCGCTGCCCCCGGCTGATTTACTTTGAAAATCTAAGAAGAACGCCCAAAAAGGTCGACACCAAGCACCTCCTTTTGCGTAGCCTCATGCTCTCTTTTTCCCAAAAACAAGATCTGGAAGGCCAGCTAAAAGAGAACCTGGCCAGGTTGGAAGCGGAACTGCCTTTGGTTTATGAGATCGAGCCAGAGGAGATGGAGCCGGCCTGCCGGGAGCTGGAAGGAGAGATTGCCGGTATTGCTCAGGGCCTGGCCGGGCACCTGGATCATCTGCTTCCCTGCTTGGCTGAGGTTGACCTCTATTCTGATAGGTTAGGCCTTTCGGGCCGGCTGGACCGTCTGGCACCGGGCAGCACGCCTTCTCTCATCCGCACTGGCAAAGCCCCAGAGGACGGCATCTGGAAAAGGGACCGGCTGATGCTGGCGGGCTACGCACTTCTATTGGGCGAGAAGAACAGGACGCACATAAATCAAGGATTGGTGGAGTATCCGCGATTGGCCCTGGTGCGAGCCGCACAGATCCATAGCGTTGACAGAGCGCGAGTTTTGCGCATTCGAGACCGAATAAGGCAGATAAAAGATGGGCAGCTTCCCGACCGGCCCGAGGATGCGCCATGCCAGGCTTGTGAGGCCGCGGAGATTTGCGAGACCAGGCACAGCCTGGCGTCGAGATTTTTTTAATACGAGGAGTGCAAACCTGTGTAGTCCCAAAAGCATTTCGCACACACTTTACCCCTGGGTCGTGTGGGTGGTTTACTGAAAACCGATAGTAATCGGTGCCTTATTAAATTCAGCAGTAATGTGCATCTAGCTATCGATTCTTCGGCGTTCTTTCACTAGCTCACACCCACGGCCAAGTTTTTTTAAAGACCGGTATATCCGAACGCAGCCCAGTATAAGGGATGTTCGAAGAAGCGGGCCTTGGGATCCTCCCAGCCGACTTCCTTGTAGAAGGATTTCGCAACGTCGGCACTCATGCGGAAACCACGGGGTTCAATTGAGACCTTGAAATGGCGCATCAATTCTTCCACAGTACTGTCTCGGAGCCAGATTTGCGCCCGACGCAGCGCCTCGGGGGCGGATAGACCATCGTCACGCCACAAGTCGTAGAACCGGGCCATGAGCATGGCGGTGCTCATATCGTCCACGGACCAAAGGGACCCGACCACTCCCGGCATCCCTGCCTGCATCCAGGCGCTGGGTAGCGATATGACCTCGTCCGGTAGTTCTGTGCCGGGTACGCCAGTTTCGCAGGCTGAGAGGACCGCCAGGCGGGCTTGATCCAGGTGCAAACCAAAGAGTTCCGTTAGGATCAAGTCGCCGTCGGCGAGTTTAAGGCGCGAGCTTTCCGCCTCCTGCCAGCCGGCCAGGCCATGTGTGGAGAAGTGCAGCACATGAGAAGAGCCAATGGCTTGGACCACGGCCTCTTTTCTCGCTTGGTCCCGCAGGAGATGATTATATTTTCCAGGGAAATGAGATAGAACTGACTTCACTTCGGGCTCGGTGAAGTGTAGGGTTCCATCCGGGTTTTCCACTGCCAGCAGGGTATCCGTCGGGCGGCCTGCGCCCTGTCGGGCATGGAAAAGTGCCTGAGCGCTTGGGGCATAAGTGAAGGTGACGTCGTCCAGAGCATATCGGCGGCCCGTGGGAAGGCTCAGGTCCTCCGTCCAGGCGGCGTGCAGGGGCAGGAGACCCAGCAGGCCGGTGGGGATGAGCACCGCTTCCCTGATACCCTTTGCCTCCAGGTAAACTAGAACCTTCCCCATAATTGTCTCCCAAAGCCAGCGGGTGGTCTTATCCAGAGTCTTCGACCAGGCATCCTTGGCATTCAGGTCATTGCAATTATCGCGCCATCTCATGTAGGCGCCCAGGTATCCGCCCAATAGAGGTTCGTCATCTGGTCCTTGTACGGTTCTCCGCAGGGCGGTATTGCTCAACTCCAGAAGTTCGATCACTTTCAAGTGTGTGACATTCACAATGATCGCCATCCCGCCGGAAGAGGTGGCAGCCAAGTAGACCAGCGGAGCTTCATTGGCTTGTTTTTGGATTTCCTCCAAGGGCAGAGACTTCCGGAAGAAGCGATATTGGGGATGTTTTGCTCCAGCGGATTTGCGTATCGATTCGGCAGCGGATTGCATCTCCCTTGATGCGCCTTCCATCTGCTCCACCCAATCTGCAGGACGGATTTCGCTATGGGCCTGGGCCAGCAATGCATCATATCGTCCCGACGCTTCGATGAACTTTTCGGACAGATCTTTAAAGCCTAGTTCCGGTAAACTGTATAAATCTCGGCGCTGGCGCTCCAGGGCCTCCCGCAGAAGCTGGGCTCGGCCCGCTTCCAATGCCTCCACGGCCTCCTTGAGCTGGTCGAGCTGGAAGTGGGCATAAGCTGCCTGGGCAGCAAGGCCCTGCACACCTCCCAGGGAGAAGGACTTATCCATGCGGCTGAACTGGTTTGAGATCCACTGTTCCATACCATGCTCGATGAAACTATATGCCTCGATGACTTCCATCCACGAACCCCGCTGGAAAGCCCAGCGTTGCCAGTTGCGACCAGCATGCACAGTCTCTTCTGGAGCGGCGCGGAGACCTAGGCCACAAGCCTGGCGATAAGATCGTATGGCATCTTTCAGGTCATCGATGCAATCTGTGAGTTCGAATCGTTTCCTGAGCTCATTGCCCAGATTTGTTAGATTTACAGCCAAATTTGGGTGCCCTTCCGGAGTGGCCTCAACAGACTGTTTGCATATCTTGATAGCCTTATTCAGGTCATCGATGCGACCTGTGCGTTTGAATCGGTTCATGAACCCGTTGCCCAGATTGGTTAGATACACGGCAAAATTTTGATGCCCTTCCGGAGTGGCCTGAACAACCTGTTTGCAGACCTTTATAGCCTCTTCCAGGTCATCGATGCGACCTGTGCGTTCGAATCGGTTCATGAACCCGATGCCCAGATTGTTTAGATTCGCCAAATTCGGATGCCCTTCCGGAGTGGCCGCCACGGCCTGTTTGTAGATCTTGATAGCCTCTTCCAGGTCATCCATGTGACCTGCGCGCTCGAATCGGTTCATGAACCCGGAGCCCAGATTGCTTAGATTCCCTGCCAAATTCGGATCCCCTTCCGGAGTGGCCGCCACGGCCTGTTTGCAGATCTTGATAGCCTCATTCAGGTCATCGATGCGACCTGTGCGTTTGAATCGGTTCATGAACCCGATGCCCAGATTGTTTAGGTACATGGCCAAATTCGGATGCCCTTCCGGAGTGGCCGCCACGGTTTGCTGGTAGAGCACCAGGGCACGGTTCAGGTCTGATATCCTTCCACGAGCCCAATAGCATCGTAGGTACAAACTGCCAGCATCGTTCTTGGCAGATGAGAGGATGGACTGCTCGGCTCGAAGGAAATCGGAGTGGTTCAGTATACGTTCCCAGGCATCGACGGCGTCATCAAGGACGGCGGGGTCGCTGATGAGTTGAACATTCTGAACCGATTTCTCTATAAGCTTCAAGTCGTCTTGGAACTTGGGGAACTTAGAACGAAGTGAAAAGGCTCTACCTTGTGCATCCAGCTCATCAACCGTTTGCTCTACCCCCCCACATCGCGGCAGAAGCGCAGAAGGAAGCGATAGGATTCAATTGAACGGCGGGCGCTCTCGTCTCCCTGAGCAAGGGCAGCGTGCAACAGCTGTCCAATCAAATAGTAGGCTTCTTTTCCCAAAATTTCGGCATGGATAACGTAAAAGATGGTTTTCCGCAGTTTTTGGGGATCGTTGGAAGGAGAAGATTCGTCGGAGATTTTCATCATTTGCCTCCAATAGCGTGAGTAGCATACTGAATTATCCCTCCAATCGTTCCCCGCCATAAAAATTCGGTCAGCTGGGCGCCAGTCGCCTTCTCTTCGTCGCTGTCCTTAGGCCGAGGCCATCCCAGAGCATCGTATAGGGCTAAGCGGTGAAGGTCGAAAGCAGTTTCCACTAGGTCTCCATAAACTTCTGCCGTTTGCAGGGCCATGCGGTAGGCCAAAAACATCCACACGAGGGAGATAAACACTACCATGGGATTAAAAACCATCCAGACAAGGAATAATAATCCCCACAACCAGAGTTCTGCCTTCATGTTGAGAGCGGCGCGAGAAGTGGTCAGGTTATTCCGCAGGCATTCCGGGAGCAAGCACCAAAGGCGCGGCCAGCAAACCATAGAATCCAGGCCATACTTTCGGCCAGATGCCAATTCTCTGGCCCGGAGCAGGTTGCCCATGCTGGTTGGGAGCAGATCTTTTTCCGTAACAGGATTGCTGTGCGCCCAGGTTTCCAGTCGGGAAATCTGGTCTTTCTCTTCTTTGGTTATTGATTTGCTATTCTCTTTTATTTTCAGTTCTCGCAATATTTTGTATTGCTCTCGGAAGCCTTTCTGGTTTCGGGAAACGATATAAGATCCGAAGTGGTTCAATGGCCAGGGCCAGTAGCCCTCCAATAGGCGGATAACTGGTAATTGCAGGGTCTGCATGGCCAATGAGGAGAGGAATACTAAAATCATAGCAATTAACAGTGCGGTGGCCTGCTGATAGCTAGCCCATCCGTCCCAGACTATTTTGACCGCATCCCAGCCATGCTGCCAGACATACAGCCCCAGTCCTCCGGCCCAGAACAAGAAGGCCGGGCTAAAGAGATAATCAAGCCAGCGCTTGGCCAGCTCTCCGCCCAGGGTTTCCCAGAATTTGTCGAGCATGATCTATTCCTAACTATTTCTACGGATCAGGGGCACCTGGTGCACCTCACAGACTGGCGGGTCCTCGCCTTCCTGAATGACGGGAAGGCTCTTGGTGCAGCTTGCTTGCGGACAAACCCAACTGTGACTGGCGGTTATGATACTGTGCCCTCCCGGCAGCTGCTGATAGCCAGAGACTCCTCTGAAGCCCGCCTTACTTGGGGCGATCTGCTCTCGCATCCAGCGGCGGACGTTCTCGTTCGGGCTCAAGAGGTCGATGACCTCGACGATTATGTCCTCTCCGGCTTCCGCGCGGGCCTGAAAATCTTGAAGCTCCTTTTGCCAGGGGTTGCCGGGATGACGCAGCAAACTGCAGACGGCCTGAAGGGTGGCTGCCCTGGTTTCGTTCATAACAGTTTCCTTATTTGTTCTACATATGTCCAAGATCATACTCACATGCGCTTTGTTGGGAAGTGAGACCTCCTCAACGGGCATGTCTAGAATGTCAATTCGACAGATAACCTCTGCTTGCTGTTCTAATCCCTCCTGTTGCATGAAGATATTGACCTGGCGAATTGCATCACGGAATGTCACTGTTGGATCGTGCTTAAGAAGGGCGTTCCAGTAGTAACTGAACACACCTCTTGTTTCGCCATTTATTGGTTTTTCAAAAGCACTTTGGCCCATTTTGCAGGCGAAGACCACTGTTGGTACCACATTGGACTTGAGCATTTCTCGGCGAAGTTCCTGAACCGAAATAGGTTCGAGATCTGAAGCGATTATGCAGTCGTGGCAAGTTGTATCATCAGCATATGCTTCCTCATTAGTTCCATCCCACACGACGTATTTATCTCTGGTCTCCATATCTTCAGCGAACGTCATGGGTGAGGGCGAGCGATCCTGCGATGGGTTCTGTTCAGCTAGTACTTGCCGCATCACAGGGTCGTTACTATTTGACATGGTCTATGAGATACAAGATAACTACTTTAGTCTTATGGATAATCGAACCGATCCAATGAAAGGAGGATGCCCTCCGTTCAACCTATTCCTTCCTGGCCACAGAGATCTGCGAGACCTGGCATAGTCTGGCATCGACATTCTTTTAGGCATATTCCATTATGCTTCGAAGCTGATGGCAGAGCGCGCTGTTCTTGGTCCATCAGTTGATTAAGTGGACAATAAATGACAACCATCGAGGAACAGATCAAAGCATGATTTCACCAAAAAAAACCTCAAGAACTACCTGTCAGGATGATACAGAAGAGGAGGACTTCTCCTCTTGTGCAGCCCGGCGCTACCATCCTCCTGCCCACCCAGGAACTGGCCGCAATCTCCACTCGACCGCAAAGAGAGCCGCCTTGCGAAGCTCGGCCACCTCCTCTCGCCCGGATTCCTGCCAGCCAGCCGTGCCGCATCCCCACAGAACCTGTAGCTACAAGCCACGAGCGACACTAACCAGCGAGACGGCAAGCGCAGCCACTAAGCGGGCCCCAGCTCGCAGAGTTGCCCGGCTCCTGGCGTGCGGTCCTCTGGATGAGTGGCTCCGAAAGCATTTTATCTCTGCGATTTCACTGTACTAATTTGCACAAGCACCATGCCATTGGAGAACGCATATCTGAAAAGAATAGTATGAGAGAACCTAGCCGTTCTTCCACCCGAAGTGAGGGATGCTTATCTGGACGTCACTAGGAGTCATCGCAGACTGCTAGATCGCCTGGCTTAAAGGTAGTCATATATATTCCTTTGACGCGCTTTGAACCAAGTCTTACTCTTCTTCAGCCATTCCACAATGCGTTCTAAAGCCGCGATGCTTCAGCCTTCATCCTTCGGCACTCTTCCCACCCAGCCTGTGTCATTTGATAAGTCATCTCACCCGCAGTCGGATGTCTCGCCACATACCCACCTGATACCAGCCTTTTCAAAGCTTTCCGAGCCATTTTAACATCTAATGTTTATATTCAAAGCACATCAATAAGATGGTATGGCAGGTCAGACTGTTGAAGCCGTCCAGGCCCGGCGCGCGATTGGTGGAGATACTGATTGGGAGTTATATGAGCTTATAGATGAACGCCCAAGGCTAAGCATTTATGAGCTGGCAAAGCTGAAAGGCTGGACGCATGGCCGGGTCCATGGGGCAGTAAAACGCTTAGAAAAGAATGGCCTGGTAAGAGTGGAACTGGTAGTTGATGGCAGCCGCGTAAAATCATTAGTGAGGCCACTTGAATGGTGGGAAATGATGACGCCGGATGAGTTGGAAAAGTTCAAGCAGATGGATGTTCCGTAACTTAGGGACTTGATAGAAAAGTACCTTTAACCACATCGTTTTCTAGACAGTAAGGCAGATAAAATGGGCCAGCTTCCCGAACGGCCTGAGGATGCATCCTGCCCGGCCTGTTGGGCCGTGGAGATTTGCGAGACCCGGGCATAGTCTGGCGTCAAGATTCTTTTAATATAGGCGTGCAAACCCATACCTTATAAAGGGGAAGCCTCATTTGCTGCTACGAAACCAAGAACACTTCAATCCGACGGCAAAGCGCGCTGTTCTTGGCGGATTAAGAGGACAATAAATGGCAACCATCGAGGAACAGATCAAGGCACTGGAAGAGGAGATCTTTAACACTCAGAAGAACAAGGCTACTGAGCACCATCTGGGCAAGATCAAGGCCAAGATCGCGAAGCTGAAAGCGCAGCAAGAGCTTCAGAAGATCAAGGGCGGCGGCGGGGGTAGAAGATACTACATCAAGAAGTCGGGAGATGCAACTGTGGCCCTGGTGGGATTTCCATCGGTAGGAAAGTCAAGTCTGCTCAACCACCTGACCGCCTCCAAATCAGAGGTTGCCGCATACCAATTCACTACCCTGGAGGTCATTCCGGGGGTCATGAAATTCAAAGGCGCTGAGATCCAGATACTCGATATGCCGGGCATCATCAAAGGAGCCGCCAAAGGCAAGGGCCGGGGCAGAGAGGTCATAACGGCAGCTCGCGCCGCGGACATAATACTACTATTGGGGGACGTCTTCAACTACAAGCTGAATATTCTAGAGCGCGAGCTTTACGATGCAGGAATCCGGCTGGACAAACAGCCCCCCAATATTCACATCACACAGGACAAGAAGGGCGGCATAATCATACGCAGCACTGTGCCGCTCACCCACATGACGGAGTTTCAGATCGCAGATATCATTCGCGCCTACGGAATTGTCAATGCCAATATCACAATTCGCGAAGACATAGATACCGACAGCCTGGTGGATTTTTTGGCAGGAAACAGGGTTTACATTCCTGCCGTGGTGGCCATAAATAAGTTCGACCTTCGATTCGGAGACGTAGAGACCAGGATCAATGAAGAGCTGAACAGGGACTATCTGCCACTCTCTTGCGCCACTACCCAGGGCCTGGAAGAGCTAAAGGAACTTATTTACGATCGGCTGGGCTTCATTCGTGTATATCTCAAGCCGAAAGGTGGCAAAGCAGACCTGGAAGAGCCGTTGGTACTCCTGGACGGAAGCAGCGTCAGATCGGTTTGTGAGCATCTTCATCGCGACTTTGTGAACCTCTTCCGCTATGCTCTGGTCTGGGGCAAGAGCGCCAAGTTCCCCGGTCAATCGGTGGGGCTGGATCATGAGCTCAAAGACAGTGATATACTCTCCATAATTACCAAGAGAAGGTAGGAAAGCAAGAATAAATTATATTTCGTTTTAACCGGTAAGTATATAACCTGAGCGGTTCTTTAAGTAATGCTGGATTCGTCGATTCAAAGAGATTTGTTGAGATGTTTTCAGAAACCGTTTCGATTCCTTAAATCGATTCAAAAGGCAAGTGAATATAAATGTTTGAGAGAAAATATGAAAACAGCGGTAGCAGTAGCATTAGAAGTGGCTACAATAGCGGTCCTAGAGAAATGACGGATGTTACCTGTTCAGAATGCGGCAAGCAGACACAAGTCCCCTTCAAGCCGGATGGGTCCAGGCCGGTATACTGTAGCGAATGCTATCAGAAGCATAGACCTGCCCGATCACCCGGTAGATACTAAACCTTCAATATTTCTTAATGATCTATTTATAAGAGGGCCTTGGTTTCGTATATAAAGCCCTCGCAATTTTTGCTATGATGGACGAAATAATGAATGTTGATTAGAATAATTTAGAAATTGGGCATGGGGTAGAGTCGAAATGAAACAACCTGAGAGGCAAGACATAGCGAAATTTGACGGCATAATCTCCGAGCTGGGAAGAAGAGGGATAGTTGTGCTGATGCATCGTCCCACCCGTTGGGGTTATGTCGTGGACGCGGTCATTCCTTCAATCAAGATAGTAATTCTAAAGATGCCAGATCTGACTAAACAGGTCAAAGTAGCCATGAGCCAGTTTCGGGATCTGATTAACCGGCTGGAGAGCGATGGATATCAAGTCATGGTCATTCCCAAGAACAGCATGGATGAGGCACAGGTCAAAGCTTTCTGCGATCGGATCGCTGCTGAGCCAGCTCTAGCTGCCGCCTGAATTTTTTCTTATTTTGCCTTATGCATCGGGGCAAAAGGAAGAGATGAATGGACAAGAAATCGATTCTAAGAGCGTTTTTTCGATTTGTCAATCGATTTTTTGTAGTCCCGGCATTTCAAAGAGGCTGGGGGCGAATCATATCCAATTCCCTCACCGGAGATATTATGGTGCTGGGGATAGCGGGCAGAAAGACGGGAAAGATTCGCTATACTCCGGTGACCTATGCCCGGATCGGGCAGAATATCTACTGCTATCAGGGAAAAGAGACGAAAGGACAGTGGTATCTGAACCTTCTGGCCAATCCAGAGGTTGAAGTGCTCCTGCCTGGCGATCGCTTTTTCGGGCACGGGGAGGAGGTCCATGACATTGCAGAAAAGCTGCAGGCAATGAGGCTGATCCTGCAGGGCAGCGGCATAAATCGTTCCATGTACGGATTTGATCCAGAGGGAGCCAAGGATGAAGTGGTGCAGGAGAAGACAGGAGACATACCCGTGGTCCGGATCAGGCTCGATTAGGAAGGATGGGGTGCAGGGTCAGAGAATCCCCGCCTCTTCAGAGGTGGGATGAACCGTGCCCCACGGTTATAACCTGTGGATCAAAAACTATATTATGCAATGAAGCCTATTAACTGATAATGCCTAAAGTGTTTCGTTATAGATTGAAGCCCACAAAGTCGCAGGTTGCAATATTGAACAGGCAACTTGATCTATGCAGGTGGACCTATAATCAGACACTTGCTTTACGGAAGAACGCCTGGGAGAGTGAAGATCGATCCATAAGCTACTTTGAATCTAAGAGAATGCTTCCCATCTGGAAAGAATCCAAACCAGAGCTATCGGAAGTCTATTCTCAGGTTCTTCAGGAAGCTGTTCAAAGGGTAGAC
>JAPKXZ010000022.1 GCA_026394555.1 Methanothrix sp.
TAATCTATGAAGAAAAAATTAGTGAATAGAAAGATCGCCCTGGCATTTGTGCTGATGCTTGTGCCTGCAATCACGCTCTCGTATTTAGCAAGCGTGTTCACTGTCTTGCCCTTCGACCTGAAGTCCTACCACGAGTTGCAAGAGGAAGCAAACCCATTATTTAACATTTTAATGCAATGGGTCAGCTATCTCGGCGAAACAGCGATTTCGATGGCACTGACTGCCATCATTGTTGCGACATTTGCATCGCGGCGCCAATGGCTAGAGGCGATCTTTATGCTAGCGACAACCAGCAGCGTATTGCTGACTTTTGCGCTGAAGGAGGTCATCCATCGAGCGCGTCCATTCCCGTTAGCTGAAAATGCAACCGGGCTCATACAGAAGATCAACCAATACAGTTATCCGAGCGGACATGTCCTATTTTTTGTCGTCTTTTTTGGATTTTTCGCTTATCTTGCATGGATGCACTTTGCTGGACGGGTGCGGATGATCGTCATTACCATTTGTGCTGCATTGATCATTCTAATCGGACCATCACGTATATTTCTTGGAGCACATTGGGCGAGCGACGTTATAGGTAGTTATATCATCGGCACTATATGGCTATTTGTTTTGATTCTCGCATATCAAGAGGTGATGCGCAGGAGAGATCATGATCCCTAGGTCGAGCCTAACCTTCAAGGAGGCCGAAGGTAGACAACACCCCATCTAAATCCTTTTTGGATTCTTTTGTTGACAATGTTTTGGAACGATATCTTTAAGGATGATGGTTAATTTTTTGTTTTATAATGGACACTTTGTACTATAATCTACGATTTGTGTCACAAAGGCCATATATGAAACAGGACAAGCAAATTAGTAGTAATTCGCATACCTCCAGATCCGCCTCCCTCGAATCTGGTAGTGCTCCGGATAAACGAATTACTCACCCAAATAGAAAAAACACATAAGGTGTCTATATGAAGAGATCTAAGAAATATGGATTGGTGCTTGTCACCATGCTTATGGCGCTCTCGATTGGAGTTGCCTTTGGAGAAAATGTCACAACGGCTGATAAGATGATGCCGTCGAATGTAGTGAATGTAGCTACTGCGGGATCAAATGCAAATGTGGCAGATGCCGCAGATGCGAAGGAGAAAGAAGCCGTTGATAAGAATGAAACTGGTGAGGACAATGTCATCATTGACAACGTAACTTTTAGCACGACAACCCAGTATGTTGAACTCAAAAACAATGAGACATCAGGACAAGACCTAACTGGCTGGAAGCTTGAGGTACAGAATAAGGCGGTATTTACCTTCCCTAAGTTCATGCTAGATGCAAATGCTACCGTCGCGGTTCATACAGGAACAGGAAAAGATAGCAAGACAGACCTCTATGCTACAAATTCATTGATCTCCAAATCAGATGAAGAAGTTTCCTTGCGAGATGCAAATGGTGCAATAGTTAGCACTTCAGAAGAACCGAATGAGACATCCGATAAGCCTACAGATGCTTGAGCTGAAAAAGAGGCATCTCAAAACAATATCGTCGATGTTGGACTCGAACCTAGAGAGGAGATCGAGCTGATACTTAATATAAGATCTTATGATGAGCCCGTATGAAAAAGCTTTCCAATTTATGGGCAGGCATATTGATAGTTGCGATAATCTCAATCGCAATCATATCTACTGGCCCATCTCTCGTACAAAACATAAGAATCGGCTTGGAATTCAAAGGTAGATACGAAAATGAACACAATAGATAATCAATCAAGGATTTCCTTCAAGGCAGGAGAGCAGTTGTTAAGCAAAGTTCCGGAAATCACCCTTTATTTCTGGACCATCAAAGTCCTTTGTACCACGGTTGGCGAAACCGCATCGGATTTCTTGAACGTTAATTTGAATTTTGGCTTGACTGGTACTTCCATTGTAGTGGGGATTTTATTGTTGATTGCGCTATTTTTCCAATTTAGGGCAAAGAGATACATTCCCGGAATCTATTGGATAACAGTGGTCTTGATTAGCATCTTTGGCACTTTGGTAACAGATAATTTAAGCGATGCCATGCATGTACCTCTTGAGTTGAGCACGATAGCGTTCAGCATTTTGCTGGCAATAACTTTTGCCATTTGGTATGCCAAAGAAAAAACGCTTTCCATCCATTCAATTTTTACAAGGCAAAGAGAAGCATTTTATTGGCTGGCAATTCTTTTTACATTTGCCCTAGGAACAGCGTCGGGCGATTTGATGGCTGAAAGTCTTGGTCTTGGCTATTTAACTACCGGCGTGATTGTCGTCGCAACGGTTGCATTCTTTGCCATCGGTTGGAAAATGGGGTTGGATTCCGTTCTGGCATTTTGGGTTATTTACATTATGACACGGCCGCTGGGTGCTTCCATGGGAGATTTTCTGTCACAACCCCAAAAATACGGAGGATTGGATCTTGGAGCGACGGTTACTACTTTCATATTTACTGGAGCAATCCTGACAACAGTCCTTTTCCTTTCGATCACCAAAAAGGATTTAATTGCCAAACCATCAATTGGCGAGGTGGAAATTAAACCACAACGTAAACCACAACGCATTCCTGCGATTTGGCAAACTGCAACCGTTATTTGTTTGCTGTTGGTTGTTTCAGGATCCGGCTACTATTGGTGCCATTCAGCACTCCAGGCCAAGGAAAATATTTTATTGCAAGCAGATAATTCATCCGGGCAAGCCACCAAGGCACCGCCGTTGGGTGATTTGACGGTTTTCAAGACGATAACCCAGGATACGCTTGATTTTGTGAACGCCAACAATTTGTCGGGCGCAAAAACCCAGGTCAATGATCTGGAATACGAATGGGACAATTCCGAAGCTCGCTTGAAACCGATGAATCCGACCAAATGGACGGAAATCGATACCGCCATCGATCAGGTATTGCGGCAAGTCCGCGCCGTAAATCCAAATGCCGCCACCTGCAAGTCTTCGCTTCAGGCATTATTGACTAAGCTGAAATAATCTCATATCCTGGCCCATTAAACGCCCGATCAGATATAACGCATAGCTAAGAGTAGTGAAACTGCGGCGGCGCACCCACGCGCAGCAAGCTGCAGGGCATCCGAGGCGCCGCCGCATGAAAATGGAACCAGGTAGGGCTGATCCAAGCCTAAGTTGAATACGTATGCCCTTTATCCCAGTCGTAGCAAGCTGCGGGGTATTCATCAAAAATAAATGAAGTGAGAACATCTAGTGCTTCGCAAATAACTTCGGGATAGAAGCATATATCGGGATAGACTTTTATTTTCTCCATTTTCACGCCGCCTTCCTACGCTCAGGCCCACGTCACCGCCACATCGTCCGTCCTGTACCCCGGCCGCACCTTCGACTCCGCTAGAGGCGTTGTTGCCCCGCTTTTCAGCATGATCAATCCTGTGTAGGCGATCATGCTGCCGTTGTCGCCCATGAATTTTCGCGGCGGCAAAAAGAATTTCGCGCCTCTCTCCTCGCACATGATATTGAGCATCTCGCCCAGGCGCTTGTTGGCTCCTACGCCTCCCACCAGCATGGCCTCCTTCTTCTCGGCATGGGCCATGGCCCGCTCTGTGACCTCTACCAGCATGGCAAAGGCCGTCTCCTGCAAGCTGTAGCAGACATCATTCAGATCGTACTTCTTGGCCGCCTCTGTGGCCGCTGTGGACAGGCCGGAGAAGGAGAGGTCCATGCCCTTCACGGTGTAGGGCAGGGGGATGTACTGCTTCGCTTCGCGGGCCAGCTCCTCCACCTTGGGCCCGCCCGGATGGGCAAGTCCCACAGAGCGGGCGAACTTGTCGATGGCATTTCCCACGCTGATGTCCAGGGTCTCGCCGAAGATGCGGTAGTGGCCCTGGCGCAGCGCCAAAACTTGCGAGTTGGCCCCGCTCACGTAAATGACCGCGGGGTCATGCGCCCCTGATTGCCATTTGCCCACTTCAATGTGCGCCACGCAGTGATTGACGCCGACAAGGGGTACGGCAAAGCGCAGAGAGAGGGTGCGCGCCGCGGTGGCTACGGTGCGCAGGCACGGCCCCAGTCCCGGACCCTGGGAGAAGGCGACGGCATCGATCTTTAAGCCCTGCTGGCGAGAGTAGCCCAGCACCTCACCCACTACCTTGGCCATGTATTCCGCATGATGCTGGGCCGCCTCGCGAGGGTGGATGCCACCTTTGGCCGGGGTGTAGGTGGCGCTCTTCTCGTAGATCACACCCTGCTCATCCACCAGAGCGACGCTCAGGTTCCAGGCCGTTCCTTCCAGGCCGAATATTATCATAGTAGCTGTAGCTCCTGTTTTTTTCCGTTTCAGACGTAGCCCTGGCCGATGTCCTTTCGGTAGCGCATTCCATTGAAACGGATGCGCTTGATGTTGTCGTAAGCCTTGATCCTGGCCTCGGCCAGGCTGTGGCCGCGCGCGACCAGGGTCAACACCCGGCCGCCCGTGGTAAACAGCCTTCTCTTGCCCGTGGCATCCTGGCCAAAGGCCGTGCCGTTGTGGTAGACCAGAACCGCAGGGTCTACTTTCTCCAGGCCGGTGAGGGGCATGTTGGTGTAGTGATCTCCCGGATAGCCGGGCCGCTCCTCGCCTCCTCCGGAGGAGTGGGGCTTGATCGCCCTTCCTGAAGTAGCGCATATCCCCAGGCAATAGTCACGCGACCACTGCAGCGGCACCGAGGCGAGCTTTCTGTCCAGCAATGCTTCAGATAAGAGGAAGAAGTCCGTCTCCAGGCGGGGCAGAATGACCTGCGTCTCTGGATCGCCCAGGCGCACATTGATCTCCAGCACGGACGGCTCCCGATCTTCTGAGATCATGAGCCCGAAGTAGATCACGCCCACGTATTCGTGCCCTGTGGCCTCATGAAAGCCATGCACCGTGGGCAGGGCAATTTTATTCATTATCTTCTCTGTCAGCTCCTCGTCCAGCCAGGGGTGGGGCGAGAATCCGCCCATGCCGCCGGTGTTGGGATTGTTCTCTAAATAGGGATTATTGGAGAGCTTATTGAAGAGCCGGACGGCAACCGTCTCGTCTGCGGAAAAAGCCTGCTTGTAGTCTAAAGCCGACTCCAACGGCTGAACCGTCCTGCCGTCACTAAGGGCAAAGAACATCAGCTCGCGCCCTTCCAGCCGCTTTTCGATCTCGATTCTCTCTCCCGCCTTACCAAAGAGCTTGGGGCTGACCATGATGCGCTCAATTGTTGACCGGGCCTCCTCTTCTGTGGAGCAGACTATGGAGCCCTTTCCTGCGGCCAGACCGTCCGCCTTGATCACCAGGCCATGGCCGGGATTTTCCGAGCAGAACTGCTGGACGTACTCTCTGGCAGCAGCCGGGTCACCGAAATTTTTGCAGGGCGGCACAGGAACATTCAGGCCCTTGAGAAGATCTTTGGTGGTGCACTTGCTGTTCTCAAGGATGGCTGCCTCTTTCTTGGGGCCCAGGATTCTCTGGCCTTCTTCCTGGAAGATATTGACAATACCATCGGACAGGTAGCCTTCCGGCCCGACAAAGGTCATGTCTATCCTTTCCTGTTTTGCAAAAGCGAGCAGTTCAAGAATGGTCTTGGGAGGCTTGCCTTGCACCGTTGCCAGGCGGCACTTCTCGATCATCTCGCTGCCTGCATTGCCGGGAGCCACGAATACCGTCTCCACGCTGCCGCTTTTGGCAAAGGCATGGGCTATGGCATTTCCTCTGCCTCCTGCGTCCACTACGAAAACTCTTTTGCCTGACATCAAATCCCTTATGAATAGTATAACCTAGATAAGCGTGATTGCAGTACATGAATTGCTGCATTGAATGGGTAAGGAAGCCGGAATAGCCTTTCCCATGGATAGTTATTTAAAACACCAGGTTGAGCCAAATTCGTAAATGTAATCCCGCCCCGGCATATGGGCAATAGATTTCACTCTCGCGGATTTCTGTTTATGAATGATCCGCAAAACGGCGCAGGAGATGATAATACAATGTACTCTCAGGAGCAGGTGCTTAAAATCGTTCAGGAGAAGAACGTAGAGTTCCTCCGGCTACAGTTCACGGATATATCGGGAATTGTGAAGAACGTGGCCATTCCCGCCACCCAGATAGGAAAAGCCTTGAAGAGCGGCATATCTTTTGACGGCTCTTCCATTGAGGGGTTTGCCAGAATCCAGGAGTCGGATATGGTCCTGCAACCAGACCTTTCCACATTCAGCCTTCTGCCCTGGCGCTCCAAGGACGGCACTAATGAGGCCCGGCTGATCTGCGATGTGCATCTGCCCAACGGGAAGCCCTTCGAGGGCGATCCCCGCCGTGTCCTGCGCCTGCAGCTCGAAAAGGCCCAGGAGATGGGCTTTAAGATGAATGTCGGCCCGGAGCTGGAGTTCTTCCTCTTCGAAAAGCAGAATGGCGGCAGTGCTACCATCCCGCACGACTCTGGGGGCTACTTTGACCTAGGCCCCGTGGACCTGGCCGAGGATGTACGCCGCGAAATCGTCCGGGCGCTCACAGAGATGGGCTTTACCATTGAAGCCTCTCATCACGAGGTTGCCAAGGGTCAGCACGAGATAGACTTCGTTTATGACGATGCTCTGAAGAACGCCGACAAGGTAGTGACCTTCAAGTATGTCACCAAGACCATCGCCATGAAAGAGGGCCTGCGCGCCACTTTCATGCCCAAGCCCATTTACGGTGCATCCGGCACGGGAATGCATGCTAATATCTCGCTATTTAGGGGCGGGGAGAATGCGTTCTTCGATTCCGAAACTGCCACGGGCATCAGCGATCTGGCCCGGTTCTTCGTAGGTGGCTTGATTGAGCACGCCTGTGCCATAACCGCTATTGCCAATCCTCTTATCAACTCTTATAAGCGATTGGTCTCGGGTTTTGAAGCTCCCGTCTACATCACCTGGTCTGGGCCGAATCGCTCCTCCCTCATTCGTATTCCTGCCGGCCGGGGTCTATCCACGCGCATAGAGTTCCGTTCACCCGATCCGACCTGCAATCCCTACCTGACCTTTGCCGTAATCCTGGCCGCAGGCATGGACGGGATCAAGAGGGGCATCGATCCCGGAGAGCCGGTTGATCTGAATGTCTATCATCTGAGCCCCGCCGAGCGCAAAGCGTTGGGCATCAAGACCCTGCCAGCCAATCTCAAGGAGGCCCTGGATTATCTGGAGGCGGACAGTGTCGTACGCGAGGCTTTGGGCGAACATGTTTTTGAGAATATCATGCGCCTGGGTCTTTTGGAGTGGGAGGCTTACAACACCTACGTCCATCCCTGGGAGATTGAAAGGTATATCAATGCGTTTTGAGGGGCATTTACGGCTCCCATCATCTCTTTTTTCCGGTACTTTTTGAATTTACTTCTGTGGGTAATTTGCTTATACCGGTCCTTAACGGTTATTATTAAATGCATGCGCCGGGGCTCTCAGGCAAACTGTCACCCGAAAGTTTATATATAGCATCAACCTTGGAGGAGTCCGGGCCGGTAGCTTAGTCAGGCAGAGCGAAAGGCTCTTAACCTTTAGGTCGGGGGTTCAAATCCCTCTCGGCCCGCTTTAAAACAACCGGGGCTGTGGCCTAGCCAGGTAGGGCGATGGGCTCCAGCGGTATAATTTAATGATGAGCAACGGGTCTACTGAGATCTCTCGACGGGGAGATCGTTGATGATCCGTTGGAGCACTGAAATGAGCTGTTATCAGCCACCGATTTCCGGCTGTATGCACTTCAGTATCGGAGATACCCGTCGATCGTGAGTTCGAATCTCACCAGCCCCACCTTTTTATTCTAGGTTCATTATTTTGCTCTCCACAGCGTTTAAATATTCTCTGGCCCCAGTCTATGCAAGGGTGCCGAGATGTATAGAGATATTCTCACCACATGCTGGTCCATCAAAGAGGTCAATAAGAACCTCACCGATCGGAAGTCTACATCCGACTTCTCCATAAAATATCTAAAAAATGCCTGCTCTGTTCTGGCAGAACAGATGCGTAAGATTAGCAAATCCATGCCCCAAGAGGTCATCGAGGTTGTCGATAAGAAGGGCGGGAAGAAGAGCTTCACAATGCATGAGGTGGCAGAGATGCTTTACGATACTCGAAAGATCGTAGAACTGAATCTGATCGATAATATTAGCCTATGGGCAAAAGCTCGATTGGCCGCCTAAGGTTCAGAAAGAACGGCAAAACCAGAAAGCGTTCTTCCGTTCTTCATTTGAATTTTTTATTAATATATTTAACGCGCCTCAGAACTCATAGGGCTCATCATATGGCGTCAGAGCATGCTGTATCATCATAGGCGTCGCTACTCGGGAGCCCGTGCCCTAATAACTATTGTCTCCTATAATCAATTTATCCTTGGCAAGCGGCAGGGCAAGTTTGATCCGAGAAGCACACCACCTGTCTCGAATATGGTGCGATTGGGCGTGCACGTCTCTGTGGCGGGCGGCGTGGACAGGGCCGTTTCTCGTGCTCGCGAAAAAGGTTGCGATGCGTTTCAGATCTTCTCTTCCAATCCCCGCAAATGGATATCAAAAACCATTCCCTGCGAATCTGCGAAGCGCTTTCTCGCCCTGCAAAGACAGTTTGGCCTCTCTCCGATCGTGGACCATATGCCTTACTTGCCCAACCTTGCCTCGCCAAAGGAAGAGGTTTATGCCAAATCGGTAGAGGCTCTCGCGAGGGAGCTGGAGCGCTGCCAGGCATTAGGCATACATTATCTTGTAACTCATATGGGAAGTCACCTGGGCGCAGGACAGGAGCGAGGGCTCGCGAGGATTGTAGCTGCTTTGCAGACGGTATTTTCTCTGTGCGATAGCGATACCGTCTTGCTTCTGGAGAACAACGCCGGCACAAAGAACAGCATGGGTAGTACCTTTTCCGAGATAGCTGCCGTCTTAGAATCCCTGCCAGCCGATCGCGGGCGATTGGGCGTGTGCCTGGACACCTGCCATCTTCATGCCGCAGGATATGACCTAAGAACCCCTCAGGCATTGCAGGCGACGCTGGATCAGTTTCAGGATTGCATCGGGCGGGAAAGGCTTATGCTTCTTCATCTCAACGATTGCAAGGGAGCCATAGGATCGCATCTGGATCGGCATGAGCATATTGGTCTGGGGCAGATTGGCATGGAAGGCTTTCGGGCAATTCTTTGCCATCCCGCTCTTTCCAACCTGACAATGATCCTGGAGACACCGGTAGATGCATTCCGGGATGATAAAGGGAATCTTGATGTGGCGAGGCGCCTGGCCTCAGGGATAAAATAGCTTCTCGATGACCAGCATCAAGGCGTCATTGGAGATGGGCTTGACCAGGTAACTGTCGGCTCCCAGATCGTAGCTCTTCTGAATATCTTGATCCACATTGGATCCAGTAAGAATGACCACGGGAATATTGCTCAAATTTTTATCTTTCTTTATGCAGGTGAGAAGATCTATGCCGCTGATATCGGGCAGGTTGATGTCCAGCAAGATTAGCTGGGGCAAATCGGCCTTAGTAATATTTTGCAGAACGGCAAGGGCCTCTTTGCCGTTGGCGGCCATAACCAGATCATTATTCAGCTTATTGTGCGATAATACGCGCTTTGTCACGGCCGCGTCCTCATAATTGTCCTCCACCAGCAGGATCTTTATTTCTAAGTCCATAGATTCACCTGGAGCTTAACGCCCACTTTTTCCCTTAAATCATTAAGGCTAAAGGAGGTGATGCAACTACCCACAAAAATAGTTTTCCCACTAAACAGATCAAATCGCCCCATAAATGCGCACCCTTGGCTTAACCTTGTACCCTAATCCTGAACGTGCAACCATCTCTGCTCAAGATTTTTATATTTCAGATATTAATGATTATTCATTGTCTGCAGTAGTTTTTGAGTGATACGGATCGCTCTCTGGTTCAACCCGGTTTTGCTTTTTTAGTTCGTGTCCACCAGGCTTCTCTTTACACGCCCGCTGGAGAGAAGGGCAACCCGGCTCAGGGGCACATCTGCCTCCAATTCGTAGCCCAGGGCCTCGCCTAGGGTGCGAGCGAATTCCATGATCTCGTAATGCTGCGGCATGTCCTCTCTTGTCAAGCGGTCTCGGGAGCGGCCCAGATGCATGTAAGCTTTGACCTCTACATAGTCCGGCTCGGACCTCGCGATGAGGCGGGCGTAGTCCTCCGGCCTGACCATATTCAGGCCGCGCACCAAAGTCAGGCGAATCACGCTTCGGCAGCGGTGCTGCTTGATGATCTCCAGGCTCTCCATAATTCGCGGCCAGAGATCTGCCGCAGGCCGGCAGACGCGCCGGTACAGTTCTTCGTCGGGGGCATTGAGGCTGAGGTAGAGCTGGGTGGGCAGAAGGTCGGCCAAGACCTCCGGATTTGTGGCGTTGCTCACCACGAATGAGGTCATGCCCCGCCGGCGGATGAGGTTGATAAGCTCCTTAAGGTAAGGATAGAGGGTGGGCTCGCCCATGAGGGAGAGGGCCACGTGCATAGGCCGGCGCGCCTCAGCCAGCCTCTCCTGATCAGTGGTCTTGGCTCCGCCGTAGCCGGAGAGAAACTTCTGCTGGCCGGAGAGGATGCCGTCCAAAAGTGCCTCGGGCTCCAGTGGTGCAATTCCCGGCACAGGATCGTCTATCGGCCTCCAGCAGTGCAAACATTGGTGGTTGCACTCCAATGTGGGCGTCATCTGCACGCAGCGGTGGCTGGAGATGCCGTAGAAGTGGTGCTTGTAGCACTGATCGCCGCCCCGCATGGCGCGGCGAAGCCACATGCAGGGCTTGACGGCTCCGCCCCCCACAAGGTGGTAGCCCTGCTTGGCGAGGGTCTGTGTAGCTTGATTTTGAGGTGGCATGTTAGGACGCTGAAAGAATAGTCTGAGATATATAGCTGTGTGTGAGGCATTCCAATTCTCGCGATGGGAACTTATGAACCAATAATCATTCTGAGGGGGGTTCTTGTGGAGAAAAAAGTGGGGTACAAAGTGATAAATCCTGGACCGTCTTCAAATTAGTCAGTGATTAGAGTTTCCAGAAGGCAAATGCTGCTCTTGGCCTTGCTACTGCCCATCCTGCTTAGCGAGGCCTTGGCAGAAGTGCCAGGGCTTGATGCCCCTTCGCCGGCCGCGCCGGTCATCGCCGCCCAGGATATCCTGGCCCAAATAAGATCGGGCGAGCCGCTGAACTATGACAACGTAACAGTCGTCGGTCAACTGGATCTGGGGCCGGAAGTTGAGCCGGTCAAGCAATCGATAAGAATCACCAACTCTCGCATCCAGGGATCGGTAAGAATTGAGGCCGTGACCTTCGCTGAGGTCCTGGATCTGCGGGGATGCATCTTTCAAGACGATGTCAGCTTTGTCAAGTCCGTTTTCCAGAAAGGTGCCAAGTTTTCCGGAGCAAGATTCCAAAAGCAGGCCGACTTTGCCGAGACCTATTTTCAGGGACCGGCCTCCTTCATTAGCACACTTTTTCAAAACGACAGCAGCTTTAGCAACGCCCAGTTTAATGGGGATGCCGTATTCCTCAATTCCGGCTTCGCCAGTGATGTCGACTTCAATTACGCCAAGTTCCTAAGTTCCGGATCTTTTTTGAATGCTAATTTCGAAGATGTAAGCTTCTTTGAGACACAGTTTGCCGGGCAGGCCACATTTCGATTCGCAAAGTTTCGAGGCAATGCCACATTTGCCGCCACCCGTTTCGAGAGCGATGTGCTCTTTCGTGCGGCCCGTTTCTGGAGAGGAAGCACTTTTGGCCTGTCTAGCTTTGGGGGCTTGGCAGACTTTGGCAATGTTGATTTCAAAAAGACGGCCTTCTTTGGGGGGGTGAAGTTTGCAGACCTGGCCTATTTCGCCAATGCCCGGTTTGATGGGGATTTGATCCTGGAGGGTGCCCGGTTGTACAGCATGCAACTGGACAATGTCACATTCAATGAGAGTTCAAAAATTAACCTAAACAGCACGGACTTTTCCAAGTTCGTGGTCCACTGGAGCACCATACGGGATCGCATGGTGTACAATGGGGCCGCCTACCTGGCGCTGGTGAAGAACTACAAGAGCCTAGAGTGGTTTGACGAAGCCGATGAATGCTACTATCAATACCGCAGAATCGGCCAGGAACAGACGCCCTGGGGCTGGGGCAAACTCTCGGACATCGTCTCCTGGCTCTCCTGCGGTTATGGTGTTCGGGTGAGCTACACGGCCTTTTGGTGCCTTTTTACCATCCTTACCTTTGGAGTGGTATTTTGGGCAGGAAAGGGCATGGACAAGTTCGTGATCGAGGGCGTGGAGCTTCCCGGAGACCAGCAGCTTGTGCCCAGCAAACGCGTCTCTTTCACCGATGCCCTCTATTTCAGCATTGCCATGTTCACAACCTCCCAGGCGCCTGTGAATACCTATCCAGTAGGCGTTTACAGGTATCTGGCCATGGCGGAAGGGATATTGGGCTGGTTCTTCCTGGGCCTCTTCGTGGTGGTGCTGAGCGCTGTGCTCATTCGCTAAATATCGCTAATCGGAAAAAACGATAAGAGCGCGCCAATCCGGAAAGGTTGATATACGTGTTGGTTATACGGGAAAGATCGGAAAAGGGCGCGTGGCCTAGTCCGGATAAGGCGGCAGCCTCCTAAGCTGTAGATCGGGGGTTCGAATCCCCCCGCGCCCGCTAGGCTTTTTTTTGAATTATAGGTTTAAGGCACAATCTTGGAGATGGCCAGCTCCAGGATATCCTCTGCCCCCGATTTCTTCAACTGGGGAATGAGCAGGTTGACAATGGATCGGTCTACCACAGTCTCCACGGCGTAGTAGCCGGAGTTGTAGAGCTTGGAGATGGTGGGATTCTTCATGCTGGGCAGCATGGATATCAAATCCGCTATCGAATCCTCGGGCACATTCATCTTGAGCAGGACTTTTCCTCTCGCCTTTATGACCGCAGATAGAAGCGTCTCTACGGCTATGATCTCCTCGCGCTTCTCCGGGTCTGCCCAGCTCTTTTTGTTGGCAATCAGCTCCGAGGTGGACCTGAGCATGACATCAATGATCTTCAAGCCGTTCTTCTTCAGGGTGGAGCCGGTCTCGGTGAGATCAACGACCACATCGGTCAGCTCCGGAACCTTGGCTTCGGTAGCTCCAAAGGAGAACTGAATGTCCACCGGTATTCCCAGACCCAGGAAGAAGGCCTGGGTGAGGCTAGGATACTCTGTGGATACGCGACTGCCCGGTTTTATCTCACGGGCAGAGTGGATATCCAGGCTCTCGGGCACGGCAACCACCAGCTTTACAATGCCTGGTCCCAGTTTGCCGTAGTTGAGCTCAGCCACACGGGCCACGACGGCACCTGACTCCATTATCCAGTCCGTTCCCGAGATGCCCAGGTCGAAATAGCCTTTGGCTACATATCCCGGTATCTCCTGGGGGCGGAGGATCTTCACCTTGCCGATGCGAGGGTCTTGTATGCGGGCGTTGTACTCGCGCTCCGTTCTCTTAACCTCCAGCCCGGCTTGCTCGAAGAGCTGCAGTGTCTGGTTTTGCAGGCTGCCTTTGGGAATGGTGATGTCGATCATTCTGAGGTTTTGCTTTTTTAGAACATATTTTTGTCTTTTGCTCGAGGGGTTGTATCGATCGAGAATCTATGTTTTACTTGTCATTTTCCAGGCGATCACCACGCACAATATTTATAAATAACAACAGTAATAAACAGTTGTGGGAAGGGGGAAGGCAATTGGCATCTCTGATTATCTCTGATACGCATTTCGGCCTGGATTCATCGACTCTTCAGTGCCCGGCAAAGGTAGACCAGTTGATGCAAGAGATATCGGAATTTGAGAGCGGCTGCGACGAAGTCGTGCTCTTGGGCGATATCCTCGATTTCTGGAGGGTGCGCCCAGAGAATGCGGTGAGGTGCGCCGTCCCTTTTTTAAAACGGCTCTCCCAGGAATGTCAGAAGATTCGCTACGTTGTTGGAAATCACGATCATCACCTGGTGGTACAAAAGCAGGAGGCGGAATTCATGGAGAGGGCTGCTCGCTGCGATCTGTTTCCCGTTTATATTCCAACAATGCGCTGGCGCCGGACTTTTTGCGGCGTTGATATCGAGATGCTCTATCCTACTTACCGGACGCGTTGTTGCCAGAGGACCATTCTCTTCACGCACGGCCATCATCTGGACGGCATTCAAAACTTCACTTTGCAGCTGGTGGAGAAGCTGCGCAAACTTTCCGGAGAGGAGTTTCTTCCCGCAGACCTGGAGATGATGATGACTTACGCCTACGAGGGGCTGTATCGCTCCGCCTGTATCGGAGAGATGGTCTCTTTCGAGAACTCGATCTGGAAGGCATCCAACCTGCTGCAGAGGATCAACGCCGGCGTTTTTTCCAACCAGCGCCGCGCCAACGTAGAGGGGCAATATGAGGCCATATTGAAGTTCATTCGCGAGAGAAATCTTGGCAAAATAGACTGCTTCATTTATGGAGATACGCATCTTCCCGGCATATTTCAAAGAAAGGGAGGACCGTTGGCCGTGAACGCGGGCAGCTTCACGCGCGAGCCGGGAAATGGCTCTCGCTTCGAGACGCACGATACCTATATGCTTCTGGATGAGGGTGGACTGGCCATAAGAGAGCTGGGCCGGAAGAGGCCTCTCATTTTATGTGAGCTTCTCTAGATGCCAAACCTATTTCATCCAGTATCCTCTAGGTCAATTCATGTTCGAACCAAACGAGGAATCCCTGGTCCTGGAGATCGTGCGCGGCTTCTTTGATATTCCCACCGAGGATATGATGAAGATTGGCGATCAATTCAAAATGCTGCTCTTCGATCCAGAGACAGGCAGCGAGCAGGACGCGGTGGCAAAGCTCAAGGAGGCGCTAAAAGAGATGTCCAAAGAGCAGGTCTTGATGGCAGGCATGTTCATCTCAGGCTTGCTACGCTGCAACCTTGCAGAGCAGGTTGAGCAGCAGTATCAGCAAGCCAAGGCAGAAGGAAAAATCGAGCATAATTGCGGTTGTGATTGATGGCCCCTTTGCATCCGTTTCCCTATGAATAAGGCGCTTTGTGCATGCCGGGACGGCGAGGCCCTTGGCCAGGAGCTGCGGCGCATAGTCGAGGCCATTTTAGCAGGCGTTATCAAGACGCAGGCAGATCTGGAGTCGCACAAGAAGGACGCCTCATCACGCCTCGCCCTCTCTTCCTTGCCAAGCAATGCCGATATACTCGGCTTCGCTTCTGCCCAGGAGCGGGCGGAGCTCAAGATGCTGGTGCGTAAGCCCACGCGAACCCTCTCCGGGGTGGCGGTCATCGCAGCCATGACCTCTCCCGCCCGCTGCCCGCACGGAATCTGCGTTCCCTGTCCGGGCGGCATTCTTTGCTCCTCAGCGCAAAGCTACACCGGTCGCGAGCCTGCCGCGCTTCGGGCAGCGCAGCACGATTACGACCCCTACCGCCAAGTAAGGGCGCGGCTGGCTCAACTGGATGAGATTGGCCACCCCTTAGACAAGTCGGAGCTGATCATCATGGGCGGAACGATCACGGCGCGTCCTTTAGGCTATCAGCACTGGTTTGTCAAGCGCTGTCTACAGGCCATGAATGATTATCCCGCGGCAAAAGCGCCCTCCACGGAGTACCAGTCATTTGCCTACGTGGCCGCAGCCAATGAGACGGCATCGGTTAGAAACATCGGCACCACCTTCGAGACCCGGCCGGACTACTGCGGTCGCGCGGAGACAATGAACATGCTCCTTCTCGGAGCCACCAAGGTGGAGCTGGGCGTGCAGAGCACTCGTGATGATATCCTAGAGAATATGAAGCGTGGCCATACGGTCGAGGATACCGTCTCTGCCAATCGCGCTCTAAGAGAGGTGGGTCTGAAGGTGGGCTTTCACATGATGCCGGGACTGCCCGGCTCCTCGGCAAAGGTGGATCTGGAGGTCTTCCGTGAGCTTTTCTCGGATAGCCGCTTTCGCCCGGACTACCTCAAAATATATCCCACTTTAGTAGTGGAAGGAACCGAGCTTTACCGGCAGTACCTGCTCGGCGAGTACGTCCCTCTGGGCGACGCTGCTGCCGCAGAACTGGTATCTCAAATAAAGGAGATTCTGCCCGCCTACGTTCGGCTGCAGCGTGTGCAGCGAGACATTCCCGCCCAGCTCATCGTGGCGGGGGTCAAGAAATCCAATCTGCGTCAGCTTGCCCAGCAGCAGCTTTGGGCACGTAACAGCCATTGTCGCTGCATCCGCTGTCGGGAAGCGGGGCTGCGCCGCTTCTTGGGCGGGGAAGTGCGGCTTAGGCACGAGGTCTATGAGGCATGCGGGGGAGACGAGCACTTTTTGTCCTTTGAGGGGGAGGAGGAGACAATCGTCGGCTTCCTGCGCCTACGACTTTCTGCCCGCGCCCGGGTGAGGGAGCTGCATGTCTACGGGCCCATGCTTCCCATCGGCAGCAGAGCGGAAGGATGGCAGCACCGTGGTTACGGGGAAAAATTGTTGCATGCGGCAGAGACACTGGCAGAAGAAGCGGGCTACGGCTCCCTGGAAATTACCAGCGGCATTGGGGCCAGAGGCTACTATCGGCGGCTGGGATATGAGCTATGCGGGCCTTACATGGCCAAGCGATTAAAATCGAGGTCAACTACCACCCCATGAAGGAGGTGGCTTGCCGTTCCAGTTTTCGTTAGGAGGGTGGTCCCTCTTAAGACGGTTGGGTTCAGACCAACAACGGACGACAATAGGCCGGTTGACGCAGATTTGCAAGATACGTCGAGCCATTTCAGAAGGTCGAGGCTTGCGGCACACAAGAACGTAATCAGGAGATGGTTTTGTGAGCATAAATACTTCACGGGACCGCCCAATTCCCCCCCACCCTAAAGGATGGGGACTCCCTGGGCAACGAGTTGAAAAAGGAAAGGGGATCTAAGCACCACAACCATTAAATAGCGTGCACCAAAGAGGATTTGCGGTTCTGAGGAATTATAATATGCGTTGGCAAGGCAAATTTGGAAGGAAGCCCACCGGGGGAAAATTGATTCTCGCCAGGGGCAAGAGAAAGTGTGAGATAGGCAGAGAGCAGAGCGACACCACCATTGCCGCGGTCAGAGTTAAGAAGATCGAGACAAAAGGCGGAAATATAAAACTACGCATGCTGCGGGGCGATATGGCCACGATAGCCGATTCCGTGACCGGCAAGTCCAAGATGGTCAAGATTGAGACCGTAAAGGAAAACAAGGCCAATCTGCACTACATGAGAAGGAACATTCTCACCAAGGGTGCGATCATCAAGACGGAAATGGGAGATGCCAGGATAACCAACCGGCCCGGCCAGGATGGCGTCATCAATGCCATACTGCTGCCCGCGGTGTAAAATCCCCTTCCACTTTTAAAATGTTCGTCGTCTTCCGGTGTAGTTGTGGTCGCCACCTCTACTCCTTGAAGGACGCCAAGTCTAGGACCTGCCCCTGTGGAAAGAGAACTATTCTTAGCAAGGCGAGGGTTTTAGCCCAGGCGGAGGACGCTTATGCTGCCGGCGATATCGTGAGAAAGTTGCAGCTTGAGGGGCACGGCATGACCGGATTTAAATCGGCCGGACCATAGCCAAATCTATGCGCCTCAAAGAGAAGCTGCAGGGAGTAGTGCCAGAGGAGTGCCAGAGCTTACTCTCGAATCGCTTTCATGTCATTGGGAATATTGCCATACTCACTCTTCCCCCGGAGCTGGCAGGATACAAGACAAAGATTGCAGAGACAGTGCTCTCTTCCGGCAAGAGCATTCATACCGTGCTCAATAAAACCACCAAGCTGCAAGGTGAGAGAAGGGTGGCAAGCTTTGAACTTTTAGCCGGTGTCGGCAATACCGTCACCACGCATAAGGAATTCGGCTTTCTCTACCGTCTGGATGTAGCAAATGTCTTCTTTAACAGCCATCTTTGCTACGAGAGAATGAGGGTGGCAGCAGCAGTCCTGGCCGGGGAGGATGTGCTGCTTCCTTTCGCTGGTGTGGGACCGTTTGCCGTTCCCCTGGCAGCCCGGGGCGCCGTTGTCCTGGCCCTGGAGAAGAGTCGGGAAGCGTGCCTTTACCTGTCTGAGAACGCCCGGCTGAATCGAGTGGAAAAGATGATCGCGATAATAAACGCGGATGCCTTTCACATGGCCAAGCTGCTTCGAAAGGATTTTCACAGGGCTGTCATTCCTGCGCCCTACGGAGCAGACGGGATTTTAGAAACGGTATTGCCTCTGGTGAAATCCCAGGGAATTTTACACTTTTATACCTTCAAGAAGCTTCATCAGATCGAGCCGCTCAAGAAGAGCTACCAAGATCTGGGTCTGGAGGTTATGCAAGCTCGCCGCTGCGGCAATATTGCCCCCGGCGTCTGTCGTTGGGTCTTCGATCTGGCGAAATCCTGAACATGGAAATCCTTAAATACGGCGATTGACGTATAGTTGCATTGGCAAAGGTCGAAGACTCATTTCTTTCCCTCCGATGACTTTTGCCTCCCTCCTAATTACACTATTTTGTGACTTGCGTCTCCTCTCTTGGAAATGCTGCCATCCTATGCAGCGACTTTCATCTCAGACTTCGCTCATAATATCTCCTCATAACAGCGACGATATCGCTGCCAGGGCATAGGCCGCCAGGCCCAGCAGGCTGAGGGGCAGGGTGTATCCCATAACAGTTTCCTTCATGCTCGCCCCTGTGGAGCTTTTGATGAGCCAGAAGTAGGGATCGGTGACATAGGAGAACATGAAAGCTCCGGAGGCAATGAGCAGGGCTAAAGTTACTCCCGGGAGCGGATAGCCGGCCAGGATCTGCGCAGCAACTGTAGCCGTCACCACCCTGGACCCCTGGGCGAGTTGCAGGGCAGCAGATACCAGGAAGGGCAGGAGCAAAGCTGGCAGGAAATGACCCAGGCGAAAGATCTCCTGACCAAGATCGCTTTGCGCCACCACATAGCCGAAAGCGCCCGCACCGCATAGGTCCAGCAATATCACCCCGGATCTTCGCCCGGCCACATGAATCAGATCATGCATCTTCTGTCTCTCCAGTGCCAGACAGAGCATGGCTCCCAGGAGCAGGGCAATGCCCGGATCTGCCAAAATACGCATCTTCTCAGGCAGGCTATTGCCCAGCAGTATCAAGGCTATTGGTACCAGCAGAGGGGCCCAGGCACGTGACCTGCTCATTTTAGGGAGGGCTCTGATCTCTCTTGATTCCGCGTTATCAATATCTGGGAAAAAATGTTTCATAAGGATGTAGGCCAGGACGAACAGAACCAATGAAATGGGAATGCCGCGCATGAGCAGATCGTAGGGTGCCGCCTGTAGGCCTGTGGAGAGGGTGATCATGACCGGAGAGGGATAGATGAGGTTGAAAGAGATTATGGAGCAGGCTGCCGTCATGAAAAGGGCCCTTTTGCCGTTCGGGCTGTCTTTTCCGGCCAGGCCGCTTACCACGGGCTGCAAAATCATGTAGGCGGTGATGCTGCACATCACAGGCAGCGAGATGAGGTAGCCGGCAGCTCCGCCGATAGCCAGGCTCTTGCCGGCCAGTCTCCTCAGGTCGGCAACGATTCGCTCCAGGCTCTGTGTGCTGCGCAGATACTCCGCCAGCAGGGCACCGCTGAATACTACTATGGCCAGGGAGGAAAAGATCCTGGATAGTCCCGTGGAGATATATCCCTGCAACTCTCCGTTCATGCCCACCAGGAGGCCAAAGACGATAGAGGAGATGATTAAACTTAAGAACGGACCAATCCTCGGTATGATCAAACTGACGAAAATTATGGCGGCCAGAAAAGCAAGGAACGGGTCCATACTGTCAAGTATATCTTCTTAGCTATAAAACCATGATTATGCTTGCCTTGGCTTTTTCCCCTAAACATCCGAAACGCATTTATAGATAGAAATATAAAAAAAGGCAGAGAAGGGATTTAGTCTTATTTAAATCCGCCCAGATCGTGAAATAGCGATCCTTGGCAAGGGATAGTTGGGCAGGGGAAGGGAGTAGTGGCATGAGTAGAGGTAGCTTTAGGGGTAGACTACCTCGGGGGAGGCTTGACTTTAAGGTAAGTCCGGCACTCCTGGGCGTAGCCATGTTCTTAGTTATTCTAGTTCCATCTCTATTCTACATATTCCCCAATGTCCTCGACTCTTCGCAATCATATAATGCATTGCAAAATGTCGCCTCCAATGGGGCATCTCTTTTAGCCACCGTCCGACAGTCGCCCGAAATGTCTCAGGTCTACCTGGAGAACACCGGCTCCTTAAAGCTGCATCAGGTGCAGATTGTGGGCGGGGGAAGGTCCTTAGGCATACTATCTGAGCTGGTTTGCGGCGAGAAGAAGGTGCTGGCCGTCAGCGGCTACCCGGAGGAACTGCGGGTGTCTGCGCTCGATCCTTCCCAGGGAATGGTTCAGGCTCGCGTCCAGTATATCTCGCCAGTCGCAAGCAAGGATATCACAAGCCCCGTTTCCAGTGAAGAGGTACTGAGCACCAAATCGGCACCAATCATTGCACCCACCTTTTCCGGGTCGGCAGGTACCGACGCCACGGCACCTTCATCCATTGATCAGCCCAGAAGAGAGACGCCAGAAACATCTGCACTCCTGCTGACCATAACTGCCAATAAGTCGGAAGGCATGGCAGGCGAGGTCGTGGGCTACAGATGCCTGGCGAAAAACCAGGGGGCTTTGGAACTGTCCGACATCCAGATCTCTTGTGCCGGAAAGATGGCCTCCACAAAGTATCTGCCTGCCGGCCAGGAGCTTTTCCTGGATGGAGCCATGCCGATTGAGAATAATACCAGACTATCGGCCAGCGTGCGGGCGTTGGATGGCAAGGGCGGGATCTACACCAACAATACCTCTCTTGACATCTGGAAAATCTCTCCTTTCCTTAGGCTTATGGTTACTGCCCCCCCGCGACTGCACCACGGCGAGAAGGTTTCCCTGCAAATTCGCATTGAAAATAAGGGGACGGAAAACCTCACCGATATTCTTGTCAGGGATAGTTGGGGGGAGATCGGACGGATAGCGGAACTTCCTGCGGGCGATTTTCAGGTGCTGCAAAAGGACGTGACGGTCTTTCAGAGCCAGAAGGACGCGTTTTACGTTATCGCCCATGATCAGGCAGGAGCAGAGGTCTATGCCAGTGAGAAGTTCGGCCTTCGGGTACTAAACTCCTCGATCTTGATACAGGGCGACCCTTCTGAGGTCAGGATTTCTCCAGGAGAGCCCGCCGAGGTGACCTGGATCTTGAGCAACAGCGGCGAGGAATTGCTGCAAAATATTACCTTAGAGGGAGACGGTAAGAGGCGCATTCTCAAGGAACTGGCCCCCGGCCAATCGATAAAGATGGCGGCCATTTACACCAAGAACTCTACCACCTGGATAAACGTTACTGCGAAGGGATTTGATGGCAACGGTTTTGAGACAGTCAGCACAGCGGGCGTGCTTTTAAGGTCCGTCTTGCCCGGCATAACTTTGAAGCTCATGCCCACCGAGATCGAGGTAAGCCCGGGTGAAGCGGCAGAGATCAGTGTCCTGATCACCAATTCCGGAGACGATCGCCTGGAAGATGTTGTCTTAATTTTAAACGGCTCCACGCTGTCATCCCTGGGCAGCATGCAGCCGGGTGAGTTCAGAGTGATAAATTCCAAAACCGCGATCTTCGATAATTGCACAATTCAATTTGAGGCCAGGGGAAAAGACTCGCGCGGCCTGACATTGTCAGATGAATCTGCGGTCAAGGTGTCGGCGGTTGTTGCCGCACTCAAGATATTCGTCAGCGCTTCGCCGCCGGCCATTGTACCGGGAGAAAAGAGCCTTCTCACCTGCACCGTGGCCAACACCGGCATTGTCCCTCTTTACAGCATATTCGTAATCAGTAAACGGCTGGGGGCCCTCGGCAATATCGAATATCTTTCCCCCAAGCACCAGATGACGGTCACTATGGAAAAGATGGTGAGCGAAGCTATCGATGATACCATAATTGCAGAAGGCTTCACTCAAGACAAGAAGCCCGTAAGCGGCACTTTTAGCCTGAGCCTGAAGCTTCTTCGTTCTCCCGGCCTGATCCCACCGGACGTGGCAGAGAGTCGCGCATCCAGTCCTTTGCAGCCGTCCGGCGTGAAGACGGCATCGGCCAACATCAGCTTCGGCAATTTCAGCCTGCCCTTCAATCTGCCTGCCCAGGAGGAGACGTCCTCCGAAGTATCGAGAACGATGGCCAACGATGTGGATCGCACGACAACAAAGCAAAACAATGTAGTATTGGACAAAATTGCTAACCTGCTGCGCTATGTGGAAAGGCTTCTGGGATTGAATGAATCCCAATCGCATGCCGCCCCGGAGCTCTCTCCTGCGGGAAAAGATAGCCTGCCCGGATCTAAAAATTACGAGCTATCCATTGCGGGGGTGAAGGGCTCAGAGCACGGAGCTATAACCATTCTGGATGTCAATGCCTTGCCGTCCCAACCCGCCGCCAATGAGCCGGTCAAGGTGACTGTACACCTGCAAAGCCCGGAGGGAATAAAGTCTGCGCTGGTGAAATACGGCCTGTCTGAGATGCCCCTCACCAGGCAGGATATGCAAAGCGTGGATCAGGTCTATGACTGTGCCCTTCGTCTGGAATCGGGCAGCCAGGAAGACGGATACTGGAGCGGCACCATTCCCGGGCGAGGGCCGGGCACCTACATGCCTCTTTCCGTCTTTGTAACGGGTGGATCGAGCACTGCTGAAGGCGGACCTTATTTGATCCACTGGAGCACAGTCAACTCCGTCCAGGAACGGACAATTGTCGCTCCTTCCGGAAGAAACGGCATGCTCTTCATTGAGTCCTCATCCGTAAAAGGCAGAGGCGAGGTCACCATCAAGGATACCATCCAGGGATCGACCATGCAGTTCAATGAGAAGATAATGGGCAACGGCTCCATCAGCCTGGAGACGCTGCGCACCATTGATCGCAGTGGATCGGTAGACAATTTCACCGAGAAGAAGGATCTGGTTTTTACCGGCGGCAATCTCAAAGGCCATAAGACTTTGGCTTCTCCTAACTTCCAGGGGGGCTTGGGAGCCTCGGTCACGGAGAGGTTCAACTTGAGCCACGTAGACAAGAGCGAGACCTCCAGCGTTCGCAGCAACAATTTTGCTAACAATACTTTGTCCTTCAAGACGGACCAGGCCTTCGATGGAACCTGGAACATCCAGACCAAGTATGCCAAGTTCTACAAGAAGATCAAGGCCGATCAGAAGTACACCGGCTCCTTCCAGACCCAGAAGGATATCGAGTTCTCGGATGCGGGACAGAAATGATGAAAGCCTCTTTTGGGCGATCTTCCACATTAGGAGAAGAAGGTCAGTGGCTTAAGAAGTGACCTTTGAGTGGGCGTAAAATGGCGATGCTCTGATATGCCGCTTTTCAGATTATGCCCTTAACTCGCAGCGCAGATTTGATCTCGGCCAGCTCGCTCTCGATGTACTCAAACCTCTGGTCCATGTGACCCGTCAGGTCCCGCCTCAATCCCTTAATCTCGTCGATGGTATCATCCTGCTTGTCAAGCATCTTGTCCATCCTGCAATTTAGGCCGTCCATCTTGACGTTAAAGCTGTCCATCTTTGAGTTCAAGCCATCAAAGCCGGGTTCAGTGATTGCAATGAGTTTGTTGATGCCTAACATCATGTATTTTAGGATTTCAATTCCGTCATCCAATCTCTCTCCGATCTCATCCGGGCCGGTGATTTTCCTGAAGACTGAAAACTCTCCGGATGCATGGGTGTAGCTGGCATCGACATTTTCCACGTTGATCAAGGCATTTTCGATCTTTATGGCGGACTCGAACTTCTCTACAGTCTCTTTTTCGCCTTCTGCGATCACCAATACTCGACCGTCAGGACGGTTCTGGACAAGTCCCACCAGACCAAAGCTATGGGCCATAGAAATTATTTTAGCCCGGTAACCCACCCACCGAACTCTGCCCGAAACATAGGCTGTCAATCGCATCATAATTGTTTTGGTCCTCTGTGAGTTCTCCGTGTGCTCTGTGCCTGCGGTGGTGGTAGTCCGTAACCACTTGGTTATAACCAGTGGCTAACGACGTTTCAACCACAGAGGCACGACAGTTCACAGAGAACGCGCAGAGCGACTAACTAACAACTGGAAAACCATAGTAATAGCGAGGAGCTTTTACTCAGCTCCTTCCCACCCCTGCCGCCTTCCTCCAGACCTCGTCGCTATTGTCCATGGACTCGATCTGATCGTGGATATCGATGCGGTGCTGCACCTCGGCTGCCCGCAGCCTATTTTCCATAGAAAGCCGCAGCATCTCCTTGGAGCTGTCTCGCAGCTCTTCCGCCTCTTGCCAGAGCTTCTCCGCCTCTGCGGCGTCTGCCGCCCTGGTCTCCACCGACTTGGCCCGAAGCTCCATCTCTCTTAGCAGGGCTGCATCGTGCTCCTCTTTCAGGCGCTTGGCATCGGCCAGCAGTTTTTCGACCTCACGGGTCATATCCTCTTTGCTTCTGGCAACCAAATCATTCTCCGAGAACATATCATGCCTCCAGCATATTCAGGAATATTTGATGAATCCTTGGGTCTTTCGTCAGTTCAGGATGAAAGGCTAAAGCCAGCAGATTCTTCTGGCGCGCCGCCACCACCGCTTCCCCTACGCGCGCCAGCACCTCTACGCCGTCGCCCACCTGGGCTATGGCCGGGGCGCGGATGAAAACGGCATGGTAAGGCCGGTCCAGCCCTTTTATTTGCAGGTCTGCCTCAAAGGACTCCCTCTGCGGCCCGAAGGCATTGCGGCTGATCTTGATGTCCATGAGGCCCAAAGGCTTAACCATGCTGTCACCCTCTACTTCCTGGGAGACCAGCACCAGGCCGGCACAGGTGGCCAGGATGGGCAAGCCCTGTCGCGCGGCGGCCTTCAGCTCCTGTGTGAGGCCAAAGCTTTCTAACTGGCGACGAATGGTTGTGCTCTCTCCGCCCGGCAGCACCAGAGCCCCGCACGCTTCCATCTGGCCGCTCTTTCTGATCTCCACTACCTGGACTTTTCCCTTGCCCGCCCTCTCCAGGGCCAGGACGTGCTCCGATACGTCTCCCTGCAAAGCTAGGACGCCAATCCTTGCCACTTACCAGCCCCTATTCTGCAAAGCTTCCGCTTCGGGAATCGTGGAAGCATCCATTCCTTTCATGGCTGCACCTAGACCCTTGGATACCCTGGCCAAAAGTGCCGCGTCATCGTAATGGTGCACCGCTTCAACGATGGCATCCGCCATGGCCTGCGGATTTTCGGACTTGAATATGCCTGAGCCCACGAAGACCCCATCCGCACCAAGCTGCATCATCAATGCGGCATCAGCCGGTGTGGCCACGCCGCCCGCAGCAAAGTTGACCACAGGCAGGCGCTGCATGCTGGCGCACTCTCTGACCAGATCCAGGTCTGCCTCAATCTCCCGTGCCACCTTCATCAGTTGCAGATCGTCCATGCCCTTCAGGCTCCTGATCTGGCCATGGATCATCCTCATGTGCAAAACTGCCTGGCTCACGTCTCCCGTCCCAGCTTCGCCTTTGGTCCGGATCATGGCCGCACCTTCCTTGATGCGCCGGCAGGCTTCTCCCAGGTTTCGAGCACCGCAGACGAAGGGAATGGTGAACTTGGTCTTCTCAATATGAAATTCATCCGCAGGAGTGAGCACCTCGGACTCGTCCACCATATCCACACCCAGTGCTTCTAAAATCTGGGCCTCCACAAAGTGACCGATCCTGGCCTTGGCCATGACGGGAATGGTCACCGCCTCGATGATGGCCTCGATGATTTCTGGGTGGGCCATCCTGGCTACGCCACCCATCTTTCGGATATCGGCAGGCACGGCATGCAAGGCCATTACGGCCACAGCGCCCGCCTCTTCCGCGATAACGGCCTGCTCTGGGGTTGTGACGTCCATGATGACGCCGCCCTTCTGCATCTTTGCGAAACCGCGCTTGAGCAGTTCCGTACCAAATCGAAGATTTTCCAGCTCCATGAATTGCCCCAAATGTTCTTAAGTGCCAGGCTAATGCAGTGAGAATAAATAAACTTTGCCCCATTCTTATGAAAAATACGGTTGGGCAGGCAGGCAGCCTGCCCCTTTACCTCTTACGGCATATAGTTTTCGTAAAGATAGATATCTTTGTCTCCACTACGATCATCGGTCCAGACGATTCGCCCCGTCTTTATGCGCGGCTGGGTCTGATTTGCCGCATCTGTGCAGATAGCTTTCTCTTTTTGCACATTACGATCGTAGACATAGATATCCCAATTGCCGTTACGGTTATCCTGCCAGACAACGACGCCGTTTTCGACATCGGGATTGGTCTCATCCGCCAGACCCTTGGTTATCTGTATCTCCTTGCTGGTGTTCAGGTCGTAGGCATAGATATCCCAATTGCCGTTACGATTATCCTGCCAGACCACCGTATGTCCGTCCGTAGCCGGATTCGTCTGATCGCTGGCATCGTTTGCCAGTGCCACAGGACTCTTCCCCTGCGTCCACATCCATATATCCCAGCTACCTAACTTATTGTCCTGATAGACTACATAGTCTCCACCCGCCCGCTGATTAATGCCGCTCGGCGGATAATCAGAGGGTAACTCTTTTTCATAGAGCGGTCTCACATAGACCATCCAGCCGAAGTAATTCTTTCTTAGGTATGCCAGATTATTTGCACTGAGGGAAATGGGTGTGGCATTCTCCAGACCGTAGACCAGCTCCGTGGAGTTGACAATGGATATGTCAAAGGTTCGGATGGACCAGTAATCCTCGATTTTATACTGATTCAAGGGATTTCTGGACATCCAGGCGATGATGCTCCCATCGATATCCGGATACATATCTTCATACGGGCCTGCCGCTATGGGTAGCTCTAGTTCCTGAGCCAGGCTGTAAACATAGATATCCGGTTTTCCGGTGCGATTGTCCATCCAGGCCACATAGTATCCCACCTGGTCGTTGCCGCCCACGACCGGATAGCTTTGGTCGCCGGGTGCTTTGCATATGATGCTCGTCTGACCTGCGGTCACGGGCACTGTCCTCGGCCTACCGTTATGGGTGTTGAGCCAGACCAGCTTTTCGTCCATGCTGGGCTTGACCTGGCCCGGCCCTGCCTGGACCAGCTCATCTTTCCAGTTGGAGAGGTCCAGCTTGCGAATAGATGTGTCCGGATCGGTCCCGTCCACATAGGAGATGTATTTTCCCGATACTACGGCATTTGTCTGCTCTCCCGGTCGGGGATAGGTCTTGCCCCACTTTTTGTCCCAGAAGTAATAGGCGATATCTTTGCTCTTGGCGTCTTCCCAGGCGATGGTGTTTCCGGATATGTCGGGATAGAGCTGATCTCCGCCTTCTGTAAGTTTGGTCTCATTTCCGGTTATTAGGTCTTTGACATAGACATCAAAGTCGCCGTTTCGGTTGTCCTGCCAGACTACCAGATTGCCACTGATGATAGGATACATCTGCTGGCCCTTTCCCTTGTAGACGGCCACGCTCTCGCCGTTCACCAGATCTTTCATGTAAATGTCCCAGTTGCCGCTGGAGTTGTCCATCCAGACGACTTTATCGCCGGAGATGGAAGGCCAGGTCTGATCTCCTTTTCCCGTCACAATGATCGATTCGATGCCTGTGGTCATATTCTTCATATAGATGTCAGCGTCCTTATTTCTATAATCCGTCCAGACCACAGTATTCCCCGAAGCTTTGGGATAGAGCTGATCCCAATCTCCTTGGGAGATGGGCTTTTCCGCCCTTGTGAAGAAATCAAAGCCAAAGATATTCCAGTTGCCCCTCCGATTGTCGCTCCATACCAGCAGGCTGCCGTTGGTGCTGGGATAGTCAGTGGCGAGAAGCAGCAGCGGATCGGAGTTGATGTACCTCATCTTGATCTGGGAAAATCCATTGCTGTTATCCATCCATACAATCTTGTTGTCTGATATGATCTTGGAAGAGAGGTATGGCTTTATTTGATCCGGATCGCCCTTGCCGTCATTGGGCGTCTGCTGCATAGGAAGTGTGGCAACCGGTATTTCCACTCCTTTTTCCAGATCATGGAGATAAATATCCGAATCTCCACCCCTAACATCCAGCCAGGCTACATAGTTATTGTATATCGTCGGATAGCCCTGGTTGGCGGAATTGATTGTTACGGCTCTTTCTGTTTTGGTGGATAGGTTGTAGGTGTAAATGTCCCAATTCTTATTTCTGCCATCGGCCCAGACCACGGTATTGCCCCAGATCCAGGGTTGAGCCTGCCTATTAGGATCAGTGCAGATAGCGGTCTCCTCACTCGATGTCAGGTTGTAGAGATAAACATCCCATTTATTTTCACCACTGCGGGAATCGATCCAGACGATTTTGTCGCCGTTTATCACAGGTGAGAGCTTGAAGGACTTTACAGTGGTGATTTGCCTCTCTTTTCCCTTAGCGATGTCGTAGAGATAAATCTCCTCGCTGCCTGAGCGTTTATCGATCCAGATGATATTATTGCCGTCGATCATTGCGTAGCGGTTGTCGGATGAACCATTGGTAACCGTTGTGGTCTTCTTCGTCTTAAGGTTATAAAGGAAGATGTTGAGGTTTCCTTGACTCTTGTCCGTCCAGATCACATTTTCGCCGCTGGTGTCAGGACTGCTGTGGTCAAAATCGCTATTGGTAATGTTTTGTTCCTTGTTAGTTGTGATGTTGAACAGATAAACGTTGAAGTATCCATTCCGGTTGTCCGTCCAGACGATGTTGTCCCCGGAGAGAGAGGGATTGGTATGGTTGAAAGGCCCGCTGGTTATGGATACATCGGCTAAAATCTTGAAGTCGTACATCCGGATATCCGGATCGCTCGGACCTTGCCTGTACTCCGTCCAGACGACGCCACGATCGCTGATGTCAGGCTCCATCTTTATGGTTCCCGGTGACAAGGGGAAATCATTGCCGGTCTTGATATCATAAAGATTGATATCGGTGCGGTTGTTGAGGTAGGCAATAAAGTTGCCAAAGATCCTGGGATCTGTCTGCATGCCGGGCTTAGTAAGCGTAGTCGTCTTCTGTGTAGTAATATCCAGGAAGGCGATGTCAGACTCGCCGGTACGATTATCGGCCCAAACCACGGTGTTGCCATAAACCGAGGGAAACGACTGATCATTTGGCCCAGTGGATATGAGCGATTCTTTGCCGCTGGCAATATCGTACATATATACATCAAAATCGCCAGAACGCTTATCCATCCAGACTATTTTATCGCCATTAATCTTGGGCTCAATCTGCTCTCCCTTCCCGGTGGATACGATGCTCTCCTTCTTGCTCGTCAGGTCGTAGAGACCAATGTGATAGGTGCCGTCGCGGTCATCGGCCCAAACCACCCGATTTCCGCTGATGTCGGGTTGGGTCTGGTTACCTTCGGCTGCAATCACCGCAGATTCGGTGCGGTTGACGGCATCGTACATGTAGATGTCCCCGTTGCCCGCGCGCATGTCTTGCCAGACGATGCATTCGCCGGATACAGCCGGATTGATCTGGAAGAACGGATTAATGCATACCCATTTCTCCAGGCCGGTCTCCAGGTCGTACATGAATATGTCGAAGTTTCCACTCCTGTTATCCGACCAGGCTACAATATGTCCGTCCATGGCAGGCTGCATCTGCTCCGAGCCCACCAGAATGGCTATGGGACGCTCTTTTCCATATTCCGCCCCGCCGACAGCGCCCACATAGAGAAATGCTGCCGTTATGATCATAATGAAGATTGCCTTGTGCATCTTATCACTCTGTGATCGAATGTTTTTCCTTCTCAGGGTGCTTTTGGCGAACCCATATAAGGACTTTTCTCGACGTTTGTCGTGATCAGTCCCAAAAGGATATTTCTAATTCAGTTAACGGATCATGGTTCTGCCTAAGGTTACCAGGAAGAGGGCCAAAAGAAGCCACCCTAAAACCGCCTCCACTGTAGCCAAATAACGAAAGACGCCTACCGGGAACCATTTTACTTGCGTCTTGGCTGTGAAGACCATGGCGCTGAAGTAGATATTGTCCAGGAAGTTGAGAGATTCTGGGTGGGCGATGCTGGGGCCGGCACCATTTAGCGGCTCCACCACAATGCCGTCTCCCATCCAGAAGAGAAGAGCAAAGAGTATGATCAGAAAGCAGCTCAAAAATACGGTATTCCTGGGTCGTACGCCGTAGCCGCATGAGATCCAGGCCATGCCGTCCATGAGTTTGGACCAGTTGATCTTGATCAACATTTTTTCCCGAAAGACCAGGGTCTTGCCGGACTGACTCATGCGCCGATAATGGTAGTAGCAGTCGTCTGCATCTTCGAACCACTCCTGGTTTCTGAAATTCTTGGCCAACGAAAGGTATGCTGCGCCGTCGTAGGCCAGATGTTGGCATAGTGTGGGCCATCTGACCTCCAGGCGGGCGAAATTTGCGTTATGCAGATCGATCTGCCCGGCAAACACAACATCAAAGAGACGCATGACCTGGATTTTTGCATTTGCTAAATCCAGGTTCTTTTGAAAATTTGAGCAGGAGAAATTTGCAGTGCCTGTAAACTGTGTCCCCCGGAAGAATGCTTCTTTGCAGAACTGAACGCTTCGAAAGTCGGCTTCCTCTAAAAAAGAGACATCCGAGAATTGGGCTTCTTCTGCAAAGACCGCCTGCTCGAAGAATGCATCCTCTTGAAAGCAAGATCCCTGGAAGGATGCCTTTCCCTGGAAATGAGATCCTGTGAAGTTGACATCCAAGAACTCGGCCCGGAAGAAATTAGCTTCTTTCGCCATGTATGAACCTAAAAAAATGGCATTGCCTTGAAAGGAGGCAAACTCCATATTGATCTCTTCATTGAAGTTTGCACCGCGAAAATCGGCGTTTCCGGATAGTGCAGCGCTCTGAAAGCTGGCATAGCCCATGAATTTAGCACCCTGGAAATTAGCATCGGCAAGAAAGATCGCCTTCCAGAAGCTGGCCGATCTTCCAAAAGACGTCTGCCGGAAGTTGGCAGTCCCGGCAAATTTGGCCTGTGTGAAGTCGGCTTCATCCAGAAAGCTTGCCTCTCCAAAGTTGGTGCACAGCTTGCTGAAGCGAGCCGAGCCGAAGTGGGCCGGGCAATCGAAGACGGCATTGCCGAAGTTGGCTATAGCGGAAAAATGTGTCCCCTGGAATCGAGCTGAACCCAGGAAATTTGCATCTCGGAAGGTGGCATATCTCTTAAAGCTGCAGGATTCAAATCCGGCTCCGCCCAAGAAAGATGCACCTTTAAAGCGCGCCTCCTGCAAAAAGGTGCAGCCGCACAGGTCCAGGGCTTCTCGCAACCGGGCATGAGCGAAGTTCACGTTTCCCTGAAACTCAGAGTTCCTGATCTGGATCTTAGAGGCCACGACCACAGCCGTCTGCGTCTCTTTAGCGGAACGCTCACAGTGAATGGGGGGGAGATCAAGCCTGGTGATGTCTATGTCACCGACTATGGCCACGTGATCATAGATGAGCGGATCGCCATTCTCGATCCTGGTTAGAAGCTCGCGGGCCTCAATTACGGGAAGATGCGGCTCTTTCGCCATGACCCTCGCCTCGGTAGATGATAATTTTAACAGATTCTCTCGCCCGCTCAAATTAGCAATGACTATATATTCCTTGCGTCAACCCCCTAACCACATCGGGAGGAACCAAGTTGAAGGATTATCTCACAATGGATGACGTCATGCTTGATCATAAAAGGGTCCTGGTAAGGGTGGACTTCAACTCTCCCATGGACCCCAGCGGAAATATCCTGGATGATAAGCGCATAAAAAGCCATTTAGACACTCTGCGCGTTCTGGAGGACTGCCGGGTGGTTCTCATGGCGCATCAGAGCCGGGCCGGAAAGAAAGATTATACCACGCTAGAGGCTCATGCCCGCCAGGCAACGCGGCTCTTACGTCGCGATGTTGCCTACATTGATGATATCTTCGGATCGCATGCCCAGCAAGCCATAAAATCTATGGGGCCAGGGGAGGTTCTTCTTCTGGAAAATACCCGTTTTTATGCCGAAGAGAACATGAACCGAAGCCCTGCCGATCATGCCAAAAGCCACATGGTAAGAAAGCTGGCGCCGTTATTTGATCTTTTCATAAATGACGCTTTTGCAGTCTCCCATCGCTCTCACTGCTCCGTGGTGGGATTTACGGAGGTGCTGCCTAGCTACGCCGGACTTCTTATGGACAAGGAGATCACGGCACTGGATAAGGGATTAAAGGGCAATGAGCATCCAACCGTCTTCTCTTTAGGTGGAACGAAGGCGGACGATTCCATCAAAGTCACGCAAAACGTTCTAAGTCGCGGCGGTGCCGATAAGATCCTGACCTCGGGAGTCGTAGCCACTGTCTTCATGATGGCAGCAGGCATTAATGTAGGCGAGGCCAATCGCAAGTTCGTGGAGGATCAGGAGTATCTGGACCAAATTCCTATTGCGGCAAAGCTTTTGCATGATTATCCGGGCAAGATCGTTCTGCCTGTGGATGTAGCTTTGAACCAGAATGGCGAGCGAGTAGAAGTTGCCGTGGACAAGCTCCCCACAGATTTGCCCATCGCCGACATTGGCCTGGAGACCATTGTCATCTACTCCAAGTATATGAAGGAGGCAAAAGTTACCGTCCTCAATGGACCGACAGGGATCTTCGAGCAGGAGAAGTTCCGGCTCGGCACATCCGAGCTCTTGAAAGCGGCCACCGAGTCGGGCTATTCCATTGCCGGCGGAGGGCATAGCGTGGCGGCCATCGAGCAACTGGGCCTGGAGTCCAAGTTCACTCATGTGAGCATGGGAGGCGGCGCATCCATCACCTACCTCTCTGGCGAGCCGTTGCCCGGCATTGAAGCTCTGAAGAAGGCGGCTCTTCGGGCACGAAAGGTCTGAGGTCTCGGGCCTTCAGGACAGGCTTTCTGCCACTTTTTTTCGGCATGCCTCCAGGATAGCGGACGGCTCGCCCGCTGCCTCCAGGGCGGCTGCCGACCTGTGCCCCCCGCCATCGCCCCCGTAGGCTTTGCCCACCTCTCCTAAGAGCTTTGCCAGGTTGCAGCCCCTCCGGGCCGCCTCGCGGCTACAGCGGGCGCTGACCCGGACAGTGTCCCCATGCCGTCCTGCCACGAAGGCTACGTCTGCGCCTAAATCCACCAGGGCATTGGCCGCAAAGCCCTCGAAGGAGTTGACAGTTGTGCAGACAACAAGCCAGTCTCCCTGGCGCATGACCTCGGCCCGAGAGGCGGCTTTTAGGACGGCAATTCTTTGCGAGATGTTCGCTGGTACAAATAGGGCCTCTTGTGCCTCTTCATAAGCAAAGCCTCCGGCATCTAAGATCTCGGCTGCCGCCAGGAAAGCTCCAGGCGACGCACGCTTGAAGCGGCCAGTGTCGGCGATCATGCCTGCCAGAAGTCCCAGGGCCGCGTTCCGGTCGACCTTCTTGCCGTTTTCTTTTAGAATCGTCCAGACGATCTCGGCTGTGGACTTGGCAGGCTTTTGGATGTAGAATAGAGCATCGTTCAGCAGTCCTTCATCCAGGTGGTGGTCCACCAGGGCATAGTTGTCCGGCAGCCTGTTGCCCAGTTGCGTCCCTACTGATGTGTCTACTACTACCACCAGATCGTAGTCTTCCACATCTGGATTTATCCGGACGCAGGCTCCAATAACATTGGCCAGTGAAACGCCCGTGCGGCTCAGATCGTCTACAGCGCCGATTGCGCCTCCGAAGGCCTGGCTCAGAGCAAAGCTGCTTCCTATGGCATCGGGATCGGCGTTCCTGTGGCAGAGGTAGAGGACATTTTTGTATCGTCCGATGTGATCGCCATACTGTTGCTCGCTGATGCGCATGGCTTTATTTGAGCTATGAGAATTGATATAGGTTGTCCAGCGAAACGAAATAGGGAAGGCGTCCTGGCAGATACAGTCAGTAAAAAGGGGTTGCTCTGATTCTTCGCTTCTCCTTTACCCGATCCAGCTACCGAGAAGAATAAAAGCATCAGGCCACCCTCATCTTTTCTGTAGGCTGCAATTACTTGGCAATCACTACTATCTATCTTCCACCTTGCTGCCTGCTGCCGGACTCACGTCCATTTCCTGCTTGACCGCAGCCCATGCCCTGGCAGTTCCCGCCCTGGCCCATCGGTCCCTGGGCGTCCATACCCATCATACCATTGCCCATCATGCCATCACCCATCATACCGGGGCCATTCTCGCCCATGCGATCCTTTTTCATCTCCTTGATCTGGGCCAGAGTCATGTTGCCGAGCTTTTCCATCTGCTTTTGGCGAAGCTCGTCAATCTGAGCCAATGTCATGTTGTTAAGTTCAGCCATCTTCTGCTCTTGCAGCTCTTTGATCTGGTTTAAGGTCATGTTATCGAAATTTTCCCTTGTGGCGTCATCCACCAGGAGCATCCAGTTATGCGGTCCATCAAAACCGCCTCTCTGCAAGGAGGCATTGCATCTCTCTTTGTTGTTCGAATCCTGTCCAGCGGCCAGGGCCGGTGCCATAGAAAGGCAGACCACAGCCAGCGCCATTACGGCTAATGCAATTTTTGTTTTCATATCTTTGTACCTCGCAACTTTTTTCCTTCGAGAATGTCTGTGATTGCATCGCTTGCGACATTCACTAAGCACCACCAGTGTCAGGAACGATAGAAAAGGGTGAGACCGAACGAACGGTTCTAAAAGCACGGGAATATCTAATTGAAAGCCAATAAAAGGTACGGGAACGTTTCATTAATACTAAATTGTGCAAATACAGTTTTGTTTCAATGATTTAATCTTAAAAATCAATATTTGCAAGATTCAGCTCTGATTAGGCCAGATTGCAGATAAGGCAACGTCCCTCTCCTCCGGAGGGCCAACCGGCTGAGCACCAGCCGGGCCGCACCATGATAAAAGATCAAACAGCGCGCGTCCACCCCACCTTAAAGGATGGGGAATTCATGACCCTCCGCACTCCCGTTGTATTAAATGAGGGAGGACCTCAAACCGCCCCGCACCCCCGCTCTTTCGTGCGCACCCGCACCACGTCCTCCACCGGATGGACGAAGATCTTGCCGTCTCCGGCCTCGCCCGTTTGGGCAAACTCGCAGATGAGGTCAATGACACACTCCACGTCCCTGTCCTCGACCACCATCTCCAGCTTCATCTTTTGCAGGAACTCCACCCGATAGTCTCCGGCCCGCCACTGCAGGGTAATGCCCTTCTGCCGGCCCCGGCCCTTGACCTCGGTCACCGTCATTCCCGAAAAGCCCTTCATGTCCAGCTTTTCTCGCAGCAGGTGCAGCTTCTCGGGCCGAATTATGGCTTCAATTTTCTTCATCATTCCCCACATTACATGTAAGCGCCTTCGCCGTGCTGGCTGATGTCGAGACCCACCGATTCTTCATCATCCCGCACGCGTAGCCCCATGACGGCATCAATGATCCTGGCCAGGCCAAAGGTGACGACAAAGGAGTAGCCCCAGGTGACGGCGATAGCCAAAAGCTGCACCAGCACTTGATGAGCATTTCCCGCCAGCAAGCCCGACGCGCCGATGGTGGCAAAGATGCCGGTAGCCAGTACGCCCCAGGTGCTGCCGATGCCGTGACAGGCTAAAACGTCCAGCGAGTCGTCCACCCGGCCGCTGCCCCGGACGAGTATGATGGCATAATAGCCCGCGATGGCAGCTACGATACCGATGGGGATCGCCGCCAGGGGCGTCACGTAGCCTGCGGCGGGCGTTATCGCCGCCAGCCCGGCCACCGCGCCCGTCACAATGCCCAAAGCTGAAGGCGCTCTATGCCGCCAGGAGAGGAGCATCCAGGTGGTGGCCGCAGCCGCGGCGGAGGTGTTGGTGGTAACGAAGGCATTGGCAGCGATGCCGTTGGCCGCCAGAGCCGAGCCCGCGTTAAAGCCGAACCATCCGAACCAGAGCAGAGCCGCGCCCATGACTGTGGTGGGAATGTTGTGCGGCTCCATGGGGTCGGTGCCAAAGCCCTTGCGCACACCGATGACCATAGCCACGGCCATGGCGGAGACCCCAGCGGTGATGTGCACCACTATGCCGCCCGCAAAGTCCAGGGCGCCCATCTGTTGCAGCCAGCCCCCGCCCCAGACCCAATGGGCCACGGGATCGTAGACAAGAGTAGCCCAGGCTAAGGAGAAGACAAGAAAAGAGCTGAACTTGATCCTCTCCACGTAAGAGCCCGTGATCAGAGAGACGGTGATGATGGCGAACATGGCCTGAAAGATCATGAAGGTGAGAGAGGGAATGGTCAGGCCCTCTTTGACGCCCATGCCTACCCCAGCCAGGCCCAGGAAGTCCAGGCCGCCGATGAGTCCGCCTATGTCTTTTCCGAAGACCAGGGTGTAGCCGTACAGGATCCACTGCAAGCTTATGATGCTCATCACGGCAAAGCTGAAGATGATCGTGGAGATGGCGTTCTTCTTTCGGACCATGCCGCCATAGAAGAGGCCCACGCCGGGAATCATGATCAGGACCAGAGCGGCGCTCATAAGCACCCAGGCGTTGTCAGCGGCATTGATGGCGCCGTCTTCCGCAGAAGCTGCACCTGCCAGCAGAGCTGATAATAATAAGCATAATAGTAGTGACCGGACTGAGAGCAACATTACCACCAACAATTAAGACAGAAACCTATCTAATAAGCATATGTAGGAAAAAGTATGCGCAGTTCATAAGAAGTATGAAAAGATCTTAAGCCCAGATTAACTTAGTTAATAATTATACATTATAATTCACATAAGCTTTTGCTTTCTCTTCTCCTCCTTCTTTCTTTCTACCCGGTACTCCTGGAAAAGGCCCTCCAGCCGCTCCTCATGCAGCCTCGCCAGACGTGCTTTCATCTCTTCTTCCCAGGCAACGCTGGCCGCAGCCACGTCCTCAGGTCGCACGAAGGGCATTTTATTGATCATCTGCACCGGCACATTTTTGCGGGAGAAGATGGGAACACCCATCTGCAAGAAGTGCTCACGCAGGGCAGGTGCCATCTCGCCCTCCGCCACCACTCCGGCGATCTCCTTTTCCCGCAAAAGCTCAACCGTGCTCCTCCCACCGCCGCTGGCATCCTCCAGAAAAAGCCAATCCCCCTTTTCCAGGCAATATTGCTCCATAGCCAGCAAAATAGACTCGCGGGTAAAGGCCGCTAGAGGCTTGAGCTTTTGCAGGCCGCGTGTCTCCTCAATTATCTCTGCCTTCTTCTGACGCTCCAAAGTCTTCTTCAGTTTTTTGATGTACTTTCTCTCCGAGCGCAGAATAGCCCGCAAGCGCTCGATCTCTTTGTCTCGAATCTTGATCTCATGCTGCCGCTTGATCTCGCGAGCCGTCTTGTCCCGCAGGCGATCCAGCTTGCCGTTCACTACCCTCAGGGCGACCTCTTTTTCCGCCAGCCCGTCCCGCAGCTCATCCAGGTAAGAGCGCAGCGTTCTGACCTGCTCGGCAAGTTGCTGGTTTTGCTGGCGCAATGCAGTGACATTTGGAGAGACTTCGAGAGAGACATCAAGAACGGCTTTCCCCGCCCCCGGCAACGTTGCCTTTTGCCCCACGGGGGCAGCAGATGAAGGCACAAATTCGGCGATGGCGTTTTCAATGGAATAGCCCCGCACCACCAGGGCCTTCACCTCGTCGGGATCGATCTCGGAGGGAGATTTCTTTTCCACCTGCAAGAACTTATTTTTGTATTTTTTAAAAGCGCTCATGGCCGCCGCCAGAGCATCGCGCTCATGATCGTTCTTGTAGCCAAACTCCTTTCCCAGAGCGATCTTCTCTTCCGCAGGAATGTCCCCGCCCGGAGAGTAGAGAACGGCATTAAAAGCGCGCTTGACCTTCTCCACGCTGCCCGGCGTGGGATTTACATCTGTGGCGACTACCAGCGATCTGCCCCGCGCCGCGATCCATTCAATCACATCCGAGGAGGATAAGCCCCGGGAGCTTATCAGGTCCACCAGCTCGCCGGACAGGTTCAGCGCGGCAATGCCCGTTGTCGTTCCCGGGTCCAGGCCCACGATGATGTATCCGCGCCCTTCTGAAAGTGGTTTGTACTGCAACTCGGGCCGCTCCATGCTCTGCACCAAGAGCTGGGCATCGCTGTAGTAGCCGGGACGAATATGCACCTTCTCGCGGGACGCTTCTACCACAAACTCGGCGCGGGTATAGCCGCCCAGGCCCTCCACGGCCCTGGTAGTGTACGCCAGCCCGGCCTCCCGAAGCTGTCGCTCCACCTCGCGCGCCAGGCTCATCACTGCGCCGTGAATCTTGCGAGTGTAGCGGTTCTGGCTCCAGCCGCCCCGGCCTAAAGAGCGCCTCCGGCTCACCTTGATCCAGGTCCGCTCCTGGAAAGCAGATAAAACGGCCCCGACGCCCTTGGCTGCCAGCCGGGCGCAGGCCTCCGCCTCTTGCAGCGGCTTGGTGCGGTCGAAGGTGATGCCGTGGTAGCGGGCCAGCTTGACCAGGGACTCCGGGTGGGCGGCGCCCGTCACCTGCACCATTCTGGTGGTGGGAGGCATCCGACGCAGGATATTGATCAGCTCCCTTCGATCACTGGCCAGCTCATGGAGGTTGTCCATGGCCACGATCTTTGGCTGGCGCTCCCTGATGAGCCGGATCAGTTTATGCCGGCTGATCATGTGAAAGAGCGCGACGTTTCCCCCATCCAGCATCACCAGAGAGTAGCTTGGCGCCCTTCTGCCGGACGGCGAGCCGCTGGCGATGTCCACACCAAATATGCTCAATGGTTCTCTGCCTCCCGGACGCGCGAGAGCGCCCTATCCAGCGGCATTTCTATCCGGTATTTTCGCTCGAAGAAGCGCAAGACATTGACCAGGTCCCTCTCCAATAGCTCCTGGGCATGGGGATGATTGACCTCTACGGCCTGAGGCCAGTCGATGATCTTGGGGCCGGACTCGTCCACCATTACGTTAAACTCGGAAAGGTCGGCGTGAATGATGCCCAGCCTCCGGGCCTTTCCTACCTCGCTTAAGATCATGTTCAGTCCGTTCTCAGGGTCGGAGAGCGTGATGCGATTAAGAGCAGGGCCGCTTACAAATTCCATGGCCAGAACATGACGGCTTACCGCAACCGGTCGGGGAATGGATACGATTGGGTAGAGCTTCTCCATGATGGCAAATTCGTGGCGAGCTGCCAGGGCGGCAGCATAAATCCAGGGCACTTTGGTCTGGTCGGTGAGATGATCGCGCAGGCGGCGAATATGCTTGAAGCTGGTCCTTCCCTGACGGTGGAACTTGATGGCCAGGTGATTCTCTCCATTATCTCGATTCTCTCCCAGAGCTTCGAATACCACCGACTCTTTGCCAACCCCGATTCTCTCGCCAAAGGCTTTCACGCTCCCTCGTTTCACTAAATCGGAGAGTGCCAGAAGATCATAGGCATCAAAGTCAATGCGGTAGCCGAGATAGTGCATGCTCTCCCGCTCTACCAGCTTCTTTTCAAAAAGTTGGCCCAGCCGAAACTCCACCTTGCGGACCGGCAGGCCGGACAGCTCTGAGATCACGTAGGACGGGACCCATTCGTGAGTCTTCATCCCGGTCTCAATAGCACTGAGCAGGGAGCGGTCCTCCCGGCTCAGGCCCAATAATGCTTCAGCTAGATTTTCCACAGATACTATTATGTGATTATTTTAGCTAAAGCTTTGCCCCCAGGGTCTGCATCACATAATCAGCAAACTGTGCACCGGTTGCCCCATCGGCTCGCCCAGTAAGGACAACCTTCCTCTCCAACTGGCCGCAGACGTCCAGTGCATTCTCCAATTTGGCCGCCTGATTCACAAAGCCGATGTGGCGCAGCAGCATGACACAGGCGCGCATCATGCTGGCCGGATCGGCATAAGCAGCTCTGCCTTCCTCTACCATGCGCGGAGCCGAGCCGTGGATGGCCTCGAACATGGCATAGCGTTTTCCGATGTTGGCGCTTCCCGCTGTGCCCACGCCCCCCTGAAACTCGGCTGCTTCGTCGGTGAGGATGTCTCCGTAGAGGTTGGGCAGCACTATGACCTTGAAGTCCTTTCTGCGCTTCTCGTCCACCAGCTTGGCAGCCATGATATCCACAAACCAGTCGTCAAAGGCGATGTCCGGGTATTCTTTAGCCACACGCCTGGCCGTCTCCAGGAATTTGCCGTCCGTGGCTTTGATGACATTGGCCTTGGTGACTGCCGAGACCCTTTTAATGCCGTTCTTCTTGGCATACTCAAAGGCCAGGCGCACAATCCTCTCCGCGCCGGGCGTGGTTATGACCTTGAAGTCCACGGCCAGGTCGTCGGTGACATTGATGCCCTTGCTGCCCAGGACGTACTCGCCCTCGGTGTTCTCCCTGTAAAAGATCCAGTCGATGCCCTTCTCCGGCACCTTGACCGGCCGGACGTTGGCGAAGAGGTCCAGCTCGCGACGCATGGAGACATTGGCGCTCTCCAGGTTGGGCCATTTGTCGCCCTTCTTGGGGGTGGTGAGGGGGCCCTTGAGGATAACGTGGCACTCTTTTAGCGCCGCCAGAACGTCCGCTGGCAAGGCCTTCATGACTTTGACCCGCGACTCGATGTCGAGACCGGGAATGTCCCGCAACTCCACCTTTCCCGTGGCAATCTCATCGGCCAGCACGTAGCTCAGGACCCGCACCGCCTCTTTGGTAATGTAGGGGCCGATGCCGTCGCCGCCCACCACGCCGATGATGAGGGGGTGGAGTTTGCTGTAGTCAACCCAGGTATCTCCCGCCTTTATCTGATCAACGCGCAAAAGCTGCTCCACCAGCAGCTTGGCGAAGTGCTCCTTCGCCTTTTCTATGGCCTCGGTATGAATCATGCTTCGCACCTATTCTTCAGGGGTGGTGGCGGTTCTGGAAGATCAATCTTTTGCAGAATCGAATACTTTCGCTCCGCTCACAGCAACTATTCGGCACTTCGCTATTTTCAGAGGCGAACCTCTGGTTACTATGGTTTTCCAGTTGACTATGCAACACGATCACCACAAAGGCACAAAGACACAAAGACGACGTAATAATTCGGGAACCCTCATCATTGCAAACCCTAATAAACAACCACTTATATTTTTGGATAACAATGAAAATTGTAAGTTGGAACTGCAAAATGGCCTTCCGAAATAAATTGAATTATGTGCAAGGGTTCAATCCCGATATTGTTGTTGTTCCTGAATGTGAAAATTTTGGTAAACAAACAACAAAATGCATATGGTTTGGGGAAAACAGGAGCAAAGGAATTGGTATTTTTTCATATTCGGATTTTGAAATCGAACTCAGTCCAGATTATAATGCTAGTTTTAAATATATAATTCCACTAATAGTTAAAGGCCCAACAAATTTCAACCTACTTGCAGTTTGGGCAATGAATGATTCCATAGATATACGAAAACGATATATTGGGCAGGTTTGGTTAGCAATAAATTATTATAAAGAACTCTTAGAAGGACCACTAATCATAATAGGAGATTTCAATTGGAATAAGATATGGGATGCGAAGCCAAAATATCCTCTATACGGCAATCTAATCGATGTAATAGAGATTCTCAAGGATAAAGAAATCAAAAGTGCTTATCATTCATTTTATGAAGAAGAATTTGGAAAGGAAACAAGACCTACCCTATTCATGCACCATAACAAGAATAAATCCTATCACGTAGATTATTGTTTTGCATCAAAAAATTTTAAATTAGAGAATGTTGAAATCGGCGAATATTCTGACTGGGCAAAAAAGAGTGACCATATGCCGCTAATGATAACGTTTAATGAGAGGCAATTTTAGGATGGTAAATAACCTTAATTGAGCCATTTCCTAAGACAAGAATGTATTTTTCCCTTTTGTCCCTTGTTTATGACTTTGAAAAGCAGGAATGGCAAGGTGATAAGAAATCATCCGAAGATACAGTAGTTAGGGGCTCGAAAGATAAATTCGCAGACTTGATAAAAAATACCTATAGAATACTTCTGACAAGGGGCCTCAAAGGTTGCTATGTGTATTTTATGGACAAGGACACAGAACGGTTCGTGAAAAGCAGGATGGAGAATTAGACAGGAGTTCCTCCTCCTGGCCATTTCCAGTGCCAGCCAGCTTCAGTCAAATCTTTAAACCAGAAATGACTAAAATGCTCTCGTGGATAGAACGAGAAACAGGACGTGTGCCACTCAGGGAGAGCATTGAAAATGACACCCGGTGCTTCCAGCGAATTGCTTAAAGATATCTTAGAAGGATTCTGTGCGCGATATGTTCCGGACGGATTGATTCTCCATGCAAACGATACCGGGCCTAAGCAAAAAGAAGAAGCGATTGGCTATCTTAAATCAAAGCTGGGCATAGTGCTCGATGAACAAAGCAAGATTCCTGATGTTATCATTCATGATTCGAATAGAAACTGGATATTCTTGATCGAAGCGGTCACAAGCTCGGAGATAATTGATGTCAAACGGCATAAGGAGCTAAACGATCTATTTAAGTCTCCGGGAATTGGGCTGATTTTCGTGACCGCCTTCCCGGACAGCGAGACATTATCAAAAGATATCTCAAATATCGATTGGGAGACAGAAGTGTGGATCGCGAAATCACCCACCCACATAATTCATTTCAACGGAAAGCGTTTGCTTGGACCCCACGAATAAGTCGGATCCTCGCTGTTTCACGTGGTTAATAGAATAATCGAGTCCTCTGTGAGTCCTCCGTGCGCTCTGTGTCTCTGTGGTGGTAGTCCGTAAACCATTGGTTATAACCTGAGGTTAGCAACTGGAAATAGCGAAGAGCCAATAAGTCTCTCTTGAATCATCGCGAGAAATTGATTTAAGTATCGACGACTGCATGAGGGCGCACATCCCGCGTCCCTCGCGGACACCGCCGGACGCGCTCGCCTCCGCCCCCGCGCGCGCGGACGCCTGGGCCGCTGGTCCCAAGTAAAATGAAAACCGGGGCTACGTTTTCAGTCAAATCTTTAAACCAAGAGCGACCTGCACCTTCTCATGGACATAATGAGCATAGCCTTCTACGTCATCGTATTCGTCCTCGCCTTCATGATCGCCCGCATCATCATGAAGATCATGCGCGGCTACTAACGAGGCCGGAATAGACCAATGTTTTGACTTCGCGCCTTAGCGTGAGATTCAACCAAGGTCCGGTTTCACGCGAAGGCGCGAAGCCGCGAAGAACGATCAACCACCCACAAAGGCACTTATCCTCTCACAATCATCAGCAATGCACAGGGATAAGCCAAAGAATAAGCGACAGGCTTAATATTTGCCGACATCTAACAGGCAGCCATGTTTCCCCAGGTCTTAGCCACCGTGGGCGGCTCAGGAACCCGTTTGTATCCGCTTACTTTAGACCAGCCCAAACCGCTGGTGGAGCTTTGCGACACCGCCATCATCGCCAATCTCTTCCGGGTTTTAGCCAGTCAAGGCTGCAAAAGGTTCATCCTGGGCAGCAAGGGCGCCAGCAACACCCTCAACCTGAGCAATTACTTCAAAGCAGGTGAAGGCTTCTTCAAGCGCCTGGGCATCACCGACCACCAGGACTTCAGCTACCAGCCCCTCTATGACGACACGGGTAGCGCCGACTCCCTGCGCTATTGCATGAACTACTACGACATCGACGATGACCTGCTGGTGGTATCGGGCGACAACCTCATCGACATCGACCTGGCAAGCTTTGTCGAGTTTCATAGAAAGCACAAGCCCCTTCTCACCGTGGCCCTTAAAGAGCTGGGAGCGGAGGAGAACGTATCTCAGTACGGCGTGGCCCGCGTGGACGATGATATGCGCATAAAAGGGTTCGTAGAAAAGCCGAAAGCGGGAAACGAGCCCAGCCGCATGATTAACACCGCCTTTTACCTCTTCTCGCCCCAGATTCGCGAGGTACTGGCCAAGATGGGTGATAAGGCCCGCGACATCGGCGGCGATCTGATCCCCTATTTAACAGAGAACGGCTATCCTGTTTACGGTTTTCCTATCACAGGCTACTGGATCGACATCGGCACCCCGGAGCGGCTGCACCAGGCGGCCATGGACTGCCTCTCCGGAGCCGTCCGACATTTTGACCGCAAGTACCACTATAAGACCAATCAGTGGATTCATCCCAGCACATTGGCCAGAATCGAGCCCTTCCTCGCCTCCGGCGATATTCAGCTTGTGGGCAATGTCTCCATCGGCAGAAACTGCCACATCGAAAAGGGCGTGACCATCGAGAACTCTCATATCGGCCATACCAGCCTCATCGACCGCGATGTGGAGATCAAAGAGAGCATGATCATGAGCTTCACCCATATCCAGCACATGGTCAATATCCGCCGCACCATCATCGGTCGCCACTCCACCATTGAAGAGCATAGCATTTTGGGGGGAGAAAATGGTATTGGAGAGAACCTTATAGCCGTTATCGGCGAGAATGCCGTTCTGCCGCCCGAATCAGTGGTATCCGCTGGCGTAAGAGTAGCGCCGCTCAAACACAGCCACCGCATTCTGGCCACCGGCAGATTCGTGGAATTGGGAATTGATGAAAAAAATATCTACTTTGCAGAAAAAGGTTCGATGAAGCGCTAGTTAATAACTAGTAGTAGCGCTCCCAGGCATCATCCATCTTTCTTATTTTATATTTCGCCCCGTTATCCAGTAAATATCGGTTCAGGTCCTGAGCATCCTGGAAAAAGCGCTTGTCCCTCAGGTTATTATAGACGTCTTCTGTGGTGAATCCCTTCAGCTCACCCTTGCCGTAAACGATCCTCTCAATAGTATAATAGATGTCGTCAAACTTCCTCAAGGGATAAGTCCACTCTGCAAACTGCATCTCGTGCCCTCCTCATTTGGCTACAGGTTTTGAGCAAATAAGAACCTTTCGTTTTTCTGGGAAGAAAAAGATTATCAATAACGGAAACGAAAAAGTCATCTTAATGGATCCAATCGATCTTCGCCATCTTAACCAGCAAATCTGTACCTGCCACCTTTGCCCTCTATCCCAAGAGAGAAAACGCGCCGTGCCGGGCAGAGGCCCCGCTCCCACCGATATCATGCTAGTGGGAGAAGCCCCCGGCAAAGAAGAGGACCTCACGGGAGAACCATTCGTAGGCCGGGCGGGAAGACTGCTGGATGCGGCTCTCGTGCAAGCCGGCCTGGAGAGATCGAAGGTATTCATAACCAGCGTCATTAAATGCCGCCCCCCGCAAAACAGAAAGCCGAAAAAAGCAGAGATCGATCAATGTCGCCCCTATTTACAGGCTCAAATTGAATTTCTCCATCCTAAAATCATCTGCCTGATGGGAAACACGGCTACACAGGCCGTCTTAGGCCGGCAGGGCGTCACAACCTTGCGCGGTCAGATCTTGCAGGATCGCTTTCTTGTCACCTACCATCCTGCCGCCGTCTTGAGAAATAGAAATCTCATGAATGATTTCGTCTCCGACCTTAAAAGGTTGAATATCTGGGAGCTTTAGACTTGTTTAGCCTTACCTACGATCTCTGGAAGGAGATCATTGAGGAAATTGCAGAGGCCCACGATCCACTTTTTGCCGCCATGCATCAGGCGGCGGAAGAACTCCAGCTCTCTAAGGCTCTGATTGATGATCTGAAGAGCAAAAGAGAATTGACGATCGCAAATGATCCCTGGGAATTACAGCTCACCATCGAATTTATCGAGGATAAGATCAATGGTTTCATTATCTACCTGGAAGCGATTGAGCCGCAGGAAGTCTTCGAGGAGATCAAAGCTAATGTTGCATCTGACAACGGCTTTTCCCTGGAAGAGATCGAAGGCTTTGAGATCGAACACGGCCTGGATATAGAGGAAGAAATATTTGAAGAGATGGAGGAGAGCTATGGAGTTCGAACCGAGGTAGGAGAGTATGAAGTCATCTATGAACTGGTGATCTTTGATAGCCAGGACATTGACAATAGCAGGTCCAGCGATCTGGCATGGCAGGAAGATGAGCATCCTAAAGGCAAAGCCTGGCATACTCCTTAGCCCAGTAGGTGATGATCATATCTGCGCCCGCCCTCTTGATGCAAGTCAAAGCCTCCAGGAAGGCCGCCCTCTCATCCAGCCAACCCCGCTCTGCCGCAGCTGTAATCATGGAATACTCGCCTGAGACCTGATACGCGGCAGTAGGCAACGCGAACATCTCCTTGACGGCGCGCAGAACATCGAGGTAGGGCATGGCCGGCTTGACCATGACCATGTCCGCACCTTCTTCGATATCCTGTTGCACCTCCCAGAGCGCCTCGGAAAAGTTAGCCGGATTCATCTGGTACCCTAAGCGATCGCCAAAGGCAAAGCCGGACTCGGCCGCCTCGCGAAAGGGGCCGTAAAAGGTGGATGCGTACTTGGCAGAATAGGAGAGGATGGACGTGTCTGTGTACCCGTCCAGGTCCAGAGAGGCGCGTATGGCCTGCACCATGTGATCCATCATGCCGCTGGGAGCTACGATATCCGCTCCTGCCTGAGCGTGGCTCACAGCCGTTTCCCCCAATATCGGCAACGTCTCATCATTGAGGATCTTCTCGCCCCGCACTAGGCCGCAGTGCCCGTGGCTGGTGTACTCACACAGGCACAAATCGGTTATTACTATCAGGCTGGTGGTCTCTTTGATGGCGGCTACCGCCTTCTGAATTATGCCCTGCGGATCGTAGGCACCTGAGCCGGTCTCATCCTTAATAGCAGGCAGGCCGAATAAAAGCACGGCAGGCACGCCTAAATCTTCCAGGGCTTGCGCCTCCGCCGGCAGACTCTCTAGGCTCTGCCGGAACTGGCCGGGCATGGACTCAATTACCCTTGGCACGGATATCCTCTCATCCACAAATATGGGCTGCACCAGATCATTGAGAGAGAGATGGGTCTGTGCGACCATCTCGCGAATTCCCGGCATTCTTAGCCGCCTCATTCTTCTCATATATTTTCCTCCAGCCGGAATAGCTCGCTGACCGCATTAAGGACCGTTGTGTCCCCAAGCTCCGCCGCCCGCTTGAGAGTCTTGGTGGGCTCGGAGAAGAGCTTGTTTACAATGGAATGGCTCATGTCCTGCAGTACCTGCTGCTCGATCTCGCCCAATGTATGCCTGGCAGAGAGCTTGTTCATGGCCCTTTTTACCTCTTGATCCTTGATGACCTCGGCCTTGGAATATAGCCGGGCCAGCAGATCCTCTGCCTGTTTTCTTTTATATTTGGCCTTTAGTAGCTGCATCTCTTCAGCGATGATGGCCTCGACCCGATTGGCCTCTGCCATCCTGTGCAACATGTTCTCGCTGCTGATATTCTTCAGGCTGTCAATGTTATGCAGCTCTACGCCAGGAACCTCTGCCGCCGCCTCGTCTACGTCTCTGGGATTGGCAATATCTATTATGAGCAGCTTATTTTCTCTTCCCGCCATGGCCTTCTCGATGTCCTCTTTAAGCAGGATATAATGGGGCGCAGAGGTGGCGCTGATAACCACATCAGCCGTATTAAGGAAAACTTTCATCTCCTCAAATGGCACGGCCTTCGCACCCAAGCACTCGGCCAGACACTGGGCTGAGCTGTAGGTCCTGTTGGTAACCACCAGCGAGCCGATATCCCGGGCCAAGAGCGCTCGTGATATCAGCTCTCCCGTCTCCCCGGCACCAATTACCAGAACGGACAATCCCTTTAAATCCCCCAGAATTTCTTCGGCCAGGTCAACCGCGGCAGATCCCACTGATACGGACCTCTCGTTAATTTGGGTCTCTTTTCTTACCCGTTTTCCAACAGCAATGGCTTTTTTGAAGGCCGTGTCCAGCATCCAACCAGTAGTTCCCGCTTTGGCCGCCATCAAGACCAGATCCTTCATCTGACCCAGGATCTGGTCCTCGCCGATGATCATGGACTCAAGTCCCGAGGCCAGACGCAAAAGGTGAAGCAGAGACTCATCATGATCATGAAAATCGATTATGCGAGAAGAGACGCGCGCCTTTTTGGCCAGGTCGAAGAGCACCTTCTCGCCGCGCGCACTAACGACATAAATCTCGACACGATTGCAGGTCTTGAGCACAGCGCACTCTTCCACCCTCTCCAGTGAGCCCACCCATTTGAGAAGGGTCTGTACATCTCCGTGCCAGGCCCTCTCGATCTCATCAATGGAGGCCTTACGGTGTGTCACCAGCATCGAGGCTATCTCGCTCATCGAAGCAAACATGTGAGCGGGCTCTCATATAGGCCTTTTCATAGGAGACTAAAAGAAGCCTCCAAACCTCATCGTCCAATAGTATCTCCCAGACTATGCGGGCGCGATCCTTCTGCAGGGGCACAATTTCTTTGTTCTCCACCCTGATCTCTGAGAGCAGCCGGGCCATGTCCTGGTAGTTCTCAGTAAGCTCCTCTTCCAGGCGCATTCGAAGGTACTTGGTAAGGCCCGGGCTTTGTGTAGAGATGGCAATGGCAATAGAGCCCCTTTGCAGAATAGATGGAACCACCACATCTCCGACGCCCTCCACTTTGTTGACGAGGATTTTCCGAGAGCGCGCCTCCATTTCGATGGCGCGATTTAATTTTGAGTCGCTGGTGGCAGGTATTACGATGAATGCACCCAGAAGATAATTGCCAAAATCGCAGGTTAGATCGCACTCCACGAGCTCGATCTGCCTTTGCGGGTCCGCAGCCAGATCCTGGAGCCCGGAGGAGAAAATGCGGGACAAAACTCTCACCGGTCCATATTGGGAAAACAGCCTGGCTTTGCGCTCGCCAACCGCTCCACCACCAAAAATCACCACAAGACGCGCTGTGAGGTCCAGAAAAAGGGGGATATGCGGCCTTCTTGATTCGATATCAATTTGTTCGGCCATTGTCGCCTCTACTAAATCCTGGCACTGGTCTTCTTGTACTCAAAATCGCTAAATAGCACCCTGTAATCACTTATGCCTGAACTTTGCGAGAGCTGATCTGCGATCTTTAGGCAGTCATCCCGGCTTTTTGAGTGTACCATGGTGTAAAGATTATAAGGCCAGTCCTCGGATGCCGCCCTCTCGTAACAGTGGGTGACCTCATCGACTGAGGCAAATAGCACGCCTGCCCTTTCCACATCTTCGGGTGCCGCCTTCCAGGCAATCATGGCATTGGCCACAATTCCCAGAGCCCTGTGACCAATGGTGGCGGCAAAGCGACGAATTATGCCGGCCTCTTGCAGGGCACAGAGGCGAACTATGACCTCCTGCTCGGATATGCCCACCAGATCTCCTAAGATCTGATAGGGTCGCGATGTAAGAAGCACTCCGTCCTGGGCGATCTTGAGGAGATCAAGATCCTTTTGATCGATCATTGCCACCCCCACGCGTCCTGGAAAGGATAACGATCAACGCCGCCCCCAGGAATTTGGCGCGGCACATCGGCAGGATTGCCATGGACGGAATGGTCGCTCCAGTAGTTGCCGCCGGCACTCGGCCCGCCATCCCACTGGTTTTGCCCGTTATCCGCAGCATTCTGGATGCCATTTTTCTCGAAGACGTTGTGGTAGAGCAAAAGTCCTGCGCAGTCCACTAAATTAGCGCCCGCGATCCAATTATCATAGATGTTATTCTCGGTGATGTTGCAATCCTTTGAGCTGCTTATGCGCAGGCCAAAACGATTATTTTCACCCAGAATATTTCCAGAAAGGTTCAATCGGCGAGAGGACTGAACATAGATTCCCTGGCCGTTTCTTAGGGCGATGTTGTTCTGAACATTAATATTTGCTAGCTGCTGCAAAGATATGCCGTCTAACTTGTTCCCGCTGGCATTATTTGCTTGTAGGAAACAGGAGCTGCTACCCGTAAGGGATATGCCTCGATCATTGGAAAATGCCGCATTTCCGATAATAGAGCAATTTTGGGATTTGCTGAGAAGCACCCCTTCCCCCTGGTTATTACTGACGCTACCGTTTTGAATCCTGCATAGCCGGGATTCATGAAGAGCTATACCGCTTTGGCAGAACTGTATTTCGCACCCCAATAGGCTCAGGCCCTGAGCGTTGTCAGCGCGTAAGCCCTGGGCAGAACAATTACGGGCCTGGTCGTAGGCAAACTGGCACTCGGATGATGCCTCGACCAAAAAGCCCGTGTTGCAGTTCACGGACAGGCATCGAGATATGGTGCACCCTTGGCTGTCTTGAAGGAGAAAACCCGTTTCCGCCCATGAGATGCTGCAATTTTGGATATTGCAGTTGGTGGAATTGACCAGCAACACGCCCATGCTGCTGTTTTTTAGGGTTAAGTTGGATGCACTAATGTTTTTGCAGGATACAAGCCCCAAAAAGCCGCTGTCCTCCGGCACCATGAGATCGGCTTTTCCAACCAGATAACAGATCGGCTTATTGTCTAAAAGATTGCTCTGGTCTATATCCTGCACAAAGAAATCATAATTTGATGACCCTGATCGTCCCTGGCCGGGATCAACGCGTAGGTTGTAGGAGTTTTCCAAAAGGACGTTCTCCCTCAGCATATTTTTCGTACATCCACGCAAAGATATTCCATAGACATTCCGGTATGCCTGGTTGGAGATAAGAGAGTTTTCTATTGAGCCCTGAAGAAGGATGCCATTGCCGTTCTCGGAAAGATTATTGCTCGCCAGGAGGTTATGATTGGCCCCTTCCACAAATATTCCAGCCCGCTCGTTCTTCTCACAGATGTTGCCGGATACGTTGCAATTTTGCGATCCGCGCAGGCTTATGCCGACTTTACCGCCTGTTATGTAGTTTTTGGTCAGGTTACTATTGCGAGAGTCGACAACATCAAGACCGCTCACATAGCCACGGGACAGGTTGTTATAGGAAACAATGTTGCCATGAGATCTGGTGAGCACTACTCCAAATCCGTTTCCAGAAAAGGTGTTATTGACAACGGCATTTCCAAGGGAGTCTTCTATCAGCACCCCGCCTTGCAAAGCAGATATCTGGCAGCCGGAAATCATGCACCCACCAGTGCCGTTGATTCTAATGGCAGTGCTACCCGAGATGGTGCTCTGTAGAACCTCATTTTTCGCGGCGAAGATCTCTACACCCTGAGGCGAATTGATCCGGCAATCCCTTAGAGAATTATTCTCACCGGTCACTTTGACGGCCGTCGCGATGCCCCCTATGGTGCAGCGCACGAGTTGATTGTTGGGGGAGGCAAGGCTTATGCCAGCATCTTTTCCTCGGGCCTTTATGGTGATGTCGGAAACCCGGCAGCCGGGCGCAGTTACAGCTAATGATCCTTCGATAATTACTGCACCTGTGCCGGTGATGTTCACGCTCTTGTCAACAATTGCTCCGGCATAATTTCCAGGCAAGATTTGAATCGTATCTCCATTGCCGGCCAGGAAGACGGCGGCCAAAAGCGTATTAGCATCTCCTGATTCACCAGAATCGACAATTAGTGTCTTAGCCTGGCAGGAAGCGACGAGAAGCAAGAGAAAGAGGACAATGCATAGTTTCATCTTTCCTGCTTTATGCATTTGCAAGCTATTAAATCTATGGCAGTAGGGTAAGTTTATTTATTTTGAATATCCTGCAACTATGCTACGGAGTGCGCCTCAGCAATTTAATAGATGCGAGAACCTTCACCATGGGCCACCAATTTTGCCTATGCATCTCATGTTCCTTTATATACCTAACCTCCCGAAAGTTCAGGCGCACAAGTTTAGCGCCTGAATAATTTCCCTCTGTTTTTTTGTCATTTCAGTGTCAATTATCTGTCCGTCCGCTAAAGAAATTTTTCTAAATTTCTCCAATTGCAGAAGCAA
>JAPKXZ010000027.1 GCA_026394555.1 Methanothrix sp.
CGCTCTTGTAAGCCTGATAGATCTTGCCTATGCCTTCCATGCCGTAAATGTCCAACTCCGAGGCGCGCAAGGCTCCCATGCTGGAAGCGCCCAAGACCTTTGCCCCTGCCTCCAGGGCATAGATTACCTCCTTGTGAGCCACAGAGCATTCCTGAAAGAAGACGCCATCGATGAGCAGAATGATCTCTGCCCCTTCCCTGGCAGCCGAGTAGAGGTCGCCCCGTTTGGCCGGTGGCCGATAGTCAGCCTCTAAAACCCTCTCCGCCTTATCCCTGGAGAGACTTGGCCCTAGGAAGACGACTATTCCTGGCATTTTTGCGGGCATCTTTGCACCTCTTTCCCATCCTTTCCGGGTCCACGGCTGATATCTCCAGTCCTGGCACAATCACCCTGACCACGGGAAGGCCGATCTCCTCACGAGTCAAATCCACTACCACGACTCGATCAAGGCCTGCCTCTCCCAGCTTCTTTAGCATATATTCTATGTCCAGCAGGAAATCGTCGCTCTCAAAGGATTCAATTTCGGCAAAGCTCTTCGTATCGGTTGCTTCAAACCAGTGCTTGTTAAGTCTCTTGGTCCGGTCATAGCCGATCTGCTTTCGGAAATCTGCTATTGTTGTATCTTCTCTTGCCCCATGGATCTGGGTAAGACGGCTTTGCGCCACCTCGGTGAGGGCGCGCAGAACCGCCACCACGGCGCTGGTGTGGGTGCCCATGCCGGTGGTGAGAAGAGTCGGATCGCGCAGCCGGACATCATCGGCCGCGGCCGCGCAGGTAGGAATGCCAATGTCGCTGGTGATATCCCTCAGATAGACATCCACCTCGGCTGCCGCGAATTTATCCAGGAGGCCTTTTGCCTGGTCGTCCTGCACATCACAGATCAGGGGCCCCGTCCTCCTCGTCGCCTCCACCAGAGCCCAGGCATCTCTTTCTATAACTTCAGCCAGGCCGTGGAATATCGCCTCTTCAATAACATTGCCGGAGGCAAGTCCACTGGTATTGGTTCTAAATAGGCGTTTGTAATCGGCGGGCAGGGGATGAAAAACCGCATTGGCCGGAACTAAAATCTCCTCATCGTTCATTATGTCCCAGCCGGAAATCCAGGGTATCATGGCATTTGGATCTGCCCCCTCCGGCAGGATCAGATCGCTTGGGTCCAGCGCTGTGTCAAGATGGGAGAAGCTGTCGATTTTAAGCTCTCGGTCTCTCAATTCGGCAGAGTAGCGCTCCAGCCCCTCCATCATGGCCGACACTTTAGCCTCGGTGGGCGTGGCTCCTTTGCCGTTGTAAACGGAGATGGCACCTCTATCAGCCATGGGCCGGATGGAGGAGAAGACGGGTATGCCGATTCGGTCCAGATTGGTTATGTCCGCCACCCTGGTGATCCCGGCAGCAGGCAATTTGGCCTCGGCACGCTTTAGCGTCTCCTCAGGTGGCATTGCCCGGTGGGTATCGTCTTTGTACTTTTTTATGCAGGACGCTAGTCTCATTGCCAGGGGTTAGGGCAGCGATGGAATATAAACTCTGCTTCAAAGGAAGGGTAATTTGTCCTTCTTTCGGTAAGCCAGGGCCTGGCAGGTCGCGATCAATCGCCCGTCCTCGCCGGTGACGGAAATTTGGCAGGCTGCGATCTTTCGAGAGCGATTGACCTCACGCCCTTCGGCCAGCAAGCACTCGCCGGCCAGGGGCGCGCTGAGGTAATTCATATTCACGCCCAAGGCCACAGCCACGGTGCCGTGCGAGTTGACGGCCAGCTCGAAGGCGGCATCCACCAGCGAGAAGATAGCAGCACCATGCGTCGTGCCAAAGAGGTTGTTCATATTCTCGGAAGTCTTCATCTTGAGAAGTGCGCGGCCCTCCTCAAGCTCCACAATCCGAATGCCGAAAATCTTGGCATAAGGCTCCTCACTAAATCGTTTCTCTAAAGCTGCCAGGCATTGGTCCAAAGTATCATTCCTCTCTAGGAGATTATTCGCGAAACGGTTATATTGGCTACGCTCGATCTAGCGGCTATGCCCAGCTCTTCAGGCAACAGGCCGGAGCCGGTCTCCATTGAGGTGAGCGGCTCTGCGGTGTCCATTGTCCTCACCCAGGGCACTATCAATATCTGGTTCGGAAGAAAATTTGATAAGTCACTTATCGCCAAGATTCTTCTGATTATCTCCAAGGTCGATGGAACTGCCGAGCATGAGAAGGAGGTTTTATGCCTTTTCGAGGAGATCAGCGAGTTTGAGAACAACGGCTACATCCTCACCTCCTATGCCAGGAAGAAAGATAAATACAGGGCCATATTTGTGGTTCCGTTCTCCAATGCCCGGGCACTGGAGAGGTTCATGGAGTCCATCTCAGAGGAGACGGAGAAAGAGGATGTTAAGATCACCCTTTACTGGAGAGGGGGCAAGATCAGGATGAATCTGATAAAAGAGGAGCTGTCCGGGCTCAATTGCTTTGGCACACAAAATGTGGTTTATAAGGATGAGCCGGTGGGAGCTGTAGGCAGGAGAGAGGAGCCATGAGATTTGCAAGCTGCACGGAAAAGATTGAGATATCAGGCATAAGGAAATGTTTTGAGGGAGCGGCCCCCGGGTCCGTCAATTTGGGACTGGGCCAGCCCGACTTCGACACGCCGGAGCATATCAAGAAAGCGGCAATTGAGGCTATTGAAAATGGATTGTGCGGCTACACCCCCAACTGTGGTGTGCCGGCCCTTAGAAGTGCCCTCGCAAAAAAGTTCTGCTCCGAGAACCGGATCGATTGCACTGCAGAGGAGATCATGGTGACCAGCGGGGCCAGCGAGGCTCTCTTCCTGGTCATAGCCGCGCTGGTTGACCGGGGCGAGGAGGTTCTGATCGGTGATCCTAGCTTCCTTTCCTATGCCGAGCTGACCCGCCTGGTAGGCGGCAGGCCCGTGAGCGTCCCTCTCGATGACAACCTGCGCCTCTCCCCTGAGGCTATTTCGGAGAGGATAACCAAAGAAACCAAGTTGATAATAGTCAATTCGCCTTCCAATCCCACGGGTTCGGTGGCAACGCCCCAGCAGATGCAGGCCATTGCCGAAATTGCAGAAGACAGAGGCATCACTGTGCTCTCCGATGAGGTCTATGAGCATTTCATTTACAAAGGAGAGCATGTCAGCCCAGGCCAGTTCTCGGACAACGTAATCACCGTTAATGCCGTCTCCAAGACCTATGCCATGACTGGATGGAGGCTGGGCTATCTGGTGGCCAAAGACGGCGCGCTCGAACAACTGCTCAAGATCCACCAGTATGTCCAGGCCTGCGCGCCCTCCATCTCTCAGGCCGCTGCCCTGGAGGCCATCACCGGGCCGCAGGAGTGCGTAGCTCGGATGAGGGACGAATTCAAAGCTCGTCGGGATCTGCTGGTAAAAGGCTTCCGGGAGATGGGCGTGGATATCATTGAGCCAAAAGGCGCTTTCTATCTCTTTCCTCGGGTGGGAGACGGCGACGCGGTCGCTGCTAGGCTAGGCAAAGCAGGTGTCATTGTTGTTCCCGGATCGGCTTTTGGGCAGGGCGGAAAAGAGCACATCAGAATCTCTTATGCTGCGGCGCGCTCAGAGCTTGAGGAAGCAATGCGACGCATGAAAGACATCCTTTAAATAGGAGAGTTGCATTCGTCGCTAGGAGTGATGAAATGAAGGAGCAGGTTGAGGTCAGAGAGCTGAAAGAAGGAAGATACGTTATCATCGACGAAGAGCCCTGCATAATCAGAAGCATATCCCATTCCAAGCCAGGGAAACACGGCAGTGCCAAGGCTAGGGTGGACGCTATAGGTATCTTCGACAACCAGAAGAAGTCCATCGTTCAGCCGGTTACTACCAAGATTTATGTGCCAAACGTGGAGCGCAAGACGGGCCAGGTTCTATCCATCGGCAGCACATCGGTGCAGATCATGGACCTGGGCACCTACGCCACAGTCGATGTTCCTATAACCGAGGATCAGAAACCGAAGATCGAGGAAGGAAAAGAGGTCTCCTATCTTTCCGTCATGGGCAGGACCAAGCTGGACGTGCGCTGAAATCCAATCAAATCCATTTTATGTTGCAAAGGCGCGGCTTTGCTGATGCCGACGCAAAATTGGCGGATGCGGATTACGTAGTAGTGGGGCTTCCCTTCGACGGCACTGCATCTTTTCGCTCCGGTTCGCGGCATGGGCCGGATGCCATCCGTCTTGCCTTTTAACTTCGAGGGCTATGACTACTATTACGACCTGGATATAAATGAGCTGACGCCTGCCTATGATCGAGGCGAGACTGCGCTCCTGGCGGCGCGCCTCGCGCGGGAGTTTATAGCGGCAAAAGTAAAGTGATCACATGAAACACAAGCTAGATAGTTGACTCTCCTTTAACCAAGAGCACAGGAATTGGGGACTGCAAGACCACTTTCTCGGCAACGCTCCCCAGGAGAAATTTTTCCATGCCGGTGCGGCCTAAGCTGCCCATGATGAGGAGGTCCATCCCCTGGCTCTGGGAAATCTTGAGAATCTCTTCACTAGGGCTGCCCTGGGCCACGATCTTGTCACAGGAGACATCCATCATCTGGGCCTGATCTTCAACGAACTGAGTTGCTTGCTGCCCCTCTTCTTGCATGAGCTCTAAAATCTTCTCTTTCAGTCCCGGCATGGTAGCATATCCTGGCAGGTGGGCCAGGCGCAAGATCTCCATGACATAGACTGCCGTGATGCTGCCGTTTGCGCGGTGCGCGATGTCTATGCCAATCATTGCTGCCTTCTTGCTCGTATCCGATCCATCGGTGGCTATCATGATTTTTTTGATCATTGTAATTTCATTGATTCGCTTGATTCTTTTACTTTTCCAGAGGGATAATAATTGAAGGGAGAAACGTTTGCAGAAAGACAATTCTGTGACTTCCTCCCCACCCTAAAAGGATGGGGCTTCCTGCTTCGACGAACCGGCGCTTACTTTGGACATATGCCAAAGCCGGAGGTCGGTTCTCCACAGGCTATCCCCCTCAGTCCGAGGGTTCTGATTCCCATGCTTGCGTTGAGATCTCTGCAGATTATTAGACCACACCGAGAGCAGATATGCACCCTATCTTTTAGCTTCTTGGACACGATCTCACCACAAGCGGAACATCTCTGGCTAGTGTTATAGGGATTAACCAATACCACGGTTTTGCCAGCTCTTTCAGCCTTGCTCACCGTGAAGCGTATTAGCTTTCCCCATGATACATCCTGAATATGCTTTGCCAGACAGTGGTTCTTAAGCATATTCTGGATGCTCAGATCTTCAAATACTATACTGTCAGCTGAGTTTACCAGTTTCCTTGATACCTGATGCAAAAACTCCTCGCGAAGATTGGTTACCCTCTTTGCGATCCTGGCCAACTTTGTCTGGGCTTTCTTCCGGTTATTGGATCCAAGCTTCTTGCGGTGCAACGATTTATTGGCAGCCCGATTTTTCGTCTCAGCTTGGACATGGTACTTTGGATAGTCGAAATACTGACCGTCCGAAGTTACGGCTGCATGAGTGATGCCAAGGTCTACTCCGATCGCGGTCTTGGTCTCACGCTTGGTTGGATTCTCAAGCTCGGTCGTAAATATGACATACCATGCATTTGTCTTATCTCGCTTGATGGAACAGGTTTTGATCCTGCCCACAATCGGTCTATGCACAAAAGTTCTAATGCCGCCGGAAATTTTTGAGAGTATCAGCCGAGAGCCGTTCAGCTTGAACCCAGATTGAGGATAGGTAACC
>JAPKXZ010000057.1 GCA_026394555.1 Methanothrix sp.
AACTTTTGCTTCTGCAATTGGAGAAATTTAGAAAAATTTCTTTAGCGGACGGACAGATAATTGACACTGAAATGACAAAAAAACAGAGGGAAATTATTCAGGCGCTAAACTTGTGCGCCTGAACTTTCGGGAGGTTAGGGTTTGACAGTCATTTGATCGAAGCGGATCCATTTGGCCGCGGGCGTGCTCCTAAATGGTGGCTTTCAGCATGCTACGGCCACAGGCATTTTATTTGATAGCTATTTGATGGCACCGACAGAGGCCAGATGAGCCACTCATCTATCGAGGGGCTCCGTCACTGGTTCGCCGCTTTCATGCATTACTATTACATTTGACACTCGCCGGAATTCCCTTTATCCCTGTTCTCCTTTTCTCAATTTCCCTCTCGCCAGCGAGGCAAAAATCCCCAGGATGCAGAGAGCAGAAAATACGGCAAAGGCCACCTTCACGCTTGAAAGGAACAGGGGATAATACTGGGGCGTGATCTCCACCTTTCCCAGATAGAGCGAGAAGACCATCATGACAAAGCTCATGCTGGCGACCTGTCCCACCAGACGCATGGTTCCAAGAGTTGCCGACCCTACGCCGTAGCAGCGAGGCTCCACTGAGGACATGATGGCGTTGGTGTTGGGCGAGGTGAATAATGCCAGCCCCAGGCCCAGAGTGATGAGGCAGGCCACAATGAAAAAGAGGCTTGTCTCTCTGCTTAAAAAGACGAATGCCAAGACGGCCACAAATGTGAGTGCCATTCCAGCGGTGGCCACCAGGCGCGGCTCCATTTTGTCGGAGAGCCTTCCCGTAAATGGGGAAAAAATGGCCATCATGGCCGGCTGGGCCAGCATAATCAGCCCGGCTTGATCGGGCGCGAGCCCCTTGATATACTGCAGATAGAGGCTCAAGAGGAAGGTTATGGCAAAGGTGGCGCTGTAGCTGATGAGCGCCGCCAGATTGGAGTAAGCATAGACCCGATTATTTTTGAAGAGGCGCACGTCCAGCACCGGACAGGCCACCCCCGACTCCCAGCGAATGAACAGGAAAAAGGTCGCCACACCTACCAGGACCAACGCTGCCCCCTGCCAGGCAGGAAGGAGGGAAAAGCCGAACATAACCGCCACCAGCATCAGGCTGTAGATTGCCGATCCCGTAAGGTCGAATCTGTCCTCCCTGGCTCCGGCCCACTCGCCTTTCAGCTTCCACATCCCCAGAGCCAGCGGAATCAGCCCCAGGGGAACGTTGATCAAAAAAAGGCTTCTCCAGCCAAAATACTCCGTGAGCAGCCCCCCCAGGAACGGCCCCAGGGAGAGGCCCAGGTAGACGGAGGCGGCATTGATTCCTAAAATTTTGCCCCGTTCTTGCAGCGGGAATACGCTGACTAAAATGGCCGTTCCCGTGCCGAAGATCATGGCACTGCCGATACCCTGTAGAATCCTTGAACCGATAAGGATCGTGGAAGTGGGTGCAAAAAAGGCAACCAGGGATGATGCCGTGAATATGAAAAGACCAATGAAAAATACCTTCTTCATGCCGTAGATATCAGCGATCTTTCCGAAGGGCACCATGAAGACGGCGGCAGAGAGCAGATAGCTGGTGGCGATCCAGCCTAAAAGGATGGCATCCATGGAGAACTCGGCTCCAATGGCAGGGAGAGCAATGTTGATGGAGGAGGCCATGAAGGGAGGGAGAAATGAGGTAAGGGTGGCGATGACCAGGGCGCATTTTCTGATATCCGTGCTAGTGCAGGTCTGCATCCAGGGACTTGATGGCAGCTTCATCAATTAACCTTTGCTTCACCAATAATTCAAAAGCATCCTTCTCACCAGAAGACTTCTCTCTCGTACTTCTTCACTTAAAAGCAGTACCGGAAGAAGCCAGATCATTGTATCGAGATATGCAGCCTTCAGCTCCATAAGCCGCTGTGCTCCAGCCGAAGGAAGATCCTCTTGCAGTCGCATGGCCAGGTCGCGGGATACCTTGATGGATTGATTGAGATGCATCCGAGCATCATGATGTGAGCAGCAAAGCTTGCCCGTATCCTGGTAGACGCTTCTGCCCAGCTCCTGGAAGGCCTCGATGAAGAGACTGAAGGCAGAATCTTCGGCATCGCAACGGCCGTGCGTGGCTGCGTAGCCGCAGCCGGTGCAAGCTCGATCCCGGTCGTACTGGATGCAGAAAGGACAGGTACCGGGCCGGGTAGGCAGGTGGCCGAGCAAGGTGAGGCTGAAGGCGCGGGCGAACTTGTGCAGCTCCTCAGGCTTAACCGTCCCCAGGCGGCAGGAGAAGAGGTCGGCCCAGCGAATGTACTCAGCGCAGGATGCGGCTACGGCATCCTTTGCCGCTTGCAAGGATTCGAGGTCAATGTCCTTTGCTGCTATCTCAAGCTCTTTCGCACGGTCGGTCATAGTATCGGGTTAGCCAATTCTACTTTTTATTTCTCTCTAAAAGCTCAATAAGCTCTTTCAGAGTGTACCGGTCCATGAGATGCAGAATTCTATCCATTTCCTCATAAAATTGTCTTGTTTTTTGCATGATGACGCTCATTTCTTCAGCCTCCTCTCTATGGCTCGCTAGATTTTTCTCAATCTGATTGAGCGCCTGTAAAACCGAATGGACTTCTTCCTTCGCAGCAGACAGAACCACCGGCCTCCTTGCTTCCGTGTCAGTCTCCAGAGCATAACGATGCTGTTTATAGCGATGCTGCTTGCCCACCGGACCTACCACACGACGGGCCAGGCCGAGGTTTTCGAGATAGCTCATATTGGAGCGTACTGTCGTTTTGCTGTAGCCGGTCTTCTCGGACAACGCATCAAGGGACATGGGTTCACGCTCCAGGAAGAGAGTGCCTCGGAGTATTCCCATCGCATCGCTCCATCCATTTTTTTGGGCGGATTTGATGCAGGCATCAATGATGGGCTTCCTTAGCGCCAGCTTTTCTTCATCGTTCACATTATGCTAATCAATCACAAAGTTTAAGTATTTTGCGTTTATTCGGTTCGTTCTACAAAATCCGAATAGAAGGTTTTATTGGCATGATCGACTTGGAGCGACTCGGGGTGTGGATCACCAGAAATCCTGGAATAATCATAGCTTTGGCGCTGCTTTTGACCGTTGTCTCCTTCTATCTCGCCCAATCGGTCACTATGCAGGGCATGAATACCGAGAGCATGGTAGGCAAAGAATCCCCTCTTTACCAGATTTATGACCACCTTTACATAGAAAATTTCGGCACGGAATCCATAGCGGTCTTGATTGAAGGAGATGATGTGGCGAGCGTTAAGGTCATGAACGCTGTGCTCCGTTTCTCCGATTTCGTGAAGGATGTTCCGAGAGTGACATCTGTCAACAGCATAGCCGATATCGTGGCCGATGCCGAGGCAAAAGAGAACGGTATTCGACAGATCCCATCTCAAGAAAGAATTGACGAGATACTGACCAATGGCGGCCCTCAGGTGCAGGCCCTGTTGCCCGACGAACGGCATACCCTAATGTCTATTGTGGACCCGGTCTACATCACAGACAGCCAGAGAGCCGAGATCTTGAGAGAGATAAAGGAAGCCGTCACTTTGGCGAACTTTCCGCCGGGCTGCGGCGTGACCGTTACCGGTACTCCTGCGCTCATGAAATCCATCACCGACCAGATGAGCGCCAGCCAGGGCCAGATCATGATTCTGGCGGCCCTTCTGATGGTTGTCGCCCTGCTGCTGGTCTTTCGGCACGTCAAGTGGCCGCTTCTGCCCATACCTATCGTCTTCCTGGGAATAATCTGGACCTTCGGAGCCATGGGACTATTCCATATTCCCATGACCATGGTCTCATTTTCCGCTTTCCCCCTCCTTATCGGAATCGGCATCGATTATGCCATTCAGTTTCATAACAGGATTGACGAAGAGTTTTCTAAGGGGGAGTCACCGGTCAGGGCGGCCATCAATACGGTCAACCACGTAGCAATTCCTGTAATGGTCGCATTGATTGTTACAGTGGCAGGATTTGTGGCTCTCCTCAACTCTTCTGTTCCTATGATCCGTGATTTTGGAAAGCTGTGCATCATCGGCCTTTTCATGTGCTATCTGTCCGCCCTATTTGTGGGAGTGACGGCCCTGTGGCTGGGCGAGAAGAGAACTGGGTCTCGAAGAAGGAAAGCAATAAGTCAGTCGGAGAGCGGATTAGATAGCGGCTCGACCATTGGCTCTTATGTGGAGAGAACTGCGAGCTTTTGCATTCAAGAGTGGAAGGCGGTACTGGCTGTGGCCCTTATATTCGCCCTGGCCGGAAACTACCTGGATGGCCTGGTTCCTGTGGAGACGGACACGAAAAATTATATTCCCCAGGATCTGCCGCCTCTGATTGATTTCAGGCACATGAGCGACATTTACGGCGGCACAGACTCCATTCAATTCATAATTCAGGGAGACGATCTTTCCAATCCGAAGAACCTGCAGTGGATGGATGAATTCAGTGATTACCTGCAAAAGTCCAGAGATCAGGTTTATGGCGCTACGAGCATTATCACCTACATAAAGCAGGCCAACGACGGGACGCTACCTAATGATAAAACCGAAGTTCGAGCGATAATCGAGAGCCTGCCCAAATCCGTACAAAGCAAGTATCTGAGTGGCCATGATATGGCCATGATAGATGTAAATCTTGGACAGACTGCCTCGAATCTGGGAATTGAAAATTTTGACCGGCTCACCAAAGAGTTTGAAAAGGATCTGGCCTGGATGACTCCACCGCCCGACATATCAGTCAAGATGACGGGAAGAAACATGGTGAGTACGGCGAGCATAGGCGCCCTGACCACAGGAAGGGTGGAGATGTCGCTGCTCGGTCTGGTTCTGATCTTCATCCTGCTCTTAATAATATACCGAGATCTAATCAAGGCCCTTCTGCCGGTGCTGCCCATGCTGGTGGTGATCGGCTGGATGGGCGGAGTAATGTATCTGGGAGGGATGAAGTACACACCACTGACTGCCACCCTGGGCGCCCTGGTGCTGGGCATTGGATCGGAGTATGCCATTCTGATGATGGAGCGTTTCTATGAGGAGCTGCATAACGTCGGAGATCCCTTTGAGGCGCTCAAGATCACCGCCAATCGCATTGGTTCCGCTCTGGTGGCTTCGGGGATGACTGTGGTCATGGGCTTTGCAGCGCTGATCACATCGCCCTTCAACATCACCAGCAACTTCGGATTGGTGACTGTGATGGCGGTTATCTTTGCACTGGCCACCACCTTCACAGTCTTTGTGGTTCTGATGATCCGCATGGAGACCAGGCGTGAGGTGCTGGAGAACGCTAAACAAGAATTAAAAAAAGCAATTGCGCTAATCAATAATCAATCCGGGAGAAGAATCAATGGAAATTAAATTTGCCATAGCTATGGCCATCATGTTTACACTTCTGGCAACTGCTTCTGCCCAGAATACCTACATACCTTATGAGCTAGGAGGAGACAATTACTATACCATGTACGGTAGTCCTGATCTCTCCGCCAGTGTCTCCGGAACGAATGAGTTCGAGCGGGGAGATACCGTCACGCTGTATTTGGATCTGACCAACTACGGAAGGATCCTCGGCTTCAAAGAGGATCTGACACCTCAAAACCCCAAAGAGTTCGCGCTAGCTGCGGCGGAATTGCAAGAGGAGTACAAGAAGCCTACCGCTTTGGGTATCACCGCCAGCCTCAGCTCGGAAGGCCAGCAGATCGATATAAAGTCCGGCGACCAGATTGTCCAGTCCCTTAAATCGGGAGACAAGACCCAAGCACCATTGAAGTTCACCCTGAAGATAGGGGAGCACGCTCCGGCTGGAAAATATCCGCTCCATCTGAATACCTCTTACGACTATCAGGACAATGTTCGGGTCTACGCCTCGACCCTTGTCAGCAGTGCAGGCGCGCCCGCTCTGGCAAATTTCCGAGAATCCTACATCTACCAGAAGGCCAACCAGACCCTGCCCATCACCATCACCGTCAAGAAGCAGGCGGACTTTCTGATCTTGAACAACTCGGGAGAACTTTTCGCAGGAGCCAAGAAGGCGCCAATCTCTGCCACCTACAAGAATATCGGTGAGGAACCCATCAAGGATGCAGTGGCAAGGCTGTCCATCTTCAAGCCCTTCTCATCTACTGACGATCAGGCCTTCATCGGCACATTGCTACCCGGAGAGGAGAAAACGGTGGTCTTCCGGCTGGATGTGGACTCCGATGCCACGCCCAAGGACTACGCCATTAACAGCGAGATCAAGTATACTGACCTAAATGGCGACACCGTCATCTCGGAGAGCATGAAGATACCCGTTGTTGTCAATGCCGCTACCACATCACTGCTTCTACCAGCAGGAATTGTTCTTATCATCATAATAGCAGCCGGCGGATACATGTACCGAAAGAAGCAGAAGAAGGCTTAACCAAAGGAATTGGGCTATCTCGAAGGGAGTTCTTATGGATGAGATAATAGTATTGTCAAGCTGGAACGATCGCTTTTGGGCCTGGTTGATCGATGTTCTTCTTATGAGCATCCTCTGGCACAGAATTCTGACCGTTTTGAAAATGGATGCGTTAGGCATTAGTGGAGCCCTTCTGCTGGCGGCAATATTATTCATTTATTGGACTGCATTGGAGGGTTATAGAGGTCAGTCGCTGGGCAAGATGCTCCTCAACATAGTTGTAACCGGCCCCTTTGGAGAGAGCATCAGATTTAGAGACGCGGCGATAGAGTCATTCGGAAAGGCATTTCTGCTTCCCGTCGACTGCCTAATAGGCTGGTTTGCTCTTGGCGAAAGCCAGCAGCGTTTATTCAATAAGATATCAGATACCACCGTCATCAAGCGAACTGAGTAGCGCAATAAATCAATAAATCATAAATGTGAGTGGATAAAAGCGTCATTGTGAACAGCTAAACGTTCTTCGCGCTCTATGCGGCTTCGCGTGAGATACAGTTTCACGCGAAGCCGCGAAGTCAAAACCTTGGTCTATTTCGGCCTCGCTGTGCTAGTAGCCCCTCTCCGTTCGGGTCATGTTGTTGTAGAACTTGAACTTGTCTTTGTCCTTGTCCTGCATCAAGACATAACCTATCCTTTTGTCGTCCACATGCTCTGCATACTCCTCTTTGGCGTCATCCCGGCAGGAGGAGCAGGCTTTGCGGGGAATGGAGACGCAAAAGGCGCTGTTCAAAATGCCGTATCCGCGCTGGGCGGATGTATTGATGGTCATGTAACCGGCGCAGTCCGGGCAGAGGCGAACTACCTCTTCCTGGTTCTCGTTGATCATGTCCGTGTCGTAGAAGACGCGCCTCTTCCGGCGGTAGAAGTCGCCTAAGGCCGCCAGCGCCTCTTCTACCAGTTCGTCCCTCTGCTCCCAGATCTTCTGCACCTGCGCCACGGTGTGCTCGATCTCCCGCACCATTCCCTCCGTCTGCACGAAGCGACCGGGCACATAGTCAGGCTCCTTGACATGCGAGTAATCGAGACCGGCCATGGCCTGGATGATGCCCGTGTTCACATAAGGCAAGGCCGTCTCCACGGCGTAACCTCCCTCCAGGACGCAAAGGTCTGGGGCCAGCTTTTCATTGAGCCTGGCATAGCCGTTGGCTGAGAAGCGCATATTGGCCAGAGGATCGGTGTAGTGATTGTCCTGGCCTGCCGAGTTCAGGATCAAATCGGGCTTGAAATCATCGAGGATGGGCAGGATGAGATTGTCCAGAACGTAGTGAATGCCCTCGTCCGTGGTGCCGGGGGGCAGGGGCACGTTAAGCGTTCTGGCCAGCGCCTGCGGTCCGCCCATCTCGTTGACAAAGCCCGAGCCGGGATAAAGGGTGTGGCCGTCCTGATGGAAGGATAGGCAGAGCACATCCGGGTCATGCCAGAATATATCCTGGGTTCCGTCGCCGTGGTGCACATCGGTATCGATGACGGCGATCCTCTTGTGGCCGTACTTGGTTCTCAGGTACTCGACCAGAATGGCCATGTTGTTGATATTGCAAAAGCCGCGGTTGCCGTGCACCACACGCATGCTGTGGTGGCCCGGCGGCCTGACCAGGGCAAAGCCGTTTCGAATCTCGCCCTTCTCCAGGGCATCGGCCAGAGTCAGGGTGCTGCCGGCGGCGATGAGGTGCGCCTCTGTCACCTGGCTACCCACATCGGGAACGCAGAAATGGGCACGAGCCACGTCCTTTTCCTCGGCCAGGCGGGGCTTGTACTCCTCAATTTGGGGCAGGTCCATCAGCCCTTCCTCGAAGATCTGGTCACGGGTGTAGAGCAGCCGTTCCTCTCGTTCCGGGTGAGTGGGCGAGATGGCCCAGTCAAAGGCGGGGAAGAATATGAGGCCCGTCTTGCTTTGGGGGGACATTTTCAGCACCTCCCCCAGGAGGGTAGAAGACCGGCTGGAATTTCCATTCGCACGTCCATCAGCCTTCCTACGGTTGACCAACCTCGAATCATATTGAAAACCTCGCTGTAAGTAACCTCAGCCTCACCGGCGTACTCGCCGATGCCGAGAAGCGCCGCCCGCTCCGCCAAAAGTCGCCGGGCTAGCCGCTCTGCGTCATCGGGAGTCATCTTTTGGTCTGTCACCCGGCCCATGAGGCCATCTTCGGCCACGCTAAATTCGCCTTTCTCTGTGTCGATGTGCAGGTTCAGGGTTAAGGTGGGCCGGGCCACAGCAGCGCCGATGGCATTGGCCACGGGCGCATACTGGGGCACAATGGCTGCTGCCCCCAGCCGGGCGGCCACCAGCGGCACGAGAGGGGGAGCGCCTCCGCCCACGCCTACAACGCTTTGGGCAGAGAGTTTCTCTTTTTTCAGGATCTCCCAGACACGATAAGCAGGCTCATGCTCCCATTCCCGGAACATCTCATTTATCTCAAAGACGATCTTGTCCACTACGGCATCGACGACCGTTTGGGCGGCCTCCTTGGTAGTGCATCCCAGCCCCTCTGCCACGATCTGCATGGCCTTTTCCGCCAATGCGGCGTCGCCTATCTGGGAGAGCCCCAAAACCCGCAGGGCATCGGTGGGCGTGGGACCATTTCCGCCCATGCAGAGCGGCGGTCCGTCCCGGTGCGGCCCGACGGTCAGGCTGCCGCCGCAGACGGTAACGGCGCTGTCTCCGCCGATGGCTACCGACTTGACGGCAAAGGCCCGCACCTGGGTGAGAAGTGAGCCAACCCGTGCCCCTTTGGCAGAGAGGAGGGGCTTGCCGGAGAGGATGAGCGCCAGGTCGGTAGTGGTACCGCCGATGTCTACGACCACGTTGCTTTGGCCGGGATCTGTAAGCGCCAGTACCCCCATGATGCTGGCGGCAGGCCCGGAGAAGATGGTCTCCACAGGCATCTGCACCGATTTGTCCAGGGGCAGAGTACCGCCGTCTGCCTTGAGGATGTAGACGGGTGCTGAAATCTTGCGTTCCTTGAGAGCAGCAGCCACGTCTTTAGCAAAACGTTCATAGCTGTCTTTGGTGGCGGCAGTGAGCATGGTTGTCGCCGCCCGGCGGGGGAAGTTGAGCTGACCGGAGACTTTATGCCCCATCTCAATCTTAACACCCGGCAGCGCTGCGGCCAATATCTCGGCAACCTTCAGCTCGTGAGCATGATTTCTCTGGCAGAATTTTCCTACCACGGCCACGCGGGAGAGGCCCTGCCCCCGGATCTTGGAGGCAGCCTCTTTGATTTGGGATTCTTTGAGCCGATCGATCTCTTTGCCCCGGAAATCGATAGCACCGTCCAAGATGATGCTTTCGCCCAGCGCGTAGTCCCTGGGATTGGTTCCCGGCCCCGGTATGAGCACCAAAGCCACGGGATCGGTCTTGCCTTCAGCGATCATATTAGTAATCAGTGTAGTGCTCAGGACCACTCGCTCGATCTTGCCGGTATCGATGCCCTGCACCAGCTCGTCCAAGGCCAAAAGCAAGCACTTCAACAGGTTATCGTGATTTGTCGGCACATATGCGGTCTTGACCACCTTATTGCCGTCCACGACAACGGCATCGGTAGTGGTGCCGCCCACATCAATTCCTATAAGCATTTTAATCTCGCCTTTCGCTATGCGCTAAGATAAGGTGGTATATATGGCTTTGTGATCTCGAAATCTGGAGGGGAAAAAGGGAAAGCATTTTCGTCAGTCAGGAAGATGCAATCTTTGCGGCTTGGCATGGGATCCAGACGAAGACGATTAATACTATTTTCCCGATGGTAGTCTTGATGAAGCTCGTAGTTCTCTTAGGCGACGGCATGGCAGACCTGCCGCTGGCACAGTTGCAGGGCAGGACGCCTTTGCAGGCGGCCAAAAAACCCAACATGGACCTTTTGGCGAAGCAGGGCCGGAGCGGTCTGGCCCAAACGGTTCCAGACGGCTTTCCGCCGGGAAGCGATGTGGCCAATCTCTGTGTCATGGGCTATGCGCCCGGCCAGCATTATACCGGTCGCGCACCCCTGGAGGCGGCGGCCATGAACGTCGCCCTTGGCGAAGCCGACATCGCCTTTCGCTGCAATTTTGTGACTATTGTTGGCGGGGTCATGTTGGACTACAGCGCCGGGCACATCACCACCGAAGAGAGCCGCGAGCTGATCGAGGCCTTGCAGCCGTTGATGCCAGAGCGGCGGCTTTATGCCGGAGTAAGCTACCGAAACCTTCTCGTCTTGAAAGCCGGCGCGAAAGCGGTGTGCACCCCGCCCCACGACATCAGCGACCAGCCCGTCGGAGAATACCTGCCCCACGGCCCGGACAGCGCACAGCTCATCGGGCTCATGGAGGCAGCAGGCCCCGTACTGGCTCGCCATCCCGTTAACAAGAAGCGTATTTCTGAGGGCAAGCACCCCGCTAACGCCATATGGCTGTGGGGGCAGGGACCGGCGCCGGTCATGCCCTCCTTTGCCGAGAAGTACGCCATGTTGGGGGCCATGATCAGCGCCGTGGACCTGCTCAAAGGCATAGGCAGGTACGCGGGATTGGAGGTCATAGACGTGCCCGGAGCCACGGGCACCATCGACACCAATTATGAAGGAAAGGTGCAGGCGACGCTGGAGGCTCTGCAGCGTTGCGACTTCGTCTATCTGCATATCGAGGCCCCGGACGAGGCGGGCCACGAGGGTGACACCTTGCTGAAGGTGAGAGCCATTGAGCTTTTCGACGAGCGCGTCGTCGGCCCGGTGGTAGCGGGGCTAAAGAAGAGCGGCCTGGACTGGCGCGTGCTTCTCCTGCCTGACCATGCCACGCCCATTTCCATCAAGACGCACAGCCGCGATCCTGTGCCTTTCACCATCGCTGGCACGGGAATTGAGGCGGACGAGGTGGAGCGCTTTGATGAGCAGGCTGCGAAGCGGGGCGGATACGGGCTGGTGGAGGCGAAGAAGCTGGTAGGGATGATGGGCAAGGAGTAAAAACTAGTTCTACACATCATGACCAAAAAAAAGAAAAACCAAAAGCTGGCAATTCCTTCCAGAATAAAGAAGTTTTGCCGGCTTTAGGGCGTGACCACCAACACGACATTGGACCACGCTGAACTACCCGCAGGATTCGTCGCTCGGACACGGTAATAATAGTCGCTTATGCGACCCACGTTCTGGCTGAAGGATGTCACTCCGGCGCCAACTGTAAATACAGCAGGTCTTGTGAAGGCAACGACCGTAGCACGTTGGATCTCGAAACCGTTCTCGTTGTTGGAATTACTTGTCCACGTCAACGTTACACGGTCTTGTACTGTATTTCCTGTGATCCTGACGGCTGATCCAGCCAAATCAGATGGCGCGGCGGGTGCGGTAAAGTATACGGTGGCTGTATTCGAATTAAAGGACGAACCTCCTGCATTGACTGCAGTTACGTAGTAGGTATATGTGTTGCCCGGTGTCAGCGGTGCAATTGCAGTATTTCCGTTGTTGAAAGTTACAGTGCCGCCGATTGCCCGTGACTGGGTCGGACTTCGTGTTACTGTGCCGATCTGGATAGGCGTTCCACCATTTGCAGAGCGCCAAATCGCAAATCTTGCTTCATTGTTGGAGGCATCGACCCATGTTAGCGTAATCCGGGTTGGATTCGCGTTGAGACTTGCTCGCAAGTTAGTTGGAGCAGCTATATTCGGCGTGGTTAATGTTATGGTATTAGAGAATGTAGAGTTGGCGAACATCTTAGGGAAGCCGATTGCAGGAGCCGCATAAACTGCAGTATCTCCTACAAGGTTTATGGCTTGCATCCTGTAATAATATGTCGTGGATAGTGCCGTCGTAGTATCGGTGAATTTTGTTGCGCTTGGCCCAACCTCAAAGTTCATCAGATTCTGCGTGAAGCCTGCATCTGTTGCTCTCTGGATGGCAAAGCCAGTTTCACTAATCGAGTTGTCTTTCCAGCTCATCTCCAATGCATTTGGCTGGCGAGTCAGTGCAAAGGGTGCCTCCGGTGCAACTGCAAACACCTGGGTGTGCATCATATCCATCTCTTCATGACCAAGGAGATGGCAGTGTATCATGTACTCCCAGCCGAAATTGACCAGATGGTTCAAGACGGTAACCGGATTTCCGGCCGGGTCAAGGAATCCACCGGGCGGGCCAGTCAGAATATCTCCTGCCGGCATTGTCGGGTCAATCATGCGAGTGCTGTTGGGAACCTGGAAAGGCACCCGTGGAGCAACCGGCCGCAAGGCCACAATGGTATGCTCTAGGGGGTTGGTCCTGACCGTCTCCTTCCAGCCCAGCTCATTGGCATCAGGCGGTAAGAGAATGCCGTCCCATGCCACTCTGTTGATGACCTGTACATTGTACAGATGGAAGTGATAGGTGTGGGTATCAACACCATTGTGCGTGATCTTCCATATCTGAGTCCCGTCCCCGGAAGATGGTTCCGAGAGGGGTGTCATGGAATCCTTTATGACCTCGACAGGAGGACTTGCGAATCCATAGAGCATGAAATTCTGGTTCAAGGGGTTAGTAGATAGCATCTCCAGCCCCAACATACCGCTCATCCGTCCATACTCCACGTCATAGGCTGCGTTCATCTCATCATGAATGGCCTTGGGCTCCAGAGAGATATTCAGAGTCGAGCCGCTCATGTTCTCGAAGACATGGCTGTTTTGGTAGAGCTGAACGTATTGTTTGACAACATCTGCTGGGAACGTTTTGTCGTATGCGGTGTTATAAGCTGCCTGTGGAACGATGATGGGCGGCTGCGTTAACTCAAATACGCCCCTCTTCCCGGCCTGCTTGGCAAATACCGTTTTAAGTGTGGCCAGATCGTAAGCATTAGCAGGTGTTGTAGCCAACACCCTGATCTGCATGATGGTTCTGGTATTGGGACCATATCCTGGTTGTGTTGTGGGGGCCCCGCCCGTATCCTTCTGGTCCACGTCATGAGTGTAGTAATCCACGCGCGGATCTGCCGCCGGGAACGCAGCAGGTGCATCATTGTAGAGAATGATGGTTTTTCCTGCATATTGAGAGAAGTCGATGATGACATCCGCCCGCTCCGCCGGTCCCAAGAGAAGTGTGTGCTTGTCTACATTTCCGAAGTTGAACGCCTGCGCATTTCCAATAAAGGTAACCGGCTGGTTCTCTACCACAACAGGTGCCGGCAGGTAGCCGCCCTCGGTACCAATCTGGATAAATGATGGCCCTATTCGTAGTGGATCAGGTACACCGCCGTCTCTTCCATCAACCGGCCAGCTAACAGGCAAGCCTCCACAATTGGATGCAGGGACCATGCCCACTTCCGTCAGACCGGTGTAGACTAATGTGGTAGCATTAGCGCCCGTGCCGGTAGGATCTGTGATGGTAACCACCGGAGCAGTATAATTGCTGCCCACGGTCAGAAGAGATATGCCGGTAATGATGCCGCCGGAAATGGTGGCTCTGGCCGTAGCGCCTCTACCGTTTCCTGTAGTATCCGTGACAAATATAGATGGCTGTGTATAACCGCTGCCGCCATTGGTAACGGTTATGTTGTTGATGATGGAACTTGCTAGATACAACTGCAAATTTAAAGATCTCTCATTGGCTGCATTCAGGATGCGGAAGCGATAGGCTTTGGGCTCCACCGTCAGATTGGGATAAGCGGCTCCGTTGACCAGGGGCGTATCCATAAAGGCCTCCATAGCCATGGATGGGGTTGGTGTTCCCGGTATCATGGGCGGCTCCCAGGGTGCTGCGCTTCCCGCTCCTCCTGTGTAGTAGGGGTTAGGAATCAGCCCTCTCTTTGTAGGTGTGGCGGGAGGCCAGAACCAGGGGGAATACATCCACCGGCCAAAGGCATTAGTTCCGGTAATGTCCCAGGGGTTCTGGTTCGTCATGTAGACATGGGGCATCCAGAGGTCACCAGTCATGGCTTTTGTTATTTTCCCGGTCAAGTCTCTGGGTCCCGTCCCCCAGTTCCAGGTAGGATCCTGCGCTGCAATGGTAGTATTATCAACGAAGGTCCGATCCTGGATGACCAGAGGAATCCCGACACCGGGAAGAAGCTTGGCTGATGTGGGGTTGACACCCATCACGTTAGTGCCTTTGATCAGATCCTCTTCGACTTTGTCGGTGAGCAGGTAACCTGCCGCCATTCCAGAGTAGACGTTGAGACGAGTTATGCCGTAGGCATGGTCATGGTAGAACATCAGCCTGGCACTCATATTGTTGGTATAGTAGAAAGTCAGCGTTCCTTGCGGCTCATTTCCCCCGTCCATATCCGGGACATTCCGGACACTGACACCTTTCGGGTAGGATGTGTGCTCTCCGGCAGGTGTAGTCCACTGATGAGGAGTTCCGTCACTGATCCACACCGTATCGCCGCCATGCAGATGGACGGCTGCGCGATTCTCACTGTAATTCATAGGGCTTGCCATCATTCCCATCGGACCCATTCCGGATCCCATAACGGTGTGGTCCACGGGAATGAAGAGGTCGCCATCGCCATCCGTGGGAAGGTAGTTCTGGAACTTCACACGCACCGGGACGCCCCGCTCTGCTACAATTGTCGGCCCCAGGTATTGGGTATCATTATGCGCAAAGACGGGCAAGTTTGTTGTGGCGTTCTTTATTGCGGTGCCGTTGGGGTACTTCAGAGGAATGTGCCTGCTGGTAGCCACATTATTAGGGGTTTCAAGCTGCACATATCCTCGCAGAGTTGTGTTGGGAAGATCTTTATGCATCTTCTCGGAGTACTGCACAACTGCGATCTCATAGTAATCGCAGCCGGGATAGGTTGTCTTATCTGGAATGGCAACCGGTATGTACTGGCCCAGATCGTTCTTTCCGGCTGCATTCAGACCGGGCAGCGAATCGACGAATTTTCTTATGCCGCCGACAAGGGTGCCGCCCATCGATGCCGTAGCACTGGCGCCCGTGCCGGTAGGATCGGTAATAGTGACTACTGGTGCCGTATATCCGCTGCCTCCTGTATTCACGGTGATGCCGGTTATTGCGCCACCTGCATCAATCGCTGCCACTGCATTAGCGCTAGTAACGCCAACATTGTTGTAGGCATCAGTAACGGTAACAATCGGTGCAGTGTAGCCGCTGCCTCCATCCGTAACCGCGATGCTGGTTATAGCGCCCTTAGGCAGTGGACTGTTGGCCCAGTTCGCGTATGGGCCGAAATAATGTGGAACTGTGCCGGGGTCGAGGGCAAGGGCAGGTGGAACCGCAAAAACGCCCTGTTCTGCCGCCAAAGGCTGAACTGGCTTATACATTGCGTTGAAACGCTCTGCTGCGGCCGTTCTCTCCAGTGGTGTTGACCTCTTCGACCTAAAGTGAAGTTCAGTGCCAGATGATGCGCCATTAGCGCTCAGGACCTGGGCGTCAGTTACATTGACAACGATGTGGTCTAATGCATTGGCTGTGCTTTTATTTGATTCATTACCAGGATTGGCTGCTGCGATGAAGCTATGCGCCAATAAAAACAGCAATCCGGCAATAAGCAATACAGATGGATTTCCAAGGTTAGGGTAGAGTGTTCTTTTTGCTTTCCATTTATCTTTTCGCAATACATCTTTTCTTCTCATGTCCGACACCGCCAAAATTTTTAAATTTATTATATATTTTTATTATGATAAACTGCATGTTCAAATTATACCGCTATTTCATTTGCATTATCTTTGCCATAAACCACATTACATTCTAAATATCTTGTCATTATATATAAATATATCTACCGTTGAAGATGAGGAAAATGAGACGGCACTACGATTAAGAACTTTGATCACAGGATGGCGTAAGGCACCCACTGGAAGGTATCATTATCCTTCATAAGATTGGCCAAGGTATAGGGTACATTTTTTAGATCTCCCGCCTCATTTAGCGCCATCCGTCCAAATTCACCATGATATCTTCCGGCAACTACAGGAAACGCCTGTTTGAATGCGTTTGCATCATCGGAGCCTGCTAACAGATAGGTGTAGGTAATAAGCCAAAGCGCATCATAATCATTGGCCACCAAGGAACTGGCCTCACGTCCTGTTTCACTGAAGATTGCTTTCTTGATTTGCTCATATTTGGGTCCGCACATCCCCCCGATTACCGGAGAGAGGAAATGCACCGAAAACGCGAACTCTGCCGCCGTCTTATTCTGACTTACGGCCGCATTAGTAAGATCGTTGCCGTACCATCTGACTGAAGAGAGCACTGGATCATCGGCTGCCTGTGATAAGATGGTGACGATTTCGTCGAAAGCTGACACATAGACGGCCACATAGTTCGCGCTGCTGCCATTAACAGCACTTCTTATCTCGGAACGAAGGAGGTTCAAATGACTTGAGAAGTTCGCGGTCTCGGGATCGTAGCGTACAGCTTCCCCCATTATTCTGTCCTCTCCCTCAAACTCACTCTTGGTGGCGCTCAGCATGCCATCGGCCCACAGATCTCTTCGAGCCAACGGAATCAGTACTTTTATGCCGTCCCTTTGCATCAGAAACGCCAACAAATGCGCCAACGTGGCATCATCGGGTACGAGTCTGAAGGTCGTGTCGTTTCTAATGGCAAGAGAAGGCGCTGTGCTGGCACAACTTATCAGGATAATTTTGTTTTGATTGGCATATTCATGCACATTGGCCAGAGATTGGCTTTGCTCAGGCCCGACCATAATCCTTATTCCCTGAGATTGCAGCTTTTTCAGGGCTTTAAGGGTTATGTCGGGATCGGTCTGTGTGTCCTCAACTACTACGCGAATCCGAATCGATCTACCTAAGTCGGAGAAGAGCTTGTTGATATCCGCCTCGGCGATCTGCAGAGCGATCTGTGCTGATATTCCGTAGTTGCTGCCCTCTCCATGAAGGGGCAGAAGAGCACCGACAGTTAGAGTGCTTTCTGGTAGTGGCGGCGAGGACGGAGCACTTTCGGCAGTACCAAAACATGTGAGTACTGCAATAAAAATCAGAGCTATGATTTGCGTCCTCATAAATCAATCATTACCATTATTTGGATTTAGGTTTAACTGTTGCGAACTTTTCTGCTTCAGTTCTTGGTATCATCATGGGAGACGACCTGTTGGCAAGCCTACTGGCCCAGAGAGACGAGCCAACATAGGGGAATTGTTTAGGACTGCTAAAGAGGACAGCAGATACCGGAAACTCATTTTGGGATGGTGTCTGTCTAGTGATGGTTCCTTGTTGTTGGTTCGGTTGAATCTTATGGTGGTGACCTGGTAGAACCAATATCAATCAACTGTCTCAAATGCCGTAACACCAAAGGATGCAACAGAACATTTTCTGGAAAGATTCATCGTAACTATTCAGCCCTACCCACGAAATCATTAAGAATTCAGACCGAAATCAGAGTTCTCCCAGGAATGAATGGTTTCCCTTCAAAGGCTCCCTGAATCGCGTCGATAACTGAAATAGAGTTCTTTTTGACCGTCGAGATATACCCTCTAATGCGGCAAAAAATATTCGCCCCCTCCCAGCTTCTAAAGTTGCCTGAGATTTTCTGCTGGACCTTCATCATTCTTATATCCCTATCGGCCAGATTATTATCAAATGGAACTTCAAAGTCATGCATGAAGGCCAAAGCCAGTCTCCGATACTTTTCCAATCTCTCCAACAGATTTTGGGGCTTCGTCTTTTTCTTTTTTCCACGTTTTTTTATTAGCCCCAGTGGA
>JAPKXZ010000075.1 GCA_026394555.1 Methanothrix sp.
CGACCGAGCTTGAGAATCCAACCAAGCTGAAGCCCAAGACCACGATCGGAGTAGACCTTGGCATCACTCATGCAGCCGTAACTTCGGATGGTCAGTACTTCGACTATCCAAAGTACCATGTCCAAGCTGAGAAGAAGAATCGAGCTGCCAATAAATCGTTGCACCGCAAGAAGCTTGGATCCAATAACCGGAAGAAAGCCCAGACAAAGTTGGCCCGGATCGCAAAGAGGATAACCAACCTTCGCGAGGAGTTTTTGCATCAGGTATCAAGGAAACTGGTAAACTCGGCAGACCGAATAGTATTTGAAGATCTGAACATCCAGAATATGCTTAAGAACCACTGTCTGGCAAAGCATATTCAAGATGTATCATGGGGAAAGCTAATACGCTTCACGGTGAGCAAGGCTGAAAGAGCTGGCAAAACCGTGGTATTGCTTAATCCCTATAACACTAGCCAGAGATGTTCCGCTTGTGGTGAGATCGTGTCCAAGAAGCTAAAAGATAGGGTGCATATCTGCCCTCGGTGTGGTCTAATAATTTGCAGAGATCTCAATGCAAGCATGGGAATCAGAACCCTCGGACTGAGGGAGATAGCCTGTGGAGAACCGACCTCCGGCTTTGGCCTATGTCCAAAGTAAGCGCCGGTTCGTCGAAGCAGGAAGCTCCATCCTTTAGGGTGGGGAGGAAGTCACTCCAAAGGAGCAAAACCATCTTGATGGTCTCTCATGAATTTGTTCCCGAATACTGGATGAACGAGATCCGGCCCATGTACCGGGGAGCCGATCCCGCCCATGATTTCTCGCACATCTCCCGAGTTTACAAAAATGCCACGATCATTGGCCGGGAAGAAGGCGCAGATATGCAGGTGCTGCTGCTAGCGGCGCTCTTGCATGATGTGGGATCGGAAAAAAAGCACGAGCATGGCGAGCCTGAGGGCCAGGGCAAAAGGGCAGTGGCGGCTTTCCTGGAGTCGATCGGGCTGGAAGAGGACGCAAGAGAGAAGGTGCTCTATGCCGTAGAAGTGCACCGCTTTTCCGGAAAAATTGTTCCGGTTACTCTGGAGGCCAGGATACTTCAGGATGCCGACCGGCTGGATGCCATTGGAGCCATAGGAATTGCCCGGGTATTTCTCACGGGAGGAGCACTGGGAAGAGAGCTCTATTCTCCTGATGATCCCTTCTGCCGGGCCAGAGAACCGGACGACACGAAATGGAATCTGGATCATTTCTACAAGAAGCTGCTCAAACTGGAATCGGGCATGCATACGAAGAGCGGAAAAAAGCTTGCGGCAGGAAGGACAACGATTTTGAGAAGATACCTCCTGGACCTGGAAGAAGAGATCGGGACTAAATTATAAAAATTGTTTTGAATCTAAGGATAAGGTGGAATAAATGGATTACGTTTTGCATCCGCGTTCGGAGATCGATGCCAGGATAAAGAGGCTGCAAGACCGGATGGGCGAACTGGACGGTGCCATATTGTTTGAATCCACGGACCTGGGCTATTTCTCGGGCACAGCCCAAGATGGTCTGATCTACATCCCCAGGGACGGTCTGCCAACCCTCATGATCAAAAAAAACCTGGAGAGGGCCAGGCAGGAATCACCTCTCCCCGTGCAACCGCAAAAGAGCCTTAAATCCCTCAAAACCGATCTGGATCTACCTGCCGGCGCGAGGATCGGCCTGGAAACGGATGTGCTTCCTTACAATAATTATGCTCGGCTGGCAAAGGCTTTAGGTGAGGATGTCCATTTTTCCGATATATCTGAAAACATCAAGCACATTCGCTCTGTAAAGTCTGATTTTGAGATCCGGCTCATCCGCGAGGCGGCCCGGATTTTGGATGCAGGAATCGCAACGGTTGCAGACCACCTTAAAGAGGGCATGCGGGAGATAGATCTGGCCGTTGAGGTGGAAAGTACCATGAGGCTCCTGGGCCATCAGGGCAAGGTGGCATTTAGACGGTTTAATCAGAATCTTCCCATGGGCCACCTCATGGCCGGCGCAGGTGCCGCAATACCAAGCAGCGTATCCTCTCCCACGGGGGGAAAGGGCATGTCTCTTTTCTTTGCCCAGGGGCCGGGATTTGCCAGGATCAGGCGCAATGAGCCGGTGCTGGTGGACTATGCCGGATGCTACAACGGCTACATTGCCGATGAGACGCGCATATTCTCCTTAGGAAAGCTGCCGGCCAAATTGGAGGAGGCGCACCAGGCCGCCCTGCGAATCGAAGAAGTCATTGCCAGCGAGCTTTCGCCCGGCAAGAAGAGCCGCGATATCTGGAGTCTCTCTCTGGCGGAAGGCCTCAAGCTGGGCTATCAGGATTTCCTGGGTGGCCCCCCTGGCGGCAAAGCCGGATTTGTGGGACACGGGGTGGGGCTGCAGATAGATGAGTATCCGGTGATAGGTCCGGTTGACCATGAGATTGTGGAGAATATGACCATTGCCGTAGAGCCGAAGATGATCTATCCAGGAGAAGGCGTGGTGGGAATTGAGGACACATTCCTCGTCGGACCCAATGGGCCGGAGAGGCTGACCCTTCTCCCCAGGGAGATCTGGCGGGTGTAGGATATGTCTGAAAAACAGATAGTAGAAGAGCTGTCTCCTTTGGAATGTAGGGACCTTGTGGAGCGGCTTTCCGACCCGTCGTTACGGGATAATTTCGTGGATGCGAAGTGTCTGATGATCCTGGACGTAAGAACTCCGCAGGAATACGTCTTGGGCCACCTGGACGGCTCGATCAATCTGGATTTTAAGTCGCCCTCCTTTAGCGACCTGATCGCAAGGCTGGATCGAGACAAGGCGTACCTGCTTTACTGTCGCACAGGCCGCAGATCGGCGCGCGCTGTGATGCTCATGAGTTCTTTAGGATTCAAGGAGCTGTATAATTTAACCAACGGGATAGAGCAGTGGCAAAGAGAGGGCTATGAGGTTATCTCTGGATGATCCTGGCAAAGCCCTGCAATCAGCATTTTGCCATATAAAATGCCCTTCTCTTCAATGAAGCGATAGGTAAATAATGAGCTCAAAGTTAGAAGAATAAGCGTTAGCAGTAAGCAGGAAGAAAAGGCAAGACCGGGAGAAGCTATGCCAGCATAGATAAAATTATATGCCGGTTTTAAAAAATATATCAATAAAGGATGAAGCAAGTAGACACTGTAGCTGATCTTTCCATAAAATGCAGTGAATCCATTTACTAGCAATCTATTTGGGTATAATGAAAGAGAAAGGCAAAGTGTGCTGAAAGCGATCGCTTGCCAGTAACGCTCGCTAAGTGGAATAAAATAAAAATCTGGATTGAATAGGACAATAAATAAAATAAAAAATGTTATTATTAATAATAATATAGATATTATCCTGCCGTAGACACGGCTTATTTTGTGAATATAGTTCTTGTATATTAGATAGCAAATAATGCCTGCGGAAAAAACCGGAAGGAAACTTGCGACGCTCATATAACCACTCATGATCTCCTGGCTGAATGGAGCGAATTGGTTGAGAAGGTAATGGACGATGTCAGCAAAGGCCATCGTAGAGGCTAATAAGATAAACGATCTAGGAATGGTGTTGAAGCCCAAATAGATGAGGGGCAGGATAAGATAGAATGGCATCTCCACCCCTATGGTCCAGCCGGTTGTGACAATGCTTTCAAAGTAGGGTGGGTAAAGATTAAATATAAATGCAAAATTTGCCATAATTTCTGCCGTTGTGGGAAATGTTTTAAGAATAAGCACGTCCTTAATCAAATAAATTATTATCATAATATAAAATAATGGTGCTATTCTGAAGAATCGACGCATGTAGAATTTTTGAAATCGTTTCTCCTCATCTCTTTTATTGTCCAAAGAATAATAAAGCGTAAAGGAGCTGATGATAAAAAATAAAATTAAACTGGATCTTGCCAGAAGAATATGTTCTTCCAGTAGCGCAGGAAGCCCTAAAAAACTCAGGTGATAGACAACAATTGCGAGAGCCGCAATCCCGCGCAGGGAGTCGATGAAATCCAACCTGCCCTTTTTGGTCCCCCTGCTTAAATTTATAAAATCCCCCAAAGATTAAATCCATTTTTCCTAAAAGCAATTTGCCGAACTAGAATATAAAATTTGTCTGCAGCAAAAATAATTTTTCCGGATGATTATCCCTTTCATCTCTGCCACATCGAACTAATGTCTCCTCTAGGGCGGCGTTGCCCGCTCTCTGGGCCAGAGAGCCGGCGCAGATGAAGAAGTTCTGATGCAACAGGATTCTTTTTCTCTCAGGCCAAATAGACATTCATGCTCTTTTCACTCACCGTGGCCCTGTGCCCTGCTTTTTGTATCTCGGCTGAGGATTGCCGCAGCCAGTCACCAAAGGTACCGGGCGAGGTGTTGTCCGGGTCCAGGGACTCCAGATCATCATGGCCCAAATCCCGGGCAGCCGGCATGAGGATATTCTTGGCGGCCCAATAGTCCAGGGCGGCGGGATCGACACTGGCCGCGATTATGCCCGTATGGCTGGCTTGCTCATACGAGGTGCTGGGCCCTACTTTGGGATGGGCGTTAATCCAGATGGCATCCAGGATGTTCAGGTCGGGAAATCGTGTCTGAGCCATCTCTGTTCCCATGCCACCGGAGCCTACAGAATTATGAGCCCTGCCGCCTGCCTCCCGGCTCTGCATATCGGAGCCCACTCCCATGTAGTGCTTGACAGAGGCCGTTACACCGTATATTACGTGTGTTTTGAGTACAGGAACGTTTAACACCTTGAGCCGCTGGGAGTTGTAGCTGCCGTTGACGGCATCCCAGACGCCCAGCTTAAAGCTGATGTAGGTGCCGTATTTGGTCTGGAACTTGGGATAGGTGACGGCGATTTTTGTCTGGGCATCAGGCGGACCGCTTACGATATAGCCGTCGGCCATATCCCCTTCGCCATATTCGCCGACCTTCTTGTTGGTGATCGTATCCCAGAGATAGGTCGATACCTTTCGATCCGGGAAGGAGTCAGCCACCACCTGCATGGATTGGGCTTTATCTTCAGCGTTGTTTCGAGCATAGCTCAGGCTGCCTCCCCGGCCCGTCGAGCCGTACTGACCCTGGCCGTTGTCGGCAATGACCACCTCGCCGGTAAAGCCCTGGGGATGATCCAGGATAGCCTGTACGAGTGCTTTGACCAGATCGGAATTGGTGCCTCCCCTTTCATCCCACTGGCTGTTGACCTTGATTATTACCACGTCATTCTTGCCGATGATGCCAAGAGAGCTGTTTTGGGCATAGAAGGGCAGGCCGTGGCTCTGCATCAGCTCTATCAATCTCGTCAAGGCATCATCGTTTCCGAAGGTGCCGGTTACCGCAAAGATGTCGGACGGCTCTTGGAGTTGCGAGCGCATTGGGGAAAGGTTGATCATGATATTATCTCCCTTGCCGGCCACAGTCGCATCATCTCCCGCCACATCTGCCAGGCCCAGGATGTTGAATGAACCACCTAAACCACCCAGGATAAATAAAGAAATGATCAGGAGCAGCAGAAAGCCGGCCAGAATCCGTCCTTTGCCTCTCGCAGCAGTCCCTGGCGAGCGGACGACCACGAGGAAAGGCAGAACGTAGGTTGCGAGCCACAGGCCCCCGCTGGCTACTGAGGCCTGCTGGCAAGGGTAGATCATGCGGGTGGGCTTGCTGCCTGTCCGGAAGATAAACCAGAGAATGCCTGCCAGGCCAAAGATAAAGAAGCTGTGCCGGGCTTTATGCACTAATTTCTTGATCGAATTCATAGGTGGATCAAGGATTCATGTTGACATTCACTATTAATAATCATCTCTAGGCGGGCTGAATGTATCGACCACCACAGATGCCTGCAAAGCTAGGGCAGAGTGCAGGGCGCCGGATGGGGCACAGTAGCTGTCCCCAGGGCCGAGATCGCAGCTTTTGCCGTCTACGGTAATGCGGATCTTTCCAGAGACAACGTAGCCTGCCTGATCATGGGGATGGGCGTGGCTGGGAATTTCCACTCCGCGATCCAGATCAAACCGGCAAATCATCAGCTTCTCCCCGCTGACCAGGGTCCGACGAATCAGTCCGCGAATCATCTCTACCGGTGTGGCATCCGCATATTGAAAGAACAATTATTTAACCATCACAGCCTGCGGCCAGCGAGGCTTTGGCATTTTCCAGCTCGTCTGCTTCTCCCAGGATGAATTTATTTACCATCTCTTTTGCCACGTCATCGGGATACTGCACCGGCGGATGCTTCATAGTATAAGCGGATATGGCCAGAAGCGGCCCTCCCATCTTTCTGTCTTTGGCCAGCTTGCAGATCCTTATGGCATCAATGGAGCTTCCTGCGCTGTTGGGCGAGTCCTCCACGGAGAGGCGCAGCTCGAGATTAATGGGCACATCTCCAAAGACCCTGCCTTCCATTCTCAGGAAGCAGACCTTGTTGTCTTTTTGCCAGGGCACATAGTCGGATGGGCCGATGTGTATATCATCATCGTTGAGGGGCACATCCAGAATAGACTGCACAGCTTCCGTCTTGCTGATCTTCTTTGATTTGAGCCTCTCCCGATTGAGCATATTCAGGAAATCGGTATTCCCGCCAATGTTGAGCTGGTAGGTTCTGTCCAGGACGCAGGCTCTGTCCTTGAAGAGCTGGGTGAGAGCGCGATGTACAATGGTGGCACCGATCTGAGATTTTATGTCGTCGCCCACAATTGGCACCCCTGCCTCCAGGAACTTTTTGGCCCACATTGGGTTGGAGGCGATGAAGACCGGCATGCAGTTAACAAAGCCGACACCTGCATCTAAGGCAGCTTGCGCATAAAAGCGCGTGGCCTCTTCCGAGCCTACCGGCATATAATTTACCAGCACATCAGCGCGGCTCTCTACCAGCTCTCTTCTCACGTCGCATGGCTTTTCATCAGCTACGACGAATCTCTTGTCCTCAGGATAATTAAGCATATGAGGAGCAACGCCGTCTAAAACCGGCCCCATCTTGACCTCGACGTTTTTGCGGGGAACATCAGGATAGAAAATCTTGGTGCAGTTGGGTGGCGCAAATATGGCCTGGCCTACGTCTTTTCCCACCTTTCGCACATCTATGTCGAAGGCTGCTACCACATCGATATCGCCAGCTCTGTAACCACATACATCATAATGCATAAGTCCGATGCATTCGTTCTCATCCGTATGTTTGTAATATTCGATCCCCTGAATCAGGGAACTTGCGCAGTTTCCCAAGCCCGCGATTGCCAACCTTATCTTTTTCAACCTCTTTTCCCCTCCTGGGTCAAATGAAGCTCGGAGACCTGAATTCGGAGTCGCAGCTTCGTATAAATACAGGACATATATATGGCTTTGGCCTAATCTTCTACAGCAGGCGCCAGCATGGTTCCGAGCATACGGGAAAGCTGCTCTTCCAGCTTTGCCCTGCCTGTAGCGCTTTCCTCGTACTCTATTCTGTATGTTCTGGGAATATCCGTCAGGTATTTTGAGCCTTGCGGGTGAATCAAGATCGTCTCTTTCCCCAGGGTATGAGCAATGCCCAGGCCATACATCACCCCGCCGTCCGGTCCCGTGAGATCGGCAATGATCACCGCCGCGTGATTGAGTGAATGCCACATCTCACGTACAGCAGATCTACCGCTCCTGATGTCTTCTGCCTCAACAATAGGCAGGTTGTTGGCCCGGCTCGCATTCAGAATGGTTTCTTCATTTCCTCGCAGGTTCGCATCCTGGGGCATGAGCAGAAGTAGCGTCTTTGCGCCTACCGGCTCGCCAGCCTGTCCAAATATAGGACGGGTGCGCATGAGGCTGAGCATCTTTTCCAGCCTTAGGAACTCCGAGTCGATATGCTCAGAGGCCGCTTTTTGCAAAGCCGCATGCCGATCCGAGGTGCTTTGCTCTATTAAGTTTGCCGGAAACTGGATGATAAAGGCATCCACGAAGCCGAACTCCCACTGGGCGCTATTGGCCGCCTGCTGGGGCGTCAAAGCGATATCAGGTTTATAAAAATAGCTGGCGATCCGATTCTCTATCCGAAACTGCGCCAGAATGGAGAGGCTATTTTTGTCCAGGATGGCTACCATGCTGCAGGGGAGCTGGCTTCTGGCAATGCCTCTCTGCAGATGTCTCTCCATGGTCTTCGCGTCAACTATGGTCATGAACTCGTCTATCAGCTTATCTACCTTGGCAGAAAGCTCGGCCTCCATCTCGCCGCTTCTCATCCGGGCTACGTCGTTAAGCATAAGCACACATCCAAATTCTTCCACATCCGCACGGCATGATTGCCTCGACCATAATAGTTCCTGACCAGCTCCCTCTCCTGGTAGCCGGCTTTTCTGTAAAGCTCTACCGCCCCCGGCTTGTCCAACGCGGCCTCAAGTCGGATCGCCTGGGCACCGAGTTGTGCCAACGTCTCCTCTAAAGACTGGAGAAGATTGCTGCCGATGCCTTTCCTGCGGTAACCGGGATGAACGTCCAGGGTATAGACGGCACCTGCCTTTCCACTGGTATATCCCATGATGAAGCCTAATACTTTCTTCTCCGGCTCACAGGCCACCAAAGACACGGCATAGCGTATCAGGTAGGCGAACATCTTGGGCGGAAAAGCGGTCTCCTCCGGGAAGCAGAGCCCCTCGATCTGCACGATCTGGGCCAGATCCCCGGGCTCAGCTCTCCTGACCATCATTTCTTCTCTGGCACCTTACCAGAAACCGGTTTCAAGACATCATTAAGTCCCTTTCTCTTGAGCAGCCTGGCCTGGAAGCCATGGTACTTGGCAAAGCCTTCTGCATCCTTCTGGCTCAAGGTCTGGGAGTCGAAGGAGACCATGTCCTGAGCATAGAGTGCGTCGGGTGATTGGCGGCCCAGGGGAATGGCATTTCCGCAGTAGAGCTTCATCTTGACCGAGCCGTTGACCCTCTTTTGGGACTGATCCAGGAAGGCATTCAGATCAGGATATAAGGGATCCTCCACCAGGCCCATATAGGCCAGCTCCGACCAGGCCTCATCCACCATGACCTTGAAGCGAAGCTCGGCCCGGGATAAGACCAGATGCTCGAGGTCCTTATGGGCCGTGAGGATAATAGTAGCCGCAGGATGCTCATAGTTCTCGCGCGCCTTCAGGCCCAGCACCCTGTCCTCCACCATATCCGTCCTGCCCACGCCGTGCTCGCCGCCCAGCCTGTTGAGCAACTCAATCAGCTCAACGCCACCCATCGGCACGCCGTCCAAAGAGACGGGAACACCCTGGACAAATCCGATCTCCACTACCAGCGCCTTCTTGCTTGCATCCGGCTTTTTGGTCCAGCCGTAGATCTCCTCGGGCGGCTCGAAGTAGGGATCCTCAAGCTTTCCTCCCTCAATGGACCGGGACCAGATGTTCTCGTCTATCGACCAGGGCCGATCGCGGGTTACGGTAACTTCAATGCCATGCTCGCGTGCATAATCTATCTCCCATTCGCGGGCTAAGTCCAACTCTCTCATGGGTGCTATGACCCGGCAGTCTGTCGCCCGGAAGATGGCCTCGAAGCGCAGCTGGTCGTTGCCGCGACCGGTGCATCCGTGCGCCAGGTTCTTTATGCCTTTTTGCTTGGCGATCTCGACTGCTTTGATAGCGATGAGCGGCCGGGCAATGGCCGTTCCCAGAACATATCCCTCGTAAGAGCCGTTGGCTTTGATGAGCGGAAATATGTAGTCCTTTACGAACTCTTCTCTTGCATCTATGACGTAATGCTCGTCCGCCAGCTGCTTTGCTCTGCGGTTTCCTCGCTCGATATCTGAGCGCGGCTGGCCGACATCCACCAGAACGGTGACTATTCTATCAAATCCATAGCGCTCTTTGAGGAGCGGGATACAAACAGATGTATCCAGGCCGCCGGAATAGGCCAGTACAACTTCAGACACTTCGCAACACCGCTTTCGTACAAGAGGCCAGGGTCATTTAACCTTATCTCTTCCTGTAGCGATAACTCTATAACTGCCACGAAAAAGTAGGAGCATAATGACCCAGCTTATCAAGACGGCCGCGCTATCTGTGGACTATGATCGGGATCATCGAGCCCTGCAGGCATCGGGCGCTCTGGCACGAATGATCCAGCCGGTTTTGAAGATGATAAACCAGAGGCTGGCGGAGGAAAAGCTGGCTCAAGTCAGGCTGAAGGATATCGTTGCCAGCACATGGCTTCCGCCCATTCCCAGCGGCCCCTTCCGAAGGCTTCTGGTCAATGAAGCACGGACAGCGATAGGCCGACCGGTGCCTCAGACTCTCTCCATCGAGGTTACAAGACGCTGCGGGGCAAAATGCGACCACTGCCTGATAAAGGAGGGAGAGGGAGAGCTCTCCCGCGAGGACATTTTGCGCACCATCGACCAGGCCCTGGATATGGGCACCTGTATCGTCACCTTTACCGAAGGCGATCCTCTTTTGCGAGAGGATATATTCGAATTGATAAAGCACGTCGATCCAGAGAAGGCCGTAGTCAACCTCTTCACGCCGGGTCTGGACATGACCGTAGAGAAGGCGGTCAAGCTCAGAGAAGCCGGGCTTTATAATCTTATCATTGGCGTTTACAGCACCGTTCCCGAGGAGCACGACCTGGTGAGGGGTGTAGTCGGATCTCATGCCAAGGCGGATCTCATGCCAAGGCAATAGAAGCCATACAGATCGCTCTACAGACGGGATTGATGGTAACTATGTCCTGTCACATAAAGGCCGGTCAGGTGGACAGGATCTCGGATCTCTACGAGCTGGCGGCAAAATTGGGTGTGCAAGAGCTGTCCATTTGGGAAGGCATGCCAAAGACTCCTGAGGAAAAGTTGACATTGATTGAGAAGGAGAAGATCGTCGATCTCTACAAGAGGATCAACTCCACGCCGGGTGGCCCGCGGCTTTTTGCCAATACCTATTTTGAAGGCCAATTGCTGGGCTGCATGGCTGGGAGAAGGTGGCTGCATGTGGCAGTTGACGGCAGCGTCAGGGCCTGTCCCTATTTGCAGGAGAGCTATGCCAATATCAAGGACTCTTCTCTGAAAGATGCCTGGAAGGCTCTACGTAGCTCTGGGCAGTTCGAGGGATTTGTCGGCCATTGCCCGGCCCAGGAAATCTTTGGCTAAGGCATTTTTTGTAATTTTTTTCCATGGAAAATTATTAGTAGAGACATGCGCTTATCATCTCTGAGGTAAGACATGGGTATCATCAGTAGCCTCAAGGAGAGCCTTGGGACCTGGATAAACAGGATATTTAAAAAAAAGAGGGCCAAGATCGGACTTTACGGCCCGCCTAATGCCGGAAAGACTACACTGGCCAACAGGATTCTGCATGACTGGAGTGAGGGGGAGAGCTTTGGAGAGGCTTCCCCTATTCCACATGAGACCCGCCGGGCCATGAGAAAGGAGGGCGTGGTGATCAACGCCAACGGATCGAGCATCGAGCTGGATATAGGCGACACACCAGGCATGGCCACAAAGGTTGATTTCAAGGAGTTCATGATCTATGGCCTTTCTGAGGTCGAGTCTAAGAAGAGGGCCAAAGAAGCCACGGAAGGCGTCATTGAAGCTATCAAATGGCTGGATGACCTGGACGGCGTGCTATTAGTTATGGACTCAACCGAGGATCCTTATACTCAGGTCAATGTGGTAGTGATTGGAAACATGGAAGCCCGGAAGCTTCCCCTCCTCATTGTGGCCAATAAGATGGATCTGCCCAACGCCTCGCCGGCCAGAATTAAGGCAGCTTTCCCTCAGCACGCCATGGTGCCCATCTCCGCCCTGGAAGGATCGAATATAGATAACCTTTATCAGGCGATAGCAGCTCATTTTGGGTGATCTTGATGAGAGAAGTGCAAATGGACCTCATCTCCGGGGAGAAGCTGGAGAAGATGACCTCCATGGAGAAGATTCGGCTCATCCTGGACAAGGTCAAAAACGGCAAGATTGTGGTTTTAGAGTGCGGGCTGACCTCGGATGAGGAGGTGCGCCTCATCGAGATGACCATGACCGAGATTCGGGTGGACGAGTTCTCAGGAATAGAGATAGAGAGCTACCCTTCCAAGAAGGAAGGATCGTTTTTGGACAAGATATTCGGCAGAGCCCTTAAGGGCAGGATGACGGTCATCGGCCCTGCCAATCAGCTGCGCACCATTGAGAAAGACAAATATCAGATCAGCACCAAGGTCTCCGTGGGGGACTAGATGCCTCATATCTGTACCCGCTGTAGCAATGTCTTCGACTTGGGAGAGGATATCCTGAAGGGCTGCCCCAATTGCGGCTGGAAGAAGTTCCTGTTCGTGAAAAAAGAGCAGCTGGATGAGAAGGCAGAGATGCTACCGCCAAAGCCTATCATAAATAGGGCTATGGGTGTGCGGATACCGCCCGAGAGACTGGAAAAAGGGTCGAGGGCAATAGAGGAGGAGATGCAGGCTTCGCAAAGATCAGCTCCGGCTGTAGCAGCTTCTTCGACGCTTTGCATCCCGGTCAAGAAAAAACTCGATGATATTCGTCAAAGTGACGGCAAGCCGGAAGAGAAGACCTTGGAGAGCGTCAAGATAACCGCACCTGGCACCTACGAGTTGAATCTGCCGTCTCTATTCGAGAGAGATGAGTTGATTATGGCGGTCAAGGAAGGCACTTATTTTATTGATCTCGCATCTGTCTTTAAAAAGAGCAAGAAGGATTGAGAGGTTTATCACTTATCTATTCTGATCTCAATTCCTTTCCAGTCCTGGCCCACTCCACGCAGAGACTGTGCCATGGCTACTGCCGCATTGCCGATGATCTCCTGGGTGAAGGCATTTAAATCGACTGCCTTTCCATCCACTTTCAGCGAAACATTCATTCTCTTCCTCTTTAAGCTCCGCCAAATATGGCGATGGGCGGGGTGTAAACGGAGGGGATGGCAGAAATTGCCTGGGGCAGGGTAAAGACAGAGCCGGCCTGGTTGGTTACATTGGTATTCTTAACGGCGAACATGGGTGTGATTGTAACCGGAGTGGGACCCTTGATCATGGTCGTGTTCACATTGAGCAGTGCTTTCTTTCCCAGAGTGCTGAGATCGAGCACATTGCTTTTCAGGTTGCCTCCCAGAGAGGTTGCGGCAATAGTCGGCATTGTGGGCGAGAGCCTGGGCAGAGAAACCGCCTCCATGCTCGTTTTTTTACCTAATGTGCTCAAATCCAGAACATCGGCAGCGCTGGCCGTGACGGCAACGCTTGCCAGAAGAACCGTGACGACGAATAATGTAAGAATCAACTTCATTTCATGAACCTCCTTTCTCAAAAGGGTACTCAATCAGACCCCTTTTCCAGGTACGTGAGGTTTAACCATTTATTCCTTTTGCCTTCACGCTTTATAAGCGGATCAAAAAAAAAGAGTTTTGCTGCCAGGTTTCCCTAGCAGTCAATGCCATCACAGGGCGCTTGGATTTTGTCGGGCACGGGATTCTCATGGAACTTTATGGTCTTCTCGGCCTCGAAGGTTCCTGTGAACATCTCGTGGGCCTTGATATCCTTGTAGAATATCTTGTGCCACTTGGCATCGGTGCCCCAGGTACCATTGAAGGAGTTTTTGGTCTCGAGACCAATGAGATGGGACGGAACATAGATATCATTGCTGGCCGTCATGAGATACTCGACCTCCTCGGTGTTTCTTCCGGCTTCCTTGAGCATCTTGATCAAGTCCTCCGGGCTGACATTTGCCATCGGCTGATAAGGCGTCGTGGAGGCAAAGAATGCAGTTTCATCCTTTTCCATCTCATTTACAGAGAACATCTCCTGAACATCAGCGCCGATTCCGCCGTAGAATGCCTTGGAATGCAGGTACTTGCCGCCGGTCAGAGGCGTCTCGCCTGCATAAGTCAGCTTAGTGGTCTCGTAGAGGTTTAGGCCAGACTTGTCGCCGCCGTTTACCGAGCTTACATTCCTCATGAGCTTCTCAGCATCCTGAGAGTAAGCATGCTCGGAGTCCAGCTCCAGGTCGCCGTCGCCTGCCATGGTGTTGTAGTATTCAAGTGCGATCTTCTTGTCAATTATCGACGTACTGACATCGATAATTCCCGTTCCGGACACTTTTTGTGCTTCACAGAACTGCTCATACTGCACTGGTGGAACCAGTGGTGGATTAGCTAGCACGATGCCGCAACCCCCCATAAGGGCAATTGCAATCATGAATGCTACTACTATTACTCCCTTCATTTTTCTTTTCGCCCCCTTTTTTTTTAAGCGATTAATTTGAGCTATTTCGCTAAATAAGCGAGATTTAGCTTTCTATCAATATCTTACTTTTATATTATATAAATTTATCCTTCAAAACAGCCTAGATTGGGGCGACCTCCTTTCAGATCCCTGAACTGGTTTCTAAAGCCGGAGGGGATAAGTATAGTGAAAATGATATACTATGAATAATAAATGCGTATCAATAGATCTAATACAATGGAATCAAATACAACAAGATCGCTTAGGATCAGTTATGTCCTCCTACCTGGAGCATCCGCATCTTTTGCCGCAAACAGTAGAAAAGCGACTCTTCCAGTTGGATTTGGCCGCCACGGCTCTCACGGCCTCCAGTCTTATCGTAGTGCCTACGGGTCTGGGCAAGACCGTCATAGCACTCATGGTGTTGCTGGCTCGAATGGATAAGGGCCGGGTTCTTTTCCTGGCTCCCACCAAGCCGCTGGTGGAGCAGCATGCGGTTTTCTTGCAGCGTGTGCTCAAAGACAGAGATATCGTCACCATGATGACCGGAGAGAATTCTCCGGAAAATAGAATCGAATCCTGGGGGAAGAGCCGCATCGTTGTATCCACTCCACAGGTGATAGAAAACGATCTTCTCTCTCGAAGGATTGATCTTAAGGATGTATCCCTGGTGATATTCGACGAGGCGCACCGAGCCGTGGGAGGCTATGCTTATGTTTATATCGCCGATCGCTATCATCGCGAGGCGAAAAGCCCGCTGGTCTTGGGGATTACCGCCAGCCCGGGCAGCCAGAGCGAGAAGATCGCCGAGATATGCACCAACTTATCCATTGAGAAGATCCAGACCCGCACGGAAGATGATCCTGATGTCGCCCCATTTGTTCACGAGCGGGAGATAGAGTGGGTGAAGCTTACCGTTCCCAAAGAGCTTCTGCTTATCCGATCCGCCATCGAGGAGTTGCTCAAAAGCAGAATCGATGATCTGAACCTTTTAGGCGTCAGTCCGGTCAGAATCGATGCCAAGTCCTCCAAGAGAGAGCTTCTCGGGCTGCAGGCTACCCTCATGTCCTCGGCCAAGACGCTGGCAAATAAATCTACATTCGCGGCCATTTCTCTCATGGCCGAGATTTTCAAATTGCATCATGCCGTTGAGCTGGCGGAGACGCAGGGACCGGATGCACTGGCCAGATATTTTCAGAGGTTAGAAGGCGAAGCCCTCTCGCGTAGCGGTTCCAAAGCTTCCCGCCGCATAATGCAGGATCCCGGATTCTTGCAGGTTGTAGATGCCCTGCATAACCTGGAGGTGGAGCATCCTAAGCCCGCCGCCGTAAAGAAAATACTACATGAGCAGATTGCTGCGAAGCCAGAGTCTCGCATCATGGTCTTTACCAACTATCGGGACACGGCCACATCTCTCCTCTCCTTCCTGAAAGATGAGCCCGCCATTCGAGCCGTGCGATTCGTGGGCCAGTCCAGCCGTGATAATGATCAAGGCCTCAGCCAAAAAAAGCAAGCCGAGATTCTGCAGAAATTTCGGGCCGGCGACTACAATGTCCTCATTGCCACCTCGGTGGGGGAGGAAGGAATCGATATTCCTGCCACGGATCTGGTTCTCTTTTATGAGCCGGTGCCCTCCGAGATTCGCAGCATTCAGCGCAAAGGCAGGACCGGCAGGGCGAGAGCTGGCAGAGTAGTAGTATTAATGGCCAAAGGTACGCGCGATGAGGCCTATCACTGGATTTCGGAGCGCAAAGAAAAGAACATGAACCGGCAGATACGGGATATGAGCGGTCAACCCGGCGAATCTTTGCCAAAGGAGTTTTTGCCCCGGCAGCTGCAGATAACAGAGGATCCGGCCCATCCTGCAAAGATGGATGAACGTGAAGTGCAAAAAGAGCCAACGGAGGCGGAAGAGCCCGGCAAAATTTCTGCAAAAATTTTTGTGGACTCAAGGGAGAGGGAGATGGCAAAGCTTCTGGAGTCTCTGGGCCTTCTGGTCACCGTCAAGAATCTGGAGGTGGGAGACTATGTGGTCAGCGATCGGGTGGCCATCGAACGCAAAACGGCACATGATTTTGTATCTTCGATCATCGATCCAAAGAGAAACTTATTCCGGCAGATTGCGGATTTGGCCAGGACTTACGAGCGGCCGGTTTTGATTTTAGAGGGCAGGGATCTTTACACCACGCAGATGAATGCCGGATCTATTCGCGGAGCAATGATTTCCGTGGCCGTGGACTATGGTGTCCCCATCATTCCCACGGAAGACCGGAATGAAACGGTCGCGGTTATTGCCCAGCTGGCCCAAAGAGAGATGCGAGAGGGACGTTCGCCGAAGGTGCATGGCCACAAGACTGCCAGGACGCTTAAAGAGCAGCAAGAGTACTTGATATCGGCCATTTCCAGCGTGGGGCCGACGGTAGCCAAGAACCTGCTCAAGCACTTCGGATCCGTCGAGAAGATCATGACGGCCTCATCTGAGCAGCTGCAAGAGGTAGAACTGGTGGGGCCCAAGATCGCACAGCGCATTCGCGAGCTGGTGGGCGGGGACTACAAAGGGTAGCCACCTCACCGCATATGCAGGACGGTCAGAATAGTGTGCTCCAGCTCCTCTTGGGGATAATTGCCTACCTGCTTATAAACGAGAGTGCCGTTTTCATAGACAAGCAGGGTTGGAGTTCTTGATACCCCATACTTGTTCATAGTTATGGGATTTCGATCGATACAAAGCTTTGCGAATACGATCCGGCCCTTAAAATCTTTTGCCATTTGGTTTATCTTTGGCTCGATAAGCTGGCAGGGCCGGCAGCCTATCTCCCAGCAGTCCAAGACAAAAGGCGAGTAGATCTTGAGCGCCTGGTCCAGGTCACCGTCATTCACGACAACGGGCGACTCTGGAAACACCAGTGCCGGTCCGGAGGCGTTGCCATTCATCTGCCCTTTTGGGGCCGCCAGGCAGTCTACCGTCATCGCTAGAGTCAGCAAACTTATGAGTGCAAGGACCATTAATGTGGCTTTTCTATTAATTGAGTTCATCATTGTCGGTCCTCCGGGCTTCTTGCCGTGGATACAAGGATCACAGATATATCCTATTGCCTCCTTATAGTAATGCAGCTATGTATTCAATCATTGCGTGCGGCATTTTTGAAAAGGAGATCGAAGCGCTGCGCTTTGAGCTGTTTTTTCCCTTTGAGGCCCACTACCTGGGAGCAGGGCTGCACGTGGACTTCGATGATTTAAAAATGGCTCTCGTGGCAGAGCTGGAGAAGTGCCGACAGAACGGCAGCGATGGGCAAATAGTAGTATACGGCCAGTGCCACCCCAAGATTGAGGAAATCCTCGCGCCCTACCATGCGGCGCTTGCGGCATGCCAGAACTGCGTGGACGCCTTCATCACCCGGAAGGGGCTGGAGAAGAAGGCCAAGGATGGGCTTTTCTTCTACCTCTCTCCCGGCTGGCTGGATGCCTGGAAGGACATTTTCCGCCGCCTTAATTGGGGCCCGGAAGAGGCCAGGATGCAGATGGGCTCATTTAAGGGAACGGTCTACCTGGACACTCTGAAAGATGCGCCGGCACGACAGGAAGAGCTTTTAGAATTCTTTGACTTCACTAACCTACCCTTCGAGATAATGCCCGTAGATCTGGGCCACTTCAAATCCCTCATAGTTAAGGCCAAAGAAAGATTGGAGGATTGAGCTTGGACGAGTTGGAAGAGATAAAAAGGAAGAAAATGGAACAGATGAAAAAAGATATGAATGCATCGGCGAAACCGTTCGTAGAGCTGCCGGACAAGCCCGTTATTGTCACGGACGCGACAATTGATGCCGCAGCCGGCCAGTATCCCATCTTCATTCTGGACTGCTGGGCGGAGTGGTGCGGACCCTGCCGCACGATCGGTCCGATTATCGAGCAGCTGGCGAGCGAGATGAAAGGAAAGGTCGTCTTCGGCAAGCTGAACATCGACGAGAATATGCAAACCGCCAACAAGTACAGGATCTCGGCGATTCCCACTCTGATGATCTTCAAGGACGGCAAACTCATCGATAAACTGGTGGGAGCCTACCCCAAGCCCGCCTTAGTCGCGAAAATTCAGAAGTTCCTCTGAAGGTTAACCTTCCGAAGATCTTCTTTTTTATACTTTTTCTTTTCCATTAAGGTATGCTACTGGCAGCCTTGATCTTTGGATAGCCGGAGATGCTGTAAACCGGTTTGGATGAGAGAGTGTCCGGCACCTTATAAAGGGGCTTGGTTCTTGAGTATTGGCTGATATTGTAAGTGGGCTTATAGATATCGGTATTGTAGGTGAGTTGGGATACATTTCCCAGGCGCTGGCTAACATTGAATGCGGTACTTGGGGATATGCTGGATGATATATTGTAGGTGGATTTGTTGCCGTACACATCCAGGTTGTTTAATGGCTTGGATCTCGCGAAGCCGGCCCGAAGGACCTTGGTGTGATCAGCGGCTTTCCCAGTACCCAATTGGGTGACGGCCGGGGCGCTTTTCAGACTATCATTTAGCGTGATGTTCTTTGTGACATTCTGGGTCTCGTTTAATGTGATGTTCGCGGCGGCGTTCTGACTGTCTTCTGCAATTGTGGCCGGCATCAAAAATGCCAGCAGCGCCAGAGTGCAGATAAGGCTAACCAGGATTTTTTGCATAATCATCTCCTCCTCCTGAGAAGAACGGTCGTGAGCAAGGCTAATGCGGCAGATCCAGCCGGAAAGTTGGCTTTCTTTGCCGTATCTGTGGCGTTGCTCCTTTGCAGAGATTTAGCCTCAATCACATTCTCCTCCAAATCCATAACGGCGCCGCCCTGGCCGAGCAAAACGGTGCGTAGTTGGTAGATGCCCGGCTCAAGAGTTTTGTTCCAGGTGATCTCCACCGTCTCATCGTCTCCCGTAAGAAGGACCGGCGTTCTCTTCTCGGTGGTATTGAGAATGGAACCATTTTGAGATAGAATGAAGCGCAAAGATCCCGCAAAGGGAACGCGAGAGTTGCCCATGACGGTAGCGCTGGCACCGGTCTCATCCTGATAGGTCTCGGTGATCAATGCATCCTCCACAGCCAAAAAGGAATTCATGAAGGACCTTGTTTGGTTGTGATTCAGCTCCACAATCTTCACGCGGCCCGCATACTCGCGTCCGTTTTCCAGGATCTGCTTCCAGGCATAGTCCTTGCTAATCGGCAGGCCATTGCTTCCCGTGATGGGTACCACCTGCTCTCTGGTGACATACACTGCTTTGTTTCCGTCGATGAGCATGTAGTAAATATCCACAACGGTAGGATCGCTGGCACTGATGACAAGGTGCATGCCGCGAGAGTCGGCACGAAAATCGCGCACGTCAAACCGTATGGGCTCCACTCCCCCGTAAAAGAAGCTATTGCATTTCCTGGAGACTGCGGTGCCATTTTCCCATAAGAGCGCGCAGACATCATAGCTGCCTTTCTCGGCTTTTAGGGCCGGCCAGCGAATGACAAAGGTCCCTGCACCATCCAGCGTCAGGTTCCTGGTCGCTATCCGTCTTCCCTCATCCATCAGATCCAGCTCTAAAGCCATGCCGGCCACGTCTCCTTCCAGTGTAACATCAGCCGAGTCCATGCTGGAGTAGAGATCTATAATCTCCGAAGAATGGGCTGTGCCCGTCATAGCCATCAGGGCTGCCAGGGCCACCAGGGCCGCTAAATGCCAAACCGCGCTTATTCTCATAGGACCAACCTGCCGACCATTGCCGGATGTTCTGTTTTACCTTTATGGGTTTAAAACTAAATAGTCAACCAATTGGTGAATGGCGCGATCAAGGTTATGAGCATGGATGTCAGTACCAACCAGGTAAGAAGGGCCACGGTCGTCCTGGTGAATCTTTCCGCCTTCTCGGGCCTGACAATCTTCTCAAAGCCGGACTGCACCAGATCCCTGAAGATGTGCCCACCATCCAATGGCACCGCAGGAAGACAGTTGAACAGGCCGGCATAAAGGTTGATCCAGCCGATCCAGAGCAGAAGGTTGGCAATCCAGAAGAACTTGTTTCCCAGGGGCTCGGCCCATCCGCTGGGCTCAAAGACGGCGGTCAGCCAGCCGCTAAAACCGGGAAAGCCCTTCTGGGTGAATCCAGGAATTCCGGCGAAAGGCAAGCTTAACATGTAGGCGAAACCCTGTATACCTCTATCGGGTAAGGCTTTGAGGAACTGCAGGATCTGCCCTGCTTGAGCCTCCTGAAAGATTACGCCGCCGGATAAAACCGCATTCCCGGAGATGCCGATACCTATGAATCCTCCGCTATCCGGAGAAGCTGCCTCTTTCGCCGTGAGATTGACCCCGTAAGTATTGCCCTGACCGGTGGTTATGGAGATGATTTGGCCGGGTCGAGTGGCGTTCATCTGCTTTCGAAAGCCCTCTAGATTTACAATCTCTATCCCGTCGATCCTGGTGATTAGGCTCCTGGCAGGGAGACCTGCAGATTCGGCGGGCGAGCCCTTGAAGATGGAGGCCACCATGATGCCTCGCGCCGGCTCGCCGGTGAGCGGCAGGACCTGTTCTCGGTCTTCATAAAGCAATCGCAGGCTCACAGAAGAGCTGCCCAGATCGCTGTAGAACTGCTCTAGATTGCCGTCTCTGTTTCCATCTACGTCCAACAGCACCATTCCGTTCGTAAAACCTGCCTTCTCGGCAGCAGAGCCGTCCTGAACATCGACTACTATCAGCCTGTCCACCGGAGATATGGATCCGATGACCGGTCCGAAGAAGAGGGCCATAGCCACTGCCGCCACAATGAAATTGGAGATGACACCTGCCGATAGAATCCTGATTCTTGCCGCCTTGTTCACCTTTGCCGGCATATCTTTGTTGCCGAAGAGATCCACATCATCCGGCTCCACAAATGCAGCTATTGGTGCAAAAAAAACGGCCACAATTCCCATGGACTTGACGCGCACGCCCTCGACGCGACTGAGTATGCCGTGAGCGAACTCGTGCACTACCATGGTCACAAAGAGAGCAATCCAGCCCCAGACGAAGGGAATGTACTCATTTAAGCCGGGAATGAGAAGGATGTTTCTCGGAGCGTTCAAGCTGCTGGGCAAAGGAGGCTCATGAATCATTGATATGGCTAAGCTAAGAAGCAGGATCAAAAAAGAGGCCATGCTCAGTATGACCAGGGGTATGCCGGCCGAGGCTACCAGTCTCCAGAATCTCTTGGGACGGGCCAGCCTGTCCAGCAGATTCAGGCCCCGGGTGGTGCGAAAGAATACTGCCAAAGGAATGCCGAGCACGCTTCCGACTGAGATTCCCCGGCTACGCCATATCTCGCTATCTTTCAAAGGCAAGAGAAGAATGGAATACAGGCCAATGAGTGCCAGAGCTATGAGCAGCCAATCAACGTAGTCAAGCTGTAACTGCAAGTCCAAAATTTAATCCTCAGAGCAAGCCCTGCGCCCTCAGCTCTTCCTTGGCCAGCTCCTGATGCTTCTTCTCCAAAAAGCTATAGACATTTCCATGTGGTGCTCCATCAAGCAGCATCTCTATGGCGGTACGTGCAACTCGCATTTGCTCCGCATAGCCTAATATGGCTACTGTTTTGCCATACACAGATACCTTGGCACCGGAGAGCCGTTCCATGATCTCACGCGACCGTCCGTCCTTGCCGATGATGCGGCCCTTGATGCGTTCCATATCGTTCTTGGTGCCTGCCATCTTAGACAGGTCCAGCACATCGAGCATCAGCATCTCGTCATCAAGAAGGGCCAGGGCCCTCTCCGGTGAGAAGCCTCTGCCGATGGCTTTTACCAGGTCTAATACTCTTAGGCCCTGCAATGGGTCTTCTGCCGATGCAATAGAGATCGCACCGGTCTCGCTGTCTATCTCAATAGTGGTCTTGGTCTTCTCTTCGATAAAGCGCTTCATGGACCCGCCAGGTCCCACCAGCACACCTACGCGCTCTTCTGGAATCTTGATATCCAATTTAATCAGCCTTCTTTTTTGTCTATCTCTTCTTTGTCTTTGCGTAGCTTCTCCCAGATCTCTTCCGGGGAGCCCACGTTATATTTTTTCTTAAAGTAATGGGCCACGTTAGCTATATCGCGCTCCAGAAATCTTCTGGCCATGGGATGGTCCAGCGTAACAGACTGCCCCATATCTATTATCACCGGCTCGCCTTCGTCATAAAGTATATTGAACTCGCTCAGATCGGCATGAACGAGTTGTGCGCGATTATAGAGCACAGAGATATATTCAACGATTCTATCAAAAATGCGCTTGGCGTCCTCTGTCTCCAGTTCCACGTCTTTTAGCGGTGGAGCAACATTCTCGCCTTTGCCGATAAGATCCATAACCAGTATGTTCTCCCTCATGGCTATGGGGTGGGGCACGGCTACACCCACCTCTTCCGCTCGCGTCAGGTTCCGAAATTCCTTCCGGGTCCAGGCCGCGACAATAGCTCTCTTTGTGCCCTTCACGTTTCCAAATCGTGGATCGCCATGCAAGTAGTCCTGCATGGAATTGAAATTGCTGGTAGAGATGCGGTAAATCTTTAGGGCCAGCTGTTTCTCACCCACGATGGCCTTAAAAATGTTGGCTTCTTTGCCGGTGCAGACGGACCCGCCCAGAGCATCGATTACGCCCTTGCTGGCCAGGCTGTAAAGGTCCATCAGGGTGCGCTTATCGAAGACCGCATCCTGGACGTTTAGATCATCGGAGTCCTTTATCCTGGTACGAAGAACATCGATCTTGGTATCGAAATCTTCATCCTTGGTACGCCGGCTCATAAAGTGCCTTTCAAGAAGATTCCTTTCAAGAAGTTCCTTTCAGAAATCCCTTGCGCTGCAGCCAGTCAACCTGGGGACCGGTGTATCTCCAGACTACATCGGCCTTCTCATTCTGGATTTCCCAGGGAATGACAATAACCACGTCACCCTGTCTAATCCAGATCCTCTTTTTCATCTTGCCAGGTATGCGGCCCATCCTGGTAACGCCGTCGATGCATCTCACCCTTATGCGATTGGCTCCCAGCAAGCTTTCCACATGACCGAATATTTCTCGATCCTGTTTGCGGGGGAGACGGACTCTGGTAATTACAGCTCCTTCTTCTTCCCTGCCACGACCTCTATTATACAGCTTATCACCTCAAATAATAATTATGGACCTAGGACTTCATGGAATCTTCGGGGCCGCTCTTGCCCCGAGTAGCCAAAGTATCTTTCTTTTCGCCCTTTCGCTAAAAACCACTCTTAAATAGTTAAAGCTTGTGTCGGCCAAAATGCAAATGGGCCCGACGCGATTCGAACGCGTGATCCCCGCCGTGTGAAGGCGATGTCATAACCAGCTAGACCACAGGCCCTCGAAGTAAGCCTAGTAAGTCATCAGCTATTTGTATCTTGCCCTTGGGAAGAGAACGGCAAAACTCATGCCCATAGGAATTATTTAAATAGTAATTCGCGAAGCTAATAAAGTGAATGAGTTTCATTTTGCGAAACCCAGCCTACACCTTTTATGAGCGGCTTTTAAAGTCACGCATTCTTGCCGGGGTGCCGGTGGAGCACGTGGCCATCATCCAGGATGGAAATCGCAGATATGCCATGCAAAAAGGCCTCTCCAGGTTCCTGGGGCACAGCCTTGGTGCCGACACCTCGGAGAAGGTCTCCGATTGGTGCCTGGAGGTAGGTGTTAAGCATCTTACCCTCTATGCCTTTTCCACAGAGAACTTTGAGAGGGACGAGTTGGAGAAGCGCTATCTCTTTGATCTGATCAAAAACAAGTTTGGGGAGCTTGGTCGCTCCAAAAAAATACATGCTAACAGGGTTCGGGTAAGGGCCATCGGCAGGGTGGAGATGCTGCCCTTGGACCTTCAAGAGGAGATCTGCCGCACTGAGGATGCCACGCGAGAATATGAGACGATGTACCTGAACGTAGCCCTGGCCTACGGCGGCCAGCGCGAGCTGGTAGATGCAGCGCGATTCCTGGCGCGCCAGATAAGAGTGGGAAAGATCAGGGCGGATGAGGTGAATGAGGATCTGATCGCAACGCACCTCTATCCGCAGGACGGCATTTCTGTACCCAAAGTAGATCTGATCATCAGGACGGGCGGGGACAGTCGCACCTCCAACTTCTTGCCCTGGCAGGCCAACGGCAATGAGTGTGCCGCATACTTTTGCGCGCCCTACTGGCCGGAGTTTAGGAAGATCGACTTTCTGCGCGCCATTCGCACTGCTCAGACCAGGGGCCCTGGCCAACAAGCTTAATAACTAAAAGCATGCCATGAGGGATGTTTTGTCCCGATGGGGTAGTGGACATCCCGAAGGCCTGCGGAGCCAAAAGCGCAGAGAGCCTTCAACCCGGGTTCGAATCCCGGTCGGGACGCTTTTCTTAAAATATTTCTATACCACAATTTTTACCCCCCATCACCGAAAGACCTAATTACCTTTGTCGCGAAATAACATGCATCCGGCGCTGCAAATCGCGGCGCAATTAGTGTGTGGGAGCGAGATGGTTGTGGCATTACAAAGCAGCAAATTTTCTAGGTCCAAGTCGGGAATACCTGGATATGACGAATTGGTAGATGGCGGTTTTCACAAAGGAACCGTCAACACCATCACCGGATCTTCCGGTACGGGCAAGACCGTCTTTGCCGGCCAGTTCATAAATTACGGCATCAAGATGGGCGAGAAGGGAATGATCATCACCCCTTCCGAGAGCGCCGAGTACCTGAAGAGAGAGATGATGTCCTCCTTTGGCTGGGACTTCTCCAACCTGGAAAAGGAGGGAAAACTCGCCATTGTCGATGTCACCGACCCAGTCTTGCGCCTGCAAAAGAGCATCGATGCCGATCCGGTGGATTTCCTCATAAACTTTCGTAAGCTTGTGGAGAGAAAGCTGGAGGAGGCCAAGCCCGACCGGCTCTTCATCGACGACCTGACTGCCTTCTTCATGGCCGTAGAGCAGCCCTTTAAAATTCGGTCCCTGACCGACGACCTCTTCGGTACCATTCGTGCCAGCGGCGTGACCTCGGTCGTCACCATTGGCACAGCTTTTGGCACCAACCAGTTCCTGGAGTACGGAGCGGACTCGGCCACCGTGCTCAACCGCGAGCGCATCGGCAATACTCTCATCCGGTCGATATACATCATGAAGATGCGCGGCTCGAAGATCGCCAATAGCATCAGGGTCCTGGACATATCCGATGAGGGAATCTCGGTGTCCTCGCTCTCGCCCTATTCTTGAGAGGCATAAAATGATCGAAAGATGGATCGTCCTGGCTGCAGAGGAAGCAGGTCCCGTCTCGAATAAGATGGGCGGTATCTGGAATGTGGTGGATGCAGAGGCAGTGACGCTAGCGGGGCTGGTGGCGCGAGGTGATATTGAAAGCGGCCTGCACATCTTGGTTGCGGGTCCCAACTATCCCTCTTCCGGCGGAGACTGGAACACAGGCAGAAACCGGGTCACAGATCTCACGGGATTCGAGAAGCTGGAGAATGGGCCAGAGCTCGAGGGCGTTCTGACGACACTGACGGCTTTTGGCATTGAGACCGTTACCGGGCAAAGAAATGTACAAGGCGTTCCCATCAGCTATGTGCTCTTCAATACCAATTATTATCAGTCCCACATGGTGCGCTGGAAGAATCAGGAGATGACCCAGAATAACGCCATCAAGACGGAGGCCTTTGATCTGTTGGGCCTGGATTCCATGAACTTCGAGAGAGCTCACTATGGCTCTGAGTACAACCACTACCTCAATCTTTCCTATGCCGTATCCGAGCTGGTGCGAGGCCTGACGCGCGCTCCGGAAGAGATGGCGCAAAAGTATACCGACCGGGCGGTTTCGGATTTTGCCAAGTCGGTAATGCCCAAAGTGAGAGTTGCCATGCACTGCCATGAGTTTGGAGTCTTCTATGCGGCAGCCAGGCTGAAGAAGCTGGGCGTTCCTGTTAGATCGGTCTGCACATTGCACGCCACAGTTCCCGGTCGCACGGCGGGCTATAAATCTCTGCAAAAGGTAGCTCAAGGCGACTCAAACATGGAACCCGGCACGCCTTTTGGCTTTGCCACATTGGAGGCTCTGGCCCGCTATGCCGATGCCGTTACATTCGTGGGCGATTCGACCATGAAAGAGGCCATGCTTTTTTACCGCTTGAAAGGCATTGTCATTCGGAATGGAATTGATGTGGTGGCCCAGGAGATCGACTGGGATAAAAAAGAGCGCTGCCGGGCCAAGATCCAGCAGTTTCTGACCGACAATCTCTACAAATACTGCGACGGCAAGTGCGTAAAATCCCAGAACATAATCCCTGTCTTCACCATCTCCCGCATAGAGATCGAGAATAAAGGATATCTTCAGCTCCTTGATGCCCTGGTGCTTCAGGATCACCTGCTCAAGCATAGATTAGCCGGTCAGCGCCATGCCGAGGAGACAAGGGTGGTATGCTTCCTGATAGCCGCGCACGGTCCCAAAGACAAGGAGAAGCTGCCGGAGGGATTTCCCATCAATCTCACGCCGGAGGTTCTGGTGGGCGACGAGATCCGCCTGGAGAATATGATCAAGGAGCATGGCCTGGATGAATCGGAGCTGATATCCGGCAGACGAATGGTGGCGGCACTGCTCTATCCTCAGTGGGTGGGACCCGATGACGGCGGCCTGGGAATGCATGCTGATGAGATCATGGCCGGCTGTGTCGCCGGCATATTTCCTTCTCAATATGAGCCCTTCCTTCTCACCGCCCTGGAAGCGGGCCGGGAAGGCACACCCAACATCGTCAGCCGGGCGGCAGGATACAGCGATGCTCTAAAGAAGATCAAACGCCGCGTGCCGGGCCTGGGGGGCGTGGTGATTGTGGACAACATTGAGGCTCAGCCCCAGGAGACCGTCCTGGATTATGCCCTGGCCCTGGACTACTTCACCTGGACCTATCTGGATGATGAGGTCAAATACCGACTGCTCTGCGAAGAGTCCTTCTCCTTGGCCAGGCAGTTTAGCTGGAATGAGCCGGTACTGGAGTATTACAAGAATCTGGTAGCTTAGATGGGGATGTGAGAAAACAATGAGAATTGCCTACTTGAGCCTCGAGTTTCCGCCCAGGATCTTCGGCGGTCTTGGTGTGTATGTGGATGAAATATCCAGAGAAATGGTCTCCCTGGGTGAGAAAATCTCGGTCTTTACATTGGGGGACAACAGACTGGAGAGGCATCAGGACATGAATGGTGTGGAGGTGTTCAGGGAGGTTACCGTCCCGATCAGGGATGGGCTGGAGATATTCCTTTCACCCGAGACCCTTTCCTGGGGGGAAGGCCTTTACTTCCTTTTGGACCTTTTCAGCCTAAACCAGCTAGCTGCGGCGAGACTCATGGAGAATGGGCCATTCCATCTCTGTGTGGCTCACGACTGGCTCGGCCTCCTGGGAGCCATGGCCGTTAAGAGAGAAGGTATTCCCATGATTTTCCATGTGCACGGCCTGGAGGTCGGTCGAACGGATAATCCCAATCCCCAGCTCGTAGCTCTGGAAAAGAAAGGCGCGAATGTAGCGGATCTTATCATTACCGTTTCAGAGGCCATGAAGCAGGAGCTGGTCAGCCTGGGAGTTGAGGCAAAGAAGGTTCACGTATGCTACCATGGCGTGGACGGCGCGTTTTTCGATCCCGATCGGGCTGATCCAGAGCGTCTGGCGGCTTTGCGAAAGAGATACGGCTATGCAGAGGATGATGTCATCGTGCTCTTCATGGGCCGGCTGGAACCTGTCAAAGGGATTGTACAGCTCTTTTCTGCCATTTCCTTTGTCCAGGCAAAGCATCCCAAGGTGAAGCTATTGGTCGTGGGCAAGGGAAGCCTGGAGAGCTGGGCTCTTGCAGAGGCGAAACGGCTGGGCGGCATCACTCTGGTCACAGACTTTCTGGATGCAGAGGATAAGATGCACCATTATGCTCTGGCGGATTTATGCGTATTTCCCAGCATCTATGAGCCCTTTGGCATCGTCGCTCTCGAGGCCGCGGCCATGGGCAAGGCAGCTGTGGTGGGCGCCTCCGGCACCTCTGGTCTGGCGGAGATTGTAAAAAACCCGGGCGACGCACATCCAACGGGCGTTCATGTCAATGCTCGCGATTCCAGGGATATCGCCTGGGGCATCAATCTAGCCCTGGAGGACCTGGATCGCCTCCAATCCTGGGGAAAGAACGCCAGGACCAGGGCCCTGGAAGAGTTCACCTGGCAGAAAGCCGCAAAGAGGACACTGGCGATTTATAAGGAAGTGGCTTGACCAAAGAGGGTAAGAGGGGACGCAGACGATGACGGAGTTAAGAAGACATTACTTTCTGGATGAGTACTGCATCATCGCCGCCGAGCGCAAGAAAAGGCCGTCTGATTTCCAGATGGCAAAGACGGCCCCTGGAGACGAAACCGCATGCCCATTTTGTCCGGGAAACGAGAAGATGACTCCCCTCGCTGTTGCAGTTTACACTGAGCAAGGTGTATCATCCGATGGCCTGGAGAGGAATACCGGCTGGCTTTTGCGTGTCTTTCCCAATGTTTTCGCAGCCATGGTCCCATGCCCTGCGCCCGCCACGACAGAATGGATGGCTCTGCCTGGGCAGGGCTTTCACGAGGTGATTGTAGACAGTCCCCTGCACAGAGAAAATCCAGCTGACTATGCAAAGGAGCACATGGAAAAGCTCATCCAGGTCTACCGGGATCGCTATGTCCACTACTGCAGCAACAGCCTTGTGAAATATGTATCTATCTTCAAGAATTGGGGCAAGGAGGCGGGAGCATCATTATCGCACAGCCATTCTCAGCTCATCACCCTTCCCATTCTTCCGCCTCTGATTAAAAGAGAACTGGATGTCATCAGCCATGCTTCGCGTTGTCCGTTCTGCAATATCGTAGCGCAAGAGATGAAGTCATGCCGGCTCATCGAGGAGAACGAGAACTGGATTCTAATTGCACCCTTCTATTCTCAGGCACCCTATGAGACCTGGATCTTGCCCAAGAGGCATTTTGCCAACCTGGGAGAGATGCATGAAGCTGAAGGCAAGAGCCTGGCTGCTCTATTAAAGCGGGCCCTGGGGAGCATGCGATCCGTCTTGAACGATCCGTCCTATAACTGCATGATCTTCCAGCTTCCTATCGGCTACCACATCAATATCAGAATTCAACCGGCCATTTCCAAAATCGCGGGCTTTGAGAGGGGCACAGGAATGTACATCAACTCCATTGCCCCGGAGCAGGCCGCCGAGGAATTTAGGCATAAGCTAAAAGCGGCGAAAGGTTAATCAATTATCCGGCTATAGATAATGAGAATTTGATTATTTCATTCCTAACGTATTCCATAAAGCGTATCGTACCGATAAAAGATCAATAACCATTAGCTGCAAGGCAAGACAATACCCGGTGAATAGATGCGAATTGCAATGCTCTCTTGGGAGAGCTTATACTCAATAAAGGTCGGTGGGGTGGCCCCCCACGTCTCAGAGATCTCGGAAGCGCTGGCCAGAAGGGGCCATGAAGTACATATCATTACGCGCCGAGGCGATTTTGAGTCCTACGACAAGATCAACGGCGTGCATTACCAGAGGGCCGATGTAGACGGCTCTGGAGATGTCCTCTCTCAGATGAACCGCATGTGTGATGCACTTTACGATCGCTTCGGGGCAGTGCAAAATCTCTTTGGCAAATTCGATATAGTGCATGGCCATGATTGGCATCCGGTGCCCGCTTTGACCCGTATAAAGGAGCACTTTGGCTTGCCCTTCCTTCTGACCATGCATAGCTCAGAATGGGGCAGGAATGGAAACCACTTTGGTCACGGTATATCCCAGGAGGTCTCCCATCGAGAGTGGCTGGGCTGCTATGAGGCCAGCAAGGTGATTGTGACCACCAGGCGCATGCAAGACGAGTTGATGTGGATCTACAGCCTGCCTGGAGACAAGATCAGCATTATACCAAACGGCATCATTATGGGGAAGATGAGAAAGGGGCTGGACGCCGGCCGGGTCAAGGAGAAGTACGCCATTCACCCCCTGGCTCCGATGGTGCTCTTCTGCGGCAGGATGAGTATTCAGAAGGGACCGGACCTGTTGGTAGAGGCTGTGCCTCGTATCTTGAGAAACAGATCCGATGCCCGTTTTGTCTTCATGGGGGAGGGTGGCATGAGGCAGGACTGCGAGAGAAGAGCTCGCGAGCTTTGCGTAGCGGATGCCTGCCGATTCCTGGGATACACCTCCAGCGCCGAGAAAGAGGAGCTGGTCAATGCCTGCGATCTCATGTGCGTTCCCAGCAGAAACGAGCCTTTCGGCGTTGTGGTCCTGGAGGCCTGGGATGCCTGCAAACCGGTAGTTGCGACGGAGGCGGTGAGCATAATTAATAACTTCGAGGACGGCCTCCTGGCCTATATTCAGCCGGAGTCCATCGCCTGGTGCATAAACCGGCTGCTGGCCAATCCCGAGGAGATGATGAAGCTGGCAAGGGCAGGATGCAGCCGGATTGATGCCGAGTTTAGCTGGGATCGCATCGCCAAGAGGACGGAAGACGTCTATGAAGAGGCGAGAAAACAGATCCAACCGAAAGGTTCTTGAAGGGTGAGTAGCACAAGGGGCTCTTGGCGCCTCGATAGCTTAGCCCGGTATAGCGCGTCCTTGGTAAGGACGAGGTCGCGGGTTCGAATCCCGTCCGAGGCTTCAATTTTTTGTTTCCATCTATTTTAGGCAAAAACCTAGTGTTGAGGTGAGTTATTGGATAAGAAAAGCATATTGATTATCGACGACGATAGAGGCATACTCGACGGCTTTAAGCTTCTCTTGGAGAGGAAGGGTTACCTAATAGATACGGCTGAGACCGGCAGTGAAGCCATAGAAAAGGTACGCAGCAAATATTTTAACCTGGCATTAATTGATATCAGGCTTCCTGATATAGATGGTACCGCCCTTCTCTCGGAATTTCGCGAGCTTAACCCGGAGATGAAAAAGATCATCATCACAGGTTATTCCACTCGAGAAAACGCCATTGAATCCCTTAATCAAGGAGCAAACGCATATTTAGAAAAGCCGGTGACTCCAGGAAAATTGCTGGAATTTGTGGCAAAAAAATTGGCGGAACAGGAATATGAGATCAAGTATCATGAGGATATTGTGAATAATTTGCTCCAATCTCGCAAGTAAATTTATTTTTTATAATTCGACATGGTGATCATTGTCCTATGGCTATAGGTATTTTTATCTCGGCGATTGTGCCCCTACATTTCTCGCTCACGATTCGGATATCGCCATCCATGGCCTCCAATAGGCGTTTGCAGACGGCAAGACCCATACCCATACCTTTGGCTTTGGTGGTAATGAGAGGATGGAAGATTTTGTTTTTGACCTCCAATGGTATGCCTGGACCGGTGTCCTTAATGGCCAAGATAACATCTTTCTCTGTAGAGGACATAGAGAAATTCAGCATGCCTCCCTCCGGCATGGCCTGAATGGCATTGGAAATGATATTGATGAGAACACGTACGATCATGATCGGATCGCCCCTCACAGTTATGCTCTCCTCCATTTCTATTCTAATCTCAATGTTTTCCGGAATATTCATGCTGGCGAGAGTATCACTGATAATCGTTGGCAAGCATAAATCCATCATATCCGGATTTAAAGGCCGAGAATAGTCCAGCAGATTGCAGACGATCTTGTTCATGTACAGCGACTGTTTTTCTATGGCTACCAAATCGGATATGAGGCCTAGCTTATCAAGATTTGCCTCTGCCAACGATTCTTCAACCTTGCGCCTGGCCAGGTATGCGGTGTTCACTATGGCCTGCAGTGGATTTCGCAGATCATGGCCGATCATAACCGCCGTCTCACCAATCGCTGCCATGCGCTCCTTGTCTCTAAGCTGTCGGCTTCTCTCCTCTAACTGGGCTTTCAACCGACTCTCACATCTGAATCGCTCCTTTTTTGTCCTCACCTCATCAACTATATCAGCAAAAGCCTTCAGCAAGGCGTCCGTACACTGATAATTGATTCGAGACAGCTTGACTTGTATCCAGATATTTGACCCATTTTTTTGCATAAAATGCAGTTTTTTTTGGTGGCGGCTTTTCCTTTTCAGAAAAATGGTCAATATGGAGATCCTCCTCGCCCTGGCATACTGGGATGTCAACAGGCATAATATGACAACACAACAAACAATATTTAGATGTTACTACAATTGCACTTTATCCCAGGCGCGCAGCACCTCCGCCACCGACCAGGCCTGAGAGATACAGCCGCCCGGACGCTGGGGGCAGTCGCCGTCAAAGACCTCGGGGATTGTGTTAATTCCGCCGGCATGCATGGTTATCAAGGGCTTAAGAAGCTCTCTGGCCTTTGCCAGGACCGGTCCAAATCTGCCGTTCACAGAGAGCAGAGCATCAATGTACGGCCCCATGAGCCAGGGCCAGACGGTGCCCTGATGATAGGCTCCATCCCGGCGACATGGGTCACCCTCGTATCTGCCTCTATAGCGCGGATCGCGAGGGGAGAGAGTTCTTAGTCCGTAAGGCGTGAGCAATTCCCTTGTTACAACATCAAGAATGCTCTTTCTCATAACCAGAGGCAGCAGATCGGAAATTCCTGCCGCGATAATCTGGTTGGGCCGGATAGATGCATCCTCATGGTCAATTACATCAAAAAGGCAGCCGCTCTCACTATTCCAAAACCTCTGGTAGCTCTGGCGTACCCTTTCGGCCAGCTCTGTAAACCCCGGATCTGATTTGTCTAAAGCCTCGCATAGCTTCTGCATATCTCTCAAGGCAGAATACCAGAGGGCATTTATCTCGCAGCATTTTCCGGCTCGCGATGTCACCGGCCGGCCATCCAGGCGAGCATCCATCCAGGTGAGCGCGGGCCCGGATACGATAAGGCCATCCTCGCCCCCTCCAAAGTCCTCTCCCTGCCGAGAATAGCGACGAAATACCTCTAGTAGCCTGGGCCAGAGCTCTCCGACAAACTCCCGGTCTTTAGAATATTCAAAATAGCTGCCCACAGCCCGAACAAACCACAATGATGCGTCCACGGTATTGTAAGAGCCGGCACCCAGGTCGTTGGGCAAGACGCCGTCTTTCATGGCGGAGGCGAAGGATTTCAGGACCTGCCTGGCATCCAGAAAGCGCCCTGTAGAGAGCAAGAGTCCAGGCAGGGAGATCATGGCGTCCCTACCCCAATCATCAAACCAGTGGTATCCGGCGATAAGGCTCTTGCCTTGCCCCCTTTTCACCAGGAAGGCGTCTGCGGCCCTTGCCAGATCCGGTAAGGGAGCGGTCAGCTTTTCCAGACGCTCCATTTCTTTTTTTTGCTCTGCCCTCCAGTCCGGCATGCTGGTCCTCCCGGTAGAAGCAGCAATGGCAAAGGCGGCATCTCCTGAGAGATCGATCTCGAAATGGCCCGGCGTGAAGAGGTCCTCCTTCCAGGCTAAGCCCCGCAATCGCTCCTCTTGGTACTCGAAGTTATGGTAAATCGTCTCCTGCGGCACATAGGCTGCCCCGTCTGAGGAGAGCGTGAGGCAAATGTCCGGGTGAAGACGTGATCGGAGAATCGTTCCCGCACCAAGAGGCTCCTGGCTCAGGGGCGGCAGAGGGGATGCAGCGTGAAAGCTCCTGCTGTGCACCAGGGGAACGATGGCAAACGTTCCCTGCCCATTTTTAATTTTGTAGCTGATGATCGTAGTATTCTCACCACGGATCATGAAGACGGTCTTATCGATGCGAGAACTGCCGATCTTATAGCAAAATCGCGGGAAGGGGTCGGAACGAAACTCCTGCAGGTATTTGAATCCCTGGGGATGGATCACACCGGGATATTGATGATTGGCCAGAGAGATGCCTGCTATCTCTTCGTCCAGGGAGCTGAGCAAAAGCCGGCGGTCTGCGGGAGGCTCCAGCGCCGCCACAAGAAGGCCGTGATAGGCCCGCGTGTTGCTGCCTACTATGGTGGCGGAGGCATAGCCGCCTAAACCGTTGGCCAGCAGCCACTCCCGGCCCGCGCCCTCTTCATAGTTCATCATTTAGCCCCCAAGAGGACGCCGTCCACTGCTTTCAATAAGCCTTTTCGCAGTCTCTCCCCCTTGATGCTCTTCAATTTGGCCAAACGCTCGGCAAGAGACGCATCTGCGAGGCTGGTCGCTGCCCAGAGGGCCAGATCCCCCCGGCTATTATGATATAGCAGTGATTCGATAGATACGGTTTTTAAAATATTTTGCAGGCCGGCTAAGCTCCAGGCGACCTCTCCCGTGAACTGATCCGTGTCTGTGGCAAAACGGAAGGGTGAATCGGCCAGGTGGGTCTTCTTCTTAAGACGGTAGTGCAGGTCACATAGAACGCTGAAGTAAGTGACCGAGGCATCATAAGGAATGCCGTAAGGGCTGAAGTAGCTGTGCACCTCTCCCGGGCCCCCGCCATGAGTGAAAATGTAATAGAGATGATCAGATAAGAGAAGCGTCCTCCAAATCTGCAGAAGCTCTGGGTCCCGGCTCTCTTTGACCGGCGCTTCCAGTCGCTTTTGGTAGATGAAGCAGGCCTGCTGCAAGGCATTTCCCAGCCAGCAGCTCGTATCCCTCTCCAGGTCCGCCCAGGAGACATAATTTGGCACGGATAGCTCTCTTTCTGGAGGAGTGTCGCGGGCGATCTCGGCAGGCGTGGCAAACCGGAGGTTCTCATGCCGGAGAACCTCTTTTGGCAGAACGCGCAGGAACTCGAAGATGCCCGTGTCCGCCCACTGATGCTCGCCAAAGGTCTCATAGTCGCAGAAGATGTTTATGCACTGGCCGGGGGTAGCGGCGAGCCAGCCGGCATACTTGTCGGCAGTGAGGGGGTACTCTTCCCAGCTACGCGAGGAGAAGCGAAAGCCGATGTCGTCTGTGAGCTTGAAGTTACGAAGCAGCAAAGAGATGCCGGTTTGGGGGGGCCGGTAAACGTAATTGGGGTCGGCCACCACGCCCTCGGTGAAGACGGTCCTGTATCCCATGCATTCGACCATTCCCGCAATCTCGTCATTGTAAATCAGCTCCGTATTCTCGAAGGTAGTAGGATGGAGCCCAAAAATGTCCCAGATAAGCTCCTTATGCATCTTGACCTGCTCGAAAAATTCAGATTTATCCTCGTAGAGGCTGGCCAAAGAGTGATAGTAGGTCTGCCCCATCACCTCCACTCCGCCCGTCTCCACCAGCTTGACAAAGGAGTCCAAAACCTCGGGACGGTAGGCACGGCACTGCTCCAGGAAGACGCCTGAGAAGCTGTAAGCGACCTTAAAAGGCCTGTCCGATCCCTCATGCTTTCTAATGCACTCCAAGATCACCTCGTTGGCAGGCAGATAGCATTTGTCGGATACGCGCTCAAAGATCCTCCTATTCTCAGAATCATCGAAATAAAACTCTCGCAAATTGGGCACAGCCTCCCTCAGGGAGAAATTGTCCCAGAAGAAATTTTTCTTGAGCCGCAGCGGCTGGTGGACCTCAAAGCATAGGGATACAAGGGTCATGTTTTCCATATCCTGCTGCAAAATATTTACATCCTTCGCGCGGCCTTCTCAATTATCCTCAAATGAGCAAAAGGTATAAATTCTAGAATTGATTTCTTACGTGCTTCCAGTGGGGGAATTAGTGAATGGTATTTGGAATGACAATGATCAAAGTTAGCTCTGGCCAGGAAAGATCGGTTTATGCCCGTCTGCAAAAGAGGCCGGAAGTAAGGGACGTCTATCGTCTCTTTGGAGAGTATAGCTTCTTTTTAGTTATGCAGGCAGAAGAGAGAAATGGACTCTCCCGAATGCTCAGCGAGATAAAAGCACGTGAGAATGTAATCAAGACCGGACCCTTCCTTCTCAGCGCAGAAGAGGGCGGCCCAACGATGGGCAGAGCAGATTTCGTCTTTGGGTGAAATCATCAGGTCCCTCGCTGTTTCTAGTATAGCGGGGCCGAAATAAAATCTTTGGCTCTTCGCGATTTATCATCGAGATACGGTTATTGACCGCAGCGACTCGCAATTTTCCTTATTATCGTCTCCGTCCGTTCGTCCTCTCTGCGCTCTGTGACTCTCTGGTTTTATTCCGTAGAGCAGCTCGGCTCCAGCAGAGGCGCAAACTTGGTGCCGTAGTAGATTATGCCCTTGTCACCCTCTTTTCCCAGAATGCGAAATACAGGCCGAACGCGCATGCCGATTTTCACACCCGCTGAGCTGGAGACGATCTGACCGGTAATCTTGGGCCCCTCATCCAGTTGGATGATGGCCAGGTTATAGGGCGTCAGCCTCTCGAAGTCCTCGGTGGCAGTATAGATGGTAGTATAGGTGATGACACTGCCCGTTCCCTTGAAGGTGTAATCCTCTAAATGTGCCCCGCGACGGCAGTTAGGGCAGAGGTTTCTGGGTGGGAAGAAGTATTCATTGCAACAAGTGCAGTGTGTCCCGGAAAGATTGTATCTTTGCGGTATGCTTCTCCAGAATCTGGGTGCTTGGTTTGTCATCATTACCTCGTAAATATGTGGACCAGGGCCGTTCCACCCGAGCCGCCCACATTGTGAGCCAGGCCCACCTCGGCCTCATCCACCTGGCGCTTGCCTGCCTTTCCGCGCAGTTGCAGGACGATCTCGTAGGCCTGCTTTATTCCTGTGGCGCCCACGGGATGGCCGCAGGCCTTCAGCCCTCCGGAGGTGTTGATGGGTAGGCTGCTGCCCAAGGCCGTCATACCATCCTCTGTGGCCTTGCCGCCCTGGCCCTTCTCCACAAATCCCAGGTCCTCTATGGCCAGGATCTCCCCTATGGTAAAGCAGTCATGCACCTCGGCCACGTCAACATGGCGCGGCTCGATCCCGGCCTGGGTGAAGGCAGAGCGCCCGGCATGAACAGTGGCGTCCAATGTGGTCAGATCGCGACGATCATGCAGTGCGAGCGTGTCGCTCGCCTGGGCACTGCCCACGATCTTTATGGGCTCTTCGGAAAACCTTCTCGCCATTTCCGTAGGGGCAAGCACCAATGCCGCCGCTCCATCGGAGATGGGAGAGCAGTCCAGGACATGCAGAGGGTCCGCCACCATGGGCGACTTAAACACATCATCAGTCGTTATCTCCATGTGATACTGGGCTATGGGATTCATGCAGGCATGGTGGTGATTTTTCACCGCCACCTGGGCCATCTGCTCCTTCGTTGTGCCATAACGGCGCATGTGCAGCTTGGCCATCATGGCATAGAGTGCAGGGAAGGTAGCGCCAAAGAAGCACTCCCATTCCCTATCCGCTGCCGAGGCCAGTGCGTCGGCAGCAGTGCCGGTGGAGACATCGGTCATCTTCTCCACGCCCGCCGCGATGACAATATCGCTATAGCCGCTGGCCACCGCCAGCACCGCCTGGCGCAGCGCCAGGCCCCCGGAGGCACAGGCCGCTTCCACGCGCGTGGAGGGAATGTGCAGGCGGGAGAGGCCGGCGCAGTCGGCGATGAGCGCCCCGATGTGCTCCTGCTCGATGAACCGGCCGGCGCTCATGTTGCCCACGTAAAGAGCGTCGATCTGTTCGCCGGTGATCTCGGCATCCCCAATGGCCATCACACCGGCCTCAGCGATCATGTCGCGCAAAGAGACATCCCATCGCTCTCCGAACTTGGTGCAGCCTACACCAATTATGGATACGGATCTCATATTCTCAGCTTGCCCTTATGCTTGGCATACATGGCATAATCAAGATACTCGGCTTCGCCTATATAGTCGCGAACACTAGGTGCGCCACAGCGGATATCATCAATTTTATCTTTCACTCTTATGCTGAAGGCATCGCTTCCCGCGCCCGAGCCGAAGCTGGTCACAAAGATGCGCTCACCGGGCTTTGCGATGTCTAAGGTGGCGGCAAGACCAATGAGGCAGGATGCCGAGTACGTGTTACCGATCAATGGCACAATCAATCCCGGCTCGATCTGCTTTTTGGAAAAGCCCAGCATCTTGGCCACGCGCACAGGAAACTTGCCATTGGGCTGGTGAAATACGGCATAATCATAATCATTAGGTGCTGTCCCCATGCGTTCCAGAAGGCCGCGCGCAGCACCAGTCACATGTTTGAAGTAGGCCGGCTCGCCCGTGAATCTTCCCCCGTGCTCCGGATAGGCCATGCCCTCCCGCCTCCAGAAATCAGGGGTATCGGTTGTGAAAGAATAAGTGCCCTCTATCTCGGCGGCCACGTCTTGGCTGCCTATCAGATACGCCGCTCCACCGGCTGCGGCTGTATATTCCAGCATATCTCCCGGAGCGCCCTGGCTCACGTCCGCGCCTATGGCCAGGCCCAGATCAATTAGATTGGAGCTGACGAGTCCCAGGCACGCCTGGAGGGCAGCGGTGCCCGCTTTACAGGCAAACTCGAAGTCCGCAGCCGTAAAAGAGGATGAGGTGCATACGGCCTGACCAACTATGGTGGCGGTGGGCTTCACGGCATAAGGATGGCTCTCCGAGCCGGCATAAATGGCACCTATCCTTTTCGGATCAATCCGTGCGCGCTGCAAGGCATTTCTTGCCGCTTCCACGGCGAATGTCACCGTATCCTCATCCAGATCGGGCACGGATTTCTCGAAGACCTGTAGCCCCTCTGTGATCTCTTCTCCGTCCCCCCAAACCCGAGCAATCTCGTCCAATCTTATGCGAAATCGCGGGATATAGACCCCATAACTTACAATACCAGAGACCAAGAGATTTCACCCTTTGCTCAGAGCACTAGAGATATCGTCAACGGAAAAATGTGTCGTTAAAAGAGGAATATTCTCAATCTGTGCGATTCTAATGGCAATGGGACTCACATCGGACGGCATTATCCCCTGCAAGATTACCGCGCCGGGCTTGAGGTTGCTGACCCGCACCGCCACCATGGGCGATTTTCCCGAGTGAACGCCCGTGAATATCAGGGCGCGAGCCGTGCTGCGTCCGTAGATCTTCTGGAACTGGTCGGGAAGCATCTCAATGATGGCCTTCATGCTATCTATTACCGTATAGCCCCAGATGGTGATATCCGTGCGGCCGAAGATGACCTCGGCATTCAGTTTTTCGACAATGGTCGCGAGGTGGATGGGATCCTGATACTCGCAGACACTGCAGATGGAGTCCAGGCCTAAAATGTCGCCCCACATGTTCTCGTAGGCGCGCAGAACATTGCAGCCGCGGCTCTCATCGATGCGTAGGAGCGCATCAATGATCTTGCTCACGATCATTATGCCGGGGGACTTTCGCCTGCCGCTCTCATAATCGGAGATCACGGACGGAGACATGCCCATATGATTGGACAGGTCGGTCTGGGTTATGGCGAAGTTTCTGCGCCATTTCCTCAGGGTGTCCCCAGGACTAGTGGAAAGGGTGATCTCTCCTGCTATCTTCTCGGCCAGTAATCCTCGTGCGTTGGAGATCTCCCCACCGGAATTCATAAATCAACAACTGGTTAAACTAGGATATAAATCTAGCGAAAATAATTCGGCATTCAACGTAATAAAAAAGATTAGAAAAGAAGTGCGTCGACCGGGATTCGAACCCGGGTTGTAGGCTTGCTTCGCAGAGAATCAAAATCTGCCTGGAAGGCCCAAGTCATAACCACTAGACCATCGACGCCCGCTCCTTAGCTGGCAGAGGTTGAACTTAACTGTTTCGATCCAAAATCCAAAAGTGCGTCAGATACTTTGATATAAGGGAGAGAACGCGAAAACGATTCAGGAAATACGAATGAATGCCCTGATCATTGCCTTCTGGCTGATGCTGCCTGCATACATACCCAATAACTGTGCCGCACTCTTCGGCGGAGGCATGCCTCTGGATGGGGGCCGCATCTTCTCGGACGGCCAGCGCACTCTTGGCGACGGCAAGACCTTTCGAGGAACCTTCGCGGGAACCGTCTGCGGCGTTCTAGTTGGGCTCCTGCAAAACCTGGTCGCACCTTATGTCGGCCTGCCCTCTTTCGGCAGCGGCATTGAGCAATTATTCATTCTCCTGGCCCTCTCCCTGGGAGCGATGCTGGGAGATATCGTGGCGGCATTCTTCAAGCGCCGCATGGGCTTGCAGCGCGGTGCGCCCCTTTTCATAATAGATCAGCTTGATTTTGTCATTGGAGCCTGGCTTCTCACATTGATCAGCGCACCGGACTGGTTTATGCAGCACTTTACCATTACTATAATATTAATAGTATTATTAATAACCCCTATACTGCACCGAGTTACAAATATCATCGGCTACCGGATGGGTGCGAAGAGGGAACCCTGGTAAGCTCAATTTGTTTCACCTGCATTAGATAGCGATGAGCAAGATATTTTCCCTGTCCGCTATCGCGAAAGGTTTATAAGTTTAGGTAATTGATACCGAGAGCGTCATAGCCAATTTTATCCTGAAACAGCATGAAATTGGTGAAATGAAAAGGAGGAGGAATACATGGACGCATTTGGCATGGGGATCTGTGCTGCGGCTGGTGCTCTTGCGTTTGTTGCGGGTGCTTCTGAGGATATCGACTCGGATATTGGTTCTCAAAGCAATCCCAACTCACAAGTTCAGTTGGCTGCTCAGGTAGGAAATCCCCACCGGATTTATAATAAGGCCATTGCAGGCGAGCCACCATCGAATGCTTTGTGGTGTGCGGTTGCATGTCTCATGGCTTATGTGCTCATCGAAGGCTATCATATGCCTTTGCTCTTTGCAGCAGTTGCTGGTGCTTCATTAGCCGCTCTATTCGACGGCGTTATGTCTATTAGCGCTTACCTAGGACGGTCTGCCAGCCAGGCCAGGTTCAATCAGTGGATTTACCTGGATATCATCAGGTACACTACGCCATCCATCATGGCGCATGTGTGGATAACGTCGTTTTGCATAACCCTGATTGCAATTATTCAGGTCTACGTGCTCACGCCTCATCATCCTTTCCCGATTCCCGTTATCGGCCTCATTTGGGGCATAACTGTGGGAGCTATCGGGTCGTCAGTGGGCGATATCCACTACGGTGGCGAGCGTGAATTCCAGTGGAGGCTATTCGGACAGGGCCTCAACACTATGCTCTCCGGACAGATCGTCAGGAAAGCTGAAGCTGGCCTAAGAAATTCTATTGATAACGCATGGTTCTGCGCCAAGTTCGGCGGTCCGTGCACGGGTCTTGGCTTCGGCCTAACAGTGTTCCTGGACAACTGGAGAACAACGGTATTTGACCCCGTTACTCAGGCAACTTATGCCATCGCGATGGGATGTTTCTTTGTACTTGCTATGAACTTATATAATCTCTATATGGAAATCTCCGCGAGGAAGAAGTACGGGCCATATCCAGGCTATAAGGGGGACATTGCAGCATGAGCCTTGTCTTTGATACTAATATGCTCATTTATATGCTGGAGATCGTAGTTGGCGGTCTTCTGGTGAGCGTAGGCGTACATTTTGTGCCTGTGGGCGGCGCTCCGGCAGCTATGGCGCAGGCTACAGGTATCGGTACAGGTACGGTTACCCTGGCAGCAGGCTCGGGTCTGACCGGTCTATTATCCGCCGGTTTGATGATGTCGGTCACAGATAACATCTGGCCGATTCTGGCTACCGGCGCTGTGGGCTCCATGATCATGATGGATGCCACAATGCTGACTGGTGACTTCATCTACTCTTATGCCGTTGGCTGTCCTTATGCCTCGGCCAAGGTCAACTATGACCCCATAACCATGTTTCCCCAGCCGCCTTATGTGGCTCCGGGAACGGTAGGTCAGGGCATTCCCACGGTATGCTTCGTGAGCGGCACCATTGGCGCTCTCTTAGGAGGCGTCGGTGGAGCTATGATCTACTATCCATGTCTGCAAATCGGGGGCAATCCAGCGCAAGCAGCTATCTTCGCCATAGGCATATTCTTCGTGCAAGCTGTAATTCCCTCCTGGAACATTCAGGGAACTATCGAAGGATTCCACGACCCCAAGTTCAAGAAGTGGCCCCTGGCATTCAAGGCAAGCTTGGTTGCAGGAATACTCTTGGCAATTATGACGGTGCTTATCCAGCCCTTGGGAGTTGCTTAAGATGGATCAACTAAAAGGATTCAAATTAGAACCCAAGCAATTGAGGATGTACGGCATAATCGGGTCAGTAGTCGGAATATATCTGACTGTGGGCCTTAACGCTATGACAGGAACGAAGGTATTCTCCTTCATAGGATGCATTGCAGCCTTATTTGCAGTGCTGTGGGGAGCAAACTCCATCCGCAGAATCTGCTCCTACGGTCTGGGTACGGGAGTACCCGCCATGGGAATGTTGTGCACGGGAATGGCATGTGTGGCTGCCGTGTTCGGCCTGAACATCGCAGGGCGATTCGGATTTGAGATAGCGGGCCCTATTATCACTCTGGTTTATGCCATGGTCTTCGGGTACGTCGTTGGCACTCTCTGTAATAAGGTAATGAAATTCAACATCCCCATCATGGAAGAAGGACTGATGGACGGCTCCGGCGCATGCACCATGGCAGTACTTGCCTGGAGCGTTAGCCTATCCGGATCTCTATCGTACAACGAGATCATAGCCACCGTTTACAACACCGGCTTTTTGGCAGTAATCTTCATCCTGGGAGGCATGGCCTTATTCCATCCGTTCAACGCCAACCTGGGACCTGATGAGAAGCAGGACAGGACGCTCATCGATGGTATGATGGTCGGCGGACTGGCCATGTTTGGACTTGGCATATGCTCCATAGTGACGATCGGATTTGCTCCGGCAATGCTGACGATAGTAGTGGGCTTTGCACTCTGGTACTACTTCTTTGTCTGGTACTTCAGACTGGCAAAGAGAGATGCTGCCGCAGTGGTAGGAACCGGGCTTCTGCCCCCGAGCGCGCTATAAGGAGGAGGAGAAAATGGGAGTTGTTAGAGTATCACCCGAATTGGGTCTGCTATTTGACCCAATCAAGGGAACAGTCTCACAGGAGAGGGAGGACGTCGTTCAGTACGCGCTCGATCCGCTCTATCCTAAGATTGAGAGGCTGGACAGGATAGCGCAGGATATGATGAACCAACTGGGGCCGGACAGCGAACTCATGGAGTCCTATGCCAACAGAGGCAAAGCCTCTTACATCGGCGGCCTCTACACCAACATCTGGGCAGGCTTAATCATCGGCCTGGTAGTGGCGTTTGTCATCCTGATCAGCTCGCTGTTCGCCACGCCGGAAGGAATCGCGATTGTAAGAGCCGCAGTAACGCATACGGGAGGCATGTAAGAATGGTACTTAAAAAGAAGCCTACCGATCCTTGGCCGCTGATCACAGGCGAGTATGAAGTTGGAAATCCGGAAAGCCCGGTGGCCGTCTGTACCTGCGGATCGCATCTCAAGGCCTCTGAGCTGTTCGCTGCCGGTGCCGGTCTGGTTGGACCCTGCAAGACGGAGAACATCGGAATAGAGAAGATGACCGCCAATCTGGTCTCCAATCCCAACATCAGATACCTGATCATTACGGGAATGGAGGTCAAGGGGCATATCACCGGTCAGGCTGTAGAAGCCTTTCTCAAAGACGGCATAGATAAGGAGGGAAAGATTGTCGGGGCCACGGGCGCTATTCCCTTCATCCAGAACCTGAACGAGGAGTCCATAGAGCGGATCAAGACGCAGGTCCAGCCTATCATGATGATAGACACCGAGGACATGGGCGCTATCAAGGCCAAGATCCAGGAGCTGGTCTCCAAGGACCCCGGGGCCTTAGACGTCGAGCCCATGAGAATCGAGATCAGTAGGGGTGGAGAAGAAGAGGAAGATCACGGACCCAGGCCGCTGGCAGCCGAGGTAGTCGAGATCAGAGACAGGATCAGAATGGAGCAATTCGCAGTGACTGTCGACGGTCTCCTCAATAAGCTGCAAGCGGGCATTTATGCAGGAAAGATGGAGGGCCTCGCCCTAGGCATGACCATCGTCCTGATCCTCTTCGGCTTAATCCTGAGGATCGCACCCAAAGGAGGGATCTAGAAATGGCAGAGGAGAAAGAGGTTGTCTACGGCCAGGGATATCCCACGGTTGTCATGACCCAAGAAGGGTACTTCGATGACATTGTAGAGGACATCAAGTATAAGGGCCAGCTCCTGGCCAGAGAGACGAAAATGAGTTCAGGAGTTCTTTCCACCGTTTCGATGGGATTCTTCACCGGTTTCATCATCGCTCTCTTGATGATGATCGGGCCGTTCTTCATACTTCAGGGGGGGCTGTGAGCCATGGCTGAAGAAGGAAGAAAGGCAGTACCCGTCGCGGTTGTCGATCAGGAACAGTTCAACCAGCTTATGGCCAGGTTGGATAAGATCGATGAGAAGATCGAGTTCTACTCAGGCGAGAAGTTTCTGCGGGCAGGCAAGTCTATCGGCAGGGATCTAGGTACCGCCTATGGTGTTTGCGCAGGATTGATCATTATACTGGCATATGTGCTGTTCGTATATGCCGGCAACTGGACAAGGGTGATTTAAGTGTTTAAGTTTGATAGGAAGCAAGAGGTCTTCGAGTTCGGCAAGTTCAAGGTTGGGGGCCAGCCTGGAGAGTACCCCACATGCTGCATAGGCACCATGTTCTATGCCAGGCACAAGATCGTATCCGATCCGGAGCACGGAGTCTTTGACGTGGCAGCCGCGGAGAGGCTCTGGAATAAACAGGTTGAGATGAGCGACATCACCGGCAACTCCTGCATGAACCAGATTGTTGCAGAGAGTGATGAGGCCATGAAGAAGGAGATCGACTGGTTTGTGGGCGTATCCGATTACCCATTCCTCATCGATTCCTCGGCACCGTCGGTGCGCGCCTTCGGCGTCAAGTACGCCTCTGAGATCGGCGTAGCTAATAGGGCTGTGCATAACTCCATCAATGCCTCCATAACTCCCGAGGAGCTGCAGGCCGTCAAAGAAAGCGACCTTGATGCCGCGATCGTCCTGGCCTTCAATGCCATGGAGAAGGGAACCGTTGGCAAGATGAACATCCTGACCAAGGCAGCCGGTGGCGCCAAGAAGGGCATGCTGGATTACGCCAAAGAGTGCGGCATTACGAGACCCCTCATCGATGTGGCCGCGATGCCACTGGGTGCAGGCTCCGGCGCTACTTATCGCGCCGTTATTGCCGTCAAGGCCCAGCTGGGCCTGCCAGTCGGTGCAGGATTCCATAACGGGGCATCGGCCTGGGACTGGATGAAAAAGTGGAAGAAAGAGCACAAGGAGGCCTTCGCTCCTGTCGATATCGGCTCCAACCTGGTGGCCGGAATCCTAGGTGCTGACTACTACCTCTACGGACCGATAGAGAACGCTCCCATGGTCTTCCCCGCCGCTGCGATGGTGGATATCATGAAGGCTGAGTCCGCCGTGGAGCTGGGCCTGAAGGTCTTAGCTGAGGAACACCCCATCACGAAGACGCTTTAAGCGCCTTCTTTTTTCCTCTTTTTGAGGTTTCCTTGCCTCGCGTTGTTGTGCAAACGGCGTTTGAAGATATCAAATTCATGTGCCAGAGGTGCGGCTCCTGTTGCCATCATAAAAGGCCAGCGGAGTTTGAGGACCTGGTTCCCATGGAGCAGCTAAAGGAGTTCTGGGAGAAGTCCAACCTCATCTACCTGACGAAAGAGGACATCAAACGCATAGGCCGCAAGACTGGGCTTGTCGCGAAGGATTTCGTGGACACGCTCTACGAGTACGACGGCAAATTCGTGCGGGCCAAAGAAGGAGGAAAGAAGGTGATCCTGGACATTCCGGTCATGAAGAGCAAGGAGGATACCACCTGCGTATTCTACGAGGATGGCTGCACCGTTTATCCGGTGCGACCGAGGGCCTGCAAGCTCTTCCCATTCCGGGTGGAGGAGAAGTCAACGCTTGACGGTGATCTCATCCTTAGCATTGGTTACAATCCCACATGTCCAGGGATCGGCAAAGGGAAAAGCGTTGCCAAAAAAGATCTGGAGAGGCTGGTAGTTGACCAGTTTCGGCAGAGGAGCGAGTCAATCGCCTCAGAAGTAGGCATCCTGGCGAGAGAGGGCAAGATCCAGAAGGATGCAGAGGTTTGCCGAACGCTTCCTGGCCGCAGATCTATTGCCTGGCAAAGTTTTTCTACTGAAGAGTAATAACAGGGCAAAGGCATGGTTATTCCAGCGCCCTGCTAAAGGAGGTAAGATTTATGACAGTTGTAAAGAGCGATGCAATGCTGCAACATGAGGTTTGGATCCATGAGGTAGTCACTCATAGACCCAAGCATATGAGAGAACAAGTAATGCACATCGAGGTTAGAAACCTTGTAATGATAGCAGCTGCAATTTTGGTAGTAGTAATTGCCGCTGTTGAAATGATTAAATGATGTAGGCTGAAAAGGCCGGCTTTCCGGCCTTCGTCCTATATTATTGGAATTTGCAATTGCCCGATTCGATATCATTTAGATTCTTAATAATATTGGCTTTGTGTGCAGTAGAGAGATTATGATATTCACAGATCGTCAGCACTCGGTGAAGTTCATCGCGCTGCATTGAAGCGGTATGCTGGGCAACATATAACATTGTTTCCAGATATTCCTTCTCTTTTATCATATTTTCAATAATCTCTAAAAAAGCCGCATCAAATTTTATCTCAGAAGTACCGATATCCTTGATCACTCTTGCCAGTTTTTCGCTTGACTTTTGGCTGGCCATGTTCGCGGCCAAGGCTCTTTGGGCAAAATCCAGGGATGCATCAGAAACCCCATTCAATATTAGCTCGGACGCTAGTCTCTTCAGGGTCTTGCTCTGAAGAATAGTTTCCGATTCAAGAGCCAGAAAGGCTTCAGGGGTTATCTCTATCTTTGTGTATTTTGGGCCAGGCATTTTTCTCGCTGCACCTCATTTTTTCAATTCTTATGAGTTCCTTTATATCAATACTTATTACGCACGTTTATGTGTCATTTCTAAGACGGAGTTACCGCGCACCGTCCTAATACTGTAGTTAAAAGCAAGGAGCTGCTGCTTAAAAAAAGTATCTGCAAATGCCGCTTGGAAAAAGATAAATACTTTGAAAAAGGATGAATTTGGAAAAAAGGAAAAATTGCCAAATTGGGAGGAATAAGAAAATGAAACTTGGTCATCAGGAGTTGGGCGTGTACCCATTGTGGGTAGGATTTTGGTTGGCTGCTATCATCATATCGATACTATTGGGTCCGACTTAATGGCAGAGAATCTAAAAAGAATTCATTATGGCAGGATTCATGCTTAAGGGGATTGACCTCGATCTCACCTCCTTCATCCCCTATTTTCCCCCTATGAATCCAATTTTTAGCAGGAATAGCAACTAGCCGAATAGATTAGATAGCACAAAGTTTATGTGGGATGCAGTAGGAGAGGGCCTAGGTCTAGCGTATCCAATGTCCTGAATGGAGGTGAAAAATAGATGCCAGATATCACGAGCCAGTTGATCGCCATAGTATTATTCGGTCTTTGTACATTCATACTGCCAACTGTGTTCAACAGGTGGTCTGATAGCAGAGCAGGTGTTAGATAAACCTGGCTCTTTCGGATCCTGGCTCGTGCCAGGATCTGCATTATATTTATCTCTATTTTATCGTGGTAATTTTTTGGAACTTCTTAGTCAAACGGCGGCGAGGCAAGCAGACGGAACATGCCAGATGCAGCTGATTAAGAATATAAGAATATCCTTAAATTGGTCCTTTGCGAAGAAAAAATCAATAACTTTGCTCTAAGTATATCTGAATAAGATACCATTTTCTGAACGACAAAAGGAAGAATGATTCATTGTATCGGCTGTGGGGCTGAGTTCTCCACTGAGGAATTATTGATAGCCTGGCTTGAGGGCAAAATCCCTAACACAATCAGCTGTCCTGTTAGCGGCAAGCTTGAGTCAACTCTTATGGAAAGACAAATCAAGGCAAGGGCATAAGACTGGTTCCCAAGCGAAAATTCTTATACTTCCAAGCTTATGTAAACCTTGCCCAACGCCATGGGTTTACACCGAAATTGTGGTGGGGTTTATCCACTATCCGGCCCGACAATAGAGAGCCAGCCAAAAAAAAGGTGCTGGCCCTCTATTTTCTCTTATCAATTTTAATTATCAATCAGCATTGCAGTTACAGCTACAGAAAGAGATTTATAGGCTTGTCAACCTTCTCCGCGAAAAAGGGTTTACAATTTCGTGAGGCATGGTTTATGAATCCGGCTGCCGTCGTAATAGTCATCTACTTGCTGGCGATGCTTGTCATCGGTGCTTGGGGGCACCGCCTGAAAGGACTGGAGGATTTTCACCTGGCGGGGCGGAGCATAAAACTGGTTCTTCTTACAGGCACTTTCTGTGCCACTATCATTGGCGCTTCGGCAACTCTGGGCATGGCGGGCCTGGGCTTCAGCAAAGGCCTGCCGGGCGCATGGTGGATGCTCTCCGGTACGGCTGGCCTGCTGGTGCTGGCGATCTTTTTTGCCGAGAAAGTGAGAGCTACCGGATGCTACACTCTGCCTGAACTGGTGGGCTCCTTTTATGGAGGGAGGGCAAGGTTTGTCGCCTCCGCTCTCATTGTTATCTCCTGGGTGGGAGTCATTGCCGTGCAGATAGTGGCCTGCGGCAAGGTGCTGGGCGCCGTATTCGGAGGAAACGATACTTTATTCATGGCAGCATGTACGGCAGTCTTCGTGCTCTACACAGCTCATGGAGGGCAGAGCTCGGTGATAAGGACCGACCTGGTACAGCTCATGATAATATTAGCAGGAATGATAGTTCTGTTTTTCAGAGCATCAGAGGTAGCTGGACTGGGGTTGCTCTTTCGCCAGAGCTTTCCCACTTCGGCAGATATGGGCGGATGGAACGTGTTGTCCATGCTGCTGGTTGTCGGCTCGGCATACCTGGTCGGGCCGGATATGTATTCTCGTCTGCTCTCTGCCCATACCCCCAGAGAAGCAAAGATATCAGCGGCGATCGCAGCCGTCATCCTCATTCCCCTGGCCTTCCTCATCACATCCCTGGGCATCTTCGCCCGGTCGCTTTCTCTCGCCCGCCATGGAGGGCCTGGTGGCCGCAGCTCTCCTGGCAGCATTCATGTCCTCAGCGGACACGAGCCTGATGACGGCTACCTCCATTTTAACTCTGGATATTTACAGAAAGGCAAAGCCGGCTTCGAGTGAAGAGAAACTGATGACCGTCTCAAGGCTGTTTGCGTTAATCATAGGGCTTTTGGCTTTGGCATTAGCTGTTTCCTTGCCCAGCATCATCAAGACTCTGCTTATCGCTTATACTGTCTTTACCAGTGGTCTGCTCTTACCGGTTATTGCCGGATTTTACAGAGAGCGGCTGGGCCTTACGCCTTCCGGCGCGCTGGCAGCGCTGCTGGGGGGCGGAGTAACCGCAATCTTCCTGGGCCAGACGTATCCTCTGCTTGGCATGGCGGTATCCGCAGCATTCCTATTCGGGGTAAGCTGGTTGGAGAAACAGTATACGGAGCAGGAATGCAAGAGCGTGGTTTAGACAACTAGGCATTCAACGATAAAGCATTTATACTTCCATGTATATGTAAACCCGACCCAATCACATGGGCTTACAATTGTTCATAATAATGTGGAGGGAAAAGAAATGCAAACAAGTGGCATGATCGGTGGAGTATTGTTTGTTATAGGGATCGCCGCGATATTCACTTCAGGCGGCAATACTATGATGATGGTTATTGGGGATGCATGTGTTGCAGCAGCAGGCATAGCTATTGTTGCTTTGGGAAACAAAAAAGCTGCCTAGGCCGCCGCCCAAATATATATTTTTTGAATGAATAACCCCTAGCTTGCTCTGGGGTGCACCTTTTTGCAGTTATCTCAGAGAACTGCCGGGCCTTATGCTATTTTGCGCTGCAATGATCATAAAATGCAGGTGAAAAGAGGATAGAGGGGGCCGGTATTCCCTTACTGGCCCCTATTGTTGGGCGGATGATGGCCAAATCGCACCGCAACGCAGCGGTTCTGTAAACCCATGCCATTGGGTATAGTTTACATCAGCTCGGGAGTATAAATGCTTTTTCGTGCCTTCTATCAAATCAAATGTCCCGCGCCTTGATCCAAACAATAATGTTGTGGGTGTTTTTGCTCAATTTATAACCTCGGCGTCGCAGTGCAGTTCTAACGCAGTCGCGGTCTACTCCATTTATTTTCGCGATCCTGCCAATTTCGGATCTGTCAAAAAACTGTAGCTGTCTGGCTTCGCATTTGGCAATATAATCTTCCAAGGAGGCGATCCTTTTGTTATGATTCATGCGTTCGCCTTCTTTGCTCTTCCAGATCATTCGGCCATGACCGTTATTGGTCAATTGATAGCCGAGCCTTCTAAGCTCACAGCGAATTCGCTCCGGAGATAAGCCAAAACGACCGGCTATCGATTGAACCTCTCGGCGATCATAGATGCAGGATCTAAAATGGCTGCTATTTGAAAGATAGATTTCAAGGTTGTGAATAGTCTTATCAGTCGGTTGGGTTACAGGTGGGTTTACTGAATCTAGACCGGTTTTCAGTATGCACTTTGTCATATTCGCCTTGGCTGGAAGCATCTTTGGATGATTGGCTGTGATTGAGGATAGAAGGCCAGTATTCTCTTGCCGGCCCTCAATCGTATGGTGGATGATGACAGAACCCCCTCCACAATGCGGCGTAAACCTTTGCATTGAGGTGTGGTTTACAGCGCTTGGAAGTATAAATGCTTTTTCGCGTATCGTGCATTTAGCACGGATAAGAAGAAGGTAGAAAAGGCTATCACTCGAAGTTTTCGGGAATGGATTTGTCCAGGAAGCCAGCTATGCCTCCCGGATAATAGACCTCCAAAGCATCGAGTTCCGCCATCTTTCTTGGATCAAGAGAGTGCGATTTCAGATATCTCTTGAACCTTTCTTGGTTCTCTTTCGAATCATTACTTCTCGAGACCATGGGAATCTTAAGCTCCATAACCTGATCGGGCTTGAGACCAAGGCATTTTACTCTGATATCTGCATTGCATCCCGGTGGCTTTAATTTTGCAATCTTCGTCGCCAGATCCTGGCAAAAGAACGCACTGCTGGAACTCAGGTCGGAGAGACAGAGAATGACGGTCGGAGAGTCGCAGCGCCGGTACAGGGCTTCGATGGCCTCCTCCGAGGCACTGCCACTGACAGAGACGAGGGTTACCTGGTGTTTCTCACAGACCGGACCTATTAATGGATTTAGCGCTGACTTATTCAGCCAAACTTCGATGGAATTGGATCTTCCGGGAGAACTCTCCGACAAGAACAGGTGCTCTCCCGGAATCTCATCTAGAATGGCGTCCGCAGGAATGAAACCCAGCTTTCTGGCTTTGCTCATCCACTTGGAAAGCTTCTCGCCATCGCTTTCATGGTAAGGCCGTGTGATCCGAATCTCGCCTACGAACCATCCACAAATAGGATAATCTGTCTCCTTCCTTTGCATCGCATAGTAAAACATGGCTCGAAGCGTGGTCCTCGACCTGCCGATGTCCCTTACAAAATTACGATATACTTCTGCCAACCACCGGGACTTGGTTCGATCCGTTTCAGTATCTACAAATGGTTCGGTCATATCTGTATTTCCTATTGATGCCAAAATATATAGATTAGAGCGTTTCCGCAAGTATACCATCCGAAACTGAAAACGAAGATTCCTGAGGGGGCTGGATGGTGCAGAAGCTTTCGGTTATGGAGCGGATACTTAATGAGGAGGCAACCTGAAAGAAGTGCTTTAACCATTGGAGGCTATGCATTTGACAAAGAAATTCACCGATTTAACACCCAGCGATCTGACCCGGCTGCCCAATCTTTCCGAATATCACTATTGCGTAGGCGTGGAGCGCATCTATCTGCACCTATTCAACGAAAAGAATATGCACTGGTATATGGCGGAGTACGGGCCGATTAGCAAGAAATTCTTCGGTTTTTTCGAGAACAGGTCCGACGGAATATCCTCGGGATTTTGTACCATGGAAGATATGATGAAATGGTGCAAGAAGGGCGGAGCATGGGAGCCGTTGGTTGACGAGAACTGGAAGCCGACGGAGGCCAGAGAAGTCCTCTCTTTGCAGGGATATATCAAAATGATGATATGCCCGCCGGATATGCTGTGATTTGACTTTTTGGCTCCGAGACGCCGCTCACCTCATCTTGCACTTTTTCTAGCATTTTATAGGTTAGCATTTTCTCTTTGCGAGAAAGCGCAAACTCAGCCTCAAGCTTTGCTAAATACGCCTCATTCGTAGGCTCTCCCTTTTCGACTCTTTACAGATCCACTTTCAGTCCCAGAATGCTCTTCGAGCCGTCAAATACGTCTTTGGCGATCCAGGCGCATCCTTGTGCCGCCGCAGAGCTGTGCAGAGGCAGTACAGTTCGGCCCAGGAGCTCGTATACGCGCCGGCTCAGCTTTGCGGCGGGGCTACCCGCCAGGAATAGATCCGGCCTCTCCACGCCCCGGTCGCGACAGAGGACGAGAAGGGCATTGATCTCCATGGCCGCGAATAATGATAGGGATTCGAGGGCCAAGCTTTCCTCCTCGGGCAGGCATTGCTCTAAGTTTGCCCGCCCCATCCGGGAGAGAATGCCGCCGCAATTGAAAGCCTGGTTAGCCGTCATCTTCCCGGAATCGACATCTCTTATGGCCTCCACATCCAGCGGGCCCTGCATCAGTCCGGGGGCAAAGATGGGAGCGTCAATAGCGGCGACGATCTTTCCCTGCAGCACGGCAAATGTTACGGTGTTGGAGCTGGCATCGCATACAATGAAGCTGTGGCTTTTGCCCCTAAAAACGCCGTAGGCCAGGCCCACCTTCTCCGGGCTCATGCCGTGGGAGAAGACCTTCAAGCGGGGATCGATATCGCTGGCGCGATGAATGCCGGGCAGAAGGATGGCCGGCCAGCCCGAGGCTTGGATGGCCTCAAAGACACGGGTACCGCCGCCCACATGCAGACCTGCTCCATCCTGCCGAACCAGGCCGCGGTTAGGTGCATCCTGAAGCCTCACAATCCGGGTTAAGCCGTCTCCCATGGAGTAGCTGAGGGCTACCAGATCGACGTTGCCTTGGCCTAAATTCTGAACAATCCGCTCTACAATCTCTTCCGGAGAAAGGCGGCTGGCCTCTTGTCTGGCAAGCATCCAGCAGCGACCCTCCGGGGTGGCAAATCTTATGGCGGTGGTTCCGTGGTCTACTCCTATGAACATTCGATCAGCCCAATGCCAGGATTCCTGGCAGACGGAGTATTTTTGCTAGGCCTTGATAAGCGTATCCGGCCCGCGGAGATCATTTATCCGAAAGAAGTAGAATTGCCTTATTCAATAGCACAGTGGTATGTATTACCGCATACGATTCCAGAAGCATGACCTCCCCGGTGTACTCTTCGGTCTCGATGATATCTACCTCTGCAAACTGGGGCTTGCTTGACCTTACCCGTCCTTCAAAGAAAGAAAGGCTCTCTTTATCTTCATACAGTCAACGCGGTCTGATTCCGATCTTGCTCTTTATCACTCGGATATCCTTTTCCATTCTGCTTAGCCGTTCTGTATTGCTGTGATGTACCACGTCATCGCGCAGGTCCCGGATCTCTGCGGTTGTTTCGTCTTGCTTATCCAGCATTTGATCCTGTTTATCCAGCATTTGGTCTTGCTTACCTAACATTTGATCCAGCTTGCCGATGGTGAGATCCTGCTTATTAAGCATCAAATCCATCTTCCCATTTATGCTCTCGATTGCATCTATGCCCTTGGCAAGCTGAGAACTCATGGATAGCATCGATGTTCTCACAATAGACGGCACGCGACCCTCGAAAGGCTCACTCCGGATGCCTGACACATCAGCCTTCTTGGGTTTCCTGGCACTCACAGCATCAATGAACGCTCCCAATTGAGCATCCTCTGCATCTGCTTTGGCGATTACTATCTGTTTGCCGTCTTCTTCTGAATTATGGACCGAGAACTTTCCGATTTCGAATTCATCGGCCAGAGCGATCAAAAAGGGCCGATATCCTACGCCGTGGACTTTGGGACCAGCAATTACTATTTTTTGTTTCATAATCCTTTCCCAATAAATTCTTTTAAAGCCTATTTAGCGGTTTCTTCTTATTAGAGCTTCCGCTCTTGCTCGATTCAGGCAGCAGAGATGAGTTCCAGCAATTCCTTCGCCACCTTGCCGCTCTCCCTTCTCGTCCTCATGAGCGTGCTCATGCGCTGGCACTCACCCTGGTAGCTGCTCTTTTTGTCCACCAGGAAGAGGTCTACCTTGCCAAGCATTGATCGCACCCCTTCATCATTGGGGGGGACGTTCATGGCCGTCATGAATTTAGCAGCCGGACCGCTCACCGGCTTATTTCCAATGAATGGACTCATGGCCACCACCATTTTGTCCGCCAGCCGCTCGCGCACGCCCTGCAGGGCCAAAATGGGGCCGATGCTGGTGACGGGATTGCTGGGACCGATGAGGATGGTGTCTTCCTTTTCCAGCAGATCCAGAAAAGCCTGGCAGGGAAGAGCGGCATCCATACCCGCAAAAAAGAGGTCGCGAACCTCGGGCAACCCCCGGCGGCCCACCCAGAATTCCTGAAAGTGCATTACTCCTTCCGGGGTAGAAACGACCGTAGAAACAATGTCGTCCGTCATGGGAACGACCCGCTGCTTCACACCCAGAGATTCGGCCAGGGCCTGTGATGCATGGCTGAGTTTGACCCCCCGGCGAAGCAGCTCGGAGCGAAAGATATGAACGGCTCGATCCCTGTCCCCTACCTGCAGCTTCTCTTTGATGCCCATCGCGATCAAGGAATCATGGGTGAGGGTCTTGTCGCCCTTTATGCCCCACATTTTCTTCTCATCGATCATATCGGCCAGGGTGTAAAGAACTGAATCGAGATCTGGAGTGATGTAGTTCCCGGAGATCCAGAGGTCCTCGGCCGTGTTCACCACCACCGAGAGCTCCTCTGGCCGCAAAAGCTCCTTTAAGCCTCGGAGAAGCTTGGGTGTGCCCGTGCCGCCGCTCAAAACCAGCATCTAAAGACCAGCACTTTCGACATCCACGATAATCATGCCTGTCTTGAGATGAGCAGCATCTTCATCGGGAAGTGTCGATTTCACAGCTTTTTCATAGTCAATTGCGCTGTTTCCCAGAGGGTCCTCGAGAATGAGGGTCAGAGGAAACCGGCCGGCTTTGGCAAGGTTGATCTTCTCCAGGATCTCTTCGCCCTTACTGATGCTTTCCGGGCTTTCCGCCTCGCGCGCCGAGCGAGTGGCAAAGCCCACCACGCCCAGGATCCGGTCAAGGACGCCTTCCACATTGGATATGTACGACTCCGAGGAAAACCCTGGCTCGATGTCCACGCCAAGCTCCGGGATGCGAAGCGTGCCGCTGGAAGAACGAATCACTCTTGCGTCCAGATCTTCAATGCTTGTCACCGGCAGAGTGAAGCGCACCGGCTCCTTTTGCGTTAAGAGAATGGTATCGCTGTGTCTAAAGCCGCAGTCACAGATCCCGGCAATGACCATAGTCTCTCCAAAATGAGGTATGTCCACCGTCTCCCAGCAAAACTGCATCTGGACAGAGCATACGGGACAGGGCGCGTTTGTGGTTAGATTCAATCTTTGCTCCCGACCACCTTTTCACGGTCAATCTTTATGCCGCTTGGCACTAAAACTATGAGATCATCGCCAATTCCGGCTATATCTCCTGAGACATCTTCCACTGCCTTTTTCAGTTCACCAATGGCCCGGTCTAAAGCAGCTTGATCCCGCTTCAGTCCGGCGATATCCACCAGGACAATATTGCCTGCATAAATCTCCTGTTTGATCTCGGGCAGAACCTCGACCCTACCCAGCTCCGCTACCCTTAAGATTATCTCCGGGGAGCCGCTCCCTTCCTCGAACTGACCCAGATCGACCTCTGAGTAATCCTGCTCCTTAGACTTTCCTATGAGCTTGAGCTTTTCCAGAAATCCAGCCATCTAAAAACCCCGCAAAGGAAATGTGTATTATTATATTACAGGTCCACGAGTTTTAATCCTACCAAGCCCATGGCCACCATGAAGAGCAGGACGATCAGAGCAAAGCTCGAAGATCTCAGCTCGGCGGGAAGGGCTATTTGTGCCCCCAAAATGAGGACAACCATCAGAAATACGAGGCCAGTACTAAGGCCAATCTCAAGCCAATTCTTCTTCACAAGTGTACTGTCCACCCGCCTTAGAAGATATACTTTTTCGCCCGAAGACCGTCCTCGTCCGCCAGGAAATCCACCAACCATCGGGTTTCATGGCCATGCCAGCCCATAGCAATAAAGCGGGGATAAACGGGCAGCCTCTCTCTCAGGTTATAATCCGAGAGACGGTGGTGCAACTCTACTTCATCCGGCCAGGGTCTGTCGGGATTTATGCCGTCCACAGTAACAGGGCTAATTCCTCCCAGATCGGTTGCACCCGCGGCAAGCATGGGACGCGGGTCCACCAGGTTGGGGGGGACCTGAATGGCCACATCAGGCGGAAGGATCTCGCGTGCCGCTTCTACCGTCCGGCGGATATCCATTATCTCTGGCCGGGGGGCATTCTCCAGAGCCGTTCCCGATTTAGGATCCAGCGGCTGGATGATGACCTCCTGAATATGACCGAAGACGCTATGCAGATGGGCAATTTTGCGGAGCGCGTCTATCCGGTCCTGCTGGCTTTCGCCAATGCCCACCATTATGCCTGTAGTGAAAGGAATACGCAGTCTTCCGGCCAGGGCCATGTACTGCAACCTTAAGTCTGGCCTCTTTCCCGGCGACTGTGCATGTGCATCCAGCCGGGCAGTCGTCTCCAGCATCAGCCCCATAGAGGCGTTATACGGCTGCAAGCGCCGCAGATCTTCTTCTCCCAGCAGGCCGGCATTGCTATGGGGCAAGAGTCCAAACTCAAGGGCAAGCTCGCATAGCTCCACCAAATAGTCCATTAGATCCGCGACGCCGGCATTGGCCAGGATGCTCTCAAAGCCCAAGACGGACCCGGGGCTCTCTCCCATTGTAAAAAGCGCCTCGCTGCATCCACATAGAGCGCCCTGTTCCAGCAGATGCAGCGCTTTTGATCTGGAAAGCAAATGGGCGTCTTTTGGTTCCTTTCGAAAAGAGCAGTAGCCGCAGCGATTCCTACAGAGGTTTGTCACGGGAAGAAAAATATTTTTGGAGTAGGTGAGTGTTTTCATCTTACTATTCATAACCTAACGACGAAACTCCACCAGCTTCAAGACATTTCCCAGCGGGCAGTCTTCAGGAGCCTCGCCTACTATATCCACAATAGTGCATCTTTCCCCATCTTTCAGTCCCGATGGGTGGCACATATCGTACATGCTGCATTCGGGATCATCGCATTTCATGGCTTCAAAGACTATTTTGGAACCGGGAAATGCTTTTCTGGCGTCAAAGGCCGCAATAATGGGGCTCTCCGCCACTTCAACCGCCCGCACTCCAGCCTCGTGTATGGGACACTCGTGAACCAGCTCTCCGCGGGTCCCCAATATCCGGTAGCGCCTGCTCGGCTCCAGGTTGATGCACGTGTTTCTAAGCTTACATGTCTCACATTCCGGTGTGGGGCCCACGAAGGTGAACTCCAGGCCAATGCTGGCAAGTTTCGTTCCAATCAGCGTAATTTGTGTGGATGCCTCGGACATAGTTCATTCTCCTTTTTTCATGATTATTATTATCTTAGATTATTCCCGTCGCTTCAGCCGCTTTGGTCGCCGCCATTCTGTTCAGGCCAAAATCCAGTATGGTATAGCGTTCCGGTCGAATCTCGTGGGCACTGACCAGGGCAGAGATCACGCTATCTGCATCCAAACCTGCTTCTGCCGCGGAGATGGGTGCGCCTACCATTGCCAGTGCCCTTTTTATCATCTTCCAGTCCCCGCCATGCAGATACATCATCATAATGGTGCCCAGACCGCAAAGCTCGCCATGCAGAGCCCTTCCTGGAGCAATTTTGTTCATGGCATGAGCGAACTTGTGCTCCGAGCCGCTGGCTGGACGCGACGATCCGGCTATGCTCATGGCCACTCCGCTGGATATCAGGGCTTTGATTACAATCCTTGCCGATTCCTCCCGGCCCGGTCGAATATCTGCCGCAAGCTCAACGATCATGCGCGCCGTCATGCCGGAGAGGGCAGCGGCATATTCACTGTACTCCTCATTATGCAGGCGATGGGCCAGTTGCCAGTCCAAAATGGCAGTGTAGTTGGAGATGATGTCGCCGCATCCGGCAGCCAGTAGCCGCGCCGGAGCCTGGGATATTATCTTGCTGTCGGCAACTATGGCCAGCGGGGAATGCGCTTTGATGGAAGTGGTCTCCCCGTTGACCGTCAAGGAGGCCTGAGAGGAGCAGATGCCGTCATGCGAAGCGGCAGTGGGCACAGACAAAAACGGCACACAAACCCCAAGTGATGCGAGCTTGGCAATGTCTATCGATCTGCCGCCTCCGGCACCGATAAGAAAACCTGCCCCCATCTCCCGCGCCAAACGCTCTGCGCGACCTACCTCTTCCAACTTGGAGGCGCTGCAAATGAGGGTCTCTGGCTCGTATCCGCCGTCCTCTAAGAGCTCAAAGATGGCCTTTCCCATCACGTCCAAGGTACGCGGGCCGGTGATGATAAGAGCACGCCCTTTGAGTTGCAGGCTGGTGCAGATCTCGGATAGCTCCAGTATCACGCCACTACCTACCGCTACGATGCGCGGGAGTTCCATCCACCTAGATCCGACCATTGCCTTCTCACCAGCGAAAAACAGGCTAAGATGTAGTTGGTCTATGGCGATATAAAATCATATCCTTAACAAGTCACTATTTCAGAGGAGAGGTCGCAGAGTATGCGATCTCTTATGATATTGACCTCGGAGCTGGTTCTGTTGCGGGGGCGAGGAAGTGGGATCTTTATGATATCCTTAATTCTCCCCGGCCGGGCGGACATGATCACGATGCGATCCGCGAGGTATATGGCCTCATCAACGCTGTGGGTGACAAAGACCACTGTCTTTCTCTCCTCATGCCAGATGCGCAGAAGTTCGGACTGCATGATGTTGCGCGTCTGAGCGTCCAGGGCTCCAAAGGGCTCATCCATGAGCAGAGCCTTGGGATGATTGACCAGAGCCCGAGCGATGGCCACTCGCTGTTTCATGCCTCCGGACAGCTCATGCGGATAGCGCGTCTCAAAACGCTCCAGTCCCACCATCTTTAGATACTGGCGGCCCTGGGCCAAGCGCTCCAGAGAGGGTACGCCCCTCAATTCCAGGCCGAAGACGATGTTATCGATGACCGTTCGCCAGGGAAATAACGAGTACTCCTGGAAGACCATGCCTCTCTCCGGGCCGGGGCCGATTATGGGTTCGCCATCAAGAGTTACGGTGCCCCTCGTCGCCTCCTCAAGGCCCGCCACTATGCGCAGCAGCGTGGTCTTGCCGCAGCCGGAGGGGCCGATGAAGCAGACGAACTCATTCTCCTCTATCTCCAGGTTAATATCCTGCAGGGCCACCATCTCTTTTCCGTCCGCGAAAAATTGCTTGGATACGCCCTTGATCTCCAGCAGAGCCATTCAATGCGTTGTATCGTGGCGGGTAGCTATAGATCTTTCCGTTCAGGAAGAATCACTTCGCAGTGATTGGCTCCTCCTAAAAGGGCGCTGTGGATCAGGATATTTACGACACCATTAGTCGAGGCATGAAAGTCTTGTTAGAAGTTCTGACGAGGAGATTCACAATTGACGAGGCCGCTAAACACGCACCAAAAGATTAATTATCTCATCTTGCCGTTAAGATTTTTATTGAAATGCAATTTGCTCTGTCTAATCGTCATCGGATTTGAGGTCTTAGCGTTGGTAGCGGGCTTTTTCTACAGTGTTACAGCGGCAGATTATAGCCCGAATGTACCCTATTTTACTCCTGCCTATGATATTAGGCACCCTATAAATGAGAGGCATTTTGCAGATATGGGATTTCTCTACGATGAGTCATCAACGGTAAGGGGTTCGGGGGAGATTTCCATCAAAGGATCATTTCACGATTATGCAGTTGATTCTAGCGGCTGGATGAAAGGTTCTGGATCAATCAACTTCGAATCTCTACGAAACATGAATAAGGTTGGCAGAGAGGTCGACTTCTCCCAGAAGGCGGATCTGGTTTTTACTGGCGGACAACTCAAGAATAGGAAGAGCCTGAAACTGCCACTATTCGAAAAAGGTATTGGCGCCAGTGTGAGCGAGAGGTTCAATCTAAGTCATGTGGATAAGAGTGAGTCTAGTGAGGTGCGGTCCATTAACCGTTTCAATAATACCATGGTTTATGACACGGCACTGGCCTATGAAGGCCTCTGGAATTTCAGGAACATGCGAGGCTGGTCGATCAATATGAATAGAAGTGATCAGTCCTATTCGGGGTCTTTCCAAACTCAAAAGAGGATTGAGTTCGATGATTCTGCCCGAACTTAGCATTCCTATTGCAGTCGTGATCGAGCAACACCATCGCTTTAAAATGCCTTCAACTCGTTGCCCAAGGAGTCCCCATCCTTTAGGGTGGGGAGGAATTGGGCGGTCCCGTGAAGTATTTATGCTCACAAAACCATCTCCTGATTACGTTCTTGTGTGCCGCAAGGCACAACCTGAAATGCATTTGAGGGGAGAACTGTATTAGGGCCGCCTCGACCATTCTGAAATGGCTCGACGTATCTTGCAAATCTGCGTCAACCGGCCTATTGTCGTCCGTTGTTGGTCTGAACCCAACCGTCTTAAGAGGGACCACCCTCCTAACGAAAACTGGAACGGCAAGCCACCTCCTTCAGGGGGTGGTCAGGGGGTGGTAGTTGACCGAAAATCCCAACCAATCTATCGAAGGGCTTTTAACCGCAGACTCCAACCGGTCAGCCTATGGGGATTAGTATCAAGCATACGATTCTGTTTCTGGTGGTCATGTCTTGCGTCTTCATCCATCTTCCTCAGGCAAAAGGTGGCTGCGCTGGAGGATGTGCCGTCTCCAGCAGCGGAGTTTCTTCATCCAGCTTCATGGCCGATCCGGCAGCCAACATGGACATGTCCAGCTTTGATGAGTTTGTCAGGGACAATCTTGGCGGCAACCCCCAAACTACATTACAGGCAAAATCGTCCTTGCAGGATAAGCCATTAAACATCAATTCATCCCTTAACCAAACCAGCAATGGCAATGCAAGTCAGACCAGCCTTGTAGTTCGCCCTGTAATCAATAGCCTGGAAAACACAACATCCGATAATGGGACAGTTAAATTGGGTGCTTTTGGAATGCAGGACAAGAGATTATCAAATCTGGCTTTTGCTGCTTTCAATAATAATATGTTCTAAGCTTAATATTTAGAGTTGACGAAGATGGCCGGAACGCCCGCACGTCAGGGGGGCCGGAGGCCCGCTTGAGCGGCTGCGCTTGCGGTCGAGCGATTCACTTGCTTGCGGCTTTGTGGGTGCCTGAAGGATGCCATCGATATCTATGACCACATTAGATTTGAAGGAGATGAAAGAGGCAAGTCGAGTGTGCTTTTCGCAATTTGGTATCTAATAGATGTCGCCTCTGGTATCAAGCTTCAGAATAAGGATCAACTTTTTCTTGATGTGCGCGAGGAAGCGATAATAGAATAGACCTGATATCTCGGTTTAAGCGAACATGAAAGCTCATAGACCAAGTTCTGCCTTAAGGTCTTCCCAGGATATGCCACACTTGCGAGTCTCTTCTGCGAGTTGATCCAACTCTCTTATCTCAGAGACCTCTAATTCTATCTCTTCAATTGTAGATTCCTGAATGACGGCTTTCTCTTTCGCACCGGCCATGATAGGTTCTTCTCGCTACAAAGCTATAAGGATTGCGAAAAGGCCGTGGATCGGGCCGGGATTCATGACCTGCTCAGAGGGCGGCGAGGATAGCTGGCCGGAAATCCGATCGAGCACGGATCGCAGGGACGCTCACACGCCAGGGGGGCCGGAGGCCCGGTTGGTGGCATCGTTGCTGCGGTCGAGCTGAGATTGCAGGTAGTCGCTCGGTGGTTGGCATGCCCGCTGGCCTGGTGAATCCGTTCGTAGCAGAGATGGCTGGGGGGACCTCTTCCTAGGGGCGAGAGAGCCCTCCGAGGTCACGACCGAAATCATCAGACATCAGTATCTCGATATGCTTAGGAGATGCAGCTTCCATACCACAATCAGGATTACAAATAGGGCAATGAGAATCTTGAGAGCCAAAAGATATTCATTTGCCCCAGCTATGTTAAAGCCTGAAAGGAAATCTCCATCAATACCCACTGTCGAAATGGTATCACCCTTCAAAATATATGCTGTACATAAATAAATCCTTTTCGATCATCTCATGCGCGCACTGAATTGAAAACTACCCAATGTACCTGGACGTTCTAAAGCCATAACCAGCAATTGGAAAGAGAAATGGTTTTCTAATGCCATGCCTTTATATCTGTTAACGTATTATACTTTTTTAGATTTAAGAACCGCGGAGTGCAGACAATGCCATACTATCCAATGATGGACTGGTATCCCTTCATGGGATTCTGGATGAATTTTATTTGGTTAATAATTATTATAGTGATAGCCTATTTCATCTACAAGCAGATCAAAAGCGGAACGATTCTTGCACCTAGCAAAAGCGCCGAGGATCTCCTGGCCGAGCGATACGCAAAGGGAGAGCTGACCAGAGAGCAGTTTATGGAGATGAAAGAGGATATAAAAAAATCCACTTAAGAGTGCTCGAAAAGCTCAACCTTTCGCAGCCCTAAAGGATCGGGGCCAGGTTCCTGGGCGGGCAGGAAAAACGTGGGTGGGGCAAAGTCTCGCTCTCCAGTCAACAGTTAGCTTCTTAACCTCATGAAGGAATTTAGCGCTGCGGTGGTTCATTGAAACGCCTAATGATATTCATCGATAATTCTAACATCTTCCGAGGATCACGCCGGGAGGGCATCAAATTTGATTACCAGAAGTTAGTGGATTTCTTGGCGGATTCGGGCATTCAGAGGCTAGAAAAATACGACTTAACACGAGTCATAATGTACTGTGCTGTTGACAGATCTCAGCCGGATGATCGGGTCAGAGCCCAAGAAGCGCTTTATTCTATCTTTAACAGTTTTATCAAGTTCGATGTCAAGACTTTTGACTTGAAATTGGTCCAAGCCGCTAATGGTGACATCACTGATAAATACGAAAAGGGGGTAGACGTGGCCTTGGTTACCGATCTACTCTTGTTGGCATCACGAAATGCGTTCGACGTGGCCATCATATGCGCAGGAGATGCTGATTTCTTCCGAGCGGTCGAAGGCGTAAAAGAAATGGGAAAGGAGATATACATCGCAAGCTTTGATAATAGTTGCGCAACAAAGCTCAAGGATGCTTCGTTAGGTTATATTTCTTTAACAATGCACTCCACTAAAATTTAGTATTTTTTAGCGGAGAGCGAGCACCTTATGGATGCCGAAGACCTTTTGGTTCACTCTCCGCGAGTTATTTCTAACACTACACAACGCACGTACGATATAAAACTTTTGCGTGATTGGCTATAGATCGTCTCCGTCCAGGTCCGGGGCGGGCAGGAGCACCGTGGCGGGAGTCCCGCACGGTCCCGCTTGCGGTCGAGCGGAGGCGCAGGTGGCCGCTTGTGGCCGCACGCGCGCAAGCCTAGTTCTCCGGAGGAGGAACGGATGCCGCTAGGGCGTCCTGTATGGCTGGCAGGGATCCGATGAAGCATAGATTGATAAATAATCAATTCATATCTAAAGATAAATTCCGTTGTATGTCACGGAGGGATTACATATTAGAACGATTCCATTTTGCGTGGCTGCGATCCTCTTCCTAACGATTCTCCTTTTCGTAGGAATGGCCGTAGCCGAGAATGTATCGAACAAGATGACCAACGAGACTCCCACCAACCTAAACCTGTTCCTGTCACATTACCAGAAGATGCAATCCTCTAATTTCACATGGCTTGGCAACGATTCACTGGATATTGTGAAAGGCAACGTCGCCGGCGGAGATGTCCAGGCTTTCAAGACCGAGCTGGAAAAGATGGGATTCACAGTACAGTTCGGGGGGCTAAAGATCATGAATATTTACGATCTGGTCGATGCAGGCATTCTCTTCAGCTGCAACGGCAATAACCCCAACGCACCATATAAGGTCTACGTCCTCCCGCCAGCTCCCGGTCAGTTGGTGCCGAATGCCTTTACTGATAAGAATAACATGTCGCCCGTCTATAGGCTGCGGCCCGATGAAGCTCTGGTATTCATAGGAATGACGCCGCCTGAGTGTACTTACTTCAGCTACCAGACCTTCCAGTATTATCACTACTATCCTGTGACGGAACTCTTCAGAAAGACATTCTGCAACGTGGGAGATACGATAAATTTCCGTACCATCAAGACCAACGGCACCGAGGGTAATCCCTTCGATAAAGCGACGATCATCGTGTCCACGGCAGATAAGGGAGCCGATGAGCATGTACGGGCAGCGGCAAAGTCAGCCGGATATTTGCCGGATATAATCAACACGGAGACCTTGCCTTCAGCTGTTCTCAGATTTGGCGTTGACAAGTACGATGACGCCTTCATTCTCCTGCACCGCATGTATTCTTTCCGGGATGGGCAAATCGGCAGTGCCTACATGAATAACCTGTCAGGTATAGTGCTGCGCATAACTCCCAATGAATCCGCCCTCATCAATTCCTACCCGATGCAAGAGCTCAGGGTGCGGGAAACGGGGAATGGAAGCGAGCTTGACCTAACGCCTGCCCTGAACGATTTGCGGCAGGCCATCCTGGATAAGTACGGCTCTGAGAATGCGACGGAACTGGTCACATCTCTCTGGTTCACCGAGGGTTATGATGCGATGCAGAGGGGGGTCAACATACTGGGCGCCGGGCGCGATGCAGCCTATCTGAACACTTCGACCTTTGTTCTGAGGGACGATCCGAATGATTTCCTGATCGTTTATGGAGTCAACCATGCCGCTTCGGGCAAGGCGCTCTATTCCAACCTGGGAATTTACGGGTCAAAGTTTGACAACGGTGTGGTTGCGGTGAACAACAACCTCTTCGAGGGTACGGCCGAGAAGTACCTTCCTGCAAATCCGGCAGCAAAATACCTGTACGTCTGGAAGATAGCGCGACACTGCAACAATGAGTCGAACTGCAGCGAGGTACCATGGGGCCAGAAATCGCGAGGCATCGAGCTGAACGAGACGGCTTACATGGGATTTAGGGCCTATGTCCAGAATGAGACCAATGTCGGGCCGAGCCATACAGAGCTGGCATACGATCGAGTGATCAAATTCGAGCCGAGGAATTGATCTAGCTTCGGGCAGCGGGAGTGCGTCAGGCGCTCTCACCCTCACATATTTTTTAAAAATATAAAGCCCGTTCGGGCGGCTGCGCTTGCGGTCGAGCGTAGACGCGTGTGGGCCGCTCGGTGGCCGGGCATGCCCGCTGGCCGGGAGCTGCAGGGTCGGCAGGACTTGAGAACCTAATCCTCGATATCTATTTCCCACCGTTTTAAGATCTCAGCAGATTTTTCATAGACAAAATTATGATGATCTACACACAAAAATGTAATTATATTGGATTTAAGAATATAAACAATCACATAAGGATCTACGTGAGAGCCACGGGCGTGCTTCAATGCATGCCGCTTGGGGTCTCCTATGGATGGATTTTCGAGGATCTGGTTGATCTTGCTAAGAAGCCGCTTCTCCAGTGATTTGTTTTTCCTGGTAAGCTTTTTGAAGTTCTCTCTGAACTCTGGTGTCCGGTGAAACTTATATTTCATGGGATAACGTTACTCGACAAGGGTTCTGAGAAATTCATCTTTGTCTTCGAAGGTCTCAACCTCGCCGGTTTTATACTGCTTAATGGCTCGCGCCAGACAAGCTTCGAACTCCTTCAAAGCGGTTTCGTTGGCATCTTGGATGATTACCTTTTCTTCAACTCCAGACATGATGGATAATCCTCGCTGCAAAGCTATAAGGATTGCGAAAAGGCCATGCATGATACTTTGCAGGGATTCATGGCCCTGATTAGAGGGCGCCAAGGATGCAGCTTGGGCGGCGAAGATGGCTGGCAGGAATACGATCGAGCAGGATGACCGGGACGCCCTCACGCCAGGGGGGCCGGAGGCTCGCTTGGCGTAAGACCGAAGCGTGGTTCGCCCTATCGCAACGAGCTGGATGGACAAACAGAAGGTACTAATGAATCCATCGAGCTAAAATGGGGATTTAGAGGTTGGAAAGATGTTATAAGATAGCCCCCCGGCTTTGAGAATACCAAGAATGATAGTCAGATTTGATCTTTCAGCTCTCTGGCCTTGGCGAAAGCTGCCTCGGCTTCAACAGATTGATGAAGGTCGTTGTGTGCCTTGCCTTTAGCATTCCAAATCTTTTGTGATAATGGTGATTGTGGACTAATTTCAAGAGCTTTGTTAAAAGCAATAATTGCCTCATCATATTTACCCATACTACTAAGCGTACCACCTAAATTATACCAAGCATCTACACACGAAGGATTAAGCTTGGTGGCTTCATTATATGCGATGATAGCCTCATCGCGCCTATTTAGTTTATACAGAATACTTCCTTTATTATTCCATGCCTCTGCACCTTGCGGATTTGATTTGATAGCCTTATCATAAGCTGCGAGTGCCATATCATATTTGTTTAATCCATATATGGCATTGCCTAGATTCGTCCATGCAATTGGGTATAGGGGATTCATCTGTGTGGCCTTATCAAAAGCATCGAAGGCATCGGCGTACTTGCCCAGATTACAGAATGCTATGCCTTTGTTGTACCAGGCATCAGAATTTTGTGGATTTATCCCTATGACCTTATCGTAAGCCTTGGTGGCTTCTTCAAATCGACCTAGGTTACTCAACGCAGATCCTTTGTTTGCCCATGCAGCTACAAATCTTGGGTCCAATTCAACGGCCTTCTCAGATGCTTCTAAGACTTCTTTGAATTTACCTAAGTTAAGTAGTATAGAACCCATATAGGTCCAGGCTATTGCAAGCTTAGGATCCAATTCAATGGCCTTTTCAGCAGCTTCTAAAGCCTCTTCATTTTTGCATTGATTACCTAGAGAGACGGCCTTACCATACCAGGCCATTGCATTTTTAGGATCTAACTCGACGGCCTTGTCAAATGCTTCTAAGGCTTCTTTGAATTTACCTAAGTTAACCAGGATCGAAGCTTTGTTGTCCCAAGCAGATGCAAATTTAGGATCCAATTCAATGCCCGTTTGAGAAGCTTCCAGAGCTTCTTCATATCTACTTAGATTATCTAGAACAGCGGCCTTGCTATACCAGGCCATGGCATCTTTGGGATCTAATCTAAGAGCATTTTCAGACGCTTCTAAGGCTTCTTCAAATTTACATAAGTTAACTAAGATAGATGCTTTGTTGGCCCAACCAGATGCATGTCCAGGTTCAAATTCAATGGCCTTATTAGATGCTTCTAACGCTTCTTCATATCTACTTAGATTATTTAGGGCAGCAGCCTTAATCAGCCACGCCAAGGCATACTTGGGATCCAATTTCAGAGAATATTCAGAATCGTCCAAGGCTTCTTTGAATTTACCTCGGTTAACCAGGATATACCCTTTGTTGGCCCAGGAAGGTGCAAGGCGAGGATCCAATTCAAGAGCCTTTTCGATGACATTTAAAGCCTCATCATGTCTACCCAGCTTTTCTAGAGCAGCGGCTTTGTTGTTCCAAGCAGGCGCAAATTTGGGATTCATTTCGATAGCTTTTTCAGAAGCTTCCAATTCATCTTTAAATTTGCACAGGTTACCTAAAGCTACGGCTTTATTATTCCAGGCTATTGCATATTTTGGATCCAATTCAATGGCCTTTTCAGATGCGTCTAAACTTTCGCTGAATTTACCCAGGTTTACCAAGACTGAACCTTTGTTGGCCCAAGCTCGCACATTTTGAGGATCCAATTGGGTTGCGAAATGGTAATCTTCAAATGCTCGTTCAAATTTATTTTGTAGGTATCTAGCATTCCCTCTTGCTAAGTAGTGTTTAGAATTCCCAGGATTATGCTCGATAGATCTATCGAATTGAAGCTCAGCTTCCTCTAATTTACCCAGCACAGATAAAGATAATCCCTTCTCATAACTGGATTCAGCTCTTATCAATGCATTTCCAGCTAATATTTGTGCCTGATCTTCAGTAATACCATAATTCTGTAAACAAAATCTCTGCTCACTATTCTGTACCTTTTTATTAACTAGACATTCTAATAGTTCTATTATTCTTTTATTATCCTGCTTCAATGCATTCATCGATTCTCGAATGCGCTTCAATTTAAGTTCAGCAGATTTATGGTATCTAAGGTCTAGTTGCGCTTTTAATTGAGGGACTGTGCTTAAATTGACTTCTAATTTATCAAAAAATTTTTGTAATACAAATTCCGCCGAACCTTCTTTTAAAATTGCATATTTTGATAATATCTTACCCAAATATTCAAAATCCAATTCCATCTCATCAATATGTTGTTCAAGGTGACGTTCAAATTCCGAAGAGCAAATAAATTTTTTGAAATCAGTTTTGGATAAATAGTAGATTCCGTTAAATTCTTCCAGAGTATTATTATAAATGGTATCAAAATCCTTTTGATGAATCTTGCTAATGCCAGTTATTGCCCCGGATTTTGCCAAATCATACGCAACCATTAGCATTAATTCAGATATCATTTTAATATTGCATTCAAATGTTTAACGGCTATTTGAACCTTATGGATTGGCTACAAAAAATTCAAGATTTAATAAAAACTTATCCCGACGATAGCTTTTCTTGACCTTAACTAGCCAGCAGATGAATGGACAGAAGCAAACGATTTCCATGAGGCCGCATGGCGAACAATTTTCATCATTCCCCCAAAAACATCCTCACCAACCGAAACTCCCTCACATCCACCAGCCCCTTATCCGTCAGCTTCAGCTCCGGGATCACCGGCAGGCAGAGAAAGGAGAGCGTCATGAACGGGTCCTCCAGCTTGCATCCCAGCCCGGCGACGGCTGCAATACACTCCGCAATTCTCTCCGCCACATCTTGCATACTTCTCTCCGAGAGCAGCCCGGCCACAGGCAGAGGCAGGCTCGCCAGCACCTTTCCATCGGCCACCGCCACCAGCCCGCCGCCCATTTGCTTGACCGCCAGAACCGCGGCCAGCATATCTTCATCCGATACCCCGATGGCGACGATGTTGTGTGAGTCGTGGGCCACGGAGGAGGCGATGGCGCCACGGGCGAGGCCAAAGCCCTGCACCAGTCCCAGTCCCACGTTGCCTGTGGCTTTATGCCTCTCCACCACCGCCATTTTCAGGATGTCCCGGTCTATGTCGGAGACGACCTTTCCTTCTTTAATTTTGGGCGAAAGCTGCAGAGCCTTTGTGATGATCTGGTTTGGAACTACGCCAATAACCCTGGCCGGGCCCTTCTCTGCCTTTATCTCAAACGACCGCGGGCCGATGGGGCCGATGTGCATCGCTTTATGCCCGACATTGGCCGCAGCCTTGAGCGGGACGATGAGTTCGCCGTCCTTTGCCACCACCTTTCCGTCTTTGATGACCAAAACGACGCGGGGATGCTCCAGACCATCTAAAACGGCAATGTCCGCCCTGTAACCGGGAGCAATAGCCCCCAAATCCGAGAGGCCGAAGTACCGGGCGGCGTTGAGGCTGGCGATCTGCAGGGCGATGATGGGATCGAGGCCCTGCTCGATGGCCGTCTTCACCATGAAGTCGATATGCCCTTCTTGAAGGATGTCTGCCGGGTGCCGGTCGTCCGAGACGAAGAGGAATTGGCGGGCGTTTTTGGCATTGACCAGCGGCAGCAGATCCTGGAGGTTCTTCGCCGCGCTGCCCTCTCGCAGCATGATGTACATGCCGGAGCGAAGCTTCTCTCGGGCTTCATCAATCGTGGTGCACTCGTGATCGGACCGGATGCCGGCAGAGATGTAGGCGGAGAGGTCGCGCCCCGACAGGCCGGGGGCGTGCCCGTCCACGGACCGGCGACCGGCCAGAGCCAGCTTCTTCATCATTTCCGGATCGCGGAAGATGACCCCCGGATAGTTCATGACCTCGGCCAGGCCCAGGACCCTCTCTTCCTCTATCAGCCCGGCCAGTGCATCAGCACCTAGGGCCGCTCCTGCGCTCTCTAGATTGGTGGCGGGAACGCAAGAGGGGAGCATAATAAAGACGTTCAAGGGAACATCTCTTGAGGTGTGCAGCATGTAGCGAATGCCAGCCTCGCCCCACACGTTGGCGATCTCGTGCGGATCGGCGACCACGGTGGTGGTGCCCCTGGGCACGACTGCCCGCGCGTACTCGGGCACAGTGACCATGCTGCTCTCGATATGCACATGGCTGTCGATAAGTCCCGGCGCGATGATCTTGCCGTCCAGCTCCAGGGTCCGGCTGGCGCCGGCGCAGTCGAAGCCTGCTATCCGGCCTTTATGAATGGCCACATCCGCCCGGTACACCTCGCCGGAGAGAACATTGGCCACATTGCCCCCGGCCAGAAGTAGATCTACCTCGATTTCACCGCGCGCGGCAGCAATCAGTTCTTGCAAGGGAGCCATAACCATAGATCTTCCTTCTACTGCGACCTTATTTAGATTATCTTTATCATCTTTATCGCGATTCGTTCCGAGTCACGTCGATCGGTTTTCTTGTGCTCTGATTTAAAATCCATGTTAATAGTCGTCTCCGTTCGTTCGTCCTCTGTGCGCTCTGCGACTCTGTGGTTTTATTCGGTTTGGTTTTCTTGGTGGGAACGTGAGGCGAGAGCGCAACTACCGCGCTCAATACAAAGACAAGAAGGCACAAAGACGACTCGATAAAGATGCTCCGCTTGCCTCTTGCCGCCAAAAATATTAAATAGATTACTATCAATTACACATATAAAATTAGCTTCGAAGTCGGATAAACTTATATCGCTTGGGTTAAAATAAAGACCAGGTGTGCGGGAAGTGAAAGACATTCTTCTCAAGGTAGCCAAAGCCTATCCCAATGACTCAGCCCGGGGCATCGCTCGCCTGGACCCCAATGCTCTGCTTACGCTGCGGCTTTCTCCTGGCGACATCATTGAGATTGAAGGAAAGAGACTGACGGCAGCCAAGGTCTGGCGCGCCGACCGGCAGGACTGGTCTCAGGATTACATCAGGATAGACGGCTTCATCCGCCAGAACGCGGGCGTGGGCATTGGAGACAAAGTGAAGATACGCAAGGCCAAGTTCGCCGACGCCCAGCGCATCGTCCTGGCTCCGCCCTCCGGTTCGCACATGCATTATGGAGATGAGGCGGCCGATATGATCCGCCGCCAGACCCTGAAGCGACCGGTAGTAGCAGGCGATATTCTCCCCATCATGAGCTCTGCAGCTCATCCTTTTGTGGGACGCATGGAGGCTGTGCCGCTGGTGGTTACAGAGACTTATCCCGATGATGTGGTGATCATATGCGAAAAAACCGAGATCTTGCTGCTGGAAAAGCCGGCCAAGAGTGTTCGCTCCGTCAAAGCCACCGGAACCACCTACGAGAACGTGGGCGGACTGCGTTCAGAAGTGCAGCGGGTGCGAGAGGTAATTGAGCTGCCCATCAAGCATCCCGAGGTATTTCAAAAGCTGGGCATCGAGCCGCCCAAGGGAGTTCTGCTCTACGGGCCGCCGGGTACAGGAAAGACTCTCATCGCCAAGGCGGTGGCCAATGAGTGCGGAGCCAACTTCTTTTCCATAGCCGGACCGGAGATAATGTCCAAGTATTACGGCGAGAGCGAGCAGCGACTGCGCGAGATCTTTGATGATGCTCAGAAGGCGGCTCCTTCCATCATCTTCATTGACGAGATCGACTCCATCGCCCCCAAACGCGGTGAGGTCACAGGCGAGGTGGAGAGGCGCGTGGTGGCGCAGCTCCTGGCCATGATGGATGGCCTGAAGGAGAGGGGCCAGGTGGTGGTGATCGGTGCCACAAACAGGGAAGAGGCCATCGATCCGGCACTGCGCCGGCCGGGCCGATTCGACCGGGAGATCGAGATCGGAGTTCCCGATCGGGCCGGAAGAATCGAGATCCTGCAGATCCACATGCGTAGCATGCCTATCTCGGAAGACGTGAGCCTGGAGAGCCTGGCGGACAGAATGCACGGTTTTGTGGGGGCCGACATAAGCGCCCTGTGCAAGGAGGCGGCCATGAGAGCTATACGCCGCTATCTGCCTGATCTGACCACAGAGGACGAGATACCTCCCGAGATCGTGGAAAAGATGCTGGTTATGGGAGAGGACTTCGAGGAAGCTCTAAAGGAGATCGAGCCCTCCAGCATGCGAGAGGTTTTGGTGGAGGTGCCGCGCGTGCAGTGGAGCGATCTGGGTGGCCTGGGATCGCTCAAGCAGGAGCTGATCGAAGCCATCGAATGGCCACTTAAGCAGCCGGAGAAGTTCCGCCACATGGGCATACGCCCGCCCAAGGGAATTCTGCTCTACGGGCCTCCGGGCACGGGAAAGACCATGATCGCTCAGGCGGTGGCCAACGAGACGGCGGCCAACTTCATCAGCGTGCGCGGTCCGCAGATGCTCTCCAAATGGGTGGGTGAGTCGGAGAAAGCCATCCGGGAGATCTTCAGGAAAGCGAGGCAAGTCTCTCCTTCAATCATATTCTTCGATGAGCTGGATTCCATTGCGCCCATGCGGGGCACGGATGAAGGCAGCCACGTCATGGAACGAGTGGTAAATCAGCTCCTGGCAGAGTTGGACGGCCTGGAGACTCTCAAAGATGTGGTGGTCATAGGTGCCACCAATCGGCCTGATATCCTGGACCCGGCCCTGCTCAGATCGGGAAGGTTCGATCGCATGCTCCTGGTGGGGCCACCCGATAAATTAGGGCGACATGAGATTCTCAAGATTCATACAGCCAAGATGCCCAAAGGCGAGGATGTAAACTTAGAGGAGCTGGCGGAGCTGACGGAAGGCTACGTGGGCTCGGACCTGGACTCGCTCTGTCGCGAGGCGGCCATGCTGGCCTTACGTGAGGATGGGAAGAAGGTGGAGATGAACCACTTTCGCGAGTCTTTGAAAAAGGTCAGGCCGAGCGTGGAGGAGAACATGGTCAGCTACTACGAGAGGATCAGCGAGAGGTTCAAAGGCGGAATTAAGGTGGAGCCCGCTTCGCTCATAGGCTACAGATAATGCATTTATCAAATGAAAGGGATTGGTGAGGGGGATGGGAAAGGTGTTCTCGGGAAGCATTGCTGGAAAAGAGATCGTAAACATCGACGGCATGGTGTTAGGCGAGCTGGAGGATATGATCTTTGAGGTGCAGACCGGAAAGCTGGTGGATCTGTTGGTCAAGCCGAACAAGGAGCTGAACCGCATGAAGTACAGGGAGGACGGAAAGTTTGTGCTCATACCCTTTGCTTCAGTGGTGGCCATCAAGGATTACATCGTGATTGACGAGAGCCGGGCCATGAAGACGTGAAGCAAGGCTCTATTTCGCCTCACTAACTCGGGAATCACTGCGCGGTGAGCTTTTAACGGAGGAAAAAATGGCTGGAAATAATAAGATGCTAAAAGACATGCTTCCTTATGGCGGTGCCGTGAATATACACGGAGAGATTACCTGGCGTGTCACTGAGAAAGAGTTTAATGAGATGAAGCGAAACTTAGAAAGCATCTTTGATGACAGCCATTAAAGTAGCAGTAGACTCAGTAATCTTCTTCTTTTGCTTTGAATCGAATCGGGAAGACTTGAGTTTGCAAAGTCAGATTATGCCCGGAAAGGCTTAATTCTTCTTAGGACTAGCAGATTTCGATGATGCAATTAAGATCATATTTAGCAGTCAGCATTCTGTTGCTGGCCGTGGCCGCAGGCTCTGCTTTCGCGGCAGGAGACGATAGCGCGACCAAAGTTCTTTTGAAGACCAGCATGGGCGACATCACAATCCAGCTAAACGATGACATGCCTATTACGACTGGAAACTTCAAGAGCCTGGTGGAAAAGGGATTCTATGACGGGGTAATCTTCCACAGAGTCATCGACGGCTTCATGATTCAGGGCGGAGATCCGGAGGGCACAGGCATGGGCGGACCGGGCTACAACATTGCAGATGAGTTCACCGATCACAACCGAAACGATCGCGGTACCATCGCCATGGCCAATTCCGGGCCGAACACGGGCGGCAGCCAGTTCTTCATCAATCTGGTGGACAACAGCTTCCTGGACAGCAAGCATCCCGCTTTTGGAAAAGTGATCGCGGGCATGGATGTGGTAGACGCCATAGGCAAGGTCCAGAAAGACGCCAATGACCGGCCGCTCACCGAGGTAAAGATAATCGAGGCGAAGATCGTCTCTTAAATTTTTATTTTGTTTATTATAATATTAGTAATAGTAATGATAACCGATGAAAAATAGCAGTTGAAAAGGAAGGCCCCTCGTTGTATCGAGTGGGCAATAGAATGATCGAGTTCTATGTGAGTTCTCCGTGTGCTCTGTGTCTGCGGTGGTGCTAGTATCGTCAGCCGTTTGGTAATAACCAGCGGCTAACGACGATTCAACCGCAGAGTTCACATAGCTCACAGAAGAACGCACAGAGACGAACTAACAAAACGAAAAAACATAGTAACAGGAGATGACAAAAAAAAATGGCAGAAGGCAAATTAAGCGCAGTCGGAGTTAAGGTACGACTTATGACCAGCATGGGCGACATCACATTGCAGCTTTACGAGGACACGCCCATCACATCAGGAAACTTCCAGAAGCTGGTTGAGAAGGGATTTTATGACGGAGTCATCTTTCACCGCATCATAGACGGCTTCATGATTCAGGGCGGAGACCCTACCGGCACAGGCTGTGGGGGACCGGGCTATGCCATCAAGGACGAGCTCAACCGCAAGAACAAGAACGATCGCGGCACCATCAGCATGGCCAACGCCGGGCCCAACACAGGGGGCAGCCAGTTTTTTATCAATCTGGTGAACAACAACTTCTTGGACAGCAAGCATCCGGTCTTCGGAAAAGTGGTGGAGGGCATGGATGTGGTGGACGCCATGGCCAAGGTGAAGAAGGGAGCCAATGACAAGCCGGTGAAAGATGTGAAGATAGAGAGCGCGAAGGTGGTGGAATAGTAATTTTTTAATTTTTTGAGTTAAACGGCGGCGCACCAGTGCAGCAAGCTGTGGAGCATCCAAGACGTCACCACCTGAATTTACCTTTTAATCTCAATTAGCTTTTGCGTTTACCTAAAAGATATATTCGTCTCAAGCATAAGATTCATATATTTTAGTAGCTATAACCAAGCCATACTTGTTCTGCTGTGGAGGGATGAAGATAGCCAAATTGGATTTAGCGATACAGCTCTCCCAGATATTATACAATTGCACATATAAACGAGGGAGTATTAAAAAAATAATTACTCTGATAATTTTGGTATTTTTGAGTTATCCGGCAATGAGCAACGATGGATACTGTATAGAAAGTCCTCAGCCCTTGGATTTTGTAAATTGTGAAGGAAGTAGCTGGCTACAAGATTTTAGCACAGGGTATCCCAATTCACCTTCTCTTCGTTCCGGACCAATTGGAAATGTAGGTGTAAGCAGTATTTGCATGGATGTGGTCGGCCCAACATCTATAAGCTTTTGGTGGAATAAAAGCACTGATTCGAAGAATATAGGAGAGTTCTATTTTTTAGTTGATGGGGAAATAAAATTTCCATGTAATTCAATTAAGTGGACTTATGCATCATATACTCTGGATGATAAAAAAAATCATACAATTGAATGGCGATTTAGAAAATTCAAATCCTATCCGGAATATGCAGGTTATGGATTGATCGATGATTTGTGTCTCAGTAATAACCAGCATCTGAAGCAAGCGGAATTAGAATTGAATCGGAACTCAAATATAACCAATTTATCTGACGATATCCATAAATTGCAGAAAGATCAGAACGATCTCATTACTAATATGAAAAAACTTGGTTTGGGCCAAGATTACATATTTTCGAACCTGTCTCAAATAAAAATTATGGATAATTCAATTAAATCGTCCCTAGGGATTAATGAAACTACATATGTAAATGGTTATGGAAATGATTATTATTCTTATCGCACAATTAATGATGCAATTCAACACGTCCTGCCAGGGGGTACTGTGAAAGTCTTTCCCGGAGTATATCTAAGTCCAATATCCATTGACCGACCTTTAGACTTGGTAGGTCTTAATAAAAGTGCGACAAAAATACTAGGTGATGCAAATATAATTGTTTACATAAATTCAAGCAACGTTCTTATTCAAGGTTTTACATTAAAAAATGGCAAAAAAGGAATATACGCGGAATCCGTATCAAATTGCATGATAAAAGATAACGATATAATCGATTGTAAAAAAGGCATAGTATTAGGAAATAATAGTAACTTAACAATAACTTCCAATAATATTTTAAATGCAAACATTGGAATACAATTGGATAGAACCTACAACAGTACTTTCGATAATAATGTAGTTAAGAAAACCAAACAATTCGGAGTGCATATATATAATTCTAAAAATAATTTTTTAAGAAACAATACCATATCGGATACAGAAAGCGGGATAATATTAGAAAAGGAAAGCATTAGTAATACAATAGTAAGAAATTCGTTTATCAATAATACATGGGATATTTGCTTTTTATCTGATATTTTAGCTAAAAATAACAACATCCCAAAGTGCTGTGAGAATAAAAGCTGTCCGATGTGCCTGCCGATGGGATCCTACTTATGCAAAATGAATTGCTCTAATTGTGAAAATATGCGGGGTTGATTTTCATAAGACTTAAAATTGTGTATTCAATTTTAATTATTTTTATAATGTTGACAAACTATGTTTTAGTTTTGGCAGAACCGTCAACCCCGACAACTCCCTCGGGCCATGCGGCAAATGATGGTGGGACTGAGAATAAAAAACCTACCTATACTAGTTCAGATAGAAACGCAGAACAAGAGAAAATAAAAAGCATACAATCAGAATTAAGTACAAATAATAAATTAAATAGTCTGCATGATATTGAAAAAGGAAAACCAATCGATGTGACAATACAATTGAAAAGTTATGATGATAAAAATAGGATCGAATATATATCGGTAATTGAAGAATTGCCTCCTGAAATTGAATTTATCTCAGCGGACCCAGAAGCAAAATATGATAAGACGTCTCACAAAATAAAATGGGATTTAAGCGGATTATATGTATCTAAGAAAGATCTAGCATTTAGTGTTTATGGCAGAGAAGGTGGCAGCTTTCAAATACCAACTACCATAAACGCACATATGATATTACAGGATGGAAGGAGGATCAGTGGATATAAGGATGTAGATCCAATTTCAATAATTACATACAATAATGCTCCCGAAATAATCCAAAATCGTTATCCTGAATCAATAATCTTCCCGGTGTTCTCGGATAGATCTGTCCACGTGTCAATAAGAGATATCGATAATGACAGCGTAAAATGCAACTTGTATGATAATAATTTAGAAATAATTAGTCCGATAAATGCTGGCACAAATAAAGATCTGACTTGGAATCTTCCTTTCTTCTGGTGGGGCACATATAGTTACACTATCAAAGCAGATGATGGTGAAAAAAAGGAATTCACAAAACAAAGGGATTATCCTGGTGAAAGAATATTTAATGTTGTATATGGACTTAGCAATTTAGTTTATCTTCTCGCCCTATGTTCGATTGGACCTCTAATTCTGGCATTTGTTTCCTTCAAAGGCTACAGATTAAATAAAAAAGAGAAAAAAGGATCAATTCTTAAAATGGAGATGGATCTAGTTATTGAGCCGTTATACTTGATTTTCAAAGAGAACAATAATATTGTAAACTATATGTCATTATCAATATCAGATAAGATAAACCATAAAGATAATTGTAACTTAAAAAGCATCGAACCAAGAATAATAAACATATTAGAAAAGAAAGAATCCCATATTGATCCAAGATTGTTAGATTTATACAACGAATATAAGAAATGTTGCTCTGAGAAAGACTTTGCGAAAGCAAATTTGAATTCTAGCTTGATGTTTGATCATATATCAAATAGATACAAATATTTAAAACATGAATTATATGGAAAATAGATCCTGTCTCCTAATAAGTGTGATGAAGATTGCTGCTATGAATAGCATTTAAGGCAAACTAAGTATAATAAGATCACCTAGCTATTTAGCGAGATTTAGTTGAGGTTTAGGGCCTCGTTTTTTGTATTGGTAAACCAGGGAATAATAGATTGAGCAGCAGGATCATAAGAGATGATTGCGGAAAACTTATCGAAACCTTTACCTACCACCCCGTCCTCCTTCAGTTATCAGGTGACCCCTATTGCAATTACTCTTAATCCACTCTGATTTTATCGAGTTCGAGGCCAAGAAGCCTACGAAGATGGCGGAAGAAATCGATGACTCGGCCAAGAAAGGCCGTCTGGAGGAAGCCCTTTGCGCCTTTATCGCCGTGGAGAAGTTCGACGAGGACGACCCGGATGCAGTCATAGCCGAAGGCGTAAAGCAGATCACGGACGTTGCCGGCCAGGTGAAGGCCGCCCGCATCATGCTCTATCCCTACGCGCACTTGAGCTCTCAGCTCTCTAGTCCCGCGACGGCGGTAAGGATTCTCAAAGGCATGCATGAGACCCTTTCCCCCGACTATGAGGTCATGCGCGCCCCCTTCGGCTGGTACAAGGCCTTTACCATCAGCTGCAAGGGCCATCCGCTCTCTGAACTTTCCCGTTCCATCCGGCTCGGGGAGGGCGAGGTGGTCTCCGAGGCCCTCAAGTCCGAGGCCACGGCCGTATCCTACTGGAAGGTGCTCGACACAGACGGCAACCTGATTGATGCCGACAAGTTCGACTTCACTGACCACGAGAACCTTGGGAAGTTCACCAACTACGAGATCTCCAAAGCCAGAGCCGTGGACCGAGTTCCTCCGCACGTGGAACTGATGAGACGCTTGGAGCTGGTGGACTACGAACCGGGCTCCGATCCAGGCAACATGCGCTTCTATCCCAAGGGCCGGCTCATCAAATCGCTCTTGGAAAATTACGTGCTGGACAAGGCATCCGATATGGGCGCCATGGAGGTGGAGACGCCCATCATGTATGACATGGAGCACCCCACCCTCAAGAAGTACCTGGACCGATTCCCGGCCCGGCAGTATCAGATCGATTCCGACAAGAAGAAGCTCTTCCTGAGATTCGCGGCCTGCTTTGGCCAGTTTCTCATGGGCCACGACATGACCATCTCTTACAAGGCCATGCCCCTCAAGATGTTCGAGATCACCCGCTACTCCTTCCGGCGCGAACAACGGGGGGAGTTGGTCGGTATCCGCCGCCTCCGGGCTTTCACCATGCCCGATATGCACACCCTGGCCCGCGATATGAATTCCGCCATGGAGGAATTCAGAAAGCAGTACCTGGCCAGCATCTCCGTCCTCTCTGAGGTGGGCATCGATCTGGCCGACTACGAGGTGGCCATCCGCTTCACCAAAGACTTCTACAACGAGAACCGTGAGTTTATCGAGGGCCTGGTGGACATCGTCCATAAGCCCGTCCTCATCGAGATGTGGGATGAGAGGTTCTTTTACTTCGTGCTCAAGTTCGAGTTCAACTTCGTGGACACCCTGGACAAGGCCAGCGCTCTGGCCACAGTGCAGATCGATGTGGAGAACGCGGAGCGCTACGACATCACCTACATCGACGAAGCGGGAGAGAAACAGCAGCCCATTCTGCTCCATTGCTCCCCCTCCGGAGCCATCGAGCGGGTCATGTACGCCCTCCTGGAGAAAGCGGCCCGCCTCACCGAGGAAGGCAAGCTTCCCATGTTGCAGACCTGGCTTTCCCCAACGCAGATCCGGGTAATTCCCGTGGCGGAGAGGCACCAGGCCCGCGCCCAGGAGATCGCAGTTGAGCTAGGGTTCAGGACGGACATCGACGATCGCGATGAGACGGTAGGCAAGAAGATTCGTGATGCTGGCCGGGAGTGGATACCCTACGTAGTGGTGGTCGGAGACGAGGAGCTGGAATCCGGCAAGCTCTCCGTTACCATCCGCGCCGAATCTACACCCAAGTCTCCAGCCAAGTCCAAGATGACTGTGGAATACCTGCGTCGAAGAGTCACTGCCGAGACCGCAGACAAGCCCTGGCGCAGACTACCGCTGCCCATGAAGCTCACCGAGCGGCCCAAGTTCATTTAAATTTAGGCAAAAAGCCGCACGACACAGGGGCGCAAGGCCGTGCTCCTGCGCTCGTGTCGTGTGGCTTAGATCTTTTCTTTTTTAATCAATATATATTATTACTATTACGGCTCGGCCATGGGGTGCCGATCGACCCCTGGCCCGCCCGGCACATAGAAAATCCGTCCTAAATCGCTGTAGTAGTTGCCAGAACGGCCGTTGTCCCAGCGGTTGCTCTGCCCCATGTCGTAGGCATTGTAACCGTTATCGATGAGATGGTTGGAAAAGAGGAGATTCCAGCCGGAGGAAAAGGACAGATAGATGCCGTATCCGTTCTCCGTTGCCGTATTATTTTGCAGAGTGTTATTGCTGCTGTGACCTGCCAGTTGCAACCCCTTCTCATTGAATGAAACGCTGTTGCCCTGCAAAACGTTGTCATTGCTATCATAGGAGAGGTAAATGCCCCGAGAATTGTCCGAGGCCGTGTTTTCCCGGATGATGTTCTTCCGAGAGCTGTCCAGATAGATCCCCGCGTCCCTATTTCGCACAGCATTATTCTTTTCTATCAGATTTTGGTTGCTGGACTCGGATAGGGAGATGCCGTACCAATCGTTGTAGCTGATGCTGTTGCCCCGCAGCGTGTTACTGCTTGATGATCGCAGCGATAGGGAGGTGTCGCCGTTGTTCATCAGATCATTGTCCAAAATGACGTTATCTCGGGAATAGGCGAGAAATATGCCGCAGTCGCTCTCTTCATTGATGTTGTTATCGCGGATATTATTATTAGCGATTGTATTTTGCTCGGAGGCATAGAGAGTGATGCCGTTGGTGTTGTTGTTTATGTTATTGCTGGAAATGTTGTTGGAGCGGGAATGATCCAGCCGAATGCCGTCCAGGCAACCACTAATTGTATTAGATTTTATAATATTATTATGGGAAAGGACCTGGATGCCGTTACGGCGCGTGGTTCTAATCTCAAATCCCGATACATTTGCCCCGTCGGCTCGAATGATTATGGCACTATTCATTGCCCCGGCATCCAGAAGCGGACGGCCGATGCCCAGCAGGCTGATCGGTTTAGTTATGTTCAGGCTCTCTCGATAAACTCCGCTCTGAACCGATATGGTATCCCCGGAACTTGCCCCGTTTACGGCTGCCTGGATGCTCTCTGTGGAGCGAACGTTAATCGTAGCGGCGTCGACTAGTGGTGACAGAAAGATTATGGCTACTGCCAGCATGGCTAAATGCTTTGCTCTATGATTCATTGCCTATCCCCGATACTACTATCATGCTTCTAATCTTAAAACTTCCCCAAGTGGAAGGCTTTATGACGCCGGCACATAGTCTCACATGCCTATGATAGAGCAGCCCCGTTTCCTGCCTGTGTCCCTGCCGGAAGCCCGAAAGCTAGGGATAGAGCAGTTTGATGTCATTCTCATAAGTGGAGACGCTTACGTTGATCATCCCTCGTTTGCGGCTGCTCTCATCGGCCGGGTGCTCTGGGATGCCGGCTACAGCGTGGGCATCATCGCCCAGCCCGACTGCAAAAAGGATGATGACTTTGGCAAGCTGGGCCGACCGCGCCTCTTTTTTGGCATATCCTCGGGAAACGTGGATTCGCTGGTGAACAACCTGACGCCCAATTTGAAGCGCCGCAGCTCTGATGTCTATTCGCCTGGCGGCGCTCTGCTCCGGCCGGACAGGGCAACAATTGTCTACACCAATAAGGTTCATGCCCTCTTTCCCGGCGTGGCAATTGTTTTGGGCGGGATCGAGGCCAGCTTGCGCCGCTTTGCTCATTACGATTACTGGTCTGACTCGGTGCGCCGGTCCATATTGGCCGACGCGCCCGCTGATATGATCATCTACGGCATGGGTGAAAATCCCCTGCGCACTGTGGCCCTGAGGCTGGAGAAGGGCGAGAGAATTGAGGAGATCCGGGATGTTGCCGGAACTACAGTCAAAGAGGAGATCAGCCGCTGGAGAAACAGCCCGCGCCAAGACTGCCTGGTCATTCCTGGCTTTGCCGAGGTTTCCACGGACAAGAGAAAATACGCCCAGGCCTTCGCCCTGCACTACCAAGAGCAAGACCCATTCCATGGCAGGACAGTCGTCCAGCCCCACCCCAAGACAATCATCATCCAAAACCCGCCGGCCCGCCCCCTGCGAACTGAAGAATTGGACCGCATTTACGAGCTGCCTTTTGCCCGTGAGTCTCATCCCTCTTACCAGGAGCCCATCCCCGCCCTGGAGCCGGTGCGCTTCTCCATCACCAGCCACCGGGGCTGCTTCGGCTCCTGCTCCTTTTGCGCTCTGACCCATCACCAGGGCAGAATTGTGCAGAGCCGAAGCGCTGATTCCATTCTGCGCGAGGCGACCAGGCTGACGAAGATGAAGGCCTTTCACGGCATCATTTCTGACGTGGGAGGGCCGACAGCCAACATGTACGCCCTTTCCTGTTCGCGCTGGAAGAAGGGAGCCTGCTCCGATAAACTCTGCTCGGCAGACTGTCCTACATTGGACAAAGACCATTCCCGGCAGGTCGATCTGCTCCGCAGGTTAAGGAAAATTCCCGGAGTGAAGAGGGTTTTTATCGGCTCTGGGATCAGGCACGACCTGATAATGGCCGACCATTCCCCTTACCTGGAGGAGCTTTGCCGGCATCACGTCTCCGGTCACCTCAAGATTGCTCCCGAGCACATCTCCCCGTCTGTGACGAAGTGCATGCATAAGCCACCTCGCGAGGTGCTGGATGCCTTCCGGGTGCGCTTCTCCGCCGCCAGCAAAGCGGTAGGAAAGGAGCAGTACCTTCTGCCCTATCTCATGTCCGGCCATCCCGGCTGCACTGTGTTGGAGATGGTCGAGCTGGCCGAGTACCTGCGTGACAATCGTATGTACACGGAGCAGGTTCAGGACTTCACCCCCACGCCCATGACCGTCTCCACGGCCATGTACTACACCGGCCTCGACCCCTTCACCCTCGCGCCCGTGCACGTGCCCAGGGGCAGGGAGAAGAGGATTCAGCGGGCCATGCTGCAATACCGGGACCCCAATAACTACGATCTGGTCAAAGAGGGTTTGAGGATGGCGGGAAGGGAGGACCTCATCGGCGAAGGGAGGCGGTGCCTGATACCGGCGCGGCCCCCGGGCGGGTGGGGGCGAGAGAAGAGAAGGGATGAGGGAAATAGCCAGAAGGCAAAGAAGCAGAATTAGGCTAAATAGATCGTCATGGATGATTTTGCGGACAGATACGGCAGCCATTTTGTGAAATTGGTGGACAGCGGGGCTTCCGGCAAGGTGTTTGAATTCGATCAGGTGCTGCTCATGCCGACCGCTGCCGGCTATCGGGCTCTGGTGGAGCAGGCCCTTGGTCGAGATCACGCCCAGGATAATGAAATATCTATCGAGGAGATGGTCTGAGGGAGCCATAGAGAATCTCTCTTTTTTTGCCATGGCGGTAGCCGTTTATGCCCGAAGTGTCTCCGATCCGCCACACACAATTGATGTGGCCTATTATTTTTCAAGAGCTTGATCCGCAACGATTTTATCGATCTGGGCCAGGATTGGACGAATTTGTGTCTGCAAGATATCCCATAGCAGCTCTTCGTCCAGTCCGAAATATCTGTGAACAGAGAGGTCTCTCAGACCAGCTATCTTACGCCAGGGGACTTCAGGATAGCGTTCTCGCACATTGGGAGGGATGTGCTTGGCAGCTTCGCCAAGGATCACCAATTTGAAATAGGCCTCTGCCGAAAGGGAGAAATAAGTTGGGGAGAAGAAAAGGATATGACTCTATGAAGCAGATCTTTGCACTGGTTGCGGTCTTCACTTATTTTGTCATATCAGTTGGTCTGGCCTTTGAGCTGTCTCCGGCAAATCCGGCTCCTGGGCAAGAGGTGACCTTGACTGGAACGGCAAAGCCCGGGGAAGAGCTCTCTTTTCAGTCTAGCTTCACCATGAATCTGCCGGTTACGGGGGGAGAGTATGGATATGAGACAACGATCCAGGTTCCCCAAAAACCCAACCGCTTCACGGTATCGGCTAATAATGTGCAGGACTTTTATGCCGGTGTGAAGTTTGGCATCTGGATCACCAAGAGCTTCCAGGCCAGCGGCGGAACTGCCCGCATCTCCCAGGCGGATGTGCCGCCCGGCAGATATAACCTGAAGATGTTTGGCAAAGCCTTGCCCGGCTCCACAGAGGTCCCGGTAAATATCGAGGCCCAGACGCAGGTGCAGGCAGACTCGGCCGGCAAATATAAACTGGCTATCGACACCTCGGGCATACCGGCTGGAGATTACCGCATACAAGGGGCGGGTGATGCAAAGACCATTCGTCTGGGTGGCGGCACAGCGTCTGTTTCACCTTCAATCAATAGCAACGAATGGAATAAAAACGAAGCATCATCGGAAAAACCGGTTTCAAAGCCTGTTGAGATCAATCGCGAGACTGTCGAGTGGTATGCCGGTCAGATTGGTTTTGAGATCAAAAACGCCAGCCAGTACGATGAAGCAGAAATGCTCCTTAAGAAAAGGCTCTTTGGAGGCTATTGGAAGATTATTAGCAGGGGCGAGCCTCTTACCGAGGAGGCAGGCGACTGCCCAGAAAAATATTGCCTGGTGAGAGGCGCTGATGCCTGCGACGTCTGCCGGGAGAAAGACATAATCTTAAGAGGGGGCCAGCCTTCCAAGCAAGCGAGCCGAAGCGAGACCGGCCTTCCCGCGCTCTCCGCCAACCAGAGTTCATCGCAGTCCGCAAAGTCCGAGCCAAGTAGCGGCTTTTTAAGCACGGTCGCAAATTGGATTAGGGGACTACTGGGCATGCTACTCCTAGGGCTGTGAAAGATATAGATAAGATGATGAAGATCCCGTCCGACCTGTTAACCGCTGTAATTGTAGCGTTAGCCACACTGCTCTTTACCCTGACACCTCTATCCATCCTTCCCGTGCGCATACCCCTGGGCCTGGTTATGGTGCTCTTTGTGCCGGGCTACACCCTCATCGCCGCCCTTTTTCCTAAAAAGGCGGATCTGGAAGGGATCGAGAGAACGGCTCTCTCCTTCGGGCTCTCCATTGCTGTGGTGCCGCTCATTGGTTTAGGCCTTAACTACACACCCTGGGGAATCAGGCTGACTCCAGTGGTCGTCTCCCTGGCCATATTCACCATAGCCATGGCGGCAGCGGCCTACTGGCGGCGCATGCATCTTCCCGCAGGGGAGAGGTTTTCCATCCAATTTCGCGAGACTATTACCTCCTGGAAGACGGAAATTCTGGCAGACGAAAAGAGTCGGCTGGATAAAGCCCTAACTGTAATATTAATAATAACTATATTTTTATCCATTGCCGCCCTGGTTTATGTGATAGTGACCCCCAAGCAGGGGGAGAAGTTCACGGAGTTTTATATCCTGGGGCCGGGCGGCAAAGCCTACGACTACCCGACAAGCGTAGTGGCAGGAAATAGCAGCACTGTGATTGTGGGCGTGGTAAATCACGAATATGTGCTGGTAAACTACACCATGAGCATCTCCCTGAACAACACACCCGCGAATAACACCACACTTAAAGATAATTTCAGGGACGATTTTCCCTTCATCTATCCAATACTGAGCATGAATCTGACCCTTGCTCACAACGAGACCTGGGAAAAGCCGGTAACCTACGTCCTCAATCATACCGGCGACCTGCAAAAGCTGGAGTTTTTGCTCTACAAGGAAGGAAACTTCACCAGCTCTTACCGGGATCTGCATCTTTGGGTGAATGTGTCTCAAAATGGATTGAATCCGACAGAAGAAGCAGTGTACCTGGCCAGGGCCAATTTTGCCGGTCGAAAATAAACTGCAAAATGCCGGAGCAGCTATATTTCTTCAGACTTTGACTTTGGCTTGCTGATGTCTTCTTCTTCCTTCTTCTTTTTAATCTCATCCACTTCATCGCGAAACTGCATGTAGTCCTCAAAGCAGCCCATGATACCATCGTCTCCCCTGTCCTATGGCCCTTATTCGCGGCTATTATTTATATCAGGTTCTTAAATCCAGTGGATTCGAGAACAAAAATGCCTGCAATCCAGGAGAGATGGGATGAATGAGCAGATAAGTAAGGCGGCGGCGAAGGCCTCTCAAGATGAGGTCTTCCAGGCCCTGGCCTACGCCGCATTGAAGGCCCGGGCGGCCAGAATTGCCCCCAACCAGATCATCCGCATCAGAGAGTTCGATCTGATGGTAGCGGATGACGAAAACGGCGATGGTCTCGTGGTGCAGATCATCCTGCCCCTGGAGCAGATGGAAGGACTGGCCCTGGCCAGTGCCTGCGAGCTGGGCGGCTCCGCCGCCAGCGGGAGCGATCACGAGCGGCGGAAGTGGCTGGCTGCTTTCTGGGACGAGCTGGCAAGGTATTTGGCCAAATGGCAGGACATCAAAATGCGACGGGGGCCGGGTGAGAATGTGACATTCGAGAAGGCGGTGAGCAGGTGAAGCTGGGATGGATAAATTACTGCCTGAGGAAAAAAGAATGATTCCAGATACTTGTGGTTGCTGCAAGAGCAAGCTGCACGAAGGCAAAAATGAATTTGTTGTTAAAGTAAAGAACGAAGTAGTAGTCATCAGAGAAGTTCCTGCTTTTGTGTGTGATTGCTGCGATGAGGCGTATATCACTCCTGAAATCTCTGAAAAGATAGATGAGGTTATGGAGGAATTTTTTGCGGGAAAGCTCCTGGCAAAGCCTCTAGCTGCGGGAGAAGTGACGCTAAAGGCATAAGCCTGGACGAGGGCAAATTTCCGCAATATACATGTTCACCGAGCTGATCGACATCACTGAAAAGGGTGGGTAGTTTGGGGATTATTTAACTAGGATTTGATTTGTGTCGCATAGATGGTTAGTCTGTGCAAAACAATGACATCTTCATCTCATACACGCGACACAAATCATTGTTTCGTGATCTGCGAGAGTGGCGTGCGAGATTTGCTGCCTGGAGTGAATTTGTGCGTCATCCGTGTCGCACAAATTGGTTTGTGCGACATATTTGGCAAAATATGACGCGCAAATGAAAAACAAAATCGAATCCGCGGAATTTCAATGAAGAGCTCGGACTCCATGAGGGTGCTAAAAATAGTAATAGGTTAATAGTTTCTATTTCCGGCCGGCCAGACCGCAGTGGTTCAGGAAACGATTGCCTTGTGGTGATCTATTTGCAAAATAGGGGCCGGGACCGGGATTCGAACCCAGCTCGAGGGATCCACAGCCCCTCAGGATAACCACTACCCTATCCCGGCACGCCAGAAGTGCAGTCTACTGCGAGGAGATAAAACTTTCCCCGCAATAGGCTCGCCCTGTGACATCCACTACCAGAGAGACAAGATCCTCCAGGCGGTTGATGTAGTAGACGCGGCCCAGGCTGGCCAGAGCTTCTTCCACGTGCTTATCCCCGTAAGCTTGGTCGATGCAGAAGAGCACGAAATTGCCCGCCACCGAGGCTTTTTTGATATCATCCCATTCCTGGTAAAGGTTCTGGATGTGGGTGTCGGTGATGCAGAGGATCAGGCATCCGGGACGCTCTTCCGCCAGCGCTCTAATCGCCTTTCCCGGTATGTGGGTGCGAGTGGAGAAGAACTCTACTAGCACATCCTCCACGGCGTTAAGATCCCTCGTCCTGGGAAGGGCCAGATATTTTTCGCTGAAATTTATGGCCGCGATCTCAATGCAGTAGCTTTGATCGCGATACCAGTGCCGAAGGTCCCCCTTCAGGCCCAGAACGGCCAGCACCTCTTCATACTGGCAAAGGTCGAGGCCAGCGGCATAGTTCAAGGGCGCGTTATTGGCGTTGCCGTTCAAGATCTCCAGGCATCTGATCTAACCCGCGCCCCAGGACGCCGGGCAGAAACGGCTCCAGGATCTTTGCCGTCTGGCGGCACTGCCTCTGCCAGAGGCTCCGCTCTCTAATGTCTGGAGAAAAGACCCGTCCTAAAAAGGTGGCTACAGTGCCTGCGATATTAAAAACACGCGAATAAAGAGGAACAGCAAAAGCCAATGATGTAGGAGGGAATAAAATGCTTGACTTTTGCCAATATTAGTTACGACGCCTGACGAATATAAGCTTTTCGCCTTAGGCGATCAACGTGGTTGATAATGGGAGGGAGCAAAAGTCGATTCCTTGGGAGGGATTGTGATCTTTCGACCTTTGCTTAAAACCATAACGACATTAAACGAATATAAGATTATCGGTCTGAAAAAGCCTTTCTTGCATCTTGCTAGAAGGAGGGAGGGCAAAAGTCCACTTTGTAGGAGGGATTGATGGTCATCGACTTTTGCCTTAAACCAACTTCGACATATGACGTTATAAACCTTTTGGTGGCGTTCCAAAAGCTCTCGAATCAGGCAAAAGAGTCAATACATTTGCCGTAGAGATAATCAATTATGATCTACACGATTACCCTCAATCCGGCCCTGGATCGAACCCTCTGGATCCAGAAGGTACGCGATGATGTATCCAATCGCATCTTGGAGGAGAAGACCTTCGCAGGAGGCAAAAGCGTTGATGTCTCTAAAGTGCTCAAGAATCTGGGTGTGGACAACATAGCGTTAGGATTCGTGGGAGGCTTCGCCGGCCGGGAGCTGGAGGGTAGATTGCTCAACGAGGGCATTCAGACGGATTTTGTTCATGTCTCGGGCGAGACGCGCACCAACATCATCATCCACGAGAAGGAGACGGGAAAGCAACTGGCCTTTAATGCCCGTGGCCCGGAGGTAAAGCCGTCTGAACTTATGGAGTTCGTGGAGCTGCTGGAAAGGCTGCCTTGCAGCGATCTGGTGGCCATTGGGGGCAGCCTTCCCCTGGGCGTCACCCCTGAGATTTACCGAAAGATCATAACAATAGTAAAGAGGTGCCAGTCCACTGTGGTGCTGGATGTGGATGGCGTTGCCCTTCGCGCCGGAATTTTGGCCCGACCCGATGTCATCAAACCCAATATTCATGAGCTGTCCGAGCTGGTGGGCAAAGAGCTCGATGGTCTGGATGAGGTCCGAGCTGCCGCTCGAGAGATCAACCGGCAGGGCGTAAGAATCGTTCTCGTATCCATGGGGGGAAAAGGCATCCTGCTGGTCTCGGAAGGCCAGGAGTATCTGGCCGTGCCGCCCAATGTGGATGTGCAGAGCACCATTGGAGCGGGAGACTCCTCCGTGGCAGGCTTCATAAGCGGCCTGATGCAGGGCAAGAGTCTGAAAGAGTGCCTGGTCTATGCTGCCGCAGCCGGGACGGCTACCACTCTACATCAGGGTACGGCCCTGGCCCAAAAGGAAGATTTCGAGCGGTTGGTGCCACAGGTGAAGCTGACTGTACTCTCCGAGAGGGCATAATGGCAGCCAATATCATAGTTCCTCTGGATGTGCCGGAAGGATGCCGCTCCAAATACAGGGATAACTATCTACAGATCACCAAAGGCAGCGGGCGGTTGATGCTCTTTGCTGGAGATCAGAAAGCAGAGCATCTCAATGACGATTTTTTCGGGCCGGGGATAGACTCACAAGATAATGATCCCGAGCATCTTTTCCGCATCGCGGCTACAGCTAATGTCGGCGTCTTTGCCGCTCAGCTCGGCCTCATGGCTCGCTTTGGCATGGACTATTCCCATGTGCCTTACCTGGTGAAGCTGAACTCCAAGACCAATCTGGTGAAGACGGCCCAGAGAGAGCCCTCTAGTCCGCAGTGGATCGATATTTCCCAGGTTGTCGATTTTAAGGAGAGCAGCCGCCTCAACATCCTGGGAGTGGGCTATACTATCTACTTAGGAAGTGAGCACGAAGGAGCGATGCTTCGCGAGGCGGCACGGTTGGTCTTCCAGGCCCATCAGGCGGGACTGGTGACGGTGCTCTGGATCTACCCCCGTGGCAAAGCGGTAAAGGACGAGAAAGATCCTCACCTCATCGCCGGAGCGGCAGGCGTGGCGGCAACGCTTGGCTCCGACTTTGTCAAGGTCAACTACCCAGAGAAGGCAGGAGAGGATTCGGCTTTGATCTTCCGGGAGGCGGTGCAGGCGGCGGGCCGCACAAAGGTGGTCTGCGCCGGAGGGGGGAGCACCGATGCGCGACTATTTTTGCAGAGGCTTCATGACCAGATCCACATCAGCGGCGCGTCAGGAAATGCTACCGGCCGAAACATCCACCAGAGGCCACTGGCAGAAGCAGTGCGTCTGTGCAACGCCATTTACGCTATAACCGTGGAGAATGCCGGTGTGGATGAGGCCTACAAGATCTATCTGGGAGACTAAAATCAAGGAGATCCTAAATGGCGAAGCTGGTATTGCTGCGGCACGGCCAGAGCCTCTTCAACCTGGAGGGCAGGTTCACAGGCTGGTTGGATATTGATCTGTCCGAGAGGGGCAGAGCGGAGGCCCGGGAAGCCGGCAGGCTCATGAAGAATTCCGGCCTCTCCTTTGACATCGCCTTTACCTCGGTCTTGAAGCGCGCCATCAGAACGCTTTGGATCGTGCTGGATGAGATGGATCTGATGTGGATTCCGGCTCTGCCCTGCTGGCGGCTCAATGAGCGTTTTTATGGAGAGCTGCAGGGGAAGAGCAAGCAGGAGACGGAGGAGCGGTACGGGATGGCGCAGGTGCAGAGCTGGAGGAGAAGCTTTTCGGAGAGGCCGCCGGCTGTTGCCCTCGATGACGATCGCTATCCTGGCAGGGATGATCGTTACAGGGATGTGCAGGAGAGCCTGCTGCCCAAAACCGAGTCCCTGCAGGACACGCAGGAGCGCGTGCTGCCCTTCTGGCGGGCCCTGATTGCCCCGGAGCTGGAGAAGGGCAAGAACGTGCTGGTGGTCTCGCACGGCAACACCATTCGCGCCCTGGTCAAGCATCTGGAAAACATCTCTGATCTGGAGATCGAGGGGGTGGAGATCGCCACGGCCCGGCCTCTGGTCTACGAGCAGGATGATCAGATGCGCCTCGTTTGCCGCCGCTATCTGGGAAGTGCGCCGGATAACCGGCAAAAGGGAAAATAAATGGTGGTATCGACAGCCATTTGTTATAACCAGTGGCCAACGACGTTTCAACCACAGAGTTCACAGAGCTCACAAAGTACGCACAGAGGCGGAATTTAGGGGAGTGTCAGGAATGGCTTATGCAGTAGAGATCATATCAATGGAACAGAAAGAAAAGCTGGTTGAGCAATACGGCAATCAGGTGCTCTACGAGATCAAGTCGGAGATTTACGGATGCTGCATCAAGCTTCTCACGGGCAGTTCTTCCGTCAAGAATGCCTGGGAGGAGAGCTTCTATTTTGACTCCCAGAACGTTCGCTCCCACGGGCGGCTTTATGTTCTGGTGGACAAATCCTTGGGCGAGAACCAGGTCTACTACGATCCCCATTCCAAGAGCTGCTTTTTGTTCAATATGGACTATTACGGATGGATAAAGTCCCTGGCGCTCTCCGTGGCCGGAGACATCCTGGAGGACAATCACGGCATCTACTCCGTGCACGGGGCCTGTCTGGATATACGGGGCCAGGGAGTTTGCATTTTAGGTGGATCGGGGGCGGGCAAGACCACGCACACCTACGGGCTGCTGAGAAGCCCTAAAGCACGCGTCGTCTCCGACGACTGGTTCTTTGCCCGGATCTTTGGGGAGGAGATATTAGCCTATGGATCTGAGAAGAACTTCTACATTCGTGCCGATCTGGCCGATATCTGGAAGGAATTTTCCGGGCTGGTCGATAAAGCCGTCTTCGACGAAAAAGGCCGGGCGGTGGTGGATCTACGCTGGGTAATCGGCAAAGGCCGCATCCTGCCGCTCACCACGATGGAGAATGTGATCCTGCTGAGGCGCGATCCCGGCCAGGAGGAGACGGTGCGGGAGCTTAACGGCCAGGAGGCGCTGGCCATACTGGAGGCAAACGGCTACTTCAATCCCCACCTGTTGGTGAAAAGCGACTTCAAGCGCCGCCTCCGAAGCCACTTCTTCCAGGCACTCTTCGCTCGGGCCCGGGTTCATGAGGTCAACACCAGAGGGACGCCGGAGGAGAGCCAGAGGGCGATTCGGGAGATCTTGGGAGGCGGGTGAAGTGACGTGGGGAGCGGACTGCGCCGCCCGTCTCCTGACTAATTCCGAGGGTGGGGGCAGATGTCAAAGGCAGGCCGGAGCAAGAGGTTATGGCTATTGAGCCAAGGCTGGAAGTTAAGCTAAAAGTCAGTTCAATGCTCCACATATTACCTTCGCCCCGCACCGCATAGCTTTAGATACTTTGTCTTCTTACCACCTCTCTGATAATGCCCGCCGATCCTGTTGCCAAATGGGCGGAGTTCCTCCGCTCCCGTTACTGGGATGAGCTGCTGAAGCTGGCCGACTCCTACCCCGACGAGCGCAGCCTGAAGATTCGCTTCTCAGACATTGACAAGTTCGATTCCGAATTTGCCGAGGAGCTGCTGGAAAACCCGGAGCAGATCCTGGAGGCGGCCCACGCTGCCCTCCTGGAGCTGGACCTGCCCATGGATGTTTACATGGACCGGGCCCATGTGCGCATCGTGGAATTGCCCCGTCATTTCAAGACCCGTGAGCTAAGAAGCGATCACATCGGCAAATTACTGGCCATCGACGGGCTGGTGCGCACCGCCACCGAGGTCCGGCCCAAGATCATCTCTGCCGCTTTCCAGTGCCAGAGGTGCGGCTTCACCTTCTTCAAGGAGCAGGCGGGCAACAAATTCGAGGACCAGAGCCTCAAGTGCATGAACCAGGCCTGCGACCGGGGCGGCCCCTTCAAGCTCTTGCTGGCCCAGTCCAAGTTCGTGGATGCCCAGAAGATCAGGGTGCAGGAGTCCCCTGAGGACTTGCGGGGTGGAGCGCAGCCGCAGACGCTGGACGTCGAGCTGGAGGACGACCTGGCCGGCAGGATCTTTCCCGGCGACCGCGTTATCGTCAACGGCATACTCAGGTCCTATCAGCGCTCTTCTCCTCAGCAGGGCAAGAGCACCTACTTTGACCTCGTTCACAAAGGCATCAGTGTGGAGATGACGGAGCAGGAGTTCGAGGATATTGAGATCGATCCCGAGGAGGAGAGGCAGATCATGGAGATGTCCTGTGATCCGGAGATCTACGAAAAGATCCGTGGATCCATCGCTCCCTCCATCTACGGCTACGACGATGTGAAAGAGGCGTTAGCGCTGCAATTGGTCTCCGGCTTCGAAAAGCACCTGCCGGACGGAGCGCGCATTCGCGGCGACATCCACATCTTGCTGGTGGGCGATCCAGGGATTGCCAAATCTCAGCTCTTGCGTTACATGATCAAGATCTCGCCTCGCGGCATCTACACCTCGGGCAAGAGCTCCACCTCTGCCGGCCTGACAGCCACTGCGGTCAAGGATGAGTTGGGCGACGGACGATGGACCATCGAGGCCGGAGCACTGGTTCTGGCGGACAAGGGCATCGCCGCCATAGACGAGATGGACAAGATGGACAACGAGGACAAGAGCGCACTGCACGAGGCCATGGAGCAGCAGAGCTATCATCCTCTAACAGAGATCCAGCTAGCCGACGGGCGAAAGGCGCGTATCGGCGAGTTTGTAGACCGGATGATGGCGGACCGGCCTTTAGATATAAGTCCTGGAAAGGACTGCGAGATACTGCCGCTCCATGAGGATGTTAAAATAAAAAGCACCGACATGAGCCGCATCTTCGATCTGCCGGTTGATAGAGTGAGCAGGCATCGGGCTCCAAGTCATTTTATAAAAATTAGATATTCCAATGGCCGCGAAATAATTGTTACTCCGGAGCACCCGATATACATTGCGAAAGACGGAATTGCATGTGTACCAGCCTGCGATGCCAAAGTTGGATACTATGCGCCCGCCCCAAGATCGCTTCCGATTAATGAAAATTCTAGAAACCTCATTCAAGTTAAGAGGCAGCATTCTGGCGAAAAGCTACTGACCTTTCCCGAAAAGCTCAATCGCGACCTCGCTAGAATCCTGGGATATCTCCTTGCGGAGGGCCATTTTTACAAAGGCTCCAGCCATGAGATCGGCTTTACAAACAAGGATGAAGGCCTACTTAAGGAAATGTCGAGCCTCATGCAAAAGTCATTTGGCATTGAAGCATCTCGGAACCAAAGAAGCGACGGCGTAGTCACCCTGAGGTTCATATCAACTCATTTGTTCAGATGGTTCGAGGCTAATTTTCTAGAGATGATGCAAACTGGAAGAGGAAGACGAATGCCTGTTGCCGTCTTTCAGGGGACAAAGGATAATATTAAAGATGTATTAATCGCAGCATTTCTTGGCGATGGCTGTGTGCACTCAACTTCAGTCGCTTATTCAACCGTATCACGTGGACTAGCTGAAGATTATCAGGATCTGCTTCTCAGGCTTGGCATATCATCAAGAATCTACATGGACCGGAAAGCAAATGCCTTCAAAGTCTGCATAATGGGCGATTCACATAAGAAGTTCGAGCAGCTTTTCTTCGAGCCCGGTTACGAGAAGCTAGAAAGGATGAGGTGCATCACTTCGGCATGTAGCAGGTCCATTCGCCATCATGATGTTCTTCCGACGGAGACGGCCTATTCAATATTACAAATGAAAAAGTCTTTGGGCCTCACGAATGACGGACGCTTTAATGAGCACTTGGACAACGGATATGGATTGACCATTGATAAGGTGGCGGAATATGCTTCGGATCTGAAGAACAGATATAATGATGTGATGACCTTCATAAATGACGATTTAACTCTGCTTGAAATGAGGTCAGAATTGGGCTGGTCACAGAGTTACCTGGCATCTGTGGCTGGAGTTACACGGGGGAATATCAATTACTACGAACAAGGCGGCTATGATGAGTCAAGAAGGACCGCAATAGCAAGAAATATTTTCCAGCGAATCCATGCCCACTTGGAAGAAACCGGCATGAGTATTAAAGCTCTTGAAGATAAGCTCTCCTCGGATATCAGATATCTTAGGATCACTGATGTAAAAGTTGTTCCAAATGAGGACCAATACTTCGCAGATTATGTTTATGATGTAACTGTCGAGCCCACCCATACCTTCATCTCGCAAGGCATTGTTCTGCACAATACCATCAGCGTCGCCAAGGCAGGTGTCATGGCCACTCTCAAGTCGCGCTGCTCACTGCTCGCTGCCGCCAATCCCAAGCTGGGCCGCTTCGACAAGTTCGAGCCCATCGCCCCCCAGATCAACCTCACTCCTGCACTCATGTCCCGTTTCGATCTGATCTTCGTTTTGACCGACGATCCGGACACCAAGAGGGATTCGGCCATTGCTCAACACATCCTGAAGAGCAACTATGCGGGTGAGCTGGCTACCCAAGCCGCCTGGAACCCGGATATCTCTCAAGAGGACATCGACAATGCCCTGATGGTGATAATGCCGGTCATTGATCCGGAGATGCTGCGAAAGTATGTGGCCTATGCCCGAAAGAACATATTCCCAACCTTGAGTGATGGGGCCAAAGATTACTTCCTCAAGTACTACGTCGGTCTGCGCAGCCAAGGCCAGGACTCCAACAAGCCTGTGCCCGTCACCGCCCGGCAACTGGAGGCGCTCATACGCCTGGGTGAGGCCAGCGCTCGCCTTCGCCTCTCCGATAAAGTCACCCTGGATGATGCCAAGCGGGTAGTCAAGATCCTAGAAGCATGTCTGCGGAAAGTTGGCGTCGATCCGGAGACGGGCTTTTTGGATGCTGACATCATTGCCTCTGGCACCACCAAGAGCACCAGAGATAGAACCAAATCGGTGATCGACATCATAAGGGATGTGAGCCGTGAGCAACAGGGCCCGGCCCCCAGGGACGCCGTCCTGGACAGAGCCGTGGAGCTGGGCATAGAAAGAGCTAAAGCGGAAGAGATCATAGACCGCATGAGAAGAGATGGGGACGTATTTGAGCCCAGGCCGGGAATGCTGAAGCTGCCTTAAATACCAGCAAAGGAATGATAGTGGTATCTCATAGAGCCGGAAACTAAAAAACGGCAAATAAGAGCCAATAAACTAATTCATCATGATTGCCATGTCCGATATGCCTGAAGAGACGGAAAGGAAAGAGATGTATTTGAAAAGCCACCAACATGGAGCACATACCCTCATTGCAGTCTGTGACTGCGATATCATGGGAAAGAAATTTTCCGAGGGCCATTTGTGCATAGATGTCAGCCCTGATTTTTTTGGAGGCGAAAAGGCCTCTAGTACCGAGGTTGAAGCGGCACTCGCTGCGGCAACAATGGCCAACTTCGTGGGCTGCAAAACAGTCGAGCATGCCATATCCTTGGGCTATGTGGAGAGAGACTGTGTCCTCTCCATCAATGGAGTTCTTTACGCTCAGATGGTGAGAATGTGATGCAAGCCATCTGTCACCGGTGCGGCCTGCCAACTGATGAAGGGCTCTGCCGACAATGCACCCTGGAAAAAGCAAAGATGGTTATCTGTCCCGACCAGGTCGAAGTGGTCATCTGTTCCGTTTGTGGCGCCCGGCAGGCAAAAGCCAGGTGGCTGCTTCCAGACAGCCGCTCTGTGGAAGAGCAGGCCCATCAAGCGGCAATAGACGCACTTTGCCTTCATAAAGAGCTGGCGGAGCCGCAGATTGAGCTTGACCTCCGAAAAGTTGGAGCCACCCGATATCTGGCAAAAATCAATATCAACGGCAGTTTCAGAGGCCAGAGCATAAGTGAGCAATGCGAAATTCCTGTCCGCATTAAACTGATGGCCTGCGATCGCTGTAGCCGCATGGCCGGCAAGTACTTCCAGTCCACAGTCCAGCTACGCGGAAATACCGTCCGATCCATGACACAAAGAGAGATTGAAGAGGGCAAGAAGACCGCTCAGGATATGGCCGACTCCGGTTATCACGGGGGAGATCATCTATCCTTTATCCAGGAGATGAAGGAGGTCAAAGGCGGCTTGGATATCATCCTGGGCTCAACGCAGCTAGGCAGGCGCATGGCCCGTGCATTTGTCGAGCGCTTTGGCGGCAGGCTCCTGGAAACTGCCAAGCTGGTAGGCAAAAAGGACAGCCGCAATGTGTATCGTTCTACCCTGTTGATCAGGTTCCCAAGACTTAAGAGAGGTGACATTGTATCTTTCCGGGGATCGTTCTTCTCTGTGGCCGGCTTTGACGGCAAGGCGACGCTCATCTCCTCCCTTCGAGAGCGCCGCAGGTCTTCCATGAACGAGGAGGACTCAGAGACGGTAGCGATTTTGGGGAATATTGCCGATGCACTAGCGGCGACTGTGATATCCAAAGATGATGACGTTCTGGAGATCATGGACCCGGAGACTTACAGGACAGCTTTCGCGGCTCGTCCCAGGGATTTGCAGGTTGAGCCCGGAGAAGAGGTAAAGGTAGTAAGAACAGCGGATGGATTCATAGTCTTGTAGTAACTTTTTTCTATCGAGAATAAGTTTGCAGACTCTATACCTACCACAAGGTTCTTAAACTAGTTTCGTACAATTTTAAGTGGTAGAAGCACGCATTTGAGCAACAAATCACATGATAATTAAGCCCTGGGTGGAACTTTGGGCGATGATATGCCAGCTAAGTGGGGATAAAATAGCTCATGTGTGGGCATTTCTATCAGATGCTCCATGATATTGGTAAATGGACACTGAAATAGTTAGATGAACCTCATATTCACCATCATTCACTGCTCACTGCCTGCCTGTAATACGGCATGGCTACAATTGCGACAATGAGTCGCGAATTGGTCTCTGTAGGTCGCAGATAGCTTTGGCTTCTTGGGTTTGAGTGTGAATTTTATCTATCTATTTTAAAATAAGAGGTGTCTTATATGCAAAATGTTGATACAACTAAATATGTTATTTATGCGGATATAACGGCGGAGGGGATAGTGGAGCGGCCGGATGTGGTCGGCGCTATCTTCGGCCAGACCGAGGGCCTTCTGGGAAGCGACCTCGATCTAAGGGATCTCCAAAAAACAGGAAGGTTAGGCAGGATCGACGTCCAGATTACATCCAGCGGCGGAAAGTCCAGCGGCACCATTTCTATTCCTTCCAGCTTTGATAAGGTCGAGACGGCCATATTGGCTGCCGCCCTGGAGACCATAGACCGGGTGGGACCCTGCATCGCTCGCATCGCTGTAAATCGCATCGAAGATGTGCGCGCCGCCAAGAGGAGATATGTCATAGAACGGGCCAAACGCATCCTGGTGGAGATGTTCGACGAGAACATCCTGGAGACGGAAGAGATCACCGAGGAGATAAAGCAGTCCGTTCGCGTGGAGGAGATAACTCACCTGGGCAAAGACAACTTGCCTGCCGGTCCCAACGTACTGGACTCCGATGCCATTCTAGTGGTTGAGGGTCGGGCGGATGTGCTTAATCTGCTCAAGTACGGCATCAAGAACGCCGTGGCCGTAGGCGGAACCAATGTGCCGCCAACCATCGCCGATCTGTGCGCCAAGAAGGTCGTTACTGCCTTCACTGATGGCGACCGGGGCGGAGAGCTGATCATTAAAGAGCTTCTTCAGGTAGCAGACATCGACTTTGTGGCCAGGGCTCCGGAGGGAAAGAGCGTAGAGGACATGACCCAAAAAGAGATTGTCCGGGCGCTGCGCCAGAAGATCCCTGTGGAGCAGGTGCTGGATCAATATAAGATCAAAAACCAACCAAAGAAAAGGCGTGAGATCACCACCAAGAGAAAGAGCCTCATCCGCGAGAAGCCCTTCTGCGTGCGAAACACGGCGGAGAGGGCCGAGGCTATTGCGCCGCGTCGGGTCATGCCTCGCGAAGTCGTGCCTAAAGTTGTCCCGGCTCCCGTCCCAGTAATAGAAGAAGTAATTGTTGCGGCTTCTGAACCGGTTCCTGAGCCTGAGCCACAGAGAGAATGGTTCCGACAGCATGTAGATGAACTGGATGGAACTCTTTGTGCCAGGATAATGGATCGGAATCAAAATGTCCTCCGGGAAGTAGCAGTAAGAGATCTGGCCAGAGAGCTGAAGGAGACAAATGGGGACGTGAACGGCGTGATCTTCGATGGCGTCGTAACGCAGCGCATCTTAGACATAGCCGCGGATAAGGGCCTGGAATATCTCATCGGCGCCAAGATGGGAAATATCGCCAAGAGCCCGTCCTGCGTTAAGGTTCTAACCAAAGAGGCGTAGCATTCTCGCCTCTTTTCCTTCACCTTTTTAGCACATTTTTGTAAGTGAGGTTACATCTGATGGAGTTCAAGCAATGCATTGTGATTAGAGAGGATCTGAAGCTCTCGGCGGGAAAATTGGCAGTGCAGGTGGCCCATGCTGCCGTTATGGCGGTGGAGAGAGCTGAAAAAATGGACCGATCTACTGTCTCAGAATGGAAGGCCGAGGGCCAAAAAAAGGTAGTCCTGAAGGTGCCGGGGGTGCCCGACCTTTTCCGATTGCGAGAGGACGCAGAGAGGGCGGGGATAGCCTGTGCCATTGTTGCCGATGCCGGGCTGACCGAGATTCCTGCCGGTACCATAACCGCACTAGGCCTGGGTCCTGCTCGCGGAAAGTTGATGGACAAAGTGACGAGCAAGCTCAAGCTTGTCTGATGCGCATGATGACATTTTTGATCTTCTGAGGCGTGAATGATTTCGGCAAGTGATTGGGACCGTGCCTTGGGCATGGATTATTACATCACAGACAGCCCTGGCTGCGGGGGCGTCATTAAGAGCTGTGCTGAGGACTTCATAGTTTCTGAGGTATTCGAAGAGCTGGGCTACGAAGGCGGAAGGTATCTGGTCTTAGATGTGGAGAAGACCAACTGGGATATGCATCACCTCATCCGGGAGATGGCCAGAAAGCTTCGTATCAGCCAGAAGAGATTCGGCTGGGCCGGCACCAAAGACAAAAGAGCGGTAACAAGCCAGCGCATCAGCATCATGAACCTGGATGAATCGGAGCTCACAAAGATTAACTTGCCTGATCTGAAGATAAAGGTGCTGGGCAGGACAAACCGGGCCGTGGGTCTGGGAGATCTACTGGGCAATAGTTTTCGCATCACGATTAGAGAGCTATGTTGCCCAGATCCTGCCGCCCGAATGACTGGCATCACCGAGGAGATAGAGAAGCAAAGGGGCGTTCCCAACTACTTCGGCGTGCAGAGGTTCGGGGACATCAGGCCGGTCACCCATAAAGTGGGCGAGGCTCTGGCAAGAGGCCATATCGAAGAAGCGGTCTTTATCTATCTGGCTCTGCCTTTTCCCGGCGAGCTGGATCGGACGAGGGAGGCCCGGGAAAGGCTCTGGACCAATCGAGACATTCCTGCCGCCCTAAGGGAGTATCCTGAGTACCTGCGTTACGAGGTGGCCATGCTAAACTTTTTGGCGGAGCATCCCGGCGATTATGCTCACTCATTTGATGTTCTTTCCGTCAATTTAAAGCGACTCTTTGTACATGCTTACCAGTCCTATCTCTTCAATCGGATTCTCAGTTGCCGTCTGGCTGCTGCAATGCCGCTGCATAGGGCAGTGGTGGGCGATGTGGTCTGCTTTGGCAAAGACGGCATGCCTGATATGGATAAAGTGCAGAAAGTGACCACTGAAAACCTGGAAGCCATAGACCGGCTGTCCGGGAGGGGCAGAGCATTTCTTACTCTTCCGCTTATCGGATTTGAGACAATTTTGGCGGAAGGCGCGCAGGGTGAAATCGAGAGGGCTATCCTCAGGGCAGAAGGCATTTCACCTGAGAACTTTAATATTCCGGAAAATTTGGACCTGGGCTCAAGAGGCACAAGGCGCGCTGCCCAATGCCCTGTCAAACCGCAAATCATCGTCGAGGAAAACCGAGCGGAGCTGCAGTTCGTTCTGCCCAAAGGAAGCTATGCCACAGTAGTATTGAGAGAGTATATGAAGAGGAATGTGCCTTGCAACTAGAATTAGATGATCCATACGTTGTGGTCTACAAGCAGATCCATGCCGTGGTTGATGATGAAGGCAGCCGGGTAGAGCTCATGGAACGTTCCCGTTGCTACGGTGGATCAGCCTGGGCCAGATACCATTACTCTAAGGGACCCTTGGTGAAAAGCTCTCGCAATTTGGGCGAATGGTTCCGCTATATGATAACACCTGGCAAGGTCGATTTGGATCTTGTCTCCTCCAAGAGATCGGCGGGCATCGAGTCGGTAATAGTCAACAGCAAGGAGGTGGAGGTGACTTATGCCGGTCTAGGCGGGGGCGGCGTAGGCGCTACCCTCTCCCGTGCAAAGGCAGAGGACGTCTTGCGCTATGATGTAACGGAGTGCGGCGGAGGGCGCGTCGCCCGCGGCACCATCGTTTTACCTAGAAGAGAGAGGCTGATCATTGGAGTTGATGATACTGATTCCAAGACGGAAGGTGCGACATGGTCCCTTATTCACAACATCTCTAGGAAGGTTGATCGACCTATGGCGCGCTATATCTCTCACTCCCTGGTACAGCTCTTTCCCGTGCCGACAAAGACCCAGAACTGCGTCTCCACGGCAGTGGAGTTCGCCTGCCTGCCTGGCCAAGCAGAAGCCATGCTCTCTGATTTCAAAGCACTGCTGAGGAAGTACTCCGTCTCCGAGCAGACCGGCATGGCCGTCTTCCGGGACTTTGATCCATGCTCGCTTCTGGCCTTTGGCCAGAGGTGCAAGAAAGAGAGGGTGCAGTACGAGGACGCTCTGGAAGCGGCTAGGGAGAATGGAGTTCAGATCATGATGAACGGTCAGGGATTGATTGGTGCCGTGGCGGCATTGCCCTTCTCCGCCCAGCCGGATGAGTCCATTGTGCCTGCAATTCCATGAAGTCGATGAACGGCCTGTGGGCAGCGGTCCAGGCGGCCCAGGATGCAGGAGTCGAGATTCGAACTTATGTTCCTGGCTATCCCATAACTGATCTGGCAGCTGCGCTCGGGGCCGAGATCTCGGTTAATGAAAAGGTGGCCCTGGAGATCGCCCTGGGGGCGTCAGCTACGGGCCGACGCGCCCTGGTCATCGTCAAGCAGGTGGGCATGAATCTTCTGGCCGATCCACTGGTCATCTCGGCCACGCACACCATCGGCTCGGGGCTGGTGATCATCGCCGGAGATGATCTGGGCCCGAGATTTTCACAGGCGGAGATGGATAGCAGATTCTATGGGCCACTAGCTGAGATTCCGATGCTCGATCCCTGCAGCCCGGCCGCTTTGCACGCATCTATTCTGGAGTCCTTTACCCTCTCCGAGCGGCTGAGAATTCCGGTTATCGTTCGGGTGACAGCACGTCTTCTGGCCGACGAGGGCCCATTGATCCCGGCGCGGCCCAGCCTGGCTGCTGCCCAACAGTTCGAGAAAGGGGCCCTTGAGTTGACCATGCGCGGCCGGCATCAGAGGCACCACGACCGCATCCTGGTCGATGCAGAGAACGCCTCCGAGTCCACGAGCCTAAACAGGATGGCGATATCCGGGGAAGTGGGCATCATAGCCGGTGGCCGTCCGGCGGCTCTGGCCGAAGGCCTGGGAGTATCGCTTCTCTCTTTGGGCTACAGCAATCCACTGCCGGCAAAGCTCCTCTGCCGCTTCATAGATGGTCATCGTCTTATCCTGGTGGCAGAGGAGCCGGAGCCCTTCATTGAGTCGCAGCTGGCATTGAGCCCCAAAGTGCGAGGAAAGCTCACCGGCCATCTGCCCCGCGGGCCGCTGGAGAGGGCAGACATCATCCGGGCGCTGGAGGGTCTGGAAGAGACCCCGGAGAAAAAACCGCAGGTCTACGAGAGCCTGGCAAAAAGGGGCTACAAGGGCGTTTGTGAGGACTGTCCCTTCATACCCATTTTCCGGGCGCTGGGCAAAATCGACGTCACCGTAGCCGGGGATGCGGGCTGCGCCATCCGCGCCACACGCGAGCCCTACCAATCGGTGGACGTGGTCTACGGTCTGGGCTCGTCCATTGCAGTCGCCTCGGGCTTTGCCAAAAAGGGCATTGCCGTGGTGGGTGACTTTGCTCTGGCCCACTCGGGCCTGTTGGGCCTGATCAATGCCATCTGGCAGAAGCGCGATGTTCTCGTCATCGTCCTCAAGAACGATGTGGCGGCCATGACGGGCGGGCAGGAAGCGCCCGACCTGACAAAGCTGGTGGAGACGCTGGTGCCGACGCGCCGCCTGGAGCTGCCCGTATCTGAGGAAGAGGTGGAGGCTGTGGTTAGCGAAGAGCTGAAAGGACCGGGGATTTTGGTCGTGGTGGCATTGGGTAAGTGCACGAAGCAAGCATCCAAGAAATAGTATAGAGAAGGCGTTCCGCTGGTGAAAGGCTTTCTCATTTCCAATTCTTCAGATAGGGCTATACGGTTTTAGTTGCTGCAGTTATCGATGCTACATCCACAAAGGGCATAGCTCCACCCGTGTACATGGGCAATTTGCCATCCCACTTCTCCGCCTATCGCGGTTCTCAAATCAATTCCTCTCTGTTTGCCAGCAAAGCTTCTTGGCGCAGAAAGTCGGGCGAGTCCCTCACCGCTTCCAGAACCTTCTTTGCCGCCGAGCACCTCTCCACCTTGGTGACATCGGCGGCCATCTGCACCAGGTCCTCGACATCGATCTGGCCCATCTTGAATTTGGTAACGAGAATGCCGGTCATGATGGCATCACTATGCTTAGCTTTCTTAGCCAATTTTTTCAGAGCTCCATCGGCCAGGACAGGTGTCTTTGTCCGAGCCTTCTCAGGTGGTGGACGATGCTCTAATAGCCTTTCCCTCCAACCTCCAACCGCCCCTTATCTATAATGATTATATAAACAGTTTGCCGTGTTTTGTGCTGCAAGAACGGGAGCGAGCCGAAAGGTGAAGCTTTCAGTGGCCGCCAATTGTTGGAATCGGAGCAATTGCAGGAACGCAGGGGGGAGCCATGCGTGCGCTCATGCGGGTGCACTTGTGCCCATGCGGGCAGCCGTCTGTGGGCTTGGCAGGGCTTTATTCCGGGCGCGAGATTTTGGAAAGCGACAATTGGCTGATACTATTAGCAGATTGTTTGATCAATAAAGAAAAGACGCCCGGGCCCAGCCCGTCGTCTATCCGCCCTTTGCAGGCTCGTCCACCCCGCAGGCAGCGATCTTCTCGGCCAGCTTGGCCAGCACATCTTTTCTCATGCCGCCCACGAATTTGATCGATCCCACTACCAAATGCCCACCGCCGGAGACGCCGCCATTGGGAATCTCCTCCATCAGCTCTTTTACCATTTGGGGAATGTTCATCTTTACGGCTTTGCTGCGCAGCACGGCAAAGTCCGGTCCGTAGCCGATGGTGACAACGGGCTTTCCGGCATACTTCTTGCAGAGCCGATCGTGCACCTCGCCACTGGTCTTGCCGGGCGGAGGGAAGGTGAACTTGTGGGCGAAGTTCTCCACATCCAGCACATTCATGATGATGCCGTTGGGAAGACGCGTGCTCTTCACATTGCCCATGCTGGCCCGCAGTTGCTCGTCAATGGCGGCATTGGCCTGCTCGCACAAGAGCTCCACAATCCTCTGGTGGCGGTCCAGCCGGCCCAGGCATAAAATGTCGTTTATCAGCCCCCGTCCGTCATTGAAACGCTGCCAGAATGCCTCGTAATCCAGGGCTAACGCCACCTTCTTCAGGTCCTCTCTGCTGTACTTGTCCTCGACCAGCTTTATGTAGGCTGCCGCCTCCGGCGCTTCGCTTCGATCGCCCACGGCTGATACCGCCGGGAAGTGCTTGATCTTGCTTTCCACGGCAGGGTAGATCATGCGGGCGATCTCTGTGGCCAGCATGCCCGTGGTCAGGCCGAAGTCGCCGCCGGCGTGCGCGGGATTGACATGAGCGATAAGATACTGGTCCACAATCTTGTGGGGATGATGGTGATCTACGACCAGCATATCCATTCCGTAGACCTGGGCCTGGCGCATGGCCGGAACATCCTCTTCCGTGGAGCCGTTGTCCATCAAAACGATGAGCGGCATCTTCTGGCCGTGCCTGGTCTGATCCTCCAGAGCGTAGGTCAGATCCTTGGTCACATCCTCCAGCTCGTAAAAGGGCGCTTTGCTGGGGGCGCGCCGGTAGTTGTGGTATTCGGCATCAGGCCCGCCCACCTCCGTGATGAGCGGCAAAATGGCCATCTCAATGGCAACAGCAGCAGTGATGCCGTCGGCATCGGCGTGATGGCGGACAACGATGGGCTGTGACTTGAGAACCGCCCGGCGAATCTCCTTGGCCACTTGCTTCATCGCCGGCATGAGCCTGGTCATGATCTCGCTTTTCACCAGAAACTCGATCTCGGAGGGCTCAGCGCGTCTGTCAATCGACTGTTCAATCAGCTCCTTGACTGTGGATGCCTCTCCACCCCAAAGGCGCTTCATGGACTTGATCTCGACCTGAACCTGATTGTTGCGCAGGCTCACCTCGCCGATGACGCGCACCATCATCTCGTTGTCGATATCGGCGTAGGCCCGCACACCGGCCCGCTCAAAGGCGGCACAAAAGACCAGTCCGCAATCGTCCGCGATGGTGAAGATGGTCGGGCCCCCCGTCTGCTTGACCTGGATGACCTCCCCCTTGATCATGATCTGCTTACCCACTAACTTTTGCAGATCCGAGGTCTTGGATATGGGAAGCTCCTTTTCCACCTCAAAAGTGTTGTACTCCTTCAGCTCGGCCGGCTCCAGCTCAATGTTGCCGTTAGCAAGAATATTTCGCACCGTAACGAAGATGGCATCACCCACCTCTGGCTTGCTCTTCAGGTACTTGTTGTGGGCGAGGCCCCTCACGCTCTCGGATAGATCCACAAAGGCCCCAAAGCTGGCCAGGCCATTGACCTTTCCCTGATAAATCTCGCCTACAACGACATCTCTGACATCGCAAGCAGGATCGAGAATATGCACGAGCGGCTTTTTGGCACAGCGTTCACATAGCTCTTTTTTGCTGGTGAGCTTGGACTTGCACACCACGCACAGGTACTCGCGCCCCAGGCCCTCGCAGGTCGGGCAGCTCTCTGTAACCGGCATCTTGCCCGAGCCTTGGCAGACGCTGCATTTCGTGGAGCCGCTATCAATAAGCTCCTTCATATCCTTATCCGATGCCTCTCCCAGGGAGATGGACTCGGTCTTTCCGCTGCCACTGCAGTTGGGACAGGGCTTATCTCCTACCACCAGGTAGCCCTTGCCCAGGCAAATCTCGCACAGGTTCATCCTGGTGATTGACGCACCATTGGAATTTAGCTATTTTGCAAGGGCCCGGCTGCGGCGCAAAGATATGCAAGCCAATAAATAAGATGCCGCCCCTCCAGGGGGGCATGCGAGTCGTGGTTTTACGCATCGGCCACCGGCCGGAGAGAGACAAGAGGATCACCACCCATGTTGGCCTGGTGGCCAGGGCCTTTGGAGCGGAAGAGATGCTCCTCTCGGGGCGCGACCCTCACGTGGAAGAGAGCTTGGCCGATGTGGCGAAACGCTGGGGTGGAGCATTTCGCCTCCGGCCGGATGTCTCCTGGAAAGGAGAGACGGTGCGCTGGAAGGAGGCGGGAGGAAAGGTGGTTCACCTTACCATGTACGGCTCCAACCTGCCCGATGTGATCGACATGGTTCGCGAATGTGAGAATATCCTGGTAGTGGTGGGCGCAGAGAAGGTTCCTGCCGAGATGTACGATCTGGCGGACTGGAATGTGGCCGTGGGCAACCAGCCCCATTCCGAGGTGGCGGCACTGGCGGTCTTCCTGGATCGGCTCTTTATGGGTCGGGAGCTTCAGGAGGCATTTGAGGGCGGCCTTAAGATTGTGCCCACGGCTCGAGGAAAACAGGTATTGTATCCGGAATACTGCCAGGAATGAGAGTATTAGTAATTGGCATCAACATCAGACATATTGCCTTTTCCGCTAGCCGGGCCGGCCATGAGGTCTTCGCGGTTGATTGTTACTGCGATGTGGATCTGGCCAGATGGGCAAAAGAGACGGCTAAAATGCCGCGCGACGGGGCAAAAGAGCACCTACAGTTTTATGTGGAAAAGTTTCGTCCCGATGCCGTGGTGCTGGGACCAGGTCTGGAAGAGGCGTCTGTTCGAGGAGTGCCTGTGCTCAATAACCCGCCTGAAAAAACCGCTCAGGTCTCAGATAAGCTCTGGTTGGCAGGTTGGCTGGAAGAGAAGGGCTTTCCCTTCATAAAGACAGAGATTGTCGATGTCGCGCATAATCTGCGTTTTCCCTTCCTGATCAAGCCGCGCAAGGGCGCTGGAGGGGTGGGATGCCGGATAGTTGAGAGGCCTTCAGAGCTTAAAATGCATGTGAGCACGGAAAAGAGCATGCAAGAGGGCATGGAGGATGACCTGATCGCCCAGGAGTTGATCATTGGCTGTCCCGCCAGTGTCTCGGTCATTGGGAGCGGTCGCGCCGCGCGCGCCATTGCCATCAACGAGCAGCTCATCGGCCTCTCCTGGGCCGGGGCGAAAGGGTTCAGGTACAGTGGGAACATCACTCCTCTTGCACATCCGCAATGCGGCATAGGGCAGATGGCAGAAGAGATTATAGCGAAGCTGGGGCTCGTGGGCAGCAATGGTGTTGATTTTTTGCTCACCGAAAAAGGTCCCGTGGTGGTCGAGGTCAATAGCCGCTTTCAGGGCAGCCTGGATACGGTGGAATTGTCCGGCGGAGACAATGTCTTCCAGGCTCATCTTCAATCCTTTTTGGGAAGGCTTCCCGAGCGTCCAGCCCCACCTCGTTGCACCGCAGGCAGAATCATAGTCTATGCCCCCCGCGATCTGACCATTGAGGCGGATCTGGTCCGAGACTGGACGACAGATGTGCCAGGGAAGGGATCGCGAATAGCCGCAGACGATCCAATCCTGTCCATATTGGCCACGGGATCAGGCAGAGACGAAGTTATGGCCCAGCTAAAGACGAGAACGGCAGTGATAAGCGAGATAATAAACGCAAAATAGTGATAATATAAATATATTTGTTTTTGAAGTGCCAGGTATTGGCTCAGATTACCAGGATACTACCCTGTAGAGCCAGTTGCTGATCAGTGTCCAGACCTTGACAAAGCCAGATCCTTTCTCCAGCTTTTTTTTGTCATTTTCGCTGTACTTTTTTCCATCCTTCATCCACGAGTCCATGATATAGGATTATTTCTCGTTTGAATTTAACAATGTCGGTCTACATTGATGGCGCCATAGGCGCAAAAGTGCTAGGAATACATATTCCGGCGTCAGTATAAAAAGATAATGCTTGATAAAGGTAATATAGCATAAGGGGGACTGTATTGGTAGAGATAAATGCAGGGGATGAAATGAAGTCACCAGAAAGAATTACCATCGCGTTAGATGAAGAGACGGCCGGCCTGTCCAAGAAGATGAAGGAAGACCTGGGCATGTCCCAGAGCGAGCTGATGCGAGAGTCCCTGAAGTTCTTTGGCAAACACAAGATGCTTTTTGACTTCGCCGAGGACAAGAAGGTTTACACCCATGCAGAAATGCTCTCCGCAGGCGAACATGTAATTCTGGATATCGATCACTGGATAATGTTTCTAAGCTTCATTGAAACTCATCCGGACAAGGAAAAGTTCTGGAATATGCATAAAGAGGTCTGCCGGGCTCATGCCGAGCAGTTCAAACACAAGCTCTTCAATGCGGAGAGCATCTTGAGAAGACTTGAGATCTGCAACCTCTTTAATATGAGCAAGACCGGCAAAAATGAGTTCACCCTCATCTTCGGCTCGGATGCGCCCAAGAAATTCGTGCGCATTGAGCTGGAGGAGATCTTTGCCGGCATGGGCTTCCTGGTTGAGATCAAAGATGACTTCTCAAAGCTGAGGGTTAAGGTAATTCATGATCTATAGTAAATTCCTTTTTGAAGGATAATCTGCCGGAGAAGCGATCCGATTCTAGAGAGCTTTCTGTCCCGAGTGCCTTCAAGCAGAAGTTTATGAAAAATATTATAATGACGTGCTAGCCGAATGCAGCCAAAATATATATGCTAACTGAGATTACACAAGTGCTGCGAGGGAGATTATGACCTTAATCGTGCTCAACTTCAAGACCTATCGTGAATCGACCGGTCCGGAGGCTCTACGCCTGGCAAAGATCTGCGAGGACATTTCTCGGGATTATTCCGTGCAAATAGTGGTTGTGCCCCAGGTAGCCGATATCCAGACCATCTCAAAAGCCGTTAAGATACCGGTCTATGCTCAGCATGTAGACGGAGTTGGATATGGCGGCTTTACGGGCCATGTGACTGCTGCATCCTTGAAAGCTGCGGGAGCTGTCGGATCTCTCATCAACCACTCCGAGCGAAGGCTCAAGTTGGCTGATATTGAGGCCTCCATCTCCGCCGCTCGCCAGGTCGGCCTAAAGACCATCGTCTGTACCAACAACGTGGCCACAACCCGTGCCTCGGCTGCACTGGAGCCGGACTACGTGGCTGTGGAGCCGCCGGAGTTGATCGGCAGCGGCATTCCTGTATCCAAGGCCAATCCACAGGTAATTTCACAGTCCGTTGATGCCGTCAAACGAATTGCACCGAAGGTAGGTGTGCTCTGCGGTGCGGGAATAACCCATGGCGAAGATCTGAGAAGCGCTCTAGAGCTGGGATCGGTTGGGGTCTTGCTCGCTTCCGGAATTATCAAGGCAAAAGACCCGCGCAAGGCTTTGGAAGACCTGGTGACGGGAGCCAGAAAATGATAACGGTGCACGTTCGTGTCTCGGGTCGAGTGCAGGGTGTTTTCTATCGCGCCTTTACTCAAGAGCGGGCAAGGGCTCTGGGGGTGAATGGCTTTGTGAGAAACATTCCCGGCGGTGGAGTGGAGGCTATGCTGGAGGGAGAGAGAAAGAGCGTAGGAGAATTGCTCAAAGCCATGAAGTGTGGACCCACCGGAGCCATAATCCTGGGGATGGAGTTCTCCGAGTTGGAAAGCAAAGGATACGAGGATTTTGAAATAAAATAGGATGTGATCTCATGCTTACCGTCAACAGATACAAATGCTGCTACTGCGGTGCCTGCGTCGGAGTCTGCCCGACATGTGCCCTGGAGCTGGTGGAGACCTGGCTCGAGGTCTCAGCAGAGTGTAAGGAGTGCAGCCTGTGCACCAAGATATGTCCAGTGGGAGCCCTGGAGGTCAAGGCATGAAGTGCGACTTGATCGTAGTAGGAGGGGGGCCGGGCGGATCAATGGCCGCCAAGACGGCAGCTCTCGCCGGCCTCAAGGTCGTCATGCTGGAAAAACGCCAGGAGATCGGCGATCCGGTGCGCTGTGCGGAGGGCGTTAGCAAGAGGGCCTTATGCCGCATGATGAAGCCCGAGCCGGAATGGATATCTTCCGAGGTAAAGGGCGCTAGAATCTATGCACCGGACGGGACGAGCATAGTCATGTCCGAGGACAAGAGCGGCGACGAGGTGGGCTACGTCCTGGAGAGGAAGATCTTTGATCGAGGCCTGGCCATGCAGGCAGCCCAGGCGGGGGCAAAGGTCCTGGTCAAGACCAGAGCTTTGGGTCTGCTAAAGAAGGACGGAGTCATTTGTGGAGTGTCCGCACTTCGTTTGGGCGAGCCCCTGCAGATCGAGGCGCCCCTGATCATCGGTGCGGACGGAGTGGAGTCCAAGGTGGGACGTTGGGCAGGTATCGATACCACCTTGAAGCTGCAAGATATCGAATCTTGCGCCCAGTTCCTAGTGCATGATGCATCTATTGATGACGAATACACCGAGTTCTTTTTGGGAAACAGCATCGCTCCCTCAGGATATGCCTGGTCGTTTCCCAAGGGCGAGAAGCTGGCCAACATTGGTCTCGGAATTCAGGGATCGCGGTCCAAGGGCGGCGAAGCTATGCGGCTGCTCTGCCAGTTCATGAAATCTCACTTTCCCAATGGCAAAGTGGTGGAGATGGTGGTGGGAGGAGACCCCTGTTCCGGGCCCATTGACTCTGCAATTGCAGACGGCGTGATGCTGGTGGGAGATGCGGCTCATCAGACCGATCCGCTCACGGGGGGAGGCATTCTCAATGCCATGCGGGCGGGAATCATTGCCGGAGAGGTGGCAGCAAAGGCGTTAGCCGCAGGCAATGTCCGCCGTACGGGACTGCAAGAGTACGAGGACCGTTGGCGAGACGATTTCGGCAAGACGATAGCCAAGAGCTTCCAGTTCAAGGAGTTCTTCGTCAAGCTTACCGATAATGACCTAAATCAGCTCCTCGGCTCTCTGGCCAAGGAGGACATAACCAAGATGGACCTGCCCGGCATGCTGCGCGTTCTCTTCCGGCTCAACCCGAAACTGCTCTGGGGGCTGAAAAGCATGATAATTTAGCTTCTTTGGGGGAAGACTTTTTCGCGGCTTCACACGAGATCCTGGGTATCATGCGAAGACGCGAAGTCCCGATGAGAGAAGGACAATTCTTGCCCTATCCATTTTGATTTTCGCCCTAATCGATGATCGACGAAAAAAACAATGATTGAGGCACTTGCCTGGGGCCGCATCTTTGCAGACCTTGAGGGAAATCCCTATCCATAGTGAGCGAAACTCGCCGGACTCAACTCAAGCCGTATTGCTACCTGCCTGAAATTAAAATAATGGGACAAAACGGTCCCATTATGCTGTAAATTTGCCGGCAGTTATTCTAAATGTAGCGTCTTCTTTGAACAATTCACTATTGTCATTGATTTCTACCCACAGGTGACGGTCGTGATGCAGTCTTTGGTTGATGTTTTGGTTGTCTCCCAATGCGTGCGATCATGTCTTCTTCGCGTCTTCGCGCGAGATCCTGAGATCACGCGAAGACGCAAAAAATTATTGAGTCATCTACGCCAGTACCGAGGTGCCGTCCTCTCTCTTGGGCAGCCGATCCGCATCGAAGACTACCACTATCTTCTCCTTATCCGCATCAATGGCTGCCACACCCATGTGGAAGATGTAGCGCATGGTCCTCGGTCCGTCCGGAATTCGCAGTTTATGCTCGCGGCGCAGCAGAATGGCGCTGGCTGCCTGGAGAGAAGGGCTGCTTTGCAGGAATAAAAGGCCGGGCAGGTTGAGGCGATGGTGGCTTGTGGTGGGATATTTCTCGCCAATCAATTCGCCCAGCTCTTCGCGACGAATCATCACCTCCAACTCGCCGCTCTTCACGACAATCCGGCTCTCGTCGGCATGCACCTGGTCAATGTGAGTACGGAGCGCACAGAGCACATAGCTATCCCCGCGTCCTTTGTTTTCCGGGGGTAGAAGGGCTTCCAGCTTTTTCATAAAGGGGCGCAAAAGAGGGCTGGTCCCGGCAAAGAGGGCCCCAGGGAGATTTCTAACCTCGGTTCGGGCCAGCTCATGGAGATCCTTCTCGCGGACCATTATGGATATCATGATGATACATTAGCCTGCGAGGAAATATAGATTGCAGGTGACAATCGTGGCGAGCTATCTGTGCCGTATAATAATTTTCTTTATAAATAATATTACGATCAAATATATATCTATTCTTTCCCAATTAATTATTTAATCTCATTCTGATAAGGGCTCGGCTAAGGTCCGGCAAAATCACCCTGGCGGTGCAACTCCATTAATGGGCATTTGGAAATTGCCAAAAATATAAAATCTCAACTCAATGCATTCTTACCTGGGTAGACACCTAAATGTAAATGCCGTTTGCTTTTAAAGTTATTATCTAATGTATTAGTCTAATTAAGTAAAATTAAAGATATTCCCTTTCAAAACAAATTATTTATATCATTACGTATTTGTGACAAGAAAAATATGGTGCCGATTATGAAAGAGTCCACTGTAAAGATCCTGGATGACAAGGACATGGAATTTGTCGAAACGCTTCGATCCCTGAGCGTTCCGCGCAACGTTGCAACGCTCATAACCTTTCTGGCTAATGTGGATGAAGCTTCATCTCGCGAAATAGAGATGGGCTCCGACCTGCGCCAGCCGGAAGTGAGCATTGCCATGCGTACCCTACGTGAAAACAGCTGGATAGAAGAGAAAGAAATCAAGCGCGAAGGCAAAGGCAGACCAATGAAGGTCTATTCGCTAAAAGCGGGCATTGATGCGATCATAAAGCATTTCGAGGATGAGAAGCTGCACGAGTCTGCCCAGGCTATGGAGAGCATCCAGAGGCTAAAGCAACTCATAGCATCCTAGATAAAACCAGGAGGGGGGCGAGCAAGTACCTCCACCTCGATTTTTGCAGCAATATTGCGGCCCAATGAGATCTTCGAGCCGTTTACCTCAATTACTACCGGTCCGCCAAAGGGCTGAGAGGCAATTTTACGGATGTGCCTTCCTTTCCTTATGCCCATGGACTCAAACCTCTTCTCCCAATTGACATCACCAATTATCATGACTTCCAGGGTCTGATTGCAGGGTGCCTTGGTAAGCTCTATATGCACCATTTCTGATATATCCTCTCCGTCCTACTGTTTTCTAGTTCTTTGCATAAATCTCACTCAGATGCGCACGTTCACGCCCCTCTCTTTGAGATATGTCTTCACGTTTCTGATATTCCACTCCCCGAAGTGAAAGATGCTCGCCGCCAGCGCAGCCGATGCATCGGTCTTCTTGAAGACCTCCAGCATGTGATCAGGACTGGCGCAGCCTCCCGAGGCGATCACAGGCACGTTCACCCGTTTGGCCACAGCGTTTGTGAGAGGGATGTCGAAGCCGTCATAGGTCCCATCCCGGTCCATGCTGGTGAGAAGAATCTCTCCTGCTCCCAGGGACACCGCTCTGCTTGCCCAGGCGATGGCGTCAATGCCTGTAAACTGCCTGCCCCCATAAAAGGAGCATTCAAACCAGCAGGCTCCTTGCTCAGTTTGCACAATGTGCCGGCCTTCTTCTAAAGTGTAGCGCCGCTTGGCATCGATAGCCAGTACAACAGCCTGATTTCCATATCGATCGGATATCTCGCTGATCAGCTCAGGACGCTTTAGGGCAGAGGTGTTCACAGTGATCTTGTCTGCCCCGGCATTGAAGACCTCTCTTGCCTGCTCCACACTATTTATGCCGCCGCCTACCGCTAGTGGCACAAAGACCGAGCGCGAGGTCTTTTTGATGACGCTGGTCATGGTCTCCCTTCGCTCGTGAGATGCCGTGATGTCCAAAAAGACGATCTCATCGGCACCGTCCTCATAGTATTGGCCGGCCAGCTCCCAAGGGACCCCTGCATACCTTATCTGCTGAAACTCGATGCCCTTAACAACTCGACCGCCCGGCACACCCATGTCGCAGTCCAAACAGGGAATGATTCTTCTCGCTAACATCGTATGGCCCTCACAAAGTTCTCCAGGATTCTCAGGCCCTTGGCGCCCGACTTCTCGGGGTGAAACTGAGTGGCAAAGAGATTATCCCGGGCTATTGCTGCAGTGACATCCACCCCATGCTCCGTCGTAGCAACGATTCGCGATTTGTCTTCAGGCTGCCCGTAATAGGAGTGCACAAAATAGAACATATCGCCGTCTTCAATCCCCTGCAGCATCTCTACCGGACGCTTGATGGAAAGGCTGTTCCAGCCCATTTGGGGGATCATAACCGATGAAGGCAGCTTTACCACTCTTCCCCTAATCCATCCCAATCCTCGGGCGGCAGGGCTTTCTTCGCTCTCCTCAAAGAGGACCTGTAGCCCTATGCAAATAGCAAAGATGGGGGTTCCACATTCTCGCGCACTACTAAGAGCACCCTCAAAGCGGCAGAGTCGATCCATGCATTGCCCAAAGGCCCCCACGCCCGGAACCACAATGCCTCCTACTCCGGCAAGTTCGTCGGGCTCGCTTATAATCTTCGGTGAGCCACCCACGTAGTCCAGAGCGTTATAGATGCTGAACAGGTTGCCCATCCCGTAATCCACTATGGCAATCGTCATCGTTTTTATCCTTCTTGCATTTGCACCAATTGATCCTATTGCATTTGGCACTGGTCGCCGGAAAAGCTTTTCCGTTCTGCGAAGCAGCATTGTTGAGCCAACCCTCATTTCGGCATGCAATTGAAATTTAGTAACCAAGTTTTATTATGAATATTTACGAATTAGAGTTGCAATGACAATACCATCCTCCAACGAGGTCTTCATATACCGGTTTCTTATAACAAATTTTGTAATTGCAAAAGCTTAAATAGGCCACCATGGCATTTCCGGCCTCCTTCATAGTTTATAAAGTTAACCCATAATTTTTAAATAGCTAAGGGTGGACATTTGCTCTCATCAGTCAAACATAAAGATTTGGGTAGATGCTAAACGGAGATGCTAAAAAATGTCCAAACCGAATCCCTTTGAGATATCCCAGAAACAACTCGCCGATTGTGCAAAGATTCTGAACCTGGATGCCGGAGTGCATGAGTTTCTTAGGCACCCCAGGCGAGAGTTCCACGTATCTATCCCGGTACGCATGGACGACGGCAGCCTGAAGATCTTCCAGGGCTTTAGAGTTCAATATAACGATGCTCTGGGCCCCTGCAAAGGCGGCATTCGCTTCCATCCTGATGAGACCGTGGACACCGTGCGTGCTCTCTCTGCCTGGATGACCTGGAAGTGTTCTCTTCTCGGCCTGCCCCTGGGCGGCGGCAAAGGCGGAGTCATCTGCAACCCCAAGGAATTGTCCATGGGCGAGCAGGAGCGCCTCTGCCGTGGCTACGTTGATATGCTGTGGGAAAACATCGGCCCGGCGAAGGACGTGCCCGCACCTGATGTTTACACCACTCCTCAGATGATGGCCTGGATGATGGATCAGTACTCCAAACATGTCGGCTCAAACAGCTTTGGCATGATCACCGGCAAGCCTCTGGTCGTGGGCGGATCCCTGGGTAGAGGCGACTCCACAGCACGAGGCGGCCTGTTCACCCTTAGAGAGGCAGCCAAAGAGTTCAACATCGACCTGGCCAAGTCCACCGTAGCCATTCAGGGATACGGCAATGCCGGCAGCTTTGCCCATTCTCTGGTCAAAGAGCTCTTCGGCAGCAAGGTAGTCGCCGTCAGCGACTCCAAGGGCGGCGCGTTCAATGCAGCCGGCATAGAAGCCGATGTGGCAGCCCGCGTCAAGGCGGAGACCTCCACGGTCGCCAATATCCCCGGCGCCAAGAAGATCAGCAACGAAGAGATCCTGGAACTGGATGTAGACATTCTCATTGCAGCCGCTTTGGAGAACGTCATAACCAAGGATAACGCCGGCAAGATCAAGGCCAAGGTCATCATTGAGCTGGCCAACGGCCCCACCACACCGGAAGCAGACGCCATCCTCTTCCAGAACAAGGTGCACGTCATTCCCGACTTCCTGGCCAATGCTGGCGGTGTGACTGTCTCTTACTTTGAGATGGTTCAGAACATCGCCCGCTACAGCTGGACCCTCGATGAGGTCTACACACGGCTTGATGAGAGGATGACAGAGGCCTATCAGGCCGTCCTGTCCGCATCCAAGCATTATAAGGTAAACATGCGTCAGGCAGCCTACACCGTAGCTGTATCCCGGGTCGTCGAGGCCATGAAGATACGCGGCTGGGTTTAGTTAGTAGTAATCTGGATTAGATCAAAACCACCAACAGCAGCAGAGGTGCTTTGCGCCCCTCCCCTCGGGCAAGAGCCCATTATAGGGACGCAGGGACCTCATATTTTTAGCAGGATAATATTGAATCGTTTTTAATAAATTTTTTGAATTGGTTTTTATTATATTTCATACCTAATAATAGAAATCAATAACACCTCTATTCGTGAGCGGTTCGGCATTGAGCCAAAAAACAGCGATAGTCGCCTCACGGCTTATCCCTGAAGCGGTTGATGTCGGTGTCGTGCTGCCCTACGACCCAGATGCGGCCCCTAAGTTGATGCGCTACATTCCATTCTGGGCCAACCCTAGGTGAGACGCGATTGCTTGATGAGTACTTGATGGGACGGATCAGATGACAATAGACACCAGCTAACGAGGCCTTGAAAACGGGCCTTCCCTGCGAAGTCAAGATCATTGTGGAGATGGCCAACGGCCCCACCACTTCGGAAGCTGACGCCATTCTCTTCCAGAACAAAGTGCACGTCATTCCCGACTTCCTGGCCAATGTCGGTGGCGTCACCGTCCCTTACTTCGAGATGGTGCAGAACATCATGCGCGGCTGCTGGTACTTCGAAGAAGTCTACCCGAAGCGGGATGAGAGGATGACCATGGCCTACCAGGGCGTTCTTGCCGCTTCCCCCCCCAAGAAGTACATTATCAACATGCGCCAGGCAGCCTATACCGCGGCTGTGGCCCGAGCGACCGATCACCTTGACTTCAGCGATTTCCAGTAGTGTCCACAGCATTTTTGCCGCTCCAGGGCAAGATGGTATCTATCGTTGTTCATTTCGTATAAGGCCAACGCGCCGCGTGAACCTCGGCGCAGCCATCCGGTTGTTAGGGACTCTTCTTTTTTCCAGTGGTAATCTCATCTGCAAGTTTAGGCAGAATGTAGATGGTTTTCAGCAGAGTCTCAGCGATATCGAGAGCGGCAACGAGTTCTAGTGATTTTGCCGGCACGATCTTGTGAGCCGCAACATTTCCGAGAAATCGGTGTGCATGGAGAATCTTCGCCTGATTAATGGAAAGAACACCTTCGGAAGAAAGCGCATCTATCATATTCTCAAGGTTTGAGCCTTTCACTTTCTGATCGGTACACACTCCTTCAATCAGTGCGCGTAAACCTATTGCAGCGAGGATGACGGAGGAGTTGTTCATTGCACTCAGAATTTCCCGGTAGATGCGACCAATGGTTGGGGGTAGGTAGTAGTAATTCTCCAAGGGCCGTCGCCCCGCCATTCTAGGGGGATACAATTTTACAGTGGGTATTGGCTCACCGGTTTCCGGATCATAATCGTCTTCGCCCAAGGTCTCTTCGCGAAATGAGATTGTGTCACATCCACAGCACATTACGATTTGATAGTCTGTACTCCAGTTGTATTCATCCTTATGGGAGGACTTTGTTGTCTGTGTGGCAAGAACTTCATGATTGGTCTCCTTGCTGCACTGTTCGCATAGCACATGTATTTTGTTGCTCATCTGTTCGTCTCCCTAACATTTGAATTAAGCAGCGTCGATTTGCGGCATCGGCTTGAATGATTCGTTATCCTTGAGCTATGAATGCATCATGGTGTTGACCTCTCCTCTTAGTTTGCCTCTCTTCTGGTCCTTCGAGCATTTCTATCGCCACACCTGCTGATAATAAATACATTGCGATTTATGGTTCTGTTGCATTCTTGGGTGGTGGACTGGAGAAACCAGCATCAAACGACCATATAACATTTCGTACCACCACATGATGCAACAGAACACATTTTCGCAATCCTTATAACTCAGTAAGTCGGATTTATCAGTCATGGCAGGAGCAGTAGAGGAATCTGTTGTTGGGCAATATTACGATCCCTCCAAGAACCAACTGCCCTACGGAGGAGCCACGGATCTCCGTGGCCGGGTCGTCTGGGCTGTAACAAAGGAAGAGCACGACAAGATGCTGGCCAGAATCAATCACCTATTTCCGGAATAATCTGGTTACCTCTGATAAAAACATGCAGCGATTTAATCTTCCCGATGATTCCGGCCTGGAAATAATCCCACCAGACCAACTCAAGCATCTCCTGGATAGTCGTTAGATCTCCTACTGAGAAATGCCAGCAGGCCAAGCTTCATTCGGATTTAGAATTTCTCCCGATTTTAAAAATAATCGGAAGTAAGTCGCTTATCCCGTACTCCACTTCCCATCCGTCTTCAGCCACCGGTCCATGTCCGCTGCCGCTGTCTTGCCCTCGCCCATGGCGCTGATCACCGTGGCCCCGCCGCTGGTGATGTCTCCTCCGGCCCAGACCCCTTCCATGGTCGTGCGGCCCCGTTCGTCCACCACCAACGTGCCCCATTTGGTGGTCTTAAGCTCTGGCGTGCTGGAGGCGATGAGGGGATTAGGCACCGTGCCTACGGCGATGACCACCGTATCCACATCGACGAGATGCTCCGAGCCCTTCTTCACCCGCGGGCTGCGCCGCCCGGAGGCATCGGGCTCGCCCAGCTCCATTTCTACGACCTCCATGGCCCTGACCATGCCCCGTTCGTCGCCCAAAAAGCGGGTGGGATTGGTGAGGAAGTCAAAGATCACATCCTCCTCCATGGCGTTCTCCACCTCTTCCAGTCGAGCCGGCATCTCCTCGCGAGAGCGGCGGTAGATGACATGCACCTCGTCCGCCCCCAGGCGCATGGCGGAGCGGGCTGCATCCATGGCCACGTTTCCACCGCCCACCACTGCTACCTTCTTGCCCTTCTTGATGGGCGTATCGTATTCCGGGAACTTGTAGGCCTTCATCAGGTTGACTCGGGTCAGGTACTCGTTGGCAGAGTAGACGCCGCTCAAATTCTCGCCGGGAACATTAAGAAAACGGGGCGCTCCGGCACCTATTCCCAGGAACACGCCGTCATAATCCCCTTTGAGCAGCCCCTCTACCTGCACCTGTCTGCCTACTACTGAGTCCAACTCCAGTTCGGCGCCCAATGATTGGACGTATTCAATCTCCGCTCGGACGATGCCTTTAGGCAGGCGAAACTCGGGAATGCCGTAGACCAGGACGCCGCCGCCATCATGCAGTGCCTCGAAGATGGTAACTTTATGCCCGAACTTGGCCATGTCTGCTGCTACCGTCAGCCCAGCCGGTCCACAGCCTACCACGGCGACCTTCTTTCCCGTGGCCGCACCGACCTCGCACTTGGGCCTCTCTGCCTGGCATAGCTCCCAATCGGCCACATAGCGTTCCAGACGACCGATGGCCACGGGCGCTCCCTTCTTGGCCAGGACGCATTTGCACTCGCACTGCACCTCTTGGGGACAGACCCGGCCGCATATTCCGGGCAGGCTGTTCTTTCTCTTGAGGGACCGCGCCGCTTTCGGCATGTCCCCATCCCGCAGGGCACAAATGAAGCTGGGTATCTCCACGCCTACCGGACAGCCTTCAATGCACTTGGGCTTCTTGCATTGAAGACATCTGCTCGCTTCTTCTGCCGCCTGCTCTGGACTGTAGCCCAGGGCAACCTCCTGGAAGTTGCTTTTCCTCTTCTCGGGAGATTGCTTGGGCATCTCCACCCGGTTTAAATTAATCTTGCTGGACATCTTTTCCACACCGCGCTTCTGAAGGCTTGATATCTTCTGGCTGATCATCCTTGTGCTATTTAAAAAAGATTTTCCTTTCAGAGCAATCTTCTAATACAATTAATCCTCACCATTGCCCGGCGCGGTTGGGAACATGACTGAAATTAGACTGACCATCGACGATCGAGAGGTAGTGGTCCCAGAGGGAGCTACAGTTCTCGATGCTGCCCGCAAAGCGGGATCTTATGTACCAGCACTCTGCGACTACCCGGACCTCAAGCCTATCGGCTCCTGCAAGCTGTGCATCGTTTCCGTAAAGGGCCGGGATTTCTATCCTACCGCCTGCAATACCCCGGCGGAAGAGGGGATGGTGGTGCATACCAAGACAGAGGAGCTGCAGGAGATGAGAAGAAATACCCTGGAGATGCTCTTGGCTCTCACCAATCATCCCACCAGCTGCCTCTTCTGCGAAAGGAAAAATGAATGCGGCGACCTGCGCGAATGCATGCGCAAATTCCCGGTCACCGTGGGCTGCAAGTACTGCCCCAAGAATGAGGAGTGCGAGCTGCAGGAGGCGGTGCGGTTCGTGGGGTTGGAAAACATCAGATACCAGATCTCTTTTAAGAATATACCGGTTTTAAGAGAACCTTTCTTCGATCGCAATTACAGCCTCTGCATCATGTGCGGCCGATGTATGCGAATCTGTCAGGAGGTGCGCGGGGTGGGTGTGCTGTCCAGCAATCCCGATTTTCATCGCATGCACTGGATCGGCCCCGAATCCTTGCAGGAATCGGACTGCAAGTTCTGCGGCGCATGTGTGGATGCCTGCCCCACCGGTGCACTTTATGGCCGGTCTGATAAATGGATGCGACCAGATAAGACGGTTGCCACCGTTTGCCCCTACTGTGGCGTAGGCTGCCGATTAGAGCTTAGAGTCAAAGAAGACCGAATTATCTCTATCCATCCGGACAAAGAAAGTCCGGTAAATCGTGGGCAGGCATGCGTTAAAGGCCGTTTTGGCCTGGAGGAGATTGTCCATCATCCCGACCGTTTGACCACACCCCTGATAAGACGTAACGGCAGACTTGAGGAGGCCAGCTGGGAAGAAGCACTCGACCTAGTCGCCAAGAGGTTCACCGAGATCAAAAATAAATACGGTCCTAATTCACTGGGAGCATTTTCCTCTTCCAGGTGCACCAATGAAGAGAACTACCTTGTGCAGAAACTTGCCCGGGCCGCCTTCGGCACTAACAATGTGGACAACTGCGCGCGAGTCTGCCATGCCCCTTCCGTAACTGGGCTGGCGGCATGCTTTGGAAGCGGAGCCGCCACCAATTCCTTTGACCAGATTGAAGACGCCGATGTCCTGTTCATTATCGGTTCCAACACTACCGAGGCTCATCCGATCGTAAGTCTGAAGATAATCAAGGCAGCTTCCAAGGGCGCAAAGATCATCGTGGCTGACCCCCGCAAGATCGAGTTGGTCGGCCTGGCAACAGTATGGCTCAACCTGAAGCCGGGAACTAATATCGCCCTGCTTAATGCAATGATGAATGTCATACTCCGGGAAGGGCTGGAAGATCGTGACTTTATTGCCGGGCGTACCGAGGGCTTCGAGAAAATGCAAACGGTGGTTATGGAATATCCGCCTGATCGGGCTGCCAAGATAACCGGAGTCTCTGAGGAAGATATCATAAAAGCCGCCCGGATCTATGCTAAGGCGAAAAAAGCAATGATTATCTATAGCCTGGGAATGACCGAACACATTACAGGAACCGCCAATGTAATGTCCCTGGGAAACCTGGCTATGCTAACGGGTAATGTGGGACGCCAGTCGACCGGGGTAATGCCACTACGTGGTCAAAATAACGTGCAGGGGGCCTGTGATATGGGGGCTCTTCCCAATGTTTACGTTGGTTATCAGCCGGTAGCGGACCCGAAGATACAGTCCAAATTCGAAGAAGCCTGGAAGGTCAAATTGTCTGCAACTCCTGGTCTGACCTCCACCCAAATATTAGAGGGTGTTACAGAAAGTGGAATTAGGGGGCTTTATATCCTGGGGGAAGACCCCGCCCAGACCGATCCTGATACCAATCGAGTCCGTGCTTCACTTGAATCCCTGGACTTCCTTGTTGTCCAGGAGATTTTCCCTACTGAGACTACTAACTATGCCGACGTTATCCTGCCTGCCGCCAGCTTTGCGGAGTGTGACGGAACCTTTACCAATGGTGAGCGGCGCATTCAACGGGTGCGTAAAGCGATACCTGCAATTTGTGGCCAGGAAAACTGGCAAACCATTTGTCTTATTGCCCAAAAGATGGGCTATCCCATGAACTATAGTCACCCTTCGGAGATTATGGACGAAATTGCAACTCTAGCACCGATGTTTGCCGGAGTGAGCTTCGCGCGGCTGGGAAGCGCGGGTCTGCAGTGGCCCTGTCCGTCTATGCTGCATCCGGGCACAGAGACGCTTCATGTGGGGAGTTTCAGTTGTGGCCTCGGAAAATTTAACGCCGTGCAACACAAATATCCTGCCGAGCAGACTGATTCTGATTATCCTTTGATTCTTACCACCGGCAGGAGAAGAGAGCATTACAACTGTGGCTCCATGACCCGGCGCTCTCGTGGAATCATGTATGTATGGCCGGAGGAGACTATAGAAATAAGCCCTGCTGATGCAAAAGAGCTTGGGGTTGAAGACGGAGAGACGGTTCTGGTCAGGTCCCGACGCGGGGAAGTTAGAACAAAGGCAAGAGTTACCGATAAGTCATCGCGCGGCGTAGCCTTTATGTCCTTCCACTACCAGGATGTTCTTACTAACCTTCTTACCAACGCTGCCCTTGATCCCCAGGCAAAGACGCCGGAGTATAAGGCATGTGCCATAAAGATAGAGAAGATCACTTCATGAAAGACTAAAGCGATTAGTCAGCCAACATTCCTGCCAGGTAAGTGAGGGGCTGACTACATAGATTTATCTGCTCTTGGTTATAAATATCCCGAGCAGTTCGAAATGGAGGTTGCATTAAATACGGTTGCTTAGCTAATTGTCCACTCATAGGCTTAGTCCAATCATTTGACTGCCTCATCTATCCACAAAATTTGACCTTCACGGGTGATGAAGATAACCACATCTCTCGGCAGTCTCTGTCGCTTGAAGAGAAAAGGCGCTTTGGCCTTGAGTCTCACTATCAGGTCTAGTGAATTGGCCGGAAGATGTATGCCCACCAGGTCGGCTTCCCTGAAAATCATGTCAGGCATCCGGAGAACATCTGTGCCCGCCGGAATTTGTGATATTATGGGTGCTTGGACTTTCATCCAATCGTGAATGGTCCTCCTGGATGCTATTATATTCTGATGAGCTCTTTGTTCCAGTTTGCTGATGTTGGCGCGAGTGGTGCCCATCATTTTGGCTACCTCCTGTTGGGAGAAATCCTGTAAGCGAAGCCGCAATACCTGCATCTGACGTTCGGTCAGGAATGATTTTATCTCCTCCTTAAGTTCCGTGACTTCATCCTTTCCAGGCATACTGCCGACTATGTCTTCCACTGGTAGGTAATAAAGATGCATGAGATATTAATGTGGCAAGATTTGTCTAAGCATCTCTCCTCTCCGAGACGATGCAAATGCCGGCATCCTTGATCTTGTTCTTCCTGGCTGCGTTGAGAAGCATTGGTGTGAGGCTCTCGACTAGGGAGGATGCGGCCAGAGGCCCGATCTTTATCGGTCGCAGGCTTTTGATCTCCCGAGTCAGATCGAATACAAGTTCAAGCGCTTCAGGGTAGTCGCTGCACATGAGAGTATCAGCCTTCAATTCCCAGTCTTTAGCCTGGAGAGCTGCGGCGCTGATGGTATGAAAGGCTGACACGATTTTTATGCCCTCGGGAAGCATTGTCTTGACCCGCTGGGCCGCGCTTCCCTCCGCAGGCGGGCAGTACTGGAAGAACTTGCCGTTATAATTCATGGGCACAATGGGCGAAATGACCACCTGATTGTCATAGCTCTCTTTCAAATCGCCGGTCACCGATGTGAGGCGATCGTATGGAACGCATAGCACGGCCACGTCCGAAGCGGCGATGGCGCTGTCGTTGTCCGTCCCCCATGCCGTTCCCTCCTGATCCAGGATCTGCAGGACTGCTTTGGCTCTCTCCTCGGCCTTATCGGCCTTTCTTGAGCCAATGATAATCTCGTGATTTGCAGCCCAGCGAACGGCAAAGCCTGTCCCGATATTCCCGGTTCCACCTACAAGTGCAATTTTCATGGCAAACGGCCTCTTAGCAGTTGGGCAATGCCCAATTATGGACAATTGTATTTGTTGATCTTGTTTATGTTCCAGTCGAAAAGGTGCTCTGTTGCATCCTGTGGTGGTACAACATCTGGCGTGGTCAAATGATATTGGTTTTGCCCGGCCACCACCTCGAGATTTAACAAAGCACCAAAAACCTGCTTGAGGATATGTTCATTGCTATCTGCGAAGGAAAATGGAGAGTGCATGATGGATTTGGAGTGGATGCAGACGCCGTCAAAACGATGCAGTGTGCCTTCGCACTCTATGGCATCTATGACGCCAGGCAGAACCACATCTGCGAGCAGAGTCATGGGGCCAGGGATGACATCAATGCAAACTGTAGGGATTTCGGCTAGATATTCGGCACAGGCAGCTGGCAGATGAGCGTCTAGATTGGATGAGACAAGCAGGGCTGCATCTATATCTCTCTCTCTCAGAAGATTTACGGTCGTATATTCGCCGGGATTGTAGCGCGGGTACCCCCTGGAAAAATCCAGGCCGAATGGAAAGCCGTAGAGGGCGGATGCGATCTGGTTGAAGCCACATGTGTTGCTATTGTCACTCAATGGGCCTATGACGAACTTGGTGAATTCGTTCAGCTCCGCGGCCAAGTGGAGGGCCAGCTCAACATTGCGATGCATTCCATTGGATGATGCAATCCCCGATCCAAGATAAATGACACCGCAATTGCAGCTCTTCATAATCTCCAGAATCTCATTCATCTGGTCGATAGAGATGCCGGTGACCTTCTCCACGGAAGGATGGGGCGATCTGCCATGCAAGAGGGTGAGCAGGGCGGAGAGAAGCTCATAATCAGTGCCTGCATTGAGCTGAATATGAAAATCGGACATATCCGCAGTGATTGATCGCCTGGGATCTACGGTGATGATTGTCCGGTCGGACCGGCCTCTTCTTGTCCAGTAGCCTCTGGGATAGATAGCATAAAGGGACATGTGCCTGGGCATGGATTCCAGAGGATTTGCGCCCCAATAGACGGCCAAATCAGACCGGATCTTGCTTAAGCCTGCAGTTGCGCCCACCTGCCCCGCCTCCTGGACACCCATAACGGTGGGGCCGTTGCCGACCGATGTGCTGGAGTCTACCACACCTCCCAGATACTCCCCCAATAAAAGCCCGACCTGCATGGCTTCGCAGGTGATATCGCTGCCCAAAAAGATCAAAGGGCGCCTGGCAATTGCGAGAATGCGGCCTGCCTTCTCCGGGGCTTCGTCCCAGGAGGCTTTCCTGAACTTGTCGCGATCCTGATGATCTCTTATCAAAGGTACTCGAATCCGTCGGTCGCTGGTCGCCTGCAGGAATTTGGCGTGCCCCATCTTGCAGGCATTCTTTATTATTAGATCAGGTTGATCTTCATTTCCTTTTTCTTTTGCATTCCCATTTCCGATGAAATCTATCTGGATATCATCGCAGCATGCACCGCAGCCCGGACAGATCACATTCCTGATGGTCATCATTCTCTCGCAAAAATAATGGACCCGTGGATCAAATCCCGCTCTTGGCGAGCATATTTCGTCGGGCTTTGTTGATGGCATCGACGTTGACTCCATCTGCCGCTTCCCGGAAGCCTATCTCTTTGATGATTTGCTTTTGACTCGGCGGCCCCTTCTGCAATTCTTTCCATGCTAGTAACTCCTGTCAGTTCAGTCAGTACCATAACGGGGTTTAAAAATGTTTCCATTTACGCTTACTTTAGATTAATATGTTAACGTAAATGGTTGACAAAGGAGAGACAAAAACAAAAAATTCATAGCTGCAAAGACTTTGCCCCTCTCTCTCGCAAATATCAATTCAGGTCTTATGGCAGCAAGTCCGAAGCCAGAGCAACCTTCTAATACCATTAATCACCACCAATGCCCGGCACGGTTGGAACATGTTGGAAATTAAACTGACCATCGATGATCGAGTGGTTGTGGTTCCCGAGGGAGCTACCGTTCTCGATGCAGCTCGCAAGGCCGGCTCTTATGTGCCGGCGCTTTGCGACCATCCGGACTTGAAGCCCATCGGCTCCTGCAAGCTGTGCATTGTCTCAGTAAAAGGCCTGGATTACTATCCTACCGCCTGCAATACCCCGGCGGAAGAAGGGATGGTGGTGCATACCAAGACAGAGGAACTACAGGAGATGAGAAGAAGTACCCTGGAGATGCTATTGGCCCTCACCAATCATCCCACCAGTTGCCTCTTCTGCGAAAGGAAAAATGAATGCGGCGACCTGCGCGAGTGCATGAGAAAGTTCCCGGTGACCGTGGGCTGCAAGTACTGCCCCAAGAACGGGGAATGCGAGCTGCAACAGGCAGTGCAATTTGTGGGGCTTGAAAATATCAGATATGAGATCTCTTTTAAGAATAGACCCATTTTAAGAGAGCCCTTCTTTGACCGCAATTACAATCTCTGCATTCTGTGCGGCCGCTGCCTGCGTGCCTGCCAGGAGGTGCGCGGCGAAGGCGTCCTCACCAGCAATCCCGATTTTCACCGCTTGCACTGGATAGGCCCCGAATCGTTGCAGGAATCGGACTGCAAGTTCTGCGGCACATGTGTCGATATCTGCCCCACCGGCGCCCTCTTCGCCCGCTCTGAGAAATGGCAGAGGGCGGAGAGGAGCACGGACACGGTTTGCCCCTACTGCGGCGTAGGCTGCCGGATAGAGGTAGGCGTCCTGGACAACCGGATAGTGAGGGTGCGGGGCAAACGCGACTGCCTGCCCAACAACGGCCAGCTCTGCGTTAAGGGCCGCTTTGGTCTCGGCTTCGTGGAGAGCCCGGAGCGGCTCACTGTGCCTCTCATCAGGAAAAACGGCAAACTGGTGCCGGCAACCTGGGAGGAGGCCCTCAGTTTGGTGGCGGGAAAATTGAATGGCTACAAAGGCGATTGCTTTGCCTTCCTCTCCTCGGCCAAGTGCAGCAATGAGGAGAACTATCTGGCCCAGAAGTTTGCCCGGCTGGTTATGCAGACCAACAACGTAGATCACTGTGCAAGGCTCTGCCATGCCTCGACCGTCTCCGCCCTGGCCCTGGCTTTCGGCAGCGGAGCCATGACCAACTCCATTGCTGAGTTAGCAGACGCTGGATGCATCTTCATCATCGGTTCGAACACCAGCGAGCAGCATCCCGTCATCGCCCTCAAGATCAAAGAGGCGAAAAGGAAGGGGGCCAGGATCATCGTGGCCAATCCCCGCTGGATCGACCTGTGCAAGATCGCCGACGTCTGGCTGCGCCAGACCCCGGGAACGGATGTGCCCCTCGTTCTGGAGATGTGCCGCATAATCCTGGAAGAGAAGCTAATGGATGAGAACTTCATCTCGGAACGGACGGAGGGCTTCCCAGAGTTCAAAGCCTCTCTCTTGAAGTTGTCCCCATCTGATGCGGCACGCATTACCGGTGTCAATTTCGAGCTGATCCGAGATGCTGCCCGGCTCTATGCCAGGGGGAATCCTTCCTCCATAATCTATTCCATGGGCATCACTCAGCACTCTCATGGTGTGGATAACATCTTCACCCTGGCCAATCTGGCCATGATGACCGGCAACCTTGGAAAGCCCTCCTCTGGCATCAATCCCCTGCGTGGCCAGAACAATGTGCAGGGCTCCTGCGATATGGGTGCCTTGCCCAATCTCCTGCCAGCCTACCAGGCGGTGACCAATCCCGATCTGCGAAAGAAGTTCGAGCTGGCCTGGGGGGCGGCTTTGCCGGAAAAGCCGGGCCAAACGTTGGTCGAGTTGATGAATGCCGCAAAGGAAGGCAAGATCCGGGCCATGTACATCATGGGAGAAAATCCGGTCGTCAGCGATCCGGACTGTAGCCATGTGGTAGAGGCCTTGAAGGCCCTGGAGTTTCTGGTGGTGCAGGACATCTTCCTCTCCGAAACGGCGGCATTGGCAGACGTGGTCCTGCCGGCAACCACCAGCCTGGAGAAGGACGGAACCTTTACCAATACGGAGCGGCGGGTGCAGAGGATCAGGAAGACGCTGCCGTCTGCGGGCGAATCAATGCCCGACTGGATGATACTGGACGCTCTGGCGGCCCGCATGGGCTTTAAGGACCAGTTTAGCTATGATCATCCTTCCGAGATCATGTCTGAGGTAGCCAAGCTCGCTCCCAGCTACGGTGGTATAAGCTACGAGCGGCTGGAGGACGAGGGCTTGCAGTGGCCCTGCCCCAACTTGGGGCATCCGGGAACTCAGTACCTCCATAAAGGCCAGTTCACGAGGGGCCTTGGCAAGTTCAATGTGGTCGATTACCGGCCTTCCATGGAGCTGCCTGATGAGGAATATCCCTTCATCCTAACCACGGGCAGAGTTCTCTGTCAGTATCATACCGGAACCATGACGAGGAAAGTGGGCGATCTCAACCTTTTGCGGGGTGAGGAGCTGGTGGAGATGAATCCGGAAGACGCCCTCACTTTGGGTATTGTTGATGGCGAGCTGATCGAGGTAACCTCCCGCCGGGGAGCCGTTCGGGCCAAGGCCAGCACCACGGAAAAGTCGCCCGTAGGGGTGGTCTTTATGACCTTCCATTTCTCCGAGACGCCTACCAACGTCCTTACCAATCCGGCCCTGGACCCCGTGGCCAAGATCCCGGAGCTAAAGGTCTGTGCCGTGAAGCTGAACAAGATTAGAGGAGGCTAGAGATGTACGAGATCATAACCAAGGAGACCGTAGCTCCCAATATCATTTACATGAAGTTCAAAGCTCCCAAGATTGCCCTGACGGCGAAGCCGGGTCAGTTTGTGATCATAAGGGTGGACGAGAAAGGGGAGAGGATCCCCATGGGCCTGGCCGGCTGGGACGAAAAAGAGGGCACCGTGGACATTGTCTTCTACGTTCTGGGCACCAGCACCGCCAAGCTGTCCGCCATGAAAGAAGGCGAATGCGTTACCAACATTGCCGGCCCCCTGGGTGCGCCCACAGAGATTGAGAACTTCGGCAGGGTTATCTGCGCCTGCGGATGCTTTGGCGCCGGACCTACTCTGCCGCTCATAAAGGCTCTCAAGGAGAAGGGCAACTATGTGATCACCGTCGTGGAAGGCCGCGGTCCGGACTTCATCTTCTGGGTAGATAAGCTCAAGGAACACAGCGACGAGGTTCATGTGGTAACAGGCTGCGGCAAGACTGCCTGGGCCAATGACTTCATCGAGCAGGAGCTGGCGTCGGGAAAGAAGATAGACAGGATCTTTGCCCACGGCTGTCCCTTTATGATGAAGGTCTCTTCAGACGCCTCCCGGGCCGCCGGAGTGGAGACGATGGTCAGCCTCACACCCCTCATGGTGGACGGCACAGGCATGTGTGGCGCCTGCCGGGTGGAAATAGATGGCAAGACCAAGTTCGCCTGTGTGGACGGCCCGGATTTTGCGGGACACGCCGTCAACTGGGACGGACTGGTCCTAAGGCTGCGCCAGCTTATTCCAGAAGAGGATAAATCATTCAATATCTGGGAGAGAGACAACTGGCATAAATTGATGGACAGCAAGCCCAAGAAGAGCTTCAATCCGGCTAAAAGAAATCTTATCGCCCAACATGAGGGCCATGAAGGTCACGAAGTGTGTGGTTCTGGGGGAGACTGATTCCTCTGGGGCTTCACTCATCAATTCCAGTTAATTTTTTTTGTCTTAATTTTTCTTGCTCGTTCCGATTTGCCTGCAGCAAACGGCTTGATCGTGCTTCATGAACTCATCGCGGTTGAGCTGAAAGTAGTGAAAACATCTATTTCCAATGGGCAGAACCCGCAGTTCTTCCTGTTTCACTCCTCTTGAAATGGGATGCATGCCTTTTCGCCCTCGTTGCTGCTAACTTATAGTTAAGTCGCGATGAATAAGCCGTGCCTGCAGATATCTCGGTAATGGTGAGTCCGCAGCAGTTTCTTAACCAAAGGACTGAACTAAGGTGATTTACCGCTATTGCTATCAGTCATCGCGACGGCAGACGATATTGGTTTTTATGCCAGCACAAGATGAGCTTTAAACCATTGGTGCTCTTTCTTTTGACCATGCTTTACGACATTGCGTGCATGGATTGTGTTTGTACGAAATCCAGTGGAATCTACTGAGAATCGTTCTCGATTTCCAGATAGAAAAATGATTTTGCACGAAAACCTTTTTACATTGAGCAAACATAGTTGAAATTGCAAAAGGAAATAGGACTATGCAATATAGTAATAATTATCTAAAAAATGTAATATTTAGGATTGACTTTGCACAGCCGTTGGGCCAAGGGAAGAAACAAATCGAAGATTTCCACAATTTTGTAAAAGAAGCATTCCCTAAGAAAGAGAGCATAAAACGCACCGTTCTGCATGCGCAGGTAGTTGCTAAGAAAGACCACAATAAAGTATCACAGTCAACGGAGAATTTAACTGATTATAAATTTTCAGATGAAACTCAAACAAGAATTCTAATGCTAGAGCCGAAATCAAATATTAATATATTATTTAATACATATAAAAACTCAAAAGAATTGAAAAATATAATATGTTTAGTGATTGACGCGATATCCAAAATATATGGAGAGATTGAAATTAAGAGAACAGGACTTAGATACATCAATGATATCGTTCTACCCGAAGGAAATACATTCGATTGGACTGCATTCATAAATCGTTCTCTGATATCTTGTCTGGATTTTGTGCATGAAAAGGAAAATCTATCAAGGGCCATGGGCATTATTGAGCTAAATCGAGAAAATCATAAAGTGCTTTTCCAATTCGGTATGTATAATCCAGATTATCCTAATTCAATCGCCCAAAAGGTATTCGTTTTGGATTACGATTGTTATACAACTGAAGAATTAAAAACGTCAGATATAATAGGAATGGTGGATACGCTTCAGAAAGATGAAGAAGAGCTGTTTGAACGCTCCATTGAGAATGGATTGAGAGAGAAAATGGTTGTGGTAGCTGATGAGTGAAGGAACCGAATATTTTAAAAAATCCGAAACTTCTGCCCCATCAATATTGTTTGATTGCGAACCGCCTTTGCCAACATCAGCACGGCCAAGTACTATAGAAATTAAGGGAGGCCCTTCATCTCTAGACACTTTAATTAATCAAGATCTAATAAATGTAAAAGATTATCGCAAGAATAAGGCAACAAAAAGGGTAATTGCTCATGTGCCTTTTAAGCCAGATTAATACTTACTATCGCAAGCATAATGCAGGTCGAATCGTACAAGGTGATATACTTAGGGAGGTCAAATTCACTGATTGGGATTGGGACATCAAGAACAGTAATATTGAAATTTATGAAAAAGTTTTACCTTACCTTGTAATCATAACTCAAGATTGTGATTTAGATCAAGATTTTAAATACAGAACAACGACCACGAAAAATAATGACAAGCTTCTTCAATCAATTTTGGTCTGCCCCGCATACGGGTGGGAGGATTTTATAAAAGGCGACCATTTAATAGATTTTGATTTAAAGATGGAATCTATAAACTCAAATCAGAGAAACCTTATCAAACATCAGCAAGTTCCGAGATATCACTATTTGGAAACTGATTCAGAAAATCAAACGCCTGCTTTAGTTATAGATTTTAAACATTATTATACGTTTCCTGTTGAATTTTTACGATATATATATAAAAAACATTACGTATCCTCCATGAATGAGCTATTTAGAGAATCGCTTAGTCAAAGATTTTCCTTTTACTTGAGTCGAATCGGCTTACCAGAGATTAGAAAAATGAGTGAATAGCTCCAGCTAAATTATCTTTGCTTGTATAATATAATATGTAAAAGCATCCTCATATATATCAAAGGCCACGAGATCGGAACAGACTCTATTTGCAGATGCACGACTTTAGTTGCAGAACCGACTTTACGTGCAAAGCCGCTGCAACCGCAAGCTTTTTACATCACATGTAGGCAAGCAGTGGCCGTCCTACGAGCGATCCGCATGCAAGGTCGCTTCGTCGTGGAGGGAGAATATGGCATTCAAAGTTCCCGCTGATATCGCCAAGGCAGCCATCGCTGCCGGATGCACGAAATGCAATATAACATGGCAAAAGCTCCTGATCTTGGGTTTCTTAGCCGGAGCCTACATCGCCTTTGGAGCCCTTTTGAGCGAGATTGTGGCAGGGGGCCTCTCCAACGGCACTATCACCGCCCCGGACGGTGGCATCTGGAAGATTGCTCTGCCTGCAGGCATAGTTAAGTTCGCCGCCGGAGCAGTGTTTCCAGTGGGCCTCATGCTGGTAGTAATAGGTGGCTCGGAGCTGTTCACAGGAAACTGCATGTTTGCGCCCATCAGCGTGCTCAATGGCGAAGCCAGCATTAAGGGCCTCTTCAAGAACTGGTCGCTGGTCCTTTTGGGAAATTTCTTGGGATCGATATTTGTGGCTTATTTTCTGGCGTATCATTGCGGATTTTTCGATAACCTGCCCTGGGCAGGATGGGCGGCAACTGTAGCCAACACCAAGTGCGGCCTGGACTTCGAGACTGCCTTCCTGCGCGGTGTGGGCTGCAACTGGCTGGTCTGCCTGGCCGTTTGGCTGGCCATAAGCTCGGAAGATGTGATTAGCAAGATCTTTGCCTGCTGGTTCCCTATCATGACCTTCGTCGCCATTGGCTTCGAACATAATGTGGCCAATATGTTCTTTATTCCTCTGGGCATCTTTGCCGCCAACAATCCTGCCATAGCCGCCAAGCTGGCCACGGCCAATGTGGCCACGGCAAACCTGGCCGGAAGCAATGGGTGGTACAACTTCTTTGTGACAAACCTCATCCCCGTCACCCTCGGCAACATCGTGGGAGCCGCCCTCTTCGTGGCGGCACTCTACTGGTATGTCTACCTCCGGGGACCTTTGTGCGTGATGAATGACAAGAAGACAGTCAAGAAGTAAATCTCCACCATGGGCTTACAAGGGAAGTGAGGGGCCAGACACCTTACTTCTTACCAATTTTATTCACATCTCATTGCAGGCGGTCATGTTCCTCACGGGAGATATCTGAAATTATGCTCAAGGCCAGATAACACGATTCCAGGGTAGATATGCCGCCGAACTGTGACCCTCTAAAACCGCCATTTGCGTTTTGAAGGGAGTCTATGAAAGATGCAATTACTAAGGGATCAGGATTTCTAACATATTGTGCGATCCGGTGACCTGCATATGTGCTCTCAAGGGTCACTGAGCTAGCTGTGGGATTTCCTACATATCCCTTTCTGGTTGTGCAGCGTTTCAAGAAGTCTGAGATTTGCTCGATATAAGAGGACGACAAGGTGATAGGATAGCTTCTCTTTTCCATAGCGTTCAGAATCTCTACGGCTATGTAAGTGCTCATGATATCCTGGCGGTTGCTCATATCTAGAAGCGCGAGGGTCAAGTTCACCAAACCGCTATCTATGCTGTCAGTACCCAGCTCTATGCGCTTAAGAACTGCGCTTAAAGACGATGAAAATATGCTCGACCCATACATTCCATATAATTCGTATTTGAAATAGCGAATGATAGGCGTGGTTGGAACTGTGCAAGGTCTTTGTTGCTCATCACCGTTGAAGATCCACCGCAGATTTCCATCTTGATAGTCTGCCTTCGCCCCGGTCAATTTCAAGCACTTCATGGCATAGTAAGCCCCGTTAAAATCGAACTGGTCATACTCGGACAGGAAACGGATTATTTCGCCATCTGGCGAGTCTGCCTCTAGCATTTTGAGGCAAGCCAAGGCAAAAAATGTGTCTCGGATGGTTGGAGGGAGTTCTCTTACAAATGAGTAACCGCTTCCAGCATTTTCTTTAATCTGCCTTTCATCGATGTACCGGATAAGGGCCTTTATGTCTGGCATGACGCTCCTCCTAACAGGAGTCATCAGCCATAAGGGCGGTTTAGGGTGGACTCCATCACCACCAGCCTCATTAAGTTAGTTGCTTTCGGATTAAAGTATTCCGGTGAGAATTTGCAATCTCTCGGATGTAGCGAAAATTATTAAAACTCAACTCGTAGAGCATGAGCACATCTTGGGCGATGGGGTCCGCCCAGGCAAGAGCCTGAACTGCCCAATGGGCTGATGACACCTACTGATAAAAGAGACAAGCAGAACGGTAGGTGCAGACAAATATGTACTCAGATGAACAGGTGCTTAAGGCAGTCCAAGAGAAGAACGTTGAGACTATCAGGTTACAGTTCACGGACGTCCAGGGCATAGTAAAAAATGTTGCTATCCCCGCCAATCGACTGGGAAAAGCGTTACAAAGCGGCATAGCTTTTGATGGTTCCTCGATTGAGGGCTTCGCGCGAATTCAAGAATCGGACATGATTTTGAGGCCGGATGTATCCACCTTTGCCACCCTGCCCTGGAGATCACAGGATGGAGCCAATGAAGCGAGATTTATCTGCGATGTTCATCATCCTAATGGAAAACCCTTTGAGGGAGACCCCAGGTTTGTACTGAAACGGCAGCTTGAACTGGCTAAGGATATGGGATACGCCATGAATGTCGGCCCGGAGCTGGAGTTCTTCCTCTTTGAAAAGCAGAACGCCGACTGTGCGACCGTACCGCATGACTTCGGAGGCTACTTCGACATGGGTCCTGTGGATCTGGCCGAGGACGTTAGAAGAGAGATCATCAGGGCCTTGACCGAGATGGACTTTACCATTGAGGCATCCCATCATGAGGTGGCACGCGGCCAGCATGAGATTGACTTTGTCTATGACGATGCTCTCAAGAATGCAGATAAGGTAGTGACATTCAAGTACGTGACCAAAACCATTGCCATGAAAGAAGGTCTGCGTGCCACCTTCATGCCCAAGCCCATCTACGGCACGGCAGGAACCGGCATGCATGTCAATATCTCCCTTTTCCGGGGTGAAGAGAACGCTTTCTTCGATCCTCTGGGGCCCATGAATATTAGCGACCTGGCCAGGTTCTTCGTAGGCGGCTTAATAGAGCACGCCAACGCCATAACCGCCGTGGCCAATCCCCTTATCAACTCTTACAAGCGCCTGGTATCGGGCTTTGAGGCTCCCGTTTATATGACCTGGTCCGGGCCGAATAGATCGTCGCTCATAAGAGTACCAGCAGCACGCGGTCTCTCCACCCGCTTGGAGTTTCGCTCTCCTGATCCCACCTGTAATCCTTACTTAGCGTTTGCGGTCATTTTAGCCGCGGGACTGGACGGCATACATAGAAGCATCGATCCGGGGGAACCAGTAGATCTCAATGTCTACGATCTCTCCAATGCAGAACGGAAATCGTTGGCGATTAAGACCTTGCCCGCCAACCTGAAGGAGGCATTGGACTTCTTGGAGGGAGACAAAGTGATACGTGAAGCTCTAGGTGAGCACGTCTTTGAAAACATCATGCGGCTGGGCATGATGGAATGGGAAGCGTACAACACCTTTGTCCATCCCTGGGAGATTGAGAGGTACATAAACGCTTTCTAGAGTTCTTTTAAATTTTAAACCTTTTTTTGTCGCGAAATAGATACTTCAGCGCTTCACACTAGGCTGCTATGGTTGTCATATCAATTTTTTATTCGACCTAATATTTATAATCATAAACCAATATAATTATAAATTGAACCAGATATTTTTATAACCCTGATGAGCAATGATCCCGTGCTTGGCGATGGGGTCCGCCTGGGAATAAATGCCTGAATCGCCTATGTGGCTGATGACACCTACCAGAACATAGTTGGAGTGACTGTAGGTGGCAGTAGAGCTTTATTCGACTGCTTTGATAGCAGTAGTTGTAGTAGTAACCGGCATTTTGAGCATCAGGCTGCGTATCTCTTCTTCGATCCTTGAGGTGGGAGCGGGAATACTACTTGCCAGCTTCCTTGGAGTAAAGATCGAGCCATGGCTTGATTTCCTGGCGACATTTGGCGGCTTGATGCTTACTTTTCTGGCCGGGGCTGAGGTTGATCTCTATCTATTGAGGCATAGCGCCAAGAAAAGCTTCACTATCGGCGGCATGGCTTTTGTAGTTCCCTTGATCGGAGAGATAGTCTTCTTGTCTGCGTTTACTGATTGGTCTTTCCTGGCCACGCTGGCAGCAAGCCTCGCCTTGACAACCACATCGGTGGCTGTGGTATATTCTGTGCTGCTGGAGTACGAACTGCTGGACCAGAAGGCAAGCAAGCTAATAATAGCAGCTACCTTTGTGAACGATATACTAACTCTGATCGGAATCAACCTGATATCACCGAGCTTCAACCTGTACACCATTGCCTTCTTGGTCATAATAGCCTTCATGATTCTGGTGCTGCCGAAAATGCTGGAGTTTCTGGTGGACAGCTACGGCAAAAGGGCCGTGGAACTGGAACTCCGATTCATATTTGCCTCTATGCTTGGTGTCTCTTTCATCGCCGACGCAGGCAGACTTCATGCTGTCTTTGGTGCATTCGTCTTGGGTCTCGTGTTCGCGAACTGCATTCATAGCTACAGCGATATACTATCAAAGACCCGATCCGTGACATTTTCCCTTCTGTCACCAGCGTTCTTCGTCCGAGCCGGCATGCTCATCTCCCTGCCTGCAATTACGCAGAACATAGGCCTAATCTTAGGATTGCTGGGCGCAAAGATGCTGTCCAAGTTCATGGGAACATACTACTTCAACAAAAAGTGGATTCCAGAGGCTCCGATCTTTTCCACAATGCTCCTTTCCACTGGGCTCACCGTGGGAACGATAACTGCAACCCTGGGACGGGATCTGGGTTTCCTTGATCAGACTCAGTTCTCCATTGCTGTGACCGCTGTGATCATGAGCGCTGTGGTTCCCACTCTCATTGCCAAGAGGTTTGTGCCAACCAGTACGCAAAAATAAAATGATAGTTCATATAAGTTAAGATACTAATTAATGAAGGAGGAAGTAAGAATATGGAAAGCGTTGAGGATTATGGGATTAGGAGGATAGTGGTTGCTGTGGATACCTCTGACTACTCCGAGATGGTTGTGGCTAGAGCTTCTGCAATCGCAATTGCTTCCTCTGCAGAGATTCATGTGATCAGCGTTGTGAGCCTTCCCAAGCTGATAGCCTCTGAGGCAGATATCGGGATACAGGACGTCCGCCTCAGCGAAAAAGAGTTTCATGAGCATCATAAGAGGCTAATAGATGAATATCTGAAGGGGCACGATTTGCATATCGAATCACGTGTGCTTCACGGCGACCCTTCCGGCAAGATCCTCTCATATGCAAATGAGATCGGAGCCGATTTGATTGTCATGGGCAGCAAGGCCTATGGCAAGGTTCAAAGGTTTCTTTTAGGCGGGGTGTCCGAGGACGTGGTAAGGAATGCGAAATGCTCGGTAATGATCGCGAAATAGCTCTAATTACGTTTTCCTGAGAAGCTCAGCTACATCTTCCATGGAATTTTTCTCTCGCAAAGCCGCAAGCTTGGGTGGCGATTCCTGGAACAGTTCCATTGCATTGAAGAATCTGTCCAGCACATCTCCGCTGTATGTGGGTACCAGGAAGATGTGGGTATGTGGTATTCTCCTGCCCCGGGCATACATGCAGACAAAGTCAGGATTCAAGGCATTCATCATCTTCTCAGCTACGATCTTTGCCACTCGAAAAAGGCTGGCATTCTCCTCTTCAGAGAGCTCATGCCACCAGGGCACGTGCCTCTTGGGAATGACCAGGCAGTGCCCTTTTGAGAAGGGGTTGATATCGAGTATGGCTAAAGAGAGTTCGTCCTCATAGATCTTGCCGCAAGGTGCTTTCTCTTCAATAATATCGCAGAAGATACAGCCGTTCTTCGTTCCTTCGACCATAACGCCCACCCTTAGGACTAATTAAGCCATCATTAATGATTAATCCTTTTCCATACGGGGATCATAATTTCAGGGCGATGAGGTCCTCTAAGGCTATGGCCGCAGGAAGATAGATGCGAAAAAGCTATGGAGAATTTATTCGCAGGAAAGCTCAATATCGATGATTGAGCATATTGCAGCGCATGCAGACAAAGATTAAAGGAATGGAAGTGAAACCGATTTGAATGAGACATTTTCCTACAACCAAAGGGCCCCGCTAAACCAAGAAGAAGTTGGCATTGAATACCGAAACGGCATCTTTGTGCACGATATCAGCTATGCTGGCGTAAAGGGTGGACGAATCAGAGCTTATCTGGTTGCACCTCCCGGAAAAGGCCCATTTGCGGGCGTTATCTTCGTGCATCCTGGCCCAGGAAACAGATCTTCCTTTTTGGATGAAGCGATAACTCTGGCGAAGGCTAACGCGACCTGCCTACTCATTGATGCACCCTGGGCCGATGGTGCTTTGTTTGGCAAAAGAGCCAGCGGACGGCCGGAAGATGTGCGTGACTGGTTCATCGAGATTGCCATTGATCTACGCCGCGCCGTTGATCTGATCTCTTCGCTGCCAAGCGTGGATATTAACAGGATAGCATTCGTCGGCCACAGTCTCGGCGCTCTTTTTGGTGGGATTATGTCTGGTGTGGACAAGAGGATTAAAGCCAGCGTGCTGATAGCGGGCGTAGGAAGCTTCACGGATGTGGCCCGTCTCAACATGCCCACCCTTGTCGGAGACGAGCTGGAAAAATATAAAAAGATCATGGAACCGATCGACCCCTTGCGCTACATAAAAAATGCCGCTCCTTCTGTCCTGTTCTTCCAATTCGGTAGTAAGGATGTATTTTTTCCCAGGCAGAAATTCCTGGAATATTATGAAGCGGGTAGCAATCCTAAATCCATTCAATGGTATAATGCAGACCATTATAGTCTCAATGAAGAAGGAAGGTCCTATCGAATAGAGTGGATTCAGGGCTTTTTGCTCTGATCGAGGGCCAATTTTTGATGTATTGCGGCCCAGTGGTTCTCGCAGATGATCCACCAGCCCAGGGTCTCTTTGGCCAGAACGCGCGCTGCCGGGCAGAAGGCATCAACGGCCAGGTTGTAGGGCATCTCTTGCAGGGGCGGATGAAGTGGGTATTTGGTGCAGGTAAGGGGCCTGATCTCATAGATGGAGCAGCCTAAGTCTGGGTCATAAAACGGACAGGGTTGCTTCAGCACCCAGGCCTGCAGGGCCTTTTCGTACCGGCAGAGGGCTTTTAGTCTCTTCTTTCCTACGCGCTCCGCAATCCTTTCAAAATCCTCTTTCTCAAGGTATAGGCCAGCCCCTGGTGTATAGCAGCACCGGCCGCATTGCCTGCATTGGAAACGCTCCCAAAAAAGCCCCACTCCCGCGTCTGAGCCTTCCCGTTCGTCTCGGGCGGGCAGGGGCAGGGAGATATCGAAGGGAACCTTCTCTCCCTGGTCGATCTTGACAATCTGCTCCTCCTTTTTTAAAACGGACCAGTGGGGCCGAAGGCGCAGAAGCTCAACATGTCTACCCTGCCGCTTGTCTTCGACGCAAGAGGAGAAGCAAAGCTGGTGGCAGAGACGACGCACACGAGTGATGTTGTTGCTATTGCTACTCATATCATATTCCCCTGCTCAATTTCATTTGCGGATCATTTGCCATCATATTCTTTGATATTTATGCGCTCTCTATTGCCGATCACTTTCGCCCCGCGCGGCTCCACCTTATTATCCTCTACTATCCTTTGTTGTTTGAGTAATAATTTCGCGTTAGGTGATATAGATGTCTAAGAACCCAGAATTTGCAAAATACGGCTCCGACATTGCCCGCCATCAAGATGCCATTCGTTCTGCTAATGAGGATCTGATCAAGCTCTCCCAGAGGTTTGGACGCATGATGCCCAAGCTCTCCAAGCTGGACTCCGCGGCTATTCTCTCCTGGTTTGGCCTTTACAATAAGGTCAAGGATAAAGCTAAAAAGGCAGATGAGGAACTGGCTGACCTTACCAATAACGAGCAAGCAGCTGCAAATCCCGTTCTGCAATTGCAGATCAATTACTACTACACCCAAAGGCAGCGGCTTTACTTTAAAGTAGAGGTCATGGATGACATCATCAGCGGCATGATGGAGGACCTCTTGGAGAACGGCAGCTTCGAGGAGGCGCAAAAGCAGGAGATGCGCACCGCACTCGATGCAACCATGGAAAAGAGCATGCAGCAATCCATGGCGGCACCGGTTTCTGCCTGAGCGAACCCAGGCCGGGCATTTGCCCCCTGATTTTAGAAGACTAACAAATCACCGGCAAGCCTCATAAGCAAAGATCACGATCCGACTATTATGTTTAAGGTAGGAGAATACAGCGAGAATGAAGCAAAGATCATCGCAGGCTATTTGAAAGATGCTGGGTTCAAAGTGGATGTTAAGGGCCTGGTCGTGGCTAAGATGGATGTCACAGCTTCCTTGCAGGGCAAGCTTAGCGAGATGAAAGAGCGCGATGAGTTCTCTCTAAAATATGAGCGCTTCCTGGCTGCCATCAAAGCGGCTGTAGAAAAGGCATCCACCCAAGAGGACTTCCGAGATCATTTCATGGGTGAGCTGGACCCCAACTGGAGAGAGATAAGGGACAGTTTCCACCTGCTAAAAGATTCGTCTGAGGATGTGGATGAAAAGACCCCAGAAGAGGTCGGAAGATCCATGGCTGAATTTATTTTAGCATTGAGTTTTGCAGAGGATGTTCTGAATCTTAACAATGTAACTCTCGGAATGCCGATAGACAGCAGCTTTGATGATCCCGTCATCAGCATTCCTGTTAGTCATAATGATTTCGATCTCGATGATCCCTTGCAAAGGGAGAGAGTGGATGTTGATATGGAAAAGGTTTATGAGATCACCATTGATGAAGCCTCTGCCCCATTTTATCCTGATATTGATGATGAGTTTCGGCATGAATACCAGCAAGAATTTATGAAGATAATGGCGCTGGCAAAGGTGATAAAATATCTGGTAGAACAACCGGCAAAAGGAAAGATGGACATTGAAGATTTTGCAGATAGGTGCGTTGTCGATCTCGGAGACCGGAATGTCTTGAGCATCGATGCCAGCCTGGTTGCGGAAGAGATTGCTCGATCCCTGGAGAAGAAGGGGATATTAAAGATGAAGGGCAATACGATAAAGTGGAAAGCCTAAATCAAGCGCATCCGTAAATTTTCTCTTTTTCTGGAGTGATCGCATCGCCGGCATCATTGTAGCTCTGGGGCGAGATCATATTGCAGTAGCCCACCCACCAGTCCATTACCCGGATCTCTGCCGGCTTTCCCAAAAAGCAGCCTGTGAAGCGGAAGTATCCCGGCACGCCCCCCAAATTTATGCCGTCGCCATTGCCCGTGGTGTCCACAATGTGGTACTTTGTGTCGCCAGGCAGAAGCACCAGATTGTAGGCATGGCCGGGGTGCTCTCCCACCAGGGGCAGATCATAGGCCGTGCTGGAGGTGCTGAAGACCTCGCTGCTGTTATAGCCGGCCTTTCGCAGCATTGTGGTCAGCGCCGCCGCATAATCGATGCATACCCCCGTCTGTAGAATGTTGACTGTGGCGTGGGTGGGAAACATGCCCATCACGGCACTGTTCTCGCTCATGTTCGTGTCTGAGCGCCAGGCTGAGACGCCCCACTCCTCGGGCCGGCAGGAGAGGTTGGCAACGTTTCTGTTGAAGCCTTCCTTAAAGGTGCAGGTCCCGGCCAGGCTGGGACTGCACATGCGAGTGCACTCCGGATAGCCGGAGCAGCAGGCCTTGAAGAGCGCATAGCCCTGCATATATCGAGCCTCTGGTCCGAAGGAGTTGATGATGTACAGGCCCCGGCACTTTTTCCGGTCCCCGGTCGAGTTGTTGCAAGCATTGATGGCCTCTTCCACAATCCAGTCCAGGTCGGGATGGCAGACCTCCATCTGTTGACACTGCTCCGGTGCATTAGGCCAGATGTCCTGACAGGGGGTGTCCAGAGGATAGTACTTCGGCCTGGGATTGACTTTGCCGCAAATCCAGGGCTTTGCGATACCGATTTCCACGAAGCTAGAGGCAACGCTGCTGGCGTTGGTAATAGTAAGGGTGATATTATGCCATCCCAAGCTGAGGTTCTTCATCTGGAATGATTCGTTCCTGCCGATGATGCCATCCAGGCTTGACCGCCAAATGTAGTGCAAAGGCTTTTGGCCGCAAGGCGCAGCCGAAAAGAGCACCGACTCCCCGCGCGGGAAGGTGCGCACATCCCCGGGAGAGAGAATTTTCGCCCTGAGATTGGCATCTTGTTGATTTTGCATAGATCTGCCGTTACAACCGCAGTCCTTCAGTTCTGCCTGTCCTGGCGTGCCGTTTAAACTCGGCTCGAATTTGGCAGCCGTGCTGACCTGTCCGGGACCGGCCTGATCGGGAAGGTAAGCAAGAGCGCCTATGACCAGGACAATTAATGCCAGGCTCCCCAGAGCATACAAGAGGTAGCCCACCTTCCGTCCGCCTTTCCCGGAGAGCAGAGGCAAGCGACTGAAATCTCCCGAAAAGGAGAGAGCCAGGGCGCTGAAGAGAAAGAGAGTCCCGGATATTGACCAGGTCTTCCAGCCGTAGGGAAGCAAAGTTATGGCCGCCTGGGTGAGGGGAAAGCCGAATAGACCGGCAAAGAGGAGAAGATTGCGGGCCGCATCCTTCTGACGGCGCACAGCCATCCCGGTTACTGCAACTATTATTATAATAATAGCACAGGCTGTCCACTCCCGGAAAAGCGCCAAGGCCACAAAGATGGAGAGAGAGAACAGGCCGCCTAAAAGGAGCAGCCCCCGCGTCGCTTTGCGACTGGGCCAGGCCAGGGCGGCGGCCAAAATGCCGCAAATCCCCAGCAGAATTATGAGAAAGGCACCCGCCGCTTGGGAGAAGGCATAGTCCAGCTCTCCCGGCCGGCCCAATGAGGGCAATGCGAAGAGGAGGAAGATGCAACCGATAGCGACGGCAACCATGCCTGCGATAAATCCCGGCAGCACCAGGATCTTTCGCGCCCTATTCTTCTCCTCGACTGTAAGCATCGAGCACTTCTGGCGTGGCCCGGGAAGTTAAAACTATGGGCGTTTTCAGCTTGGAACGTTAAGATTTCGATAGATATTTGATAGAGGCAGAAGATATGACGAATTGATTTTCAATGGACATCTTCATGCAAGCGGCAATAGATGAAGCGCTTAAGGGAAGGCAAGAAGGCGGAGTTCCCATAGGCGCCGTTTTAGTGGAGAATGACAAGATCATAGGAAGGGGCAGAAACCGAAGAGTGCAGCAGCATGATCAGCTCATGCACGCTGAGATCGACTGCATGCGCCATGCCAGGCTCACGGATGGTTACCATAATACAACTCTTTATTCCACGCTCATGCCCTGCTACCTGTGCGCCGGGGCAGTGGTTCAGTTCGGCATTAAGAAGGTAGTAGTAGGAGAGGGGAAAAGCGCTCCGGCAGCCAGGAATTTCATGCTCTCGCATGGCGTCGAGGTCTTGGACCTGGACAATGCCCTGTGCAAGCAGATGATGGCGGAGTATGTCGGCCAAAATCCGGCGCTCTGGGATAAGTTCTTGGCGGAGCTGAATCCCGATCTTTTGAAACCTTCCCTGCCGCCCATTTCCATTCGGCACTACCTCCTGCCAGGCGATGTCGGTTATATCACTTATCTGCACGCCGTTCTTTATGCTCCCCTGCAAGGCTGGGACCATACCTTCGACTCTTACGTGGCCATTCCACTGGCCCAGTTTGCCATGCGACATAGCCCGCAGGAGCGCATATGGATCGTGGAAAGAAAGGGCAGAATCGCGGGCTGTGCGGCCATTGTAAAATTCTCGGAGACCGAGGCTCAACTTCGCTGGCTGCTCCTCCACCCGGATCTGCGAAGCCAGGGATTGGGGAGAAAGCTGGTGGAAGAGGCTCTGGCTTTCTCTCGAGATGCGGGATACTCATCTGCGTTTCTCTGGACGGTCAGCACGTTGCCGGCGGCAGCCGGGCTCTATCGATCAGTGGGCTTCAGAGAGACGGAAAAGGTGACCCATGAGCTGTGGGGCAGACGGGTGACGGAGGTCAAGTACGAGATGGAGCTGAAAAATGGGCAGACATATTGAATATGAATTCTTTTGTTGCTAACACGGTCAACAGAATTAACGACCTCAAGACCTGTGTTCTTCTCATATTTCCTCCGATTCATTTCCCTAATGGATCGGAAAAATCTATCTCGCGGGGTCAAGGGGCAGAGAAGACCCCATCCTTTAGGGGGGATGAATCGTACCCCTTGCATAATCATCAAAAACTATAAATTTAATAAAGATCCACAATATCAATTAACATGTACCGCACAATCAAAATAAAGCTAGATAAGTCTAACGAACTCATCCAGACAGCCAGACTTTGGAATGCCGCTTGTCGGGATGTCATAGACTATGGCTTTGCAGCACATGATTACAACAAAACCAGACTTAACAAGGCTACATACAAAGACCTCCGAGAAAAGTATTCTACGCTGCCTTCTGCCCTTCTCCAAACAGCAAGAGATCAAGCCAGCGACATGCTTAAGAGACTAAAATTCAAGAAGAAACCCTTCAAGCATCCTTTCGGGGCAGTCAGGTTCGATGTCAGAACCATGAAGGTATTCTTAGAATCAGGATACTGCAAGCTCACAACGGCTTTTGGGAGACTGCGATACGATTTCCAATTAGCGAACTATTCTCAACTTAAGATTACCAAAAACGCTTGCTATCTTAATGTCCAGGTAGAGCAGCCAGATCATGAAATAATTGCAGGATATAAGAGGATCGGCGTAGATCTTGGAATCAATAATATAGCCGTATGTAGCGATAATACGTTTTGGCAATCTGGTCCGGTCAAAGCGGTCAAAGGCAAATATCAATATTTGAGATCAAGGCTTCAGTCCATAGGCACTCGATCTGCTAAAAGAAAGCTGCAAGAGCTTTCAGGTCGAGAGAGACGGTTTCAGAAGGACACAAATCATCAGATCGCGAACTGGATAGTATCAAAACCATTTGACATGATTACTCTGGAAGATCTAACCCACATCAGGAACGGTAAGAAGAACAGGAAGCTTGGTAAGTGGAGCAATGCACAACTACGAAGCATCGTAGAATACAAAGCAGCAGCTCTTGGAAAGATGGTAGTTGCCATAGATCCAAGATATACTTCTCGCACATGTTCTCGATGTGGATTTCGGAAAAAGGAAAACCGCAATGGTAGAACCTTTAAATGCAAAAGTTGTGGCTTCCAGATAGACGCGGATTTGAATGCATCCAGAAACATCGCTGCCTTCAGTAGATCTGATCGTAGCAGGCTGCCTGTCAACCAGCCAATCGTAGCAGACTAACTAACCACTAGCTACAAGCTCAATCCGTTAGGGTGGGGTAGTTGACATGTTTTGGTGTATGCATATAATATCGATACATGAGCGTAGCAAGATGGTTCTATGGAAACGTATCCAAGAGGTAGAGAGTGCGGAAGCGATAAATAATATGTCTTCTATTTCAAAAGATTGTCAGGAGGAAGAAAGCCCATGAAAAGAGCCTTGATTTTATTTCTCTTTGGACTGATCCTGTTTTCTGTCGCTCCTAGGACGGCCCTTAGCGAAACGCCTTCCTCGATCACCTCCGACGAGGTCATGGCCAAGATCAAGCTGGGCTTGCCCGTAGAATACGATAACGTTGTTATAAAGGGCAATTTAACATCTGAACGACTGGGTTTGACTGCCAAGCAGATCTTAAGCATACCCTTTGAAGTGAGGGTTCCGCAATCTCATGAGTCGGTGCTAGCCAATTCCTCGATCGTGATCAAAAATTCTATCATAAATGGTAGGGTGGATTTCAACAATACTGTATTTCAAAAACAGGTCAGCTTCGAGAATACATCATTTGTGGAAAATGCGTCCTTCAGGTACTCTGTATTTAATGGAGATGCAACATTTTCTCACTGTATTTTCGAGAAGATCGGAAGCTTCTCAGCATCGCAGTTCAACGGAAAAGCAAATTTTCTAGAGACTAATTTCAGTGGGCCCGCATTATTCATCGCTACTCAATTTGGCCGCATTGCTGATTTCTGCATTGCCCGGTTCAAATCCGTTGTATCCTTCAGAGGTGCCCAGTTCAAGGGACCTCTCGGTTTCAAAAAGACCCGATTCTGCGATTATAATGAATTCGTTTCCAGCCAATTCACGGTGGATGCCGTCTTTGACGAGACATATTTTGAAGGAGATACCAACTTCAAAGGATCTATGTTCAAACAGGTCGCAAAATTCAATAGGACTCAATTTGAACATGAGACCTCATTCGAAGAGGCACATTTCGCCGGATCAACCCAGTTCTTAGAACCTATCTTCAACGACACGGTCAATTTCATTTCTGCGCAATTTGACAAGGATACCAGCTTTAAAAAGGCTCAATTCCTGGGCCCGGCATTCTTCACAAGGGCCAGGTTTAATGATTTGGTCGAGTTTACAGAATGCAGCTTCTTCAAAGGTGCAGCCTTCAGACAATCCGATTTCCGAATTGATGCCATCTTCAATAACACATCGTTTGGTGGACTTGCTGATTTCACGGCAGGCAATTTCCTGGGATTTGCCGATTTTGGCGGATCGCAGTTTGCATACGACGCCGATTTTTGCAATGCCAGCTTCAACAGTCATGCTGACTTCAGCAGGTCCACATTTAGCGAAAAGATCAATTTGCACGAGACACAGTTTAAAAAGAACGTCTATTTCGAGAGCAGCAAGATTAATTCCCTCAACTTGACGAAGGCAAGATACGGTTGGCTTTTCCTACATTGGGATGCCATTAACCATCTTGAGTTCGATGATGCCGCTTATCAAGTTCTCATCAATAACTATAAGAAACTGCAATGGCAGACGGATTTATCCGACTGTCATTCCGCTTACCTGAGCATTACCCATGCCACGCCCGACAATGACTATTCTTGGATTGTAAATATCCTAAGTGGAAAAAGGGGCAATTCCCTTCTTTTCAACTCTTGAGCACGCTGCATCCCAACTCCAATCCCTTCCCCTTGCCATGCCCATTGGGCTTGGTGATAAAGTAAGTGTAGCCCTTGAGCGCCCGGTTCAGTTGTGATTCAATCTGCTCCAGCTCTTTCTTAGGGATGCATAAATGCTTGTCCACGCAGCGATCCATGATCTCCCAGATGTAGTCCTTGGTCTCGTAATTGAAGAAGTCCAGGAGCTTGAGGCAGGTGTCGCCCTCCACCTTCTGGCAGATGTACCAGTCGTCGCTGTCAGCCATGACGTGCACCTCGTGAGCACATCCCAGTAGGTTGTGAAAATCGCCCAGGGTGTCCTGGTAGGCACCCAGTAGGAAAATGCCCAGGTAGTAGTCCTCGTTCTCCCGGAGGGTATGCATATCCAGGTACTCCAGGCCCTCGCTGTCCCCGGCATAGCGCTTGATCTCTCCGTCCGAGTCACAGGTGATATCTACAATCCTCCCCCTCTCGCAGGGCATCTCGTTCAAGCGATGCAGGGGGATGGTGGGAAAGATCTGCTCCACACCCCACATATCCGGCACGGACTGAAAGAGAGAGAAGTTGCCGATGTACTTCTGACTGACCAGCTTCTTCAGCTCCTGAAACTCATCCGATTCGTCCTCGGCCTGCTTGGCCAGGAATGCGGCCTTCTTGCAGACCATTCCGAAGAGAGTCTCGCCTTTGGCTCGCTCCTCAAGGCCGATATTGCCCAGGTTGAAGGAGTCATAGAGCTCGTCCCGATACTGCAAAGCGTCGTGATAGTGTTCCTTGTAGTTGTCGATGTTGATCTCCTTAAAAGCGCTGCACAGATCGTCGATCTGAATGGGATCCTCCTCTTTGGGGGTGCGCAGGAGCGAGTCCTTGACATTCTTTCGACCGATGATCTTGAAGATGAGCAGGCTGTGGTAGGCAGCGATGGCCCGCCCGCTCTCCGAGACGATGGTGGGGCAGGGGACATCCTCGTCATCGCAGATCTTTTGCACGGTGTAGACCACGTCATTGGCATACTCGCGCAGAGTGTAGTTGGCGCTGGAGGGAGTGGCCGTGTTGGAGCCGTTGTAATCCACAGAAAGGCCGCCACCCACGTTCAGGTACTCGATATTGGCCATCTTGCGTGCCTTGGCGTAGATACGAGCCGCCTCGTTCATGGCGTTTTTGATGGTCCTTATATCTGTGATCTGCGAGCCGATATGAAAGTGAATCATCTTCAGGCTGTCTATGATACCCTTTTCCCGCAGTATCTTCATAAGCTCCAAGGCCTCGCTGGTGGACAGGCCGAACTTGGCCGACTCGCCACCCGATTCCACCCAGCGACCGGAGCCGCGGGCAAAGAGCTTGACTCTCATGCCCACCCGGGGAGTGACGCCCATCTGCTCGGCATACTTCAGAATATCAAAAATCTCCTCGAAGAGGTCGACAACTATTACTATATTATTTACATTATGTATGCTCAGAGCCAGGCGCAGATAGTCCTCGTCCTTGTAGCCGTTGCAGATGAGGAGCGCCTCTTTGGGCAGGCCCAGGGATAGCGCTGCCAGTAGCTCCGCTTTCGTTCCCACCTCCAGGCCGATCCCGTGCCGGGCTCCGTATTTGATGATGTACTCGATTACCTCTTTTCTCTGATTGACCTTCATGGGGAAGATGGGTTGATAGGTGCCTTTGTAGGAGAATTCGGCGATAGAGCCTAAGAATGCGCCTGTGATTTCGTTGATCCGATCTTCCAGGATCTGAGGGAAGCGAAGGAGCACGGGAAACTCCAGGTCGCTGGATTTTTCAATCTCCTTGATGAGGTCCATAACATCCACGAACCTCGCCCGGTCTTTGTTGGGAAATATGATAATATTACCTTTATCATTAACTGAAAAATAGCCATTGCCCCAATTCTCTATCCCGTAGAGATCTATTGAATCTTCAGCTTTCCACATGTCACTCCGTCTTCTCCATGAAACCAAATCGCATCGAACTTTTCTAAAGTGCCCTTTTTGGTATATAAAGCTTCATGCATGTACAGATAAGTCATCCAGATCGAGATCGACAATCTTTAAATGTACCCAAACCGATACTGATATGAAGAAATCTTGAGGGATAAAATGGATCACATTCACGGTCACGGTCATGATTTTATTTGTAGTGGCGAGAAGATAAGGACGACAATACCCATGAAAGAGAGGGGTGTTGCCGACTTGGTCGCGGATATGAGTAAGATGGGCTTTCAGGGAGGCCAGCTAGGTGCATCTCTGAAGGTTTGGAAGCGCATGCACGACGAGGATGTTACTATCTTCCTGGGTCTTGCCGGTGCCATGGTGCCCGCCGGCCTGGGTGAGTTCATTGCCTACCTTCTGAGGGAGAGAAAGGTAGACTGCCTGGTCAGCACGGGCGCCAATCTATTTCACGACCTGTGCGAGGGACTGGGCATCGTTCACTACCAGGGGAGCGCCTGCGCCGATGATGCCTATCTCAATGAATGCAAGATCGACAGAATCTACGACGTATTCGTATCGGAGATCGAGCTGCATAAAGCCGACAATTACATATCCGACTTTGTGAAGAGCCTGGATCCGGCCCGGCGCTACTCATCACGCGAGCTGATGTACATGGTGGGAAAAGACCTGCCCGATACAACAATCCTTGGCGCGGCTCATAAAGCAGGAGTGCCCATCTTCGTGCCTGCCTTCGGAGACAGCTCCTGGGGAATTGGCATGGTTATGGCTCTGCGCGAAGGACATAGCGTCATGGTCGATGGCATCAAGGATGTGGACGAGATCACCCAGATGGTGGAAAAGTCCGCCCAGACTGGAGTGATTTACATCGGCGGAGGCGTTCCCAAGAACTTCATTCAGCAGACGGAAGTCATAGCGGAATTGATAGGCGATTACTCGGGAGGCCACAGCTATGCCATTCAGTACACCACCGACGCTCCGCACTGGGGAGGCCTGTCCGGCTGCACCTTCGAAGAGGCTGTCTCCTGGGGCAAGGTCAAGAAGGAGGCCAGCAAAGTGCAGGTCTTCTCTGATGCCACCATCACCGTGCCGCTCGTGGTGCAGGCCCTACGGGAGTCGGGCCATCCGCGAAGAAGCGTTCCGGTCTTCGACTGGGAGGAAGCGGGGCTGAAGCTGAGGTACGAAAAAGGGTGATCAATAATCCTGTAATTTAAGTTACATACACGACCTATTTTTGCAGGCCCGCAGGAAGTTGGCAGGAAATCCCCGGAAGGATGCGCTGTGGATGTGGGTGTAGCTGGCCACCAAATTCCCCTCGTACATGCCGTCCCAGCCGTCCTTAATTCCCGTGCCCCGCTCCAGGCGAATGGCGTACTTCACATTTTCATCCATCAGCATCTCAGAGTGGTGAAACTCGTGCCCCATGATCGTTGTCCCCGCGGGCCCGAGCGCGCAGCCCTGCGTGAGCGCCCCGTGCACGTAGCTGACGACGCGCGTGCTGCCGCGCCGCGCCTTTCCCGGCACCAGCCCGACCATTTCCTGCCGTTCGCCGTCCCACTCGATCTCACGGCCCAGGTACATCAGACCGCCGCACTCCACGAAGATGGGCAGGTCTTTCTCGTGCGCCTTTTCCAGCGCCTGGCGCATGCCCGCATTCTCGGACAGCTCCCGGGCGTACAGTTCTGGATAGCCTCCCCCGATGTAGATCCCGTCCACCGGGGGGAGCGTCGTGTCGTGCACGGGGCTGAAGGGCACCACCTTCGCTCCGGCCAGCTCCATCAGTTCCAGATTGTCCCGGTAATAGAAGTTGAAGGCCTCATCCCGAGCCACGCCGATTCTAATGCCCTGGCCTAGGGCATTTTGCCGGTAGAGGTCCGGCTCGACCTCCGGCAGCGGCTCCGCCTCACGTGCGATTTCCAGGATGCGATCCAGGTTCAGGCCTTCCTCTACAATCTGGCGGATTTTATCCACTCGCTCGGCGAAGCCCTCATGCCGGGTCTTGCCCTCCAGAACGGGCACCAGGCCCAGGTGGCGCATGGCCAGGTGCATATCCTCATTTCGCCGGATGACGCCCACCACTTCCACGCCTGCGTAGCGCTCTATCTCCTTGATCGCTTTTTGGGCGTGCCTTTCCGATCCCACCTTGTTGAGAATTACTCCCTTGAATTGCACATGGGGATCAAAGTCCATGTAGCCTTTGACGATGGCTGCGCAGCTTCTTGTGATACTTCTGGCATCGACCACGAAGATCACGGGAGTCTGGAGAAGCTTGGCGATCTCTGCCGTGCTGCCGATGTCTCCATCGTATCCCTCGTAGAGGCCGCGCACGCCCTCGATTACCGCGATGTCGGCGCCTTCTATCGCATGATTGTAGATCTCCCGGACGGCAGCCTCTGTCATGAGGTAGCCGTCCAGATTGCGGCAGCTTCTGCCTGTGATCCAGGTGTGGTAGCTGGGATCGATGTAGTCCATGGCCACCTTGAAGGGTTGCACCGCATGGTTCCGGCCCCGCAAAGCGGAGAGCAGACCGGCTACGATGGTGGTCTTGCCGCTGGAGCTTCGATCGCCAGCGATCAGGATGCGGGGACAGTCGGCTCGCATTTTATCGCCTCCCTATCATTGCCTACTCCATGGAGAGTTCCCTAAGTCTCTCATCGCTCAGTGGCTGCGGCACCCGTGGCTGTGCTCCCGACATGATCTCCCTGGCCAGGGCCCGGTAGACCTCTGCAATCTCTGAGTCCGGCGCGCCCTCGATCACCGTCACCGCTTTCCTCTCGCACTGCTGCACAATGGGGTCTTTGGGGATGAAGGCTACCAGCCGGCTGTTCAGCTCCGCAGCGAATCGTTGTGCAATCTCCTTCTCCCGCCCGGCGGCCGCCTCGCGCGAGTTGCAGATCACGCCTGCCAGTGGGGTATTCAGGCGGAGCAGGCCCTTGCTGATATTGTTCGCAGCATAAAGCGGCATGTACTCCCCAGAGGTGATGATGTAAGCTTGGCTAACCAAACCCTTTCGGATCGGCGCAGAAAATCCGCCGCAAACGATGTCCCCGGGCACATCGTACAGCACCAGGTCCACATTCTCCATGGCCTTGGAGACTTTGCGCAGGAAATCAATGGCGACAATTATGCCCCGTCCTGCACAGCCCACGCCCGGTTCCGGGCCGCCTACTTCAATGCACAAGACGCCCTTGTATCCCGAAAAAACGACATCCTCCTCGTGAATCTCTCCTCCGGCCAAGATGAGGTCCATCATGGTGGGAATTCGTTTGCCAACCAGTGTTATGCTCGAGTCGCTCTTGGGATCGCAGCCCACTACCAATACCCTGTGGCCCTCTTCGGCACAGGCGGCGGCAATGTTCGAGGCAGTGCACGACTTGCCGATACCGCCTTTGCCGTATATCGCAACGTGTTTAATAGATGACATCTAACTCCGCTTCGCGTGTAGATCCTCCATAGGATATACAGCTTATCCAGGAATGATTCTTAAGAGGTAGATGGAGATCAGGACAATCTGGTTTATAGCCGCAGCAGCAATGTTGATCTTGCTTTTTGGGCTGGTTTCGAGCGCCTTCGCACAAGAGCCGGTGGAAGCGGCCTTTGTGCGGGGCCATTTCAGTGAAGGCAGTGGAATCTGGCGGGCGAATGACTTCGGTTGGTTCTTCTATGACCTGGACAAGGATCAGGGCGGCGAGGAGCTAGGCATCGATATGCAGGGAAGGACGGCGGAGAAGGGGCATATTGTCTATTCCTCAAAGACGTGGTCGCATCGGTTTGAGTATGAACCCTGGGGCAGCTTCCATGAGGTGGCATTTCTGGGCAAGCCTTATCTTGCCGGTTATCCCAAGAGTTCTTTTACAGACGAGATCAATTCTTTAGACAAAGGCGAGATAAGAGCAGTGCTCATAGATGATGATCGCACTCAGACTTTGAACTTCAACTCGACTCTCACCCTCCAGCAAGGCTATGTTCTGGCGGCAGCGGAAGTCTCGGAGAAGAAGGGCGCCGTTAATTTCGTCTTGTTAAGAAATGGAAAACCTGTTTATGCTTCTGTTGTGAGCATCGGCGATACCTTTGTCTACAAAGTAAACGAAGTACCGGTGATCCTGGTCCATCTGGCCAATGCCATGCGAGGTGGAAACGAGGGATTTGCCGAGGTGGATGGAGTCTTTCAAGTTAGCGATGTACCTTATATCAAACTCTTTGAAGGCGGCCTGCTTGGCAATATGGAGCTGACAGATCTCTCGGAGGACGGAATCGTGTTCCAGAATAATAAGTCTCTAACATTTATTAGAAACGCTGAGATTCCTCTCACCGCCGATCTGAAAATAGTCGTTCTTGATCAGCCCAATCTCTTCTATTATCCTGTTGGAGGCATCTTTGATTACGGTGTGCATGAGATACGCGGGCCGGTATTCAACTCCAGTCCATCCATTCCTGTGCGCATGGGAGACTATAATTCTTCTGTCATTGCCAGGTGGAACAGCCTAAACTACAGCGGATTCTACTTCGATCCTAAGCAATCTTTGGGTGCAGAGACCCTCGTCTTTTATGCGGTTCAAGGTAGAAAGCTAGAGCCACCAACACACTATATAAAATATGAGAAAAATAAAACTGTGGCCCAGAGTGGCCTTCAATATACTACCACAACACAGGCCAAAGAATTTGAGTATAAACCATGGGGACACTATTTTGTCATAAGCTTCCTCGGGGCCACCTGGTTCGCAGGGTACGATTCAAGGCTTGAAGGCAAAAATTCATCCAAGAGCCTTCTGGAGCAGGAGTACCTGGGTCGGGTTCTCCTGGACACGGAGCTGCAGGGCAATATCCTGGCGGGGAATTATTCACTTCAAGACGGCTACCAGATGCGTATCAGGGATGTTGGCAATGACAGCCTATTCCTCCAGCTCCTTAAAGAAGGAAGCTTGGTGGATAGCTCTGTGGTTAAATCCAATACCACATATATCTACAAGAAAGATTTGGAAAACGTCAAAGACATGCCTATAATAATGATGCACTTTGGCAATGTTTTTAACAATGGTACGCATAGTTTTGCCACTCTGGACGGCATCTTCCAGATCTCCGATCGGTATATATTTCCGATTGAACCGGGAAATGGTTTTGGCGAATTGGAGATTGTCCGCGTTGCGCCTGAGGGGATGATCCTACTCAATCCTGATAGCATTAACCTCAACAGCAACTCGAAGGTTAACATAGGGCCGGGAATGGACATCCATGTTGCAGACAACAAAACTCTTCGATATTATCTCTATACTTCAATGTATGTAGTTCCTCCGCCCGATCCCCCTCTGATCAATGCTCAGGACAACGTATCATCTTCTGCATCGGCGAACTTCAGCATTATCGTCAAGGCGGCTGAGATACGCCAAGTCCTGGTTAGCATCCTGGATTCAAGCAATAGGACAGTCTTCTCCAGGGACATCACCGGGATTGGCCAGGGTTCTGGTGATTTATGGGGCTTTGCCTGGAAATGGAACGCAACGACTTTGCAGCTAAGTGATGATAGGAGCCCTGTCCTGGATGCGAGCGGCAGTCCTGTGCCGGGATTGCTGTACCTGAGCCCATCTACACCCGTCCAACAGGTTGGCGTGCTATTTGATTCAATGGGACGAATTGGTGCAATATCGGATAGTACGTCCACATATTACGTCTCCCGCGGCGAATATAAGCGCCTCAATAGCACGCTTGATTATGACGCCATGCTGGCCAACAACACTGCCCGAATGCAGTTTATCAAGATTGAGCCCGGAAAGAGCATTCTGCAGTTTCTTGATGTTGTCAACAGCAAATTAGCTCCCAGCGGCATCAATCATACCCTGCAAGGCAATCTTGAGGCAATAGAGCCCCATGCGATTATGGTAGGTGCACAACCGGGCCGATACGAGCTGCAGGTGAGGGTGGAAAATGCCGTCAATGCCATTTGGGCAACAAACGAATTTATCAATGTGACTCAGGCGGAAATGCGCGGCGTATCCCTGGGCAATGCATTGGCATTTGCTGGAGGGGAAGTATCCATTCCACTCCAGGCCCCCAATTCCAGTGGTGAGAAGCGGATTAACATCTCTTATGATGTCGCCAAGCTGAAAGCCACGGACATCACCGGGGAGTGCAAAGCCACCTGGCAGGTGGACGCGAAGCTGGGACGGATAGGCGTTCTCCTCCCGCCGGGTTGCTCCGCCGCTAATCTCACTTTTGCGGTGGGCAGTAAAGCCCAGGCAAATGATACAATCGCTATTAATGTGACTGGCACGAGCGGCTTTAGGCCAGAGACGATTCTTAACGGCACCATAACCATCGTTGCGAGCAATAAAGGGGCAAAGAAGAGTCCTGCTCTGGGCATTCTAGCCGGCCTTGTTGCCCTGGCAGCAGGAGCCTATTCCCGGCGCAGGAGATAGTCCCTTTTTGAAGCGATGCAAAACTGTCAACGGCCTTGGCCGGCCGCGGCCTGGAGCGGCGCCCAAACCTTCTCGCGGGAGGACCGCAGGGCCGACTCGCAAAACCCCGGATGAATGGATTACCGATTTGGGCTTATAAATCATTAATCAATGGGCTTATGCAGCCTCAACTGTCCCGAGCCGCCATCTTTATCGCCCTTCCCAACGCCATGCTCATGGCCTCAATCTTGCTCCTATCGTCGCCTCCTTCCGCACGTATGGCCAGATTGAACTTGCCGTTGTAGGCCAGGGCACGCAGGAAGTGGCTGAAGTTCTCCAGGCACATGCCGCCCAAGGCCTGCGCCTCCAGAAGGAAATCGCCCTGATAGCCCGGCTCGCCGAAGCGCACAGCTGCTGCTGCCAATGCCTGGCCGGAGGGGACCATTGAGCTTCCTATGCCGCTTTTAATCACCTCCGCTAAAGTGCTGCCCAGAGTGATGGCTGTGTCTTCCGTGGTGTGGTGGTCGCCCGTTTCCAAGTCGCCCCTGGCCTTGACGGTCAGATCAAATCCCGCGCCTCTGGCCATGGCCGACAGGATCTCATCCAAAAGCTCGATTCCCGTATCTACCTGGATAATGCCCGCGCTTTCTATGTCCAGGAAGACTTCAATGCGGGTCTCTTTTGTCTCCCTTTTTCTCGATGCCGACATGGCTCTCATCTCCTTCTTTTTCATTCTTAAGCTAAGCGATTGAAGGCTTTTTTCGTTTTCACGACTCCTTTTTTCAAAGCTTTATTCGTGGATAAGTTTTTATGCTACTCTGAATTATGGGGTTATATTGAGAATTATGCAACAAGAAATTAATCTGAATGAAGCTATAGAATTGGCTAGAAATTATTTCAGCAAGCTTTATCGAGAGGAAGAATACTCCAAAGCAACGGGTTTAACCATTCCGAATTTGATAGGATTTAATACAATCAGTGCTACAGAGGAGGACGGGCTATATATTATCAAGTGTGAAGTTAAGGATAGCTATTTCTCTCCAATTAAATATGTGTATACTCTTAAGATCGATAAAATGGGTGAGCTAAAAGAGCTTAAAAGAGAATGAGCGGAGATTTGCTTAGATATAAATTCTTGCTCTTAGATACGGGGCCGCTACTTCTCTATTTAGTTGGGTTCTATAATACTAAATATTTGTCTATCATAAATTATAACTCGCAAGATCATGCGTTGCTTGTTGATTTTTTAAAATATAGAGAGATCGTCGTCACACCACAGGTGCTGGCTGAAGTATCAAATCTGGCCAATAGTAGGCTAAAAGAAGCTAATTTTTCAAATTTTTTTACCAATTCTATTAATATTCTTATGAACGCACGCGAAGACTATATAGAAAAGGACAAAATCTTAAAAAGAGCTAATGAAGTTGCTAAATTTGGCATAACTGACACATCCCTAATCGAAGCTTCTTCAAGTGGTAGCAGCCGAATGCTATTGACTTCTGATGAAAAATTGTTTTATTACTGTTCCGGAAACGATATCCCCGCCATTCATTTGAATTCTCTGAAAAATTTGATATAATACTATTCAGATAACCTAACATACACCCTTTCCACCATCGCCATGGGTGACACCGAATTCATGAAGAGCCCCAGTTCCTCCGGCCCCAGGCCCAAAGCGATGCCCGCCAGTTGCGTTACGTAGAGTACAGGAATGCCGATCTTCTCCCCGTGCTTTTGCTCCAGCACCTTTTGCTTGGCATCGAGCATGAGGTGGCAGAGCGGGCAGACGGTGACGATGACCTCCGCCCCGGCTTTCTTGGCCTCAGAGAGGATTTTTAAGGCAATATCTTCAGCCGCCTTTTCCTGGGGCATGAAGATGGGCCCGCCGCAGCAAACGGTCTTGAGCCGGAAGTCCACCGGCTCCGCCTGCAGCCTCTTGATCAGCTTTTCCAGGATGGTCGGGAACTCTGGGCTGTACAGCCCCGCAGGGCGCGTCAGTAGGCAGCCGTAGTAGGGAGCGACCCTCAGCTCCTTGAGGGGCACCACGATCCGCTCATCGTTTTCGGTCAAGGCCTCAAGAATGACGTCCAGAGCATGACGGATCTTTGCGCCGCTATATTTCTTGTCCAGGACGGCGTTCACCTTTTCCCTGGTGTCCGGCTCCTCCAGCCGCAGGGCGGCAGCCCTCAGGTTGCTGTAGCAGATGGAGCAGCTGGTCATGATCGGGAGGTCCGTCTGGGCCATGTTGCGAGCTGCCAGGCCCGTGGCCACCAACTCATGGGAGACGTGCGTCGCACCGCAGCAGTTCCAGTCCGGGAGTTCCACGAGCTCAATTCCCAGAGCCGCAGAGACAGCCCGCGTGGATGCGTCCATCTCCTTTCCCGTCGATTGGGAAACGCAGCCCGGATAGTAAGCCAGCTTCATTCTTTCCAGAGCTCCTCAATGATCCTCTTGACCTCATCCCTGCCTTTGATCTTCTCTATCTCCAGGCCGATCTTGCCCCTGGGCAAAAGCTCCAATCCCATCTGCATGGACTGCACGACTCCCTGGGGAAAGACGAGCAGGAACTTCGCCGTTAGAGCCAGCTCGGCTATCCGGCCATAGTCCTTGATCTGCTCTAAGAAGAATTTCTCGTAAGCGGCGTCCTTGCCTTGCAGGCCCGTCCGCTCGGCTATGTCTTTTAGAGCCGAGACTACAGCCTTAGGCCGGATGCCTCGCGGGCAGCGCACAGTGCAGAGAAGACAGGAGGTGCACAGCCACAGAGTCTCGTTGTGCAAAGCCTCCTCCTTTTTGCCCTCCAGGCAGAGTTTGATCAACCTTCGGATGCTGGGGTTCATGAGGTTCGCCGTAGGGCAACTGGCGGAGCAGGTGCCGCACTGAATGCAGGTCAATACCTCCGGTCCGGCCAGGCGCAGCACCTCTTGCTTGAACGGTTCATCTCCGGGCATTATTGCGTCGCCCCCTCGCTGCTGCCCGTGGCCGCAGCCTTCTTGGCCTCATCTTTGTGCAGCCGTTCTACAATCTTCCGGCTGGCCTCTTCGGCAGACTCCCTCTCGAAAATTTGCCGAACTTTTGGCTTTCTCAGCAGGGCCTCCAGTGGCGATAGGGCCTCATTCACCAGCCGCATCAGCTCGGGATCGATCTTCGGCTTCTCGGGTGCCTGCAGGGGCTGGCGTTCAATCTCTGGCGGAGAGACGGTCCCGCTCACATCCGGGCGCAGTCGCTCCCCGGTCTTTATGGCGGAGATGGCCTGCTTCCACTCCTCGGCCCAGGGTGTCTCCTTTATCTCCGTGTGCCTGACATCGGACCGCTCGACCTTTATGGCGAAGACGGGACAGGCTTTCTCGCATGCCCCACAAAAGATGCACTGATCTTTGACCGGCGCTGCCTTTCCCCGTTCGTCCACATACCAGCACTTGGCCGGGCAGACATTGAAGCAGGCCTGGCAGCCCAGAGGATCGCAACGCACCAAGTTCTTTTCGACCAGCTTTATATCGCCCTGGAAGGGTTTCTTTATGTCCATGGCCTCGTAGGGACAGACCTCTGCACATCTGCCGCAGCCGATGCACAGGTTCTGGTCGATCTCGATCTTGCCTGCGAACTCTTTTTCTGCTTCCGGCACTTCTAGGGGCTCGCCCTCTACTTTTATCGCTTCCTCTGGGCAAAGGGGCACGCACAGGCCGCAGTAGTCGCAAAGCTCCTCATCCACCAGGAGCTGCTCATAGGGCACCAGATTGCGGGGATCTTTCGCTCTCTCTAACGCGTCCCTGTCCAACAGCAAGAATGCCTTGCAGAATTTTGCGCACCGGCCGCAAAGATTGCACTTCTCTGTGTCGATGGTGATATTGCCTTTTATTCCAGAACGAAGCGGGCCACAGTCTTCGCGAGTTTTATTGAAAGTGACCTTTATGGCTTTGGTGGGGCAGACGGGCTCGCAGAGCAGGCAGGGCAGGCATTTTTCGTTGGGATGGGCCTCTGCCAGGAGCCGAGGATACTGCATCTGCTTGATAAAATCAACCGTTTTTTCCATCCCGTTTGCTTCTCCCGTCTTTTCCGTCTTCTCTTTCGCTTCCGGCGTATCTATCACTTTCGTCGAGTCCGTCATGGTTGGGCCTCGGCCGCTTCTGCCGCCTCCTGATCAGGTCTTTTTTCACGCACAGTCATCTTAAAGGCCTTCATGGGACAGAAATTGACGCACATGCCGCAAAAGGCACAGGCATCCAGATCGATGAGCACGGGCGGCGCGTCCAGGCCCTTGGCAATCTCCTGCAATGGCCCCTCTTGCAGCGCTTTTTTCGGGCAGAGAGCGACACAGATGGAGCAGCCGGCGCACTTTTTATAATCGTAATCGAGGACGATCTCTCGCTCTTTGGTCTTCTGCTTGGCCAGAATGTGAGTACCTTTTGCATCCATATCTTTCTCAATTACCATCATGGAAGTGCAGTCTCCCCATTCTTCTCTTCCGCCCTTTCCTTTTTCAGCTCCGTTCCGATGGGGCCCATGGCCTTCAGCTCGCCTATGAAATCCCTGAGATCCTTTGCATAAATCTCACCCTCGCTGGCGGCACACCAGACGATCTTGACTCTTCCCGGATCAAGGCCTATTTTCTCCAGGACGCCTTTGAGCACATTCACCCTTTGGAGGGCCTGATAGTTGCCATCCCGGTAGTGGCATTCGCCAATACGGCAGCCTGCGATGAGCACACCGTCCGCACCCCGGGATAGAGCCTCCAGGATGAAGCTCGGGTCCACGCGCGCCGAGCACATCACCCGGATATTGCGAGCGTTGGTCGGGTACTGGATACGCGCCGTTCCTGCCAGATCAGCCGCTCCGTAGCTGCACCAGTTGCAAAGGAAGGCCACAATGAGGGGAAACTCTCTCTTAACCTCTGTGGCGGCCCGCACCTGGGCCATGATCTGCTCATCGGAGAAGAAGCGCATGTTGATGGCGTCAACTGGACAGGCGGCGGCACAGGAGCCGCACCCTTTGCAGGCTGCCTCATCCACGTAGGCCGGGCTTTTCACGGCTATGGCCTTCTTGGGACAGATATCGACACACAGCTTGCACTTGATGCACTTTTCCGGATCGACGTAAGCCGAGGTGGGCTCCAGCTCCAGCACGCCTTTATGCAGGAGCTTGACCGCCTTGGCCGCGGCTGCACTGCCCTGGGCGATGGAGATGGGGATTTCCTTGGGACCGGAGGCGCAGCCGGCGATGAAGACACCGTCGATGTGCGCCTCCACGGGCCTCATCTTGGGATGGGCGATCTCAAAGAACCCGTCCGGTCTTCGGGAGAGTCCCAGCAGATTGCCCAAAACGTCCGCTTTGCTGTCCGGCTCCAATCCCACGGAGAGGACGGCCAGATCATGCTTCACCCTCTTCATCTCGCCTGTCTGGGTGTCCTCAAAGATGAGGAAGAGCTCGCCCTCCACCTCTTCGATGCAGGAGACGCGAGAGCGCACAAAGTTGATGCCCAGCTTCTGGGCCCGCACATAGAATTCTTCGTATCCTTCTCCGCAGGCCCTGATGTCGATATAGTAAATGGTGATATCAGTTTGAGGATACTTCTCCTTGACCAGTTGCGCGTTTTTGAGCGAGGCCATGCAACAGATGCGAGAGCAGTAGAGGTTTCCCACGCTCGAATCGCGCGAGCCGACGCACTGCAAGAACGCTACCCTCTCGGCAATCTTGCCTGTGCTGGGGCGCACCACTTCTCCCTTGGTCGGCCCGGAGGCGTTGAGCATCCTCTCCATCTGCAGGGTAGTGATAACGTCCCTGTACCTGCCAAAGCCGTACTCTTCTTTTCGCGTGGCATCGAAGGGCTGCCAGCCGGTAGCCACGATGATGGCGCCCACATTCAGCTTGAAATCCTGGGGCTCCTGGTCCAATTTAACCGCATGGGCGGGACAGGCTTCCACGCAGCGGGCGCAGCCGATGCAGGCCTTGGGATCGACGCAGGCCACCAGGGGCACGGCCTGAGGGTAGGGGATATAAATGGCCTTTCTCTTGCCGATGGCAAAGTCGTACTCGCTGGGCACCTCCACCGGGCACACATCGGCACACTCACTGATGCAGCCCTTGCACAGCTTCTCGTCCACATAGCGTGCTTTGCGAACGCCGGACACGGTGAAGTTGCCCACGCTGCCCTCCACGCCCAGGACCTCGGCGTAGGTGATGAGAGTAATATCAGGATGATTGTAGACCTCGGACATCTTGGGCCCCAGCACGCAAATAGAGCAGTCGTTGGTAGGAAAGACGTCCGTGAGCAGAGCCATGTAGCCGCCGATGGTAGGCCGCCGCTCCACTAAGAAAACGTGCAGACCGCAGTCGCCCAGATCCAGCGCTGCTGCGATCCCGGCCACGCCTCCTCCCACGACCAGCACGTTTTTGCTGACGGGTATGCTCTCCGGCTCCAGCGGCCTGAGCAACGTCGCTTTGGCCACGGCCATTGCAATGAGGTCTTTGGCCTTCTCTGTGGCCATGGCCGGCTGCTCCATGTGCACCCAGGAGCACTGCTCCCGGATGTTGGCCATCTCCAGCATGTAAGGATTCAGGCCCGCTTTGGCAATGGCCCGGCGAAAGGTGGGCTCGTGCAGGCGGGGCGAGCAGGCGGCCACTACCACGCGATCAAGCTTAAGCTGTGCAATATCATTCTGGATCTGCTCCTGGCCGACGTCGGAGCAGGAGAACTGCAGATCGCGGGCTACGGCCACATCGGGCAGCTTCTCGGCAAAGCTCTTCAGCTCTTCCATGTTCAAGACGCCGGCGATATTCAGGCCGCAGTGACAGACGTAAACACCAATGGGCATGAGACTTCAGAGGTATGAACGCTTTAAGTCACTTAAAGTTTTGCCATTGAGATTGTTACTTTGCCGTTCGCGTCGTGCGCATACGTAAGCCATCCCAGATAATGGCTGGCGTTACCACCGCATAGCGTTCAGCACTATCAATCTCCTTGGCCCACATGTGGCGTTATCGTCTGCCCAACTTATTTAATAAATTTAAATAAGTCTGATAGGCCATTAGCCAGTAAATCGGTCTATTTGGCTCCTATTTTTTCTGATCTGTCCCATACGTTTATATCTTACAAATTTTAATTATTATTTGAGTTATCAAAATGAACAGGCTTCATTTGCTCTCCATCTTGCTGGAGGCGGTCGTGGCAACTCTAGGCGTGATGCTGGCTATCAGCAAGAAGAAAATGTACGGCTGGTGCATAGCCGTTACCTTTGTACTTTACGTGGTCTATGATCTGGCAAATCTTCTGGCTTTGAATATCTCAGAGGATACACTGTATATGATTTTCTTCGTAGCCACCCTTTCCATTCTCTGGGCGGTCTGGAACATCTTCCTGGAAGCTTAAGGGCAACAGTCAGCCTTTTCAAGAAAGCACACTAATAATAACAAGATGATCTCCAAAGTCTACATCTCCCACAGCCCCGCTGATGAGGATATGGCCCTGCAGCTCGCTCGTGCCCTGGGGCGGGTGGGCCTGGAAAGCTACGTTGCTCTCTACAATCTGTCACCAGCCATCTCTTTAGCCGAGCGGGCCTCATTCGGTCTTCGTAACTCTGAGTGCCTGGTGGCCCTGCTAACCGAGAAAGGCTCACGGTCTCCGGAGGTCTGCCAGGAGATCGGCCTGGCCAGGGGCCTGGATCTGCTCATCATCCCCTTGCAAGAGGAAGAAGCAAAGCTGCCCTTCCTCATCGAGCACCTGCGGCCTCTGCTTTTCCGGGAGGAGAGATATGCCGATGCCGTCGGCCTGCTGATCAAGACCCTGCGAGAGCTCTCCCGGCTGGAGTGGCTGAAGGTGACCTGTCCCAAATGCGGGGAAGAGACGACGCAATATCTCACCCCCCAGGAGGGGGTGGAGGAGGCGCTGGCCGGGGCCAGGTGGCTGGAGACGGTATGCAGCTACTGCCAGAACAGGATCAGGCTGGATGCGAGGACGTTTGAGCCGGTTCAGCTCGTTGAGTACGAAAAAGTTTAGATATTGTTGCAGCCTAAACCGCAAGATCGTGCAAAGGATGATGGCTTAAATGGCAAAAAAATCTAAACCAGGTCAAGGGTTGAAGGTAGAGAAGCCCAAGAGCGTTTTCGAAAGATCGTTTCAAGTGGATTACAAGGGACTTTTCAAATCCCTCTCCAAAGGCGTCATCCATGTTGCTGGCGGAAAATTGGAAGAAGCGAGCATCGATGCAACAGAGACGCTGTCCTCTCTTGGACTGAAAACAGAAGATCCAGGCGAGCTTGCGTTTCTCCTCATCAATCGTTCCATGACCGAGGCTCTCTTAGAGTTGGTCCGCGAGTGTTCCAGTCAACAATTGATTGACGAGAAAAAGGATCCGGACGCAATATTAGAACAATTCGATTTCTCCAGCTCTGCCAGCGAAGTTTTCATTGATCGAAAATTTCTCGACCGGCCTGCAGATATGCCATTTCTGAAAGATGTCCAATCTCTCCTCCAGAAATGGCTCGAAGAGCTTTACTTGAGCAAGCCAAGCGCCAAGCCAAGCGCCAAGGCCATAGCAGACCGTTTGCCAAGCTACTTCGTTTATGCGCTTAACCAGGAATGGCGGAAGAATGCGAAAACCTACCGTCCGATCATTGAAGCATTAGATACGCCATTTGCCAAGGCTGGAGACCGGGAATGGGCCTGGTCTGCTTATTCCGCACTATTGCAGCACAGGATAAATGAAGTTATTTTCGATGAACCATTCAGCTTGAGGCAAATGTATGTTCCATTGAATGCCTTTTACCTCGAAGACGAAAGTAAAGGCAAAGAGCAAAGCGAAGAAATGGCTCGCATTGGGCGAAAGCGCAGGCGCGTGGTAGTCTCTTTAGGGAAGGAAATTGAGCAATGGCTGGACAATCCCAGCTCGCAAGATGCCATTCGAGTGATCAGCGGCGGCCCGGGCAGTGGAAAGTCTTCTTTTGCCCGCATTTTCGCGGCAAAGCATTCTCATGATTTAGAATTGAAAGTGCTTTACATTCCACTTCATTTGATTGATGCCACCAAAGGACTGGTTGAAGAGATCGGACGTTTCGTCAGAGACGAAGGAGTTCTCCTTCAAAATCCACTGGATTCCGAGTCTCCCGAGCCGAACCTGTTAATAATCTTTGATGGCCTGGATGAACTGGCCAGCCAGGGAAAAGCGGCGGCTGAGACAGCCAGAGCCTTTATTCGAGAGGTGGACAGGACTGTTGAGAAGCGAAATCAACAAGGAGTCAAGCTTCGGATTCTGATCAGCGGCCGGGAGCTAGTGGTGCAAGAGAATGAATCCGAGTTTCGCCGCCAGCGCCAAATTCTCACTTTGCTTCCTTACTTTATAAATAAACCATACGATTATGAGGGGCGCTTGGTGCTGGATGGTGTGGAATGCCGCGATCCGGAAGAATTACTGGAGCGGGACCTCCGACAGCAGTGGTGGAAAAAATATGGTTCATTAACCGGCAGATCATATAAAGGTCTGCCGGCTGAGCTGGGCCGCGAAGATCTGGCCGAAGTAACCGCCCAGCCGCTTCTAAACTATCTCGTGGCTCTGAGCTTCACTCGCGAAAAATTGGATTTTACAAAGGATATAAACCTGAACTTGATTTACGCGGACCTCGTTGCAGGGGTTCATGAACGTGGATATGATACACATCGTTATATTCACATTCGCCATATGAATCTTGAAGATTTCTTCCGGGTGTTGGAAGAGATCGGCTTGGCTTCCTGGCATGGAGATGGACGCTCTACGACCGTGCGGGAAATAAAAGAGCATTGCAATGCCAGTGGACTTGGCTCAATGCTGGAAAAATTTCAAGAGGGGGCTGAAGAAGGTGTAACACGGCTTTTAGCTGCCTTTTTCTTCCGAAAATTCGGACAGCGTTCCAGCGGAGACTCGACGTTTGTATTCACCCACAAGAGCTTTGGCGAATACCTTACCGCGAGACGAATCGTTAGAGCTGTCGATAGGGTCATTCGAGAACTGGAGCGTCGAGCCAAGAGTCCCGATGAAGGCTGGGATGAAAAGGACGCGCTCAAACATTGGGCACAGATCTGCGGACCGAGTGCCATAACTCCATATCTTCATGACTTTTTCCTCAACGAAATGAAACTGAAGACTTCTGAGGAATTGACTCAATGGCAAAGTAGGTTAGCAAGGCTTTTCAGCTACGTATTGCGGCATGGGATGCCAATGGAGCAGCTTGGAATTGTTCCATTTGAAAGGGCAATATTTCAATCCCGAAATGCGGAAGAAGCATTGCTGGTTGCTTTGAACTCGTGTGCGCGTTTTACGAAGCAATTAAGCCTAATTGAGCATATCGAGAAGCTTGCTTTTGGTGCATGGTTTCGTCGGATTCAGGGACAGCGCGTCGGAAATGAGTCAGCACTTGCTGCGCGATGTTTATCGTTCTTGAATTTATCAGAGAATATTCTCTATATCAGCGACTTTCTTAACGCAGATTTTAGTTTCACGAATCTTTTTGGATTGAAGGCCAGTTTAGCATGTTTTTCTGGAGCCAATCTCAGAGGATCCTGTCTCGTAGGAGCGTACCTCGATAGAGCCAACCTCGATAGAGCCAACCTCGATAGAGCCAACCTCGAAGGAGCCGACCTCGATAGAGCCAACCTCAGGGGAGCCAACCTCGATGGTGCCAACCTCAGAGGAGCCGACCTTGAAGGAGCCAACCTCAGGGGAGCCAACCTCAGAGGAGCTGACCTCGAAGGAGCCGACCTCAGTGGAGCCGACCTCGAAGGAGCCAACCTCAGTGACGCCAACCTCAGTGAAGCCAACCTCAGAGAGGCCAACCTCAAAAGAGCCAACCTCAGAGGAGCTGACCTCGAAGGAGCCAACCTCAAAAGAGCCAACCTCAGAGGAGCTGACCTCGAAGGAGCCGACCTCAAAAGAGCCACTTTAGGTGAAGCCGACTTCGGTGGAGCGGAACTCAGAGGTGCCAAACTCCCAGCAGATTTTCGATTTCTAATTGAGACTGCGAAGGGCTACGGCCAAGCTAGGTAATCCCGAATGTAGACGAGTGCCACCTCGACGAAAGCCATGAGCCTCCTCCTTCGAATTTTCCCAGTGCTTTCGCCTGGCCTTCTGGGGGGAGCAGGCATTCCCCAGATCCTGCGGAATTCACATCGGTCCGATGCAGTAAAGGGTGGTGTCATCAGACGATCCGTAGACATGGACGCATGGATTTTTGGGGGCAGGTCAAAGCTTGACCTCGGCCTGTCTTCCTGCCATCGAGATCGCTCCTCTCCCTCTCCAAACCTTTTTATACCTCCTCTCTCTTCAGAGTAGGGAAACCTGATGACCGGACACCGCGAGAGAGCCATCCTTATCCCGTCCTCTCTCACCATGGAGAGTAGGGATTCGCGTGTCAACACGCTCAAGGTTGGCCAAATCGCCCGGGCAGCAGCGGTCTTCCAAATGAATCGCATCGTGATCTATCGCGATCCAGAACGTAATGACTCGCGATTCATGGCCATGGTGCTGCGCTACATGGAAACGCCGCAGTACCTGCGACGAATGCTCATTCCGCGCCGGGAGGAGCTATGTCATGTTGGAACTCTGCCGCCGCTACGTACGGCTCATCATCCCATCAACTCAAAATCAGAATCGCTCAAGATTGGCGAGTTTCGCGTCGGAGCAGTCGTTGAAAGCGTCGGATCTGATAATGGCGTCTGGGTGGAAATCGGAATCAATCGCCCAATTCCCCTTCGTACCGAGGAAAGAATCCCGGTGGGGCAGCGCCTAAATGTCAGAATCTTTTCGCATGAACCGCTCGCCGCTGAGCCTGTGGACCCCAAGGATATCCCTCATTACTGGGGATACGATACCGTTGTAGTGGAGAGCCTTGAAGCTTACCTGGCTGAAAAGCATAAGCAAGGCGGCTACGTGGTTCTTACCTCTCGGTACGGAAAAGGCCTGACGCCTGAAATCCTCGCTCAAATGGTTCAACAAGGCCAGAAACGTGATCTTGCGGTGGTCTTCGGCTCACCGTCACGAGGCGTAGACGCATTCTTGAGTAAGGAATCAATGGACAGATATGAAATGATCAACACCATCCCGCATCAAGGAACTGAGACGGTTCGCGTGGAAGAGGCTGTCTTTGCCACTTTAGCCCTGCTCAACCTGGTGCGTTTGGAGGACTAAATGGCAACAATACACCGACCAAGACGAGGTTCGCTGGCCTACAGCCCAAGAAAGAGGGCCAAGAGCGAGGTCCCAAGGATTAGAAGCTGGCCCGAGGAGGACAAGGCCAGGATGGCAGGCTTTGCCGGTTACAAGGCCGGCATGACCCACATCATGATGATCGACGATCGACCGAGGAGCCTCACCGAGGGCGTGGAGATCTCCATGCCCGTAACAGTTCTGGAGGTGCCCCCCATGAATGTGGTGGCTGTGCGCGCCTACGAGAACTACAACGGTGGCCTTCGGCCTGCGGGCGAGGCCTGGTCCGAGAACCTGAGCCCTGAACTAGCTCGCGCTCTGACCGTCCCCAAGAAGACCCACGGAACTTCCGCCGACGACCTGCGGGCTCTGGGCGACGAGATCGTAGATGTTAGAGTAGTGGTGCACACCAATCCCATGCTCATAACCGGAATTCCCAAGAAGGTTCCAGAGCTCATGGAGATGCCGGTGAGCGGCGGCTCCATGCTGGATCGTCTCGCTTTTGCCCAGAAGTTGCTGGGCCAGCAGATCCCCATCTCCAGCGTTTTTGAGCTGGGAGATCTAATGGATGCATCTGCCGTCACCAAAGGCAAGGGCACCCAGGGTCCAGTGCGACGCTGGGGAATTGCCATCGCCAAGAGAAAGCACGCCCGCACCGGCAAATTGCGGCACGTGGGTAACCTCGGCCCATGGCATCCATCCCATATCAGCTGGCGCGTTCCACAACTCGGCCAGATGGGCTACCACCAGAGGACTGAGTTCAACAAAAGACTCATGTTCATCGGAACCGACGGCGCACAAATAAATCCGAAAGGCGGATTTCCCGGATATGGCCTAGTCAGAAATCAATATATCCTGATCAAGGGAAGCGTTCCCGGTCCCATCAAGAGGATGGTCAGAATAAGACACGCCATAAGACCCGGAAAGAACTTCGTGAAAGTGCCCGAGTTTCTCTATGTGAGCCAAGAGTCCAAGCAGGGGGTCTAGGCGATGAAGGCAAATATCATTGATCTATCGGGAAATGAAAGCGGCCAGATTGAGTTGCCTCCTGTCTTCGAGGAGGAATACCGGCCGGATATCATAAAGAGGGCCGTCCTAGCCGCACAGGCCAACAGACTCCAGGCTTATGGACCTCACTTCTATGCGGGCATGAATACCTCTGCCCAGTCATGGGGTCCGGGACACGGCGTCTCCAGAGTTCCCAGATTGAAGAACGGCAGAAAGGCTGCAGGCGTACCCATGGCCGTAGGCGGCCGCCGCTCACATGCGCCCCAGCCCAATGCTGACTATACCGAAAAGGTCAACAAAAAGGAGAGGCGCAAAGCCATCCGCTCTGCGATCGCCGCTACGGCTTGTTCGGGACTGGTTGAGGCAAGAGGCCACAGGTTCACGAGAGCGCTGCCTGTTGTAGCCAAGAACGACCTCGAATCCTTGAGCAAGACCACAGACGTCATCAAGTTCCTGGTGGCAGCGGGCCTCTGGGATGATGTTCAGAGGGCAAAGGATGGAAGACATATTCGTGCCGGCAAGGGCAAACTGCGGGGAAGGAAATATAAAAGCCGCAAGAGCGTGCTCATTGTCGTCGGAAACGATTTGGGACTGGGAAAAGCCGCCCGAAATCTTCCCGGTGTGGACTTCGTCACCGTGGAGAGGCTGAACGCTGAGCTGCTGGCTCCAGGGACCAAAGCCGGAAGGCTGACCGTCTGGACTGAGTCTTCCCTGGAAAAGCTGGCCAAAAAGGGCAGCCCGGAGGCAGTACAATGATTATCAAGAGTCCCTACGTCACAGAAAAGGTCACCGGCATGATCGACTCCAATGATACCATAGAGTTCCTGGTGAACATGAGATCCACCAAGCCGGAGATCAAGAAAGCCCTGGAAGATCTTTATGATATCGATATCCTGGCAGTCAGGACCATGATAACCTCCCGGGGAGAAAAGAAGGCCATCGTGAAGCTGGCGAAAGAGGGCAGTGCGAACGAGCTTGCCACGAGGCTAGGACTGCTGTAGGTGGGTAAAATATGGGACATCGAATCATATCTCAGAACAGAGGTGCAGGTGGTCCTACGTACAGGGCACCCTCTCATAGGTACAGGGCGGACATCAAGCACATAAAAGTCGATAGCGATGAGACCATAAAAGGCGTGGTCCAGGAAATAATGCGCGATCCCGCGAGAACAGCTCCTGTTGCGCTCATGGCCTTAAGCAACGGTGAGATGAGATACATCCTGGTTCCCGAGGGCATGTATGTGGGCCAGGAAGTCTCATGCGGCATATCGGCCCCCATAGAGCCTGGAAACACTCTGCATCTGGCGGAGATTCCCGAGGGCATACCAATCTGCAACGTCGAATCGCAGCCGGGTCATGGCGGCCAGTTTGCCCGAGCTTCAGGAGTGTGCGCCATTCTCGTAGCTCATGATGCAGGTCAAACCGTCGTCCAGTTGCCCAGCGGTGAGATGAAATGGCTCAGCCCGAAATGCATGGCGACCATCGGGGTCGTTGCCGGAGGAGGCCGTCTGGACAAGCCTCTGGTCAAAGCAGGCAAGAGCTTCTTTAAGTTCCGGTCCAAAGCCAAGAAATGGCCCATCGTCAGAGGCGTTGCAATGAACGCCGTAGACCACCCCTTCGGTGGCGGCGGACGTCAGCATCCAGGGCGGCCAAAGACAGTCAGCAGGAATGCACCCCCTGGCCGAAAGGTAGGTTCAATTGCCGCAAAAAGAACCGGTAAGCGCTAGGTGAAAGGTTTTGGCTAAAAAAGCAGGGTCCAAGCTTCCTAAGAGAAAGGAAGAATTCTTGTATCGGGGCCGGAAGGTTGCCGACCTCGCCAAGTTGAGTATAGAGGAGCTTGCCGGGCTCTTACCAGCGCGGCAACGCAGATCGATCAAAAGAGGCCTTGTCAAGGATAACAAGAATCTCCTGACGAGCCTGAAGAACAAGGACTCGGTTCGAACCCACATCAGGAATATGATAGTTATGCCTGATATGGTGGGCAAGAATCTCGAGATCTACAACGGCAAGAGCTTCGAAAAGGTAGAGGTCATGCCCGAGATGATCGGGCACTTCTTCGGCGAGTTTTCGCTCACGCGCGGTCGCGTGCAGCACGGCGCTGCGGGCGTTGGCGCTACCAGATCAAGCAAGTATGTGCCGCTGAAGTGAGGTGTGAGATTGGGCAGATTGAATTATTCGCTTACGCCTGCAGGACGCTCTTCAAGGGCCATGGGGATGGAGCTTCACATCTCACCTAAGCACGCCCACGA
>JAPKXZ010000001.1 GCA_026394555.1 Methanothrix sp.
GGTTGAAAAAACATTGGCGGATCGAGTCCATAACTGTTCGGAGTGCGGGCTGTCTATGGATCGAGATTGGAATGCAGCCATAAACATATTGAGATTGGGACTTCAATCTCTGCCAATCAACGGCTAGAAGCCCCGTCCTTTAGGGCGGGGAGAAGTCACAGATGTGACTCTGTCTTCATCTCTTGATAGCTTTAACCCTCTCAAATATCTGCTTCATAGTATCTTCATTACTCTGTGTAAAGCTGAAGGGCGATTTTGTGAAGGGCTGGAAATAGATGGGCACATCGTCCAGGCGATAAAAGGTCCCATCGCACTCCATGGCATCGATAACGCCCGGCAAAACCACATCGGATATCATAGTAGTAGGACAGGGGGCGATATCGATACAGGCCATTGGTATCTCGGACAAATATTTCGCACAGGCCGCGGGAAAGTGCGAGACTGGATCGGCGGAGACGATAAGCGCAGCATCCACATCTCTATCTCTGAGCAGGTCTACTGCCGTGTACTCACCCGGATTATAGCGCGGATAGCCGCGCGAGAAATCCAGGCCGAAAGGAAAGCCATAGAGATAGGATGCGATCTGGTTGAAGCCGGCCACATTGCAGTGGCCTCGCAAGGCGCCGATCACAAACTTGGTGTGAGCATTCAGCTCTTTGACCAGATTGAATGCAGCTTCTGCGTTGCGGTGCTTGCCATAGGAAGAAGCGATCCCCAATCCCACGTAGATGGACCCAAATTTACAGTTTTTCATCAGCTCAAGCATCTCTTCCATCTGGGAGATGGAGACGCCGGTTACTTTTTCCACCGATGGATGGGGCCTCTTGCCGTGCAAGAGCGTTAAGAGAGCAGACAATAGCTCGTAATCGGTGTTGGGACGAAGCTGGATATGCAGATCGGAATTTTCTGCAGTGATGCTCCTTCTCGGATCGACTGTGATGATGGTGCGATCGAACCGACCCCGCCGCGTCCAGTAACCGCGCGGGTAGACGGCATAACGGGACATGTGTCTGGGCATGGACTCCAGAGGATTGGAGCCCCAATAGACGGCCAGGTCGGATCGTGATTTGCTCTGCCCGGCTGTAGCACCCACGCGCCCCGCTTCCTGGATGCCCATGGCAGTGGGCCCGTGGCAGACGGTGGAGTTGGAATCAACTACTGCGCCCAAAAATTCCCCTAGATGCAGGCCCACTTCCATAGCCTCGCAGGAGGTCTCGCTGCCCATAAAGATCAGGGGGCGCCTGGCATCGGCCAGGATCTCTGCCGTTCTCTCTATGGCTTCTTCCCACTGGGCAGGCCGGACCATTCCCTTCTCCTGGAGGAGCGGCTGGAGGATTCTGTGACTGCCTACGATCTCCTGGAACTTGGCATTGCCCATCTTGCAAGCATTCTTTACATTAATTTTGTCGCCGGATAGCTCCACCTGGATATCGTCGCAGGATGCCCCGCAGACCGGACAGACGATGTTCTTTGATGTCTCTGATGCGATCATAGTTCCTCATCTGCCTCTTGCATAAAGCAACGTGGTCAGATCTCTGGCATTTAGCACCTCTTCCAACGTGGGCTGCACTCGCACGGGTGAGCCTTTGTAGAGGGGCGAGCCGGTGGAGAATGTCTCCGGGTCCACCACCACATTGGCCCAAATTGCCCGGGGCATGAAGATCTGACCCGGTTCGACAAATTCCGTAGCATAGGCATAAACCGCCACTTTGTGCCGGCCGTCCATGGTGGATATCAATACCCTTTGCGGCGTCCCCATTGCCTGAAAATCCACGGAGTTAATCTCGCAAACGGCGCATTCCTGGGTGTACTCCTCGGTGAGCTTGCTTCCTCCTTTGGCCAGCCTGCCCTCCTCAATGGTGCTTCCGGTATTAAGCAGAAACTCTATCATATCAAAATCAGCGAAATTGAGCATTGCCTGCATCTTCTAGCCCTCCTTTGCAGTAGAGCGAGCCTTTGGGATTCTTGCCGAGGGCATAGTCTCCTGTAAATTTCCCAAACCATCCCTCTAGCTGAACGTCTCCCAGCAACACATTTTCTTCCCGGCTTGTCTCTACAAAACCGGGGGAAAACTGCTTGATGGCTCCGCAGACGGCAATGGTGCCTCCATTCATCTCCGCACCGGTGCCACGTACGGCCGAGCCCTTCACCAGGATGAGTCCACCGCTCTGCCGAATGCCGCAGAAGTTCTCCACATTGCCGGCGACAACTATCCGGCCACCAGCCAGCCCTCCGCCCAGCTGGCTTCTGGCGTTGCCGTCGATTTGAATCTCGCCGCCGGTCATTCCCCGCCAGCTTCCCCGGTAGGCTGAGCCGACGTGATCAGCTCCATTGCCCAGAATGTGCAACTTTCCTCCCAACATCCCCATGCCTGCCCAGGACCCGGCATCGCCCCGCACCAAGATGCTGCCTCCTGCCATCTCAGCACCCAGGTGCATGCCCGCAGAGCTGCAAATCTCTATCCTGCCTGCCAACATGCCCTGGCCGATGCGCTTGACCCGGGAGACATCTCCCTCAATGAGGATGTTTGCCTCCTCGGGCCTCGTCTCCGAAGGATTCGCTCGGCTCACATCCACATCGAAAAACTCGCTTAAAGGAAGAGGCTTCGGTCCCTGCCAGACGAGCAGTCCCTCTATTTCCTCTTTCTTCTTTCCCGCAAATACGTCGGGCCTGATAACCTCGGCCTCGACCATGATTCCTATGCTGCCCTTAGGTCTCAGAATAATCTCTGCCATATCTTCACCTCCTCGCCGGGGCCTCTGCCTCGGCAATGTGGACCGGGATGGCTACCGGATTTTTCAGATACTTTTCCGGCACAGGATAGTTGGCAAAGCCGACTGTGTAGTACTTGAACCAGTCCTTGACATCAGCCATCATCTCTTTTTCTAAGGCATCGTCAACATAAGCCTTGCAGTAGTACCTCCTGCCTTCCGGGACAGCCACGATCTCACCTTTCCGGGCCACGATCCGGCCATCCTTCACGGTGAAATCTGGACGAGCCAACCGGGCCGTCAAAGCCGCCGTGTCATTCAGGTTCAGTTTGCCAGGGTCGATATCGTAGATCGTGACATCTCCGTCCGCACCCACACCGAGGTGGCCTTTGCGGTAGGCCATGCCGATGGTGCAGGCGGGGTTGGCCCTGGTCAAAATGGCCATTTCGTAAAGGCTCATCTCCCGGTCCACGCCGCCGAGGCTTGATTTATCGTAAGCCCACTTGTGGCATTCCTTGGCTGTGTCGTCTCTGGCCTTCTTGGACATAAGCCAGGTCATCACTTGTGGATATTGAGTGAATACTCCACCATTGGGGTGGTCAGTGGTCATGATGGTCTTCCAGGGATCGTTAATGAGCAGTAACAGCTCCAGGCCCATGGCCCATTGGATGCTGCTTATGGGGCTGCTTTTCAGGTAAACAAATGGTATCACCCCAGAGCCGCACTCCATTTCCACATCGGTATTCGACCACTTCTGACCGGAGAGCATGTAAAGGTCGTGAATGGCCGGGCCGTCGCCTGTCATGGCCGTGGCCGGACCAAATGGAACGGCTCCGTTGTCGATTACTACATGGTCGCTTTTATTTACGTAATCCACCAAACCGGCTACACCTGACTGGAAATCTCTCCAGGAAGAGCCTCCGAAGGCACTGAACTGGGCGTGGGCCAGGTAGACGGACTGCTTTCGACGGGAGTTCATCTTCGTCTCTGCCCATTCGACCTGTGTCTTTTGGCTGGGCTTGATGTCCGAAGGGATCGCTAATGAGTCTCTGGTGATCTCCCAGTTTCCTGGGTGACCCAGGTTGTTGGTATGAAGATGCAGCGACATGGGCAAGCCCAGCAATTCATTTACCTCTGCCAGGCCATGAATTATCTCCCGAGAAGTTACCTCAAAATGAATGTTTGGCTCGTCCAGGCCATGCACATTCTTGGCCCAGCCCCAGTTCTCGACGCCCGCAGGATTGACGCATTTAATGCCGTAGGCCTTGTGGGTTCTCATCATCCAGGCCACGTAGGCGGCTGCTTTCTCTACATCTCCCTCTTTCAGGCAACGCATGACAAACCAGTTATTGCCTAAAACCAGGTAAGCGCCCATATCCAGAATGGGAGTGGAGCGCATCTCCTCATGGGTGTGGCGGGCCTCGAGAGGCGGCATGGCGGCCTCAAAGACAGTGGTGTAGCCCATGGCAGCGTAGTCGTAGCCCTGCTTGTAAACGGAAGGAACGGTGTAGCCGCTGCCCGAGTGGGTTAAGGCCGTCTTCCTTCGCACCGATTTATAATGATCCTCGGGTCGCATGAGCCGACCAGCATTGACCTTGGCTCCGGCTACGTGCGAATGGGAGTCCACGCCTCCGGGCATGACTGTCTTTCCCGTGGCATCGATGATCGTGGCATCCCTCTGCTCCGCGCTGGTGAGTCTGGAGACCACCTTTCCGTCCTTTATGAAAATATCCTTAATATCGCCGTTTATTTCATTAAGGGGATCGAATACATGGCCGTTTCTGATAACAGTCGTATTGTTAGTAGTAGCAGTCATTCTAGGCCGCCTCCCTTCGCTCCAGCCATATTGCTTGCACCGGGCAGATCATGCTGCAGGTGGCGCAAGAGCCGCAGACCTCCTGGAACACAACTCTGACTGTGCCGTTCAAGACCTCCAGCAGCGGTTTTTCATCCAGTTCATTGAGATGGCCGGCGGCCAGATAGGGATCAGAAAGGGCATTGACCGGACAGGCAATGACGCAGTTTCCGCAACCAAGACAGGCATTCTCATCGGTCTTTAGGACTGAGGTCAATGTGGGTCGAGACGCGGGGGCACTTAATTTCTTCTCCAGAGCCTTCTTTCCTTTCATCTCTGGAATTATGGCGCTCTTCAAGACAGAGATGGCTGCAACCGGGCAGGCCTCTTGGCATGCCCCGCAGTAGATGCAGGCATCCTTTCGGTGGGTCACCTTCTCCACCATCTCCCCGGCCTTCCCTTCCCTATTAAAGAGGGCATTAGCAGGACAGGTGTTAACACAGGTCCGGCAGGCCTGGCAGACCTTTTCGTCTCGGGAGAACTGGCCGGCAAAGGGCTTTTGGAAGGCGATAGCCTCTGTGGGGCAGATCTGGGCACACCAGCCGCAGTGCACGCACCGATCGAGGTCGATGATGGTCTTCCCTTCCATCCTCAAGCTGCCGTCTTCCGCCAGGTGCCGGTCTTTTATCTCAATGCAGCCCTGCGGGCAGACATCAACACACAGGCCACAGTGCACGCATCTATCGTTTACAGCCGTGGGCTCTAATGCCGCGCTGAGATAGGACCCGTCCTTTTCGGCCTTGCCTGCCGTCCTGACCTCAAGAGCCCCGCTGGGGCAGACGCGGGCACACAGAGCGCATAAGACGCAGGCCCCGCTTCTTCTCTTTTCAATGAAATCTTTATCAATCAGACCGCGGGCCACCGCGCCCACGGAGCCGATGACCAGCTCCCCTTTGGGGCAGATCTGGACGCATGATCCACAGCCGATGCACTTCTCCGGCAGATAGACATGCTGCCTGTCATCTTTGGATTCCAGCAATACCTCTCTCATCCGAATACCCTGCCTCGCATGGTATAGGTGGGGAAGGCATAAAGAGGTTTTGCATGAGTGCTTATGAATTAGATTATTGTTGGCATTTGTGTTTACTATGAGTTTGAAAATGAATATGAATGAGAGTATCTGTACCTTGTCTTTTTTGGGAAAGCTGACCTTCGATCTGAAAGAGATGCCACCGGGAGAGACGGACAAGGAAGCTTTCCTAATATATGCGGATTTGAGATGGAGAAGAACGGGATAACAAAAGTCAAGGATGATAGCATCAAGTGGAAGCGGTAAGGAAAGATAGGGCCAGACGAGTGCAGGAAAGCATTTTCAGGTGGCATATTTACATCGAAGTTGTCTTGCGGAGCGGGTGCGCCACAGCCGCATCACTGCAGCAGCTATCTTCCGTTTTTGGGTTTAGACTGGAAATTTGGCCGTTAACCTGAATGGAATCGTTGCATTTTTTTATAGCGATCGCTTTATTTTTCTGGGCATCAGCAAATCCTGGATTTAGCTGGATAGCGTTCTCATAAGCTTGAATTGCTTCGGTACACCGTCTCAGCTTATAGAGGGCGATTCCTTTGTTGTTCCAAGCTTCTGCATCTTTTGGGTCTAACTCGATGGCTCTATCAAAATTCTGGATGGCTTCATCATAACAGCACATATTACTGAGAATGGTTCCTTTGTTGTACCAGGCATCTTCAATCTCTGGGTTTATCTTGGTGACTTGGTTATAAGCCAGAATAGATTCGCTATATTTCCCCAAGTGTTGGAGAGCAAGAGCTTTATTGTACCAGATATCAGCATTTTTTGGGTTTAGATTGTTGGAATTATTGTAGGCTTCAATGGCATTATTGTAGGCTTCAATGGCATTATTGTAGGCTTCAATGGCATTATCAGAATCATTCAGGTAGTAGAGAGTTATACCCAATCCATTCCAAGAATCTACATCAGAGGAGTTTAGGTTGGTTGCATTTTTGAAAAGCTGCGCTGCATTCTTGTAATCATTTAGCTGTAAATAGGTATAACCAAGGTTATAAAATAGAATAAATGTTTCTGATAAATCCGGCTCGGAATCATTGGCCTTAAATGCCCAATTTTTAGAATTATCTAGATCACTTATATTGCGTGTGGCATTATACCTCGCATAGGCTTTCTTGCTCGTAGTCAAACTCTTGAATGCTTCCCATGTTTGTGGATTATTTCCCGAGCCTCCGTCTTGATTAATTAATTTAATAGCAATTTCAAAAGCTAAGTCATCAATTATATTCTCCGCATCATAGCCATTATTAGGAAATATATCACTCATATCCCCGGTGACAATTCCTCCAATGGGTAGATCGTCGAAAACGGCAGCGATATGCAATTTTGATCCAGATCTTTGAATACAGCCTGTAATCACGTGAATTTTTTTGGTGCCAATGAATTCCTTTATGGATAGAAGCAATTGGCCCAGGGACAGAGACGTTCCTCCCGCAGCTATAGTTCCTAGCTCAGCGATTTTAGAATCTATTGAGTTGGCATAGAAATGAATCTGAGAAATATCTATAATTGGAAAGCTTCTTTGATTATGTTTATGAACGGATTGGATGGGCACGCTTTTTCCATTAATCTCCTTGATATCTTCTAGCTTGAGACGAAGTAAATCGGCGACGAATCCCCCACTAAGATTCTTCTCTGTGCTCTCGAATGATTGCACAGTCAGCCCTTTTTCGGGGCTAATCATCCATATTAATAGGAAGATAATAACAAAGAATATTATTGTAATATATATAATTTTAAAAATGTACAGCAACTTCTCATAAAATATTTTAATGCCAATAGTATCCGTAGAGTTTTCTTTTGTCTCAGTTTGGTCAATGGAATCTACTATTGGCATAATCAATCCAGTTCAGGAGTATGGATGACATCGTAGCGGTGACGGAATCAGGCCATCTTTGTCTTTTTCTTCTCTAGGGCAAAGAAGAATCTGATCATCTGTATCATTTGACGGTTGGTATATGTTTAGCTTATTCCTTTCCATCTTTGCTATAAATTCATCAGTTCTGCCGTCATCGATTTCTAATATCACTTCAGTTTTTTTATCGTTAAGCTTTAGTGTAAGAGAATTTTTTTCAGTATATACTTTAATAGTCTTATCAACATCAATTTTAGCTAATTTTGCTGTTTTTATCCAATCAATATCAAATTTCCTTGCTAAAAAATCGAGTAGTCTCTCGTTATCCTTTCCTGGAATTTCACCCCAGCTAAACACATACGACGGTTGTTCAGGAGAACTCTGGATGGTCAGTTTCTCTTGTGAATCTAACTCGGTGGCGTTGTCCAAAGCCGAAATCGAATCGTTGTATTTCTGGATAGCGATGGCTTTATTGTTCTGGGCTTCAGCAAATTCTGGATTTAGCTGGGTAGCGTTCTCATAAGCTTGAATAGCTTCGGTATACTTTCCCTGCTTATAGAGAGCGATGCCTTTGTTGTTCCACGCTTCTGCATCTCTTGGGTGTAACTCGATGGCTTTATCAAAATTCTGGATGGCTTCATCATATTTGCCCATATTTTTGAGAATGGTTCCTTTGTTGTACCAGGCATCTTCAATCCCTGGGTTTATATTGATGACTTGGTTATAAGCCAGAATAGATTCGTTATATTTCCCCAAGCTTTGGAGAGCGAGAGCTTTATTGTACCATGCTTCCGCAAATTCTGGATCTAACTGGGTGGCGTTCTCATAAGCTTGAATAGATTCAGTATACATTCCTTTGTAATAAAGGGCGATGCCTTTGTTGTTCCACGCCTCTGCATATTGTGGATCTAACTCGACCGCTTTGTTAAAATACTCTAAAGCTTCTTCATTTGCAGTTTCATTCGTTCTACCATTGTAATATATCCCGACACTATAGCCTTTGTTGTTATACGCCACTGCATTTTGTGGATCTAACTCGATGGCTTTGTCAAAGGCTTGAATGGCATCATCGTATTTACCTAAGTCTCGGAGAGCGATACCTTTATCGATCCACTCTTTTGCAGTTGTTTGCCCAAATGCCGGCATGAACAGAACAGCGAACACTATTAAGATGAAAATCAATTCGCCTTTCGTAAATATCCCTCCAAGTGCGCAATTATCTTCATTAATTATTAATCTTTCGGAACTCATGCATCAATGTGCGCAAAGAGGCAATTCTGAAAAGAAGGGCAGGATCCAACCCAGACCTTCACCCCATCACTTCTATCCGGCAGGCTGCCATCTTGTACTCCGGGATCTTGGCCACCGGATCCAGGGCATCGGAGGTGATGATGTTGGTCCCCTGCCAGTGGAAGGGCATGAAGGCCATGCCAAGCTTTACCTTCTCCGTCACCTTCGCCCGGGCCTGTGTCTCTCCCCTAAGCGTTTTTACCTTAACCATATCTCCGTGGCGCACCTTCAGCAGGGCTGCATCCGTTGGATTGATCTCAACGTAGAGCTCAAAGTCCCTCTCCAGAAGCGAGGGGCTGCGGCACGTCATGGAGCCGCTGTTGTAGTGAACCGCGATCCTGCCGGTGCTGAGCAGTAGGGGATATTTCGGGCTGGTCTGCTCGCCTGCCGGCCTGTTCTCTACTGAGGCGATATTTGCCTTTCCGCTGGGGGTGGAGAATCTCTCCCTGTGCAAAATGTCCGTTCCAGGATGCCTATCATCCGGGCAGGGCCAGCGCAGGCCTCCTATCTTGGAGATCCTCTCCCGGGTCATGCCCCCGTACTGCGGCACGATTCGGTTGATCTCTTCCAGCACATCTGCGGCGCTGCCACCATTGAGATCGAGTCCCATCCTCTTGCCGATCTCATTGATGATCCACACCCCCTCTTTAGCTTCGCCCACCGGGGGAACGGCCCGGTCGATCCACTGCACCCGCCTCTCCATGGAGGTGTAGCTGCCGTCCTTCTCCGCCCATGCGGCAGCGGGCAGGACGAGATCTGCCATCTTGGCAGTGGCAGTCATGAAGATCTCCTGCACCACGAGAAAATTCAGGCTGTCCAGGGAAGCTTTGGTCTTATTGGTATTGGCATCGCAGACCACGGGATCTTCTCCTATGATGTACATTGCCTTTATGGCGCCTTCCAGCGCCGCCTCTGTCATCTCCGTTGAGGTCAGTCCAGGTCCCAGGGGCAGATCGTCGACATGCCAGGCCGCCTTGAAAAATTCCACAGACTTCGGATCCGAGGCACTCCTGTAGCCGGGATAATACTCAACCATGCCTCCCATATCGCAATTTCCCTGGACGTTGTTCTGTCCGCGCATGGGCCACACTCCAGCGCCCGGTCTGCCTATTTGGCCGCAGATCAAAGCTATGGCGGCGCAGGCCTTTACATTATCCGTGCCGCAGACATGCTGAGTTATGCCCATGGAGTAAAGCAAAGAGGAAGCAGGAGACCGAGCATAGGCGCGCGCCGCCTGGACGATCAGCCCTGCCGGGACCCCAGTCAGCTCTGCCGCCTTCTCCAGGGAAAAGGCGCAAAGGTTAGCCAGGAGCTCTGCAAAGCCCTCCGTTCTCTCCTCGATGAACTTCTTATCGGTCAGCCCCTCCTCCACTATCACCTTCATCATGCCTCTCAGCAGATCTATGTCGCTGCCGGGATTGATCTGCAGGTGCAGATCCGCCATCCAGGTGGTGGAGGTGATGCGGGGATCGGCAACGATCACAGTTGCTCCGTTGTCTTTGGCCTCTTGCACCCAACGGGAGACGATGGGGTGAGCCTCGGCGAAGTTTGTGCCTATGGCAAAGATGCATTTGGAGTTTTGCAGGTCATTGAGATTGTTGGTCATAGCTCCCGTTCCCAGGACCGCACCAAGACCTACCACAGTAGGCGAATGGCAGAGGCGAGCGCAGTTGTCCACATGCGGTGAGCCCAGTAGGCGGGAGAGCTTTTGCAGGAGATAGTTCTCTTCATTATTGCAGCGTGATGAAGCCAAAAATCCCAGGGATTTAGGCCCATGCATCTTGATATTGCGGGACAGGCCACAGGCTACCAGATCCAGGGCTTCCTCCCAAGAGATCCTCACAAATTCCTCGCCCACTCGCTTTAGGGGATATTTGAGCCTCTCCTCATGATTCAAGACCTCCAGGACGGCATTGCCCTTGGGGCAGAGGGCACCCTCACAGACGGGGTGGTCGGTCATATACTCAATGCCAGTAGCTTTGCCTTTTTCTACTGCAAGGTACATACCGCAACCTACTGCACAATAGGGGCAAAGAGACGGCACTAATTTGGTAGACAATTTATTTCCTCCGAAAGTAAGTGGCGAGTATTCAGGCTGAGATAAAGACGATCGGGCCTTTGTCGCCGACGGTTTGCGCCAAATGCTATCATTTCTCCCAGCATATCATTCCTGCCGTCATGCTCATTCCGCCTGATGTCTTAAAAGTTTGCATTATAGCTGACTTTAGTCCGTCTTCGTCTCGTTCAATGGTAATATTAAATTTCAAACAGTCTTCCTTGGAGGCAAGCGCATATTAAACTTCCTTCATTATGCCTCTCCAATGATCTCCAAGGATTTCAGGCTCTGCGGAGAACTTCATCTGCCATCAAAGTCTCTATGCCAACGACAGCACAATACTTTGCAATGAAATCCATCTCTTCAAGGATGTGTCCCAGTAGCTCTACATCTTTATTCAGACCAGATCACATCCTTCTCCACGTAAGGCCGGATGCGCGGATGAAGTCCTTTTACGGTGACCAGATCCACCACTCTTTCCAAGAGATCCTCCGGGTAGAATGAAAGGTTCATGAAGTTTTTAAATGTGGGCTTCTCGAATTCAATAGCATCACGACATCTCAACCGTGCACGCTAAATCAATTGCACATTAAATGAAGAATTAGCTTTATTGTACAGTTTTTTATCCAAAGTCAATAGAGGGACTTGCTCTTTTTCCGCCAGGGCTAAAAAGAGGGAATCATAAAAGGACGCTGTAGTAACAATCGAAATATCATATGCCTTCGCCATCATATCCTGCGCTCTGACGACATCGCACGCTTCGGAGATAAAGGTCTGACATTTCTGCAGAGCATTGAGAGTTTGATCCCGGTCCTTCCCGAATAGAGTCACCTGTTTCCAGGCGACGTTTCCAACCTCAATCACTGCCAGGTCCAGAGTGATCAAATCCGGTTTGGTGACTGCATCCAGGGCTCTTTGAGAGGCATCCTCTTTGAAAAACATAGCTGCCAGGATATTTGAATCCAAAGCTACCTTATCAAGCATCTCGATCCTCCCGTATCATCTGTGCAGCACCGATTGCATTGGGCTTTTGATGCTTCCACAGTTCCTGAGCCTCGGCCAGGAGCCTTTCTTTTTTCTTTTCCCGAACCATTCTCTCCACGGTTTGCTTGATCTCTCCCTGCCAATTGACATCAGACATCTCATCCATCATCCTGCGTACACGGTCTTCAATGCGAACGCTATAAACAGCAGTTGACATATAACTATGTTTATCACAAACGTATATAAGATTTATCTGCATCTCGCCCGTCCGCCCATCACCAGCACATCTTCGCCTCGGGCAGCGCTCGTTCCAGCCGCCCTTGGGCCGGGCCCGCCCGCACGCGCTCGGGGGTCGGGAGGCCGGTCGGGCCTGGTATCTGGTTGAAATGAACCCTGGATGAGGCAGGTTTCTACTTGAACTGGCTTCATTAAGATAAATACAATGCTATATTCGAAGTCGACCGTACAAGCCCAAGAACCTGCCAAGTCCCCTTTCAATTTATGAGTATGAAGAGAGATGTGTTGTGGATCGGTAGCGAGCCGTTTTAGTGCATGTCCAATTCTTTCTAGCAGATCAGGCCAGGCGTCGTATTGAGTGCTTGAAAGACCTTTTGAAGCCAGGGCTCCAGACAAGAGTATTCAATCTTTCAGATCCTTCATCAGGTCTTCAAATGTGCTCCGTTTAACCTCGCCTCTTTTAAACGCACTTCTCGCCTCCTGGACTTCAGCTACCAGCTCGGCTCGGCGCTTCTCCATGATTCGTTTGTTGATCAGCGATGGGGACTTCTCGCTCCGTCCTTCGCAATCCTACAAGTTAAAATGCACCTTTTTGGGATTCCAGATTGCTGTTTAAGGCATTTAACCTTTGGGTCTTGATGAGAAAATCATCATCTACTGTTGCCTTGCCCGGCTTTCGCTCCTGGCCTGTCGTCCATGAGCCGGGCCGTCTGGGGTTGCGGCGATGTCGTCTGGGCGGGCTGGATTGCCTGACAAGCGCTCGCACTCGGGGGCGCAAAAAGGCCTATTGTACATCTCTTTCTGATGGGCTGCATCTGGAATCGGTGCCTATACTCGCATAAGTTTAACGAGAGGATTGAAATATCTTAACGACCATTTATTGGACGGTTTTCGATTATGGAAGTTATCGATGAGGTTGCAAGTGCACTGAAGATGGATCGTGACGTTCTTGCCAGAGCAAGCATCAAGGCTTTTTTAGAAAGAGAGGTGAGGTGTATTGAAGCAGAGATATTTGAGATTAGGACAAAGCATGGTGTGAGATCCATCTTTGAGCTGGACGATAAGCTGAAAAAAGGAGAAGTTAGGGAAGAAGATATCTTGGATGATTTTCAGGAACTTGATTACCTGGAATTCAGGAGAGATGAGATATTAGCAGCAATGAAGAGTCTTCCTCAGCAGTAGATGATCTTATAGTGCTGAAGAGAATCATCGATACAGAATATGCGGATATTTCGAGTGATTCCATAATTTCTCGCGGCAAGCTCAGAACATTTTTACATGATGACTCATTTATTGATGTGTGGTTCTCAATAAAAATCACGGGTCGGTTTTCATATCATTGGGAGCGGAGACACATCGATAGCTCCATGTATCGTCATGATAATTTTCCAGATACAAACTGGCAAAGGGTATCGACTTATCCAAAGCACTTCCATAATGGCTCACAGGATGCAGTTGAGGAGAGCCATATAGATGAAAATCCCGTTGTAGGCTTGCGCCAATTCATGGAATTTGTCCGCGGCCAGCTTGCCAAAACGAGTAAATGAAATCTTGTTGACTCGGATGCACAGAGACGTTTTAAAGGCGATTTCGGGACGAGAATAGCTTTCCGATCCAACGGCTTGCGGCAGCGGCGCCGGGCAGCCCCATCGACAGTGGTTGCTGCAGGCGCTCGGGTCCCGGCTGCACTCGTGGCTCGCCGCTCGTGGGCCCGGCCGTCCGGGCTTGCGGCCGATGTCGTCAGGGCGGGCAGGATGCCGGTCGGGCCTGAGAGCCATGAAGAGCTGGACTCCGGCAGAGGCAATTTTCAGGTTGCTGGGTTTTGGAATCTGTGGTGATTTGCGGATACTATTAGACGATAATTATAACAGAACAATTACGAATATAACCGCAGAGACGCAGAGCACGCGGAGGACGAACGAACGGAGACGACGATTGCTCAGAGGCAATGCACTTTTTGAATGCGGTTGCTGCCGGCGCTCGGGTCCCGGCTGCACTCGTGAGCCACCGCCTGTGGGCCCAGCCTGGGCGGCGATGTTGTCAGGGCAGGCTGGCTTGCCTGGCGGGGACTGAGGGCCGGTCGGGCCGAGATCACGGGTTCACGCGAAGGCGCGAAGTTCCGATGAGAATGGATAATTTTTGCCTGAGCCCTTGGGCCGCGTCGGTGGAGCCGTTTTTCGGCAAAGGCCATCCGGGGCCACAGCCGTCGTCCGCCATGCGGACCCGGTTGCCAGGCAAACGCTCGGGATCGAGAGGCCGGTCGGGCCTGAGAGCCAGTGAGAGCATGCCTTCGGCGAGGGGAGTTCTCCAGGCGCTGGGTTTTGGGAAGCAATGGCCGTTTGTTAATAATATTAGCAGATAATTATAACCATACAACTAACAATCCCACCACAGAGGCACAGAGCGCACGGAGGACGAACGGACGGAGACGACTATTGCTCTGAAGCAAGTGCACTTTTTTGAATGTGGTGTGGTTGCTTTCGGCTCTCGGCTGCGTTCGTGGCTCGCCGCACGTGGGCCCAGCCTGGGCGGCGATGTCGTCTGGGCGGGCTGGCCTGCGATCAGGAGACGATGTGTCCAGATGGGCGGCTTTTTCGGGGCTCTATTTTTTAGGAAATGATGGCTATTGGCAGTTTTTATTGGCTTTTTTGATTATGAATCTCAAGCAAGTAATTTATATCTTTCTTTAGATTAGGAATATCCCCTTGAATGATCTCCCAGATAATCTGCAGGTTTACATTAAAATAGGCATGAATCATTCGGTTTCTTAGGCCTATCATCTGACGCCATGGAATATTCGGGTACTCATTACGTAGATCCTCAGTGAGATTGCGAGCTGCTTCTCCCATTACCTCTAGCTGTCTTATGACACCATCTTGAAGTAACCTGTTCTCCATAAAATCATCATGAGAGACGCCATCTGTGTAGCGCTCTATTTGCACAAATGCATCCATGATATGGTGCAAATAGACTGAATCATTTTTCTTCATAGAGCAGAACCAGGTCCTTTTCTGCATAGGATCGCAAATATGGGCTTAGAGAGCCTTCAGCTATCAATTCTACCTCTCTTCCCAGAACACGGCTTAGTTCTTCTTCCAAACCAAACCATGCTAAACCAAGTCGGGGACGCTTCTCTGGGGCTTTTAGTTCCACCAGTAGATCGATATCGCTTTCTGGCGTCTCCTCGCCTCGAGCAAAAGAACCGAAAACTGCAATGCGCTTAACGTATGGCCTGAGCAAAGGCAATATTTTCTCGCCCAGATCCGCAAATCGATTCATTTGACCTCCTTTCTATCTCGATATCTGATATCATTCTTATGTTTGGAACTATGCACTTAAATAGATGAGGGAGAGAGGAAAAAGAGCAGTGCTTGGAGAAATGCCTCACTTGATTCGTCTTGTGCTCCTGGTCGCATCTGGTCGGGCCTGATAGTCAGGTGTGCTTGCCTTTCGCGAGGGGAATTTTCCGGGCGCGGGATTTTTGGAAACAGTGGCCGTTTGTTAATAGTATTAGCTGATAATTATAACCATACAACTAACGATCTCACCACAAGAGGCACAGAGTGCACAAAGGACGCACAGAGTCTTTTTTAGCAGAGAGATCCAATGTAGTCCTTCCGTTTTGTGATCCTTGCGGGCTAACGGCAACATCGCCGGGCAGCCGCAGGGCCGCGCTCTGCGCCGCTCGGGTCCCGGCTACTGCTCGTGGTCGTCGCCCGTGGGCCGGGCCGTCCGGGCTTGCGGCGATGTCGTCCGAGCAGGATTGCACACGAACGCTCGCTTTCGTGGGGCAGGTATCCTGCAGAGGCGACTTATTTAGTGGGGCTGGATTTGGAAGTATATGATTTGCGTTTACTACTTATCGATAATTTTGATCTAGTACTAATTTAGCCAATCACAAAGGCATAAAGGCTCAACGGAATCACGATTCTAATTGTTTTTCGTCAAGAAGCTCTAGAATCTTAACTTTTAGCAAAGGCAAATCGTAGGTAACCGTATCCCATATTTCGCCCAGATCCAATCCGAAATATTGATGCACTAATACATTTCGCATGCCTATAATGCCTTTCCAGGGAATATCTGAGTGGTTCCTCTTAAAAGAATCCGACAACTGGTTTGCCGCTTCTCCTGCAACCTGAATATAATAGATAATCCATACCTGGATAAGCTCTTCATCGCAAAATGCCCTTTCACCTCTTGCAGCATATTTCTCGATATTCAAGAGAGCTTCCAGGATATCCAAAAGCCATGCTCGATCATCCCTCAAAGGGCCACCGCCTCATTGAGCACACGGTCTCGGATACGCTCTCGCAAACCGCGATCGCTCACCACATCTACCTTGACGCCCAAGAACTCTTCAAGTTCTTGTATCAGGGCTGCATGCCCCAGCAGAGTTGTACCTCTCTTGAACTCGACAAGCAGATCTATGTCGCTTTGAGAGTCGGCCTCTCCTCTGGCTACAGAACCGAAGACGCGCACATTATGGGCACCGTGCTTGGCAGTAATCTGAAGGATATCGTTACGTCTTGATTTCAAGAGGTCGTTAAGATGCATTATAATATACACTGTCTCCTAGATAGATTAATGCTTTGAGCAGGAAGAGTTGGCAGGTTCGAGGCATCCATGGTCGGTCTCCTCTTCATTGGGCGGCCCGTTCAGGATTGGAGGTATACAGACCCCTGCCTATTCTGCTGTCGCTCGACCGTGGTCGCTGCCCTGCCCGGCTGGGATTGCGGCAATGTCGTCAGGGCGGGATGGCTTGTCTAACAAGCGCTAGTCCTGAGGGGCCGGTCGGGCCAAGATCACGGGCTCACGCGAAGGCGCGAAGCCGCCAAGTTCCGATGAGAAAAGGACAATTCTTCCCAAGAGCACCTCGGGCCTCGTCAGTGTAGCCGCTCGCAGGCAAAGGCCATCCGGGGCCACTGCCGCTGTCCGCCAGGCGGGCCCGGTTGCCAGGCAAGCGCTCGGGATCGGGAGGGCGGTCGGGCCTGAGAGCCAGGTGGCGCTGGACTCCGCACTGGGCGTTTTTCCGGGGGCGAGATTGGGGAAGCAATGCCTTCTGGTTGCGATTACTATTAGATGATAATTATACACATCAACCACGGACCAAATCACAAAGGCACGAAGGCACAAAGGACGCGCAAAGATTCGATGCGTTCTACTGCTTTGCCATCCTTGCGGTCTACCGGATGCAGCGCCGGGCAGCCGCAGGGCCGTGTTGCTGCCGAAGCTCGGGGTCCAGATGCGCTCATTGGCCGCCGCTTGTGAGCCCAGCTTGGGCGGCCATGTCGTCCGGGCGGGCCTATGTGTAAAATGACGCATGTCTGCAAGCCAAGCAGTTTTTCGGAGGGCTGGATGCCCATCGGGCTGGGTAACCTTTAGATATTGGGTTAGGCGCCTTACGATACAGATCCAAAGAGATTAATTATAAGGTAGATTGGTTATATCATTTGAGGCTTACAATTGAAAGTCAGAGCCGTCATTAAGCTGGTAGAAGAGGATGGATGGTTCCTTGATAGAACAAGAGGCAGTCACAAGCAGTACAAGCATCATTTTAAGAGAGGATTAGTTACCATCTCAGGAAATTTGGACGATGAAGTACCAAGGGGCACCTTGAATAGCATATTGAAACAAAGTGGTCATAAGGAGATTGGGAAAGATGACTGAGTATCTGATTATCATTGAAAAGGCTGAAAATAATTACGCGGCCTATTGTCCGGATTTGCCCGGCGTCATAGCCACCGGTCCAACGAAAAAAGAAACGCTGGTGCTGATGAAAGAGGCAATAGAATTTCACCTGGAAGGGTTGAAGGCCGAACGCCTCTGCATCCCAGAACCAACTACCACTGCGGCTTCTGTGGATGTAAGTGTGTAAACGCTGGATTCCTTTTCTGCAGTCTATTTAAGCAACGCCCGGCAGCCGCGGGGCCGTGATTGCTGCCGGCGCTCGGGTCCCGGCTACTTCCCATTCCGGACCCCCAACCAAAATCGCCAATAATTATGGGAACTGAACCGCCTCCATAAGAGCAGAAAAAATGGGAATAACTCACATCCTACCCGGAGCAATAACAAAAAGACGTTGCCTCTGGTGTCCGTCCGA
>JAPKXZ010000058.1 GCA_026394555.1 Methanothrix sp.
ATTATGCGCCTCAATAGTAGTAGGCGCATAAAGTGTATAAACCTGTCGGTAAGCAAGACTAATTGGGGTTATTTTTCAAAATAAGGGCTTTAAAATTGAGATCGATCAGGTAATGCTCCTACTTGATCAGGGAGGTTAGGTTAAAATGCTCATCCGGGACCATGCGCCCGTACTCATTGATTAGACGTCGAAATGCTTTTTCCGCCACCTTTTTGGAGATAGGAATCTTTCCGCCTTCCGCCTGGTCCAGCTCAACGGTGTAGCCAAGCAGCCGAATGAAATCGCGCAGCATCCCACCGCTCTTTTCCGCGAGATAATCCACTACGCCTGTCTGGAAAAGCGACTTGACATCGATCCTTTTCCCAGCCACATCACAGAGAAGATCGATGCCCTCCCGGCAAGGCGAACCGTCCTGCTCCTCGACTTTAATCATAGGCAGAATTTCATAATTGGGGAAGGCCCCGGCCAGTTGAGTGGCCTTGAGGGAATAAAACATCGAGATAGGCACGGTGTAGACTATGTGCGCATCCAGGGCTTTGAGCTGTTCGGCATGCTCCAGATAGAGGGCATCATGGGTTGTTCTTCCTGTCTTTTCATCGAGCACCCGCAGAACAATGCGATCCAGGTTATCGATGATCAGCACCAGATCTCGAAAGCCCTTCTTTTGGATCTCTGGAATAGCCGCCCGGATGAACTCATTGATTCGGCTCGATCAATGGATAGATCTGGGGGTCCAGCTTGAGGCGAATATCCTTTCGTATCTCGTGGCCTGTCCGGATTTGGCCGGTGATGCGAGCCAGCAATTTCGCAATTATCGGAAGAGGGGCAGGCGCATTCAATCCCAATTCGAATTCAGTCTTGAGAGCCGCCTCCATTACAGTTTCATCCTTCCAACCGTAGACCACTTCCGCAAACCACATCATAATGCCTTTGCAGAGGCGCTCATCTATCTTGATTCCCTTCTCGGATAGTGTACGCTCCAGACGCTTAATTATCGAAAGCAGAAGATCGGTATAAACCAGATCGCCCATATCAATATCATCATCAGCGGCAAAGTAAACTACCAGGAATTTCTCCCTCTCCAGTCGATTTGCCAGGCGCAGAAGTTCTGTGGACTTTCCGCAGCCCCGGTGTCCGCTGATCAATTGAGACGTTGAGCGGCTTGAGCCTTCAATTCGCAAAGCCAGGAGCCCCACAACATCAGTTCCACCCCTCACATTGCTACAGTCAACCCAACGTGGATCTCCGCTTTTTAGAGGGTCCAGCTTTGCAGCATTGTAGGCATCTTTCAAATTAGTTGCCGGAGGGTCGCAGTTCATCATGGGTAGTTATTACTTGATTTTCGTATAAATATTACTATGAAGATTACTGCGAAGAAAAGAAAAGATGAAGGGTAGCCAAAGAAGCAAAATAAAAAAAATGTGTCAATCGGGCGTTTGAGCACGAGGCTAAACCGCCCCGCACCCCCGCTCCTTGGTGCGCACCCGTACCACATCCTCCACCGGATAGACGAAGATCTTGCCGTCCCCGGCCTCGCCCGTCTGGGCAAACTCGCAGATGAGGTCGATGACACACTCCACGTCCTTGTCATCGACCACCATCTCCAGCTTGATCTTCTGCATGAACTCCACCCGGTAGTCTCCGGCTCGCCACTGCAAAGTGATGCCCTTTTGCCGGCCCCGGCCCTTGACCTCGGTCACCGTCATTCCCGAAAAGCCCTTCAGGTCCAGCATTTCTCGCAGCAGGTGCAGCTTCTCGGGCCGAATTATGGCTTCAATTTTCTTCATCTTTCCTCATTCCGCTTAAAAGTCAAACAGCGACCTTTGCCCTGCATTTCCTTTTCCCACCGCATTCGACACTCCCACCAGCCTGACCTCTCCGTACTTGCCCCCGCCACCAGGTTGCACCTCTATCCGGCCCATGCGAAAATTCTGGATGGCTTCGATTACTCTCGGCTCCGCCTTCAGATCAGCAAGATCGACCTGCATCAATACCTCAATCTCCGTTCGGGACTCTGTCAGCTCGCTCCAGCTTTTTTGCACGCCGGCCGTCATGACGCTCTTGTGACCCAGGGCCAGAGCAATGATCTCGGCCAGGGGAATGATATGCAAGTAAGGTGGCCGGTGAGAAGGATGTAAGGGCTTTTCATAATCGGCCAGAAGATTTACCCGGTCCGCCACGCCAAGCTTGATTCGCCCCCCACAATCTGGACAGCGCCCCATCAGTTCGTCCTTCTGCTTAAGGGAGTATTGCCTGTAGCAGCGCGTGCATGCGGTCCGATTGTACTTTCCTTCCTCCGGGAAAAGGCCCACATTCATCGCTACGCGCCGCTCGCCCTCACGCTTGATGGCCAGGATGAGATCCTGATAGCTGAAAGAATCCAGCTCCATCTGGTTGAACTCCCGGGCCAGCTTGTTAGAGCGGGGCGAATGAGCATCGGAGTTAGAGAGAAAGGTCCGAGAGGAGAGCTCGGCAATCCTGTCCGCATAATCCGTGTCCGCAGAGAGGCCCAGCTCAATGAACCGGATCTGGTCTGCCTTCTCCTGGTAGCACTCAGCCAAAGTCCGAAAGTAAGCAAAGATGCCCGTCCAGGGTGTGAAGGCGTGGGCCGGACCCAGCAGGCCGCCCGCCTCAAGAACCTGATCGGCAATCTCAGAGCCGTTCAAATGCAGCCGGGGCCTGCCGTCTGCCGACAGGTTCGTCGAGTAGGGGGCGAAGGCTTCCCGCAGCTCTTCGGCCTTGGAGGTATCGGGCAAAAATATGAGATGATGAACGCGGCTACTATCCTCCACCTCCACGCTGAGGACAAAATGGGTATCGCCCAGGAGAAAGAGCCCGTCTGCCTCGGGAAGCTTCTTTATGGCTTCCAGCCACAAAGGATGCAGGCAGTCTCCCGTGGCCACGATCTTCACTCCTTTGCGCGCTGCCTCTCTGGCAATCTCAGGTAGCTGCATATCTGCGGAGACCGCCATCGAGTACTTGGAATGGATATGAAGATCAAGGTTAACAAGCATCTTCTTTCATTCTTTGTGCGGGGATAAACCCTTTATGCTTGACGATCTATTTTAAAGGCCGTGCAAGAGAACCTGAGAGAGCTGCTGGAGTGCTTTGGTCGGGGTGAGATCACCCTGGAAGAGGCTTTGCGCCGCATCAAACGCCAGAGCTTCCTGGCCGTAGGAGAGGTGGCCAAGCTAGACATCTGCCGGGCGGAACGCATCGGCATACCGGAAGCCATTCTCGCGGAAGGAAAGGATAAAACAGATCTAGTGGCCATCTCCCTGGCTCACCTGCAGGCAACCGGCAATGTGATCATCACTCGCGTCTCGGCTGAGCAGCTGGAATTGCTGCGGTGCGCAGAGCTGCCCGAGGGCAGTGAGCTGGTGCACAACGTTCGAGCCAGGACAGTAGTCATCCGATCCGCGAAACCGCAGGCCAAAAGGGGATGGGTGGGCATCCTGGCAGCAGGCACTGCCGACATGCCGGTAGCTGAGGAGGCGCGCGTGGTGGCGGAGGAGATGGGCTGCAACGTCATCTCGGAGTACGACGTAGGAGTAGCAGGCATTCACAGGCTCTTTCCCTGCCTGGAGAAGATGGCAAATGTTGATGCCTTCGTGGTAGCAGCCGGGCGGGAGGGGACACTGCCGGCGGTTGTTGCGGGACTGGTAGAAGCCCCGGTTATAGGATTGCCTGTTTCTACGGGCTATGGCCTGGGTGGAGGCGGCCGGGCGGCCCTTTATTCCATGCTGCAATCCTGCTCCGTTCTCACTGTGGTAAATATAGATGCAGGCTTTGTAGCTGGCGCTTATGCGGCAAAGATCGCCAGACAAAAAGCATATGGACAAAAACAGTAGTAAATTATTTCCAGAAAAGTATTTATACGATTAATAAATTGTTGAGACGAGAGCGGGTACACACATCTTTTTCACTAACCCCCACTCCCCTACCCGCTCGTTACTTATCATTGTAAAAGCCCGATAGCCTCGATCTTCGTCCCGGACTCCAGGCCGTAGTCCTTGATTCTCTGCAAAGTATGTCCTACCATTCCCCCAGAGGTCATGATGATGGAGCTCTTGCCTATCAAGGCCTTGAGGAGGCACTTGTCGATAACGCCGTAGGTAAAATCTATTGTGATGCCGCACTTCTCCGCCATGACCTTGGCACTGGTACCCATCGCGCCTTTAAAGTCGGCCGGATTTTTATCGAGCACTGCCCGAATCTCTTCCCCATCGTTCTCATCTACGTTGCAGATGTAGATCTTGCCCCAAACCCCGGCCCGCGCCTCCGCCTTTGGTTGCAATAGGTCGCATAGCTCAAGGATATTCCTGGGCGGCTTTGATCCCCGGACAATGCTCCGGCCCGCCAGCTCCTGATAGAGGTCCACCACGATGGGAAGCTTAAGCCGGGCATCCCTTATCAGCTCTGCATCTCCGAATACCTCCTGCCCAGTGCCCCGGCGCACTACCCCACCATCCTTCATGAGTATTACCTCATCCGCCCAGCGGTAGGCCAGGTCCACATCATGAGTGGAGATGATCAATGTCTTTCCGCCTAAGTTCAGCTCATCGAGCATCTCCATGATCTCTTCCGAGCTGGCCGGATCAAGGTTGGAGGTAGGCTCATCGAGAATAATCACCTCCGGCTCCATGGCCAGTATGCCGGCAATGGCCACCCTCTTCTTCTCGCCGCCGCTCAGGTGATGAGGTGGACGGCGCTCATATCCCAAGAGACCCACGTACTGCAAGGCAAAGCCCGCGTACCTCTTCACCTTCTCCGCTGCATAGCCCAGATTGGTGGGACCGAAGGCCACGTCCTGGTAAACGGTAGGCGCGAATAGCTGGTCGTCCGAATTCTGGAAGACCATGCCCACGGCCCGCCGGATGGATCGCAAACTGGCAGCATCGTAACTCATGGGCCGGCCCCGGAAGAGAACTTCTCCTTCACGAGGCCTCAGGATGCCGTTGAACATGAGCATGAGTGTGGACTTGCCGGCTCCATTGGGCCCCACCAGAGCCACCTTTTTCCCCGACTCCAGAGAGATGCTCACATCCTTCAGAGCCTCTGTTCCATCCCCATAGGAATAGCTGAGATCTCTTGTTTCAAGGATAATCGTCATGGCACCTCACAGGAGCTGGACGCCTCTAGTTAAAACCGCGATGGTAGCAATCATAGCCATATACCCCAAAACTGCAAAGATTGCCCTCGGCTCTGCTTTATTGGACTGCTCCATGAGATCGATCTTACCGTCGTAACAGCGAGAGTCCATGGCCACGATGAGCCTTTCCCCCTGCTCCCAGGAGCGGAGGAAGAGAACGCAGCAAAGCATGGCAAAGGAGTTCAGAGAGTTTTTGATTCCTGCGTCTCCCAAACGCATCACCTGGGCGTTGTGGATCATGGCAGCCTGATCCACAAAGACAAAAATGTATCTGTACATTAACATGGAAAGCTCGACCAAGAAATCCGGCAGACCCAGGGACATCAGGATCGAGAATATCTCTATCATGGGCGTGGTCAGGGCTATGAAGAATAGAGAGCACATGCCCCCAAAGGTCCTGGCGATCAGAAGCAGGGCCAGGTTGGCTCCATCTTCTCTGATGCCTAAATCAATGCCGAAGACGTTAAAGGCAAATAATTGATCGCCTCCGCCATGCATGAAGGCCACCACTACCGCGCTCAGCAGGGAGAAGGAGAAGGGTATTAGCAGCAGTGTGGAGTAAAAACGCCCTGGAATTTTGGCCAATATTAAAGTTATGAGACTTATGGTAATTGCTATGAATAAAGGCGCTATCGGCGTAGCTGAGGCAACGCAAAGGAGGATGGCTCCGAGGCCGAGCAGCAGCTTGAGCCTTGGACTTGTGTCCCTCAGAGCATTGGAATGGGCGTAATCATCTAGCAGGTCGTGCATTCAAATTTCCTTCTTGCTCCTCGGAAGTTGCCGCAGCTCTGGCCTTCGCCAAGCCGCGGTAGTAGCCCAGGAAATAGCCGATGATGAGACTACCGAAGGCCGCCTGCAAAGCGAAAAGCAAGCTCTCTATCTCGGGGCTGGGTGGAACCCAGACACTGTTAAACCAGGGGTGGTAGGACCCATGAGTCAGGTCATTGATGACATTCTCCGGCATATCATCTGAGCCTCCCCATTCGTGATTTCCTGTTGAGCTGACATAGGCAAAGGCGGCGATGAATGCAACAATAATCACAAGGGTTATGTATTCTAGCTTCATGCTGAAGCCTCCTTCAGTTTCTTCATAACGCTAGGAGATGCCACATTGAGCTTTAACAGGACGTCGCTCCTGAGCTGGACGATGTGCTTGAACAAGAGCGCACTTACAGCGCCCTCAACAATGGCCAAGGGAACCTGTGTTATGGCAAAAACGGCCAGGAAAGCCTCAAAAGATGCCATCACTCCACCAGAGGCTGCCGGGAAGGCCAGAGCAAGCTGGATGGATGTAACAATATATGTTAACCAATCCGCGAGCATCGCCGCCAGAAATACGGCGATGTACATATTCACATCCCGTTTCATGCACGCTTTATAGACCAGATAGCCCGCGAATGGTCCGACTATACCCATGGAGAATGTGTTGGCACCCAAAGTGGTCAGGCCCCCGTGCGCCAGAAATATGGCCTGGTAGATCAGGACTATGATCGATAACACCGAAGTTATCCACGGCCCGAAGAGTATCGCACCTATGCCTGTACCCGTAGGATGGGAGCAGCTTCCTGTGACTGAAGGCATCTTCAGGGAGGATAGTACAAAGATGAAGGCACCGGATACGGCCAGCAAGGGCAGAATATCGCGATTCTCTTTGATCATTATGTTCATTTTGTAAGCACCATAAGCCACCACGGGCAGCGAGAGAACATACCAAACCACGCACCAGTTGAGGGGCAAGAATCCTTCCATTATGTGCATTGCGTCACCGCTTAAAAGCAAAGATATTCTGCCATATAAAGTTTTCTTGTCTTATGACCAACTAAGTTTAATCAAACGACGTCGGCGCACCCGCGCAGCGGGGTATATCACCTCACGCGACACTGTTCTCCCACGCGGCTTCAAAATTCGCCCTTATGTGATCTATTAAATCATCCTGAAGATAAATCGTCCCTAGATAATACGGCGGCTCCTTGGGATCGTGGCTCAGCAACCTTCTGAAATCACATGCCCAAAAAGGTCCGTTTTCATCGTATAATATGGATCGCCTGGATGTAATGTAAGTAACAGGTGTAAACCTAACATCCAGTTGACCAGGAAAATCTTCGTTAATTTTTCGATACTTATTGAGCCGCTCTGTAATTATGGGCTCGTATTTTCTCAATGCGGATTCTTCATCTTTAAGTATCTTGCGTTTTGTATTTTTATCGAAAAGAACGTTTATATTTTCATCAAAAATAATTCTCTCAGTAAGTCCTCGTGAGAACATTTCAGATATATGTTCAAGGTAATCGGGAATGATATACATTTCAAGGCTATTTGTAATCAAATCAAATTTTTTAGCATATTTAAGAATATTAATTCCAGTACGCCACATCCAATAAATATTGAATAGCCCTGTAATGCTCCCAGTTTCCCATGGAAAACCACATGAAACCAAAAGCAGGAGGTGATTATCCACCTCCCTTAGATGGCCTTTTATGGCCGACCTTGATCCCAGAAATGTCTGCGATCTCACGCATAAGGGCATTCTTCCGGCTGCTCTCTTTCA
>JAPKXZ010000064.1 GCA_026394555.1 Methanothrix sp.
CCTGTTTCAATCACGGGATCGAGCGTCCCATAAACTTGTCGGCCTTCACTGCCCATATCCGGCTTAACGTGAACGGATAACAATATGTGGTTTTCCATCCGTCACGTGTGAGCCCCTGCCTGGGCTCATGTGCGTTTCAATACCGATCCCATACTTCTTGAAATTTCTCAAGTAATGTTGATATAATTCCTTCACCTTGGCCTTTCGAAAAGCCATTTCATCGGGCGGTTTCCAATAAGTATTTACCTTATCCAGGTTCTCTTCCCAGATTATTTCTGGGTTTGCCGGCAGATACGTTTCGCGGTCGAAGTCTACATCAGAATCCTCTGTGAAATAGGTCCTGCCAATAATTCCATGCCTCTGCAACTCCTTTCTTCCAGCATACAGTGCTTGCCGATTGATATCGGTCCCATAAATTGCCTGGGCCTCGTTTAAAATACCCTGGAGATTTGTAGGGAAATTTATTATTAGGCTAACATAATATATTGCAGCGGCCCTGGGATTTTCAAAGTTCAGGCCTCTGAATATTGGAGAGAAAGTCCTGATGATCTCATACATGGTAGTGCCTTTAAGCAATTGATGAGTTTTTAAACTTATCCAATTCGTAAAATAGCTCTTTTTATCATATTGTCTGAAATCGTGATAATACATTTTGACTCACTCACGGAGAATGTAAATTAGCAGAAACCACAAATATTGTAGCTTAGATCAATTTATAATCATCGTTATGTGATTATTATGTTAAATATTTTGACGTATGGCCGAAAAGTATATGTATACTCAAGACAATGCGATGAGTAAGACATAATGAACCCTGTGAGAATGAATCATCCGCAGAATCGATAGTTAAGAAACATGTCTAGTGGGGAACTAAATGAACCAAACGAAACAGAAGACCAACGACACCAAAATTCCGGGATGTGTGCGCCGCCTCTCAAATAGTGAGAGGTTCTGGCTGTGGAATCCTGCAGCCAATGTGGTCGTAGCTGCCCGGATTATTGGAGATGTATCTGAGAAGGGGCTCATGACGGCCATCAATGCTGTTCGCCGCATGCATCCTCTGCTGGGTGCGAGGGTTATCTTCGATGACCACCATGACGCATGGCTTTCCACGGATAAAGTCCAGGATACGGTGTTACGTACCGTTCCAAGAATATCGGAGACCCAGTGGTTCGAGGAGATCAGGCATGAGAACAGGATACCCTTCGAGCCTGAAATCGGCCCACTGATTAGACTTGTACTTGTCTATTCTCCACAAGTATCGGAGCTGGTTGTATTCGCCACACACAGCATCTGTGATGGGGATGCACTGGCAATTCTCATTCGCGATATTCTGATATGCTATGCCAATCCGGCAAAAGAGGTGCAGGTCCTCCAACCGCTCAATTTGGAGGACTGCTTGCCGAAGGAGAGATTCTCCCTTCCTGGATTAATCGCAAAGACATTCATCAATTACTATAACCGTCAGTGGAGAAATAGGCCATATTACTTCACCCAGATGGATTTTAACGAGATTCATAAAGCATACTGGGACAGGACGCGGTATAACATTGCCCTTATCCAGCTTGAGCCGGAAGAGACATCTGTTTTGGCAGCTAAATGTCGGGAGAACGGTGTCACCATCACCTCAGCATCCACTGCTGCCTTTCTGGCAGCATATCGGGATATCCTTGGGCCATTTCCCAAGGACAAGAGGGTCATATGGGTGGCCTATGACCTGCGCAGGCACCTTCAGAAGAATATAGGGGACGTCTTTGGCCTTTTTGCCGGGGCCATCCAGTTCAAGTTTGACTATAAACCGAATAAATCCCTCTGGAAAAATGCCAAAAAGCTCCACGGCATCATTCGTAAAGATGTGGAGAATAACAGGATAGCGGGCCGCGAAATGTTGCTAATTGACCCGACGCTGATCGATGCATTCAACTTTGTCTTCTCTATGAAGCTCGTCCCCGAGGCCTCCGAAAGGACGAAGAACCTTTCAGCTTTCGTACATGATACTAAGAATGCTGCACTAGGACTCTCACAGAAGATCATATCCGGCCTCCCAGGGACCATCATCACCAACCTTGGGCGTTTGAACTACCCTGAGATCTATGGGAATCTCAGGCTCGATCGCATGTTTTTCATTGTGGGTTCAAGCGGATTTACTCCACTGATACTTGGAGGAGTTGGCCTCAATGGCAAGCTGGTTTTTTCCTTAAACTATGTAGAAGAAGTGGGAAATGAGGGTTCACCGCTAGATCAGGATATGATCCGGATCCGAAACAGGGCGCTCGAACTCCTGGGATTCCCAGAGAAGGCCAACGATAGGGCGATGTGAAGCCCATGATGAGTCATGAAAATCAAACGGTGTGCGGACTACCCCAACCTGAAGGTCGGGGTATTCGTGACCCTTTGCGCCCCCTATGTAATAGAGGCATTCCTTATGGGGTGGTGCTTTTCCCAGGTCCATAGTGTGACCTGCCAGAATTATAAAAAGGCTTATTTCCACGAGGCGAATGAAGGTCGGTATGTATGCAGGTTGTTGAATTTCGTCCATGCAGTGGTTGGGTGAATCTGATTAAAACTTGCAACAGATAACAATAAGAGAAGCGTGATATTAAAGCAGGTGGATTAACAATGAAAGGATCGGAAGATGCTAAGAAGGATTTTATCAAGACAAACAAGTGGTTCACGGAAAAAGCAAGATCCAGCAGCAAGACTGCTGAGGGAATCGCAACCCTCAGGTTCCACGAATCGCAACGGCCCGAAGGCGAACGAATCTGTTATGACCCTTGTGCCGTCCATTTCATAAGCCCGGAAATATTGGAATGGATAGCTTGTAACCCAGATAAGGCAGAGGCAAGTTGGGAGCAACGCGAGCGCATCCTTCCCGGAATTGACAATTCAGTCATTGCCAGAGTCAGGTATTTTGATGATTTTGTAAAGAGATCTATCGAAGAAGGGCTTGAGCAGTTGGTTATCTTAGGTGCAGGGTATGATTCTCGTGCCTATAGGATTGAGGGGCTGACGAAGATAAAAGTCTTTGAAGTAGACCATCCTGCTATGCAAGCTCTGAAAATAGAAAAGATAAGAAAGATCTTTGGCAGCCCACCAGATCATGTCACGTACATTCCTGCGGATTTAGGAAGAGAAGATTTTGGCCAAACGCTGTTGGAAATGGGATATAGCCCGTCTAAAAAGACTCTATTCCTCATGGAGGGGCTCTTATACTACCTTCCGCCTGAGATAGTGAACAAAATCCTTTCCTTCATATCCAAAAATTCGGGCAAAGGCAGTGCCATCATTTTCGATTATTACTCACAGTCTGTGGTTGATGGAAGCTGCGAACTGGAAGTGGGAAAGAATCTCTATAACCAGCTGATTCAATATGGAGAGCCTTTGCGGTTTGGCATTAAGGAAGGAAGTATCGAGGTGTTCCTCATGGAGCGAGGATTTTCCAAGATCCAAAATGTGACCAGTAATGATTATAAAAAATCCTATTTCCACGGAGCAAATGAAGGCAGGACAGTGTGTAGCCTGTTGAACTTCGCCTATGCAGTGGTCGAATAAGTTTTGACTGGAGCACTCGCAAGAGTAACATTTAGACGAATTATTTGATGAATTGAGGTGACGAAATGAGCCGGAATGAACCGAAGACCTGTGGTATCGATATTTCGGGATGTGCGCACCGTCTCTCCAACACAGAGAGAATATTTCTTTGGGGCGTCAGATCTAAAATCGCCGTAGTCGCTCGGATTGTGGGGGATGTGGCTGAAAAAGATCTTGTACAATCGATTAAAAAGGTCCGGCAGATGCATCCACTGGCGGGCTGCAAAATCATTTTCGATGATCATAATGATGCCTGGTGCTCGACGGAAAATGTCCCCGAAACAATATTGCGCGTCGTGCCAAGGAAATCCGAAAACCAATGGTTCAACGAGATCCGCCGCGAGCACTTGATACCTTTCGAGCCGGAAAAAGGACCACTTGTCAGGTTCGTGCTTGTGTATTCGCCACAGGTTTCAGAATTGATTGCATTTGCCCAGCACTGTATCTGCGACGGCACGGCTGTGGCAAACCTGATCCGCGACGTCCTTGTCTGTTATGCCGAACCGGCAAAGGAAGTAAAGACCATTCAACCGCCAACTTTGACAGACTACGTGTTGAAAGATGAGGATTCATCCACATCAAAATCTATGGGTGGAGCCATGATCAACAATTTTAACAACCAATGGAGGGAAAGGTCGTATCATTTTTCCGGGGCGGACTTTTGTGAGATCCATAATGCATTCTGGAAAAAGGTCAGTTATGGTATGACCCTTCTCCAGCTTGAGCCAAAGGAAACGTGTGACTTGATCGCTCGATGCCGGATGAATGGAGTGACCATCATCTCTGCATTGACGACCGCGTTTCTTGCAGCACGCCAGGAGGTCCTGGGCCCACTTCCCGAAGAAAAGAGAACCATCGGCATCCCATTTGACCTGCGAAGGCACCTTGGAGAGAATATCGTGGAAGCGTTTTGCTTTTTTGCAGGAGACTTCAACTTGCAGTTCTCATGCAGCCCAGACAAACCATTCTGGGAAAATGCCCGAAAGCTGCATAGTATCATTCAGGAACGAGTGAAGACGCTCGATACTTCCGCTCTGGACATGAGATATTTTGATCCGACCCTCGTCGATGCAGTCTTCAGCTACGCACAATATGTCCAGAAAATCCCGGAGGGCTTCGACCGGACAGAAAACCTCTCCAACTTTGCTAAGGATTCAAAGAACATCGCTTTTGCCATCTCCAAGAAGGTTATTTCCAAGCATCCGAGCATGATCGTCACGAACCTCGGAAGGTTGGATTTCCCGCAGATCTATGGAGACCTTCGGCTTGATCGAATGTTTTTCGCGCCGCCAGCCAGCGAGACAATTCCTATGATACTCGGCGGCGTCGGTGTCGGCGGATGCTTGACATTTTGCTTAGTTTATTTGGAGAAGAGAGAGAAAAGTGGCCAATTGCTCGCTTTGGATATGATCCGCATCCGAAACCGGGTGCTCGAACTCCTGGGATTCCCGGAGAAGGCCAACGACAGAGCGATGTGAATCCCATGATGAGTCATGAAAATAAACAGATTAAGGAGATATGTTTATAGTAGAGGTGGGAATATAAAGGTCACAAAGTACATAATAACCTCCCCCGAATGCACAGATATCCTCCCTTCAGACATATCCACGATGATCTATGAATTAAAATATGGCGTAAAAGTCAAAGAAACCTGCTTTGGGGCGATCATAGAGGGCGAAGAGCAACCGATCAAGTCGCTGGTCGAAGAGATCCGGGCTCTTGACCCACCGGGAATTTTCATTAAGGATCGGGGCTTCCCTCTGGGCGATCCCAGGCGCTGTCGAGGGGTTGATTCTGGTTCTCCTTGCAAATTAGTCTGGCTAACTTCGGGCAAACGGAGTGGAAGTGTCAGGCCAGGTTGCTACATGATCGAGGCCGAGTCAAAGATGTTGCCGCTGATATCACGAGCCTTGGCTTCTATGGCCAAAGGAGAGTCAAAAACGGATATGACGTCTGAGCCTATTGGAAATAGACCTTGCAAGCGCTAACACATACAATCCAGTAGGTTTAGGCCTTGGAGCCCTTCTGGGTCCGCTTGACCTAGCTCCAGCTTACACACGGTCAGATCTTTCCCGCATGGGGCTTGAAAAGAAACTCAGGGAGGGGCTTCCCTAACAGATGTTGTTCTCGATACGCATTTTGTTTTGAAAGCGAGGTTGGCCGATTGGGAAACATGGATTACAAGAAGCACAAAAAGTTTTACATTTTCAGTGATAAGACGCAGAACAAAGCAGAATTTTTATCGAAGAATCGCGTACCATCTCTGTCGTTGATAAGATCTAGAACCTGACGGCTCCGGCCTCTGACGAGGTGTCATATGCGCCCCTCCTTGCAACTGCGGGGTATTCGAATAGAGCGATAATTCGACATTTGTATCAGTTTCGCTCCAAGCATGAATCGCACTTAAATATTCAGCCTGTGCAAAGGAATCCATCTTGACCCAGATATTCACAGTCACCGACCTGAATCAGAGGATAGCAGACCGCCTGGAGAACGATCCCCGCCTGCACGACCTCTGGGCACGAGGCGAGGTCTCCAACTACCTGCATCACCGGTCAGGGCACAGGTATTTCACCCTCAAGGACCAGGGCTCCTCCATCTCCTGCGTTCTCTTCAAAGGTAGCGCCCTCTCCCTGAACTTTGAGCTGAAGGACGGCACAAATGTGATGGTCTTCGGAGATGTTGCCGTTTACAGGCCGCAGGGCAGAGTGCAGCTGGTAGCTCGCGGCATAAAGCAGGATGAGGGCCTCGGTTTCCGGCACCTGCAGATGGAGGCCCTCAAAAAGAAGCTGGCCGGGGAGGGGTTATTCGCCCAGGAAAGAAAGCGGGCGCTGCCTTTGTATCCGGAGCGAATCGGCATTGTTACCTCCCCCCAGGGAGCGGCACTGCAAGATGTTCTGCGAACCATTGGCACCTATCCCGCCAGAATCATCCTCTCTCCGGCCCAGGTGCAGGGAGAGGGAGCCGAGGAGAGCATTGCCTCTGCCATCTTAGCCCTGCGAGGTCGGGCTGATGTAATCATAGTATGTCGCGGGGGCGGCTCGACTGAGGATCTGTGGTGCTTCAACTCCGAAATTGTAGCCCGCGCCATATTCGCCTGCGACGTGCCTGTCATCTCCGCAGTCGGTCACGAGACGGATGTAACCATTGCCGACTATGTGGCGGATATGCGAGCAGCGACGCCCACGGCGGCAGCAAAGATGGCTGTGCCGGATGTAGAGGAGATAAAGGAAGGACTGCGCTCCACAAAGGTCAGAATAATGCGCGCCCTCTGGACGAACCTGGAACGAAAAGAGGAGCGCCTGGAATATCTAAAGCACAATGTCTCCGCCAAAAGGATGTACTCTCTGGCGCGGGACGCTCGCCAACGCCTGGATATTCTTTGCCAAAGCCTGGACGGCGCCCAGGCGGAAAAGATGCAAAGCCTGAAAAGCCGTCTGGAGCTGGCCAAAGGACGCCTGACGGCTGTGGGGCCGCGAGCCACTCTTCTCAGGGGCTATGCCATCGCCCGCTCAGAGAAGGGCCTGATACTGCAAGCCCAGGACGCCCGGCCCGGTGAGGAGATAGAACTGATATTGGGCAGGGGAAGGCTGAGGTGCAGGGTGCTGGAATGCCGGGATGATAGCGAGGGAGCACTATGAAGAAGGAAGAGATGGGCCTGGAAGAGGCTCTGGACAATCTGGAGCAGATTGTAGAGGTGCTGGAAGAGGGAAAGATGACCTTAGAGGAGAGTCTGGACCTGTATGAAAAGGGCATGAAGCTGGTCAAGCTCTGCAATGCCCGGTTGGAGAGCGCACAGAGAAGGATAGAATGCCTGACGGGAGAGCTGCCCCCCGATCTGAGCTGATAAGTTTAAATACAATCAATTATGTACTTTTTCATACACCATAGTATTAATTAGTACATTTAAAGTATATACAAGCCGGTGATCCTTTGCATACAGAGATATCCGAAAACAAAGCCGTCAAGTTCGGCAGGTACGGCGGCCTCTTTGTGCCCGAGACCCTGGTGCCGCCCCTGACGGAGCTGGCGCAGGCTTACCAGCGCCTCATGAAGAGCGAAGATTTTAAAGAAGAGCTGAACCTGGCTTTAAAGACCTTTGCAGGTAGGCCAACCCCCCTCTACTATGCCCGAAACCTCAGCCAAAAACTGGGCCGCAAGGTCTACCTGAAGAGAGAGGATCTGGTGCATGGCGGGGCGCACAAGCTCAACAATACCCTGGGCCAGGCGCTGGTGGCCAAGAAGATGGGCAAGACCCGGCTCATCGCCGAGACGGGCGCCGGCCAGCATGGCGTGGCCACGGCCATAGTGGGAGCAAATCTGGGTTTTGAGACCCAGGTCTACATGGGCGAGGTGGACATAGAGCGACAGAAGATGAATGTCTACCGCATGCAGCTCATGGGAGCAGAGGTCATACCCGTGCGCTCCGGGTCGCGGACCCTCAAGGACGCCATAAACGAGGCCATGCGAGACTGGGCCTCCAGTTTTGATCACACCCATTATCTGCTGGGCACGGCAGCGGGCGCCCATCCCTTCCCCAGCATGGTGCGCGACTTTCAGAGCGTCATAGGCAAAGAGGCGAGAAGCCAGATCCTGCAAGCAGAAGGCCGACTGCCGGACAGCATCACGGCCTGCGTAGGAGGAGGCAGCAATGCCATGGGCATCTTCGCTCCTTTCCTGCAGGACGAAGACGTTCGGCTTTTGGCAGTGGAGGCGGGCGGGCGAGGCCTTGGCAAGACGGATAGAATTGCGGACCATGGAGCCAGTCTGGGTCTGGGCACGGATGGCGTTTTGCACGGCGCTCTTACTAAAATTTTGCAGGACCCATACGGCCAGATTCTGGAGTCCTATTCCGTGGCCGCCGGCCTGGACTATCCCGGCGTGGGCCCGGAGCTGGCTTTTCTGGCGGAGAAGGGGCGCGTGCTGACCAAGATCGCCGATGATAAGACGGCCATGCGAGGATTTCATGCCCTCTCCAAACTGGAGGGGATCATCCCGGCTCTGGAGTCAGCGCACGCCGTAGGCTATGCCTTAGAGGAGCCGGAGGCCTTGGGAGATCTGGCCATCATCAACATCTCCGGTCGGGGCGACAAGGATCTGGCAACGGTGATGGACTATGAAAATCTCTGAAGCATTTGAAGAAGCGCCCCTCCTGATCGTTTACATCTGCGCCGGGGACCCGACGCCCGCGGCAACGCCCGACCTGGTGCGGCGACTGGCTGCCGCCGGGGCGGATATCATTGAGCTGGGGCTGCCTCACTCCGACCCTATCGCGGACGGCCCGACCATCCAGGCGGCAGCGCAAAGGGCCATCGCTGCCGGCATGAACACGGATGTCTATTTCCAAAAGGCCGCCGAGGCGAACGTCGCCATCCCCAAGATCTTCATGGGCTACTACAACATGATCTATGCCCGCGGCCTGGACCGCTTTGCCGGAGACTGTGCCCGCTGTGGCATCACTGGTATGATCGTGCCCGACCTGCCCCCCGAGGAGGCCGGACCTCTCCTGCAGGCCTGCGCCAAATTCGACGTGGACCTCATCTTCCTGGCGGCGCCCAACACACCCGCACAGCGGTTGAAGATGATCGAAGAAGAGACGTCGGGTTTTCTTTATCTGGTGGCCCGAACTGGCGTGACTGGTGCACAAAGCGATATCCTGCAAAGCACGCGCGACCTCATCGCCCGCGTGCCGGGCAGCAAGCCCAAGGCCGTCGGCTTTGGCATCTCCACTCCCGCCCAAGCCGCTGAAGTTATTACCGCCGGAGCAGATGCCGCCATTGTGGGCTCGGTCTGCGTGGACCTGATCGCACGGGGAGAGGTGGAGCTGTTGGAGCAGCTCGTCCGCGACATGAAAGCGGCGGTAGTGGCGGCAGGAAAGAGCAAAGCTCCAATAGTTGTCTGAAGGGTTCTACCCATATGGACGAAGGGAAAAGATTTGTGGAAAAGACGAGGCGTGACCTGGAAAGCGGCTGCAATGTCAGCATTGTGGCCTTTGGCGACTCCATCACCGCCGGCTACTGCGTGCGGCGCGGCTTTCCTTCTTTCTGGAAAGCATTGCTGGCAGAAAAATATCCAGACGCGAGAGTGGAGATGATCAACTCCGGCATATCCGGAGACACGAGCCTGGACGGCCTGGCCCGGCTGGACTGGGCCGTTCTCGCTTACGAACCGGACCTGGTCACCATCAACTTCGGCATCAACGACTGCGCGCTGGGCCTGGATCTGGAGGAGTTCGAGATGAACTTCGTGGAGATGGTGCGACGCATCCGGGCCGGCCCCAACTCGGAGATACTGCTGCTCTCCTCCCAGCCCCTGGAGACGCCGCCCTACGATCGACGGGTTTTAGATTACTATCAGGCCATCGAACGGCTGGCGAAGCAGATGGATGTGGGCTTTGTGGATGTCTACGGGGCCTGGATGCGACGCGTTCGTGCGGGCACCTCTCTGGGATCGCTGATCCTGCCGGGCCTGGACCATCCCAACGAGGCGGGCTACAGGATCATAGCCGAGGAGCTGATGCAGTTATTTTAATCTCCCGTGTAGCCGCACATGCCCATGCGTGGGGAGTTGACCACCGGCAGAAGCATGTCCTCTCCGCACTCGTGCTTTTCTGCGCAGTCCTCGCAGACCCAACCGATGCCCTCATCGATGCACTGGCAGCAAACGGCAACTGCCGGTTTGCCGCACACGTCGCATCTTATATCCGGTGGATCGTTTCGGGCCATGATCCTCACTGCTTTTCCCTGTGCCAGGCCCTGCCTGGCAGATATCACCTTTAGCGATAGCTCAGTTGAGGTCCCGAAGTCGTAGGTGTGCTCGAACACCATTTTGGGCCCGATCACTTTTCCTAAGGAGATATTCATGCTCTTGTTGCCCATCTCCGCGCTCTCGCAGTCGAATGTTTCGCCTGCAATTTCAAAGCAGCTCAAATGGCCGCAGCATTCCAGCCAGGTCAGGCGAAGGAAGTCATCCAAATCCGTCAAGGTGGCACCGGCAGGAATCTCGATATGCATCCAGTACATCGGTCTGTCGCGACCCACCACCTGCAAATGGAGGATAGTTCTCTTGGCGCCGCCTTTTGCAGAATTGCTTATATCCGATTCATTATCTTCCTGCCTTGCTTTGCAGGCCTTCAAATGCCGGGCCATTGCCGACTTGGCATAGCTTCCCTGGCAATAGCTGCAGCTTCCACTTGAGCTTTGTCGAGTCATTTTCATCCCTCAGATACATCCCCTAGATAATTCAAAATCAAAAACTCTTCGCAAGCACGCAAAAGTTGAACTCCTGAAACAGAGAGGACTTCATCATGAAGCTAGAGAAGATGTTGGAGGTATGCCCGGTCTGCGGCAGCGCTGACCTTTATTACGAGGCGGGCGGCTACACCGGCAAGATCTACCGCTGCAAGAACTGCGATTACATGGGCGCTTTGATCGTGGAAGCGGACGAGGAGATGGCCAGAGCCATACGAGAGGACTACGAGCAAAATAAGAAAAATGGCTGATCGTCTGGTGCCCCGTCGACTCTGTAATGTTGGAAAAAGGCGATGTACTGATGGGCTTTATTCATATAATTTAGCGAAGAGCATAATTGATATACTCAAAGCACCAAGTTACCTTGCAAGAATCAATATCGAAGGTGACAGGAACGATCAGACAAACAACGTCTCTTTCAATTAAGATTATATTTTGTTTTTTATGCTTGTCCGGTGTAAGCATTTGCATTGCCCAAGATTCCCCCTTAGACAGTGGGTCAGTCGATTGTGCCGGTCTGGTCTCCTCTGGCCGGAATGTTGAGGCATTTGACTGTTTTGGGGATGCAATCGAGGCGAATCCAACCTCGGCCTTCGACTGGGCCGGTCAGGGAGATGTCATGAATAATTTGGGATACTATTACCAGGCATTGGCATATTACGAAATGGCATTAAGTCTGAAGCCAGACTCTGCAAATATACTGACGAGCAAAGGCAGAACACTTACCCGTCTGGGCAAATATGATGATGCCATGGATAGCTTCGCCTTGGCATTGGAACAGAATCCTGATAATACATATACCTGGGAGAGTATAGGCGATGTTTACACAAAGCAGCATGATACCGTCAAAGCAGAAGCCGCATACGCCAAAGCGAAGACCGACAAACCGCGCAAATCGGTCGACGACTACCTCACCAGCAGTCAAGAGGGTATCTAGTCAACCGTCAACAAAAGGCAATACGCCATAATTATCCGTTCAATCCAGAAAAAAAGTTATGCAGGGGTTGGGTTCACAGGAACCTGATCCCCTTAGGCATCTTACCAATGCGTTTTTGGAATTCTTCCGGCCAATTAGCAGTGTCCAGCCCCTTCTGGCTCAGCAATGCTGAGGCCCAGCGCTCGAGACCGACGCCGCTGCATCCCGACCAGAGCGCTTCTCCCGATTGGGACTTCACTGTGAAGCCCTTGGGATACTTCTCACCATTGACGGACAAATTCTGAAACTCGATCCAGTTGCCGTTGTAGGGCAGCACCGCCTCGTAGTCCACAGTTCCTGCCCCGGACATCTCGGAAAGGCCCGTCTTTCCTTCCTGGGCCATGAACCAGGGCGTGACCCAGGCAGTCCTCCAGTGCAGCTCCAGGATATCCTCGAAGATGTGCTTGTAGCAGGCCTTCAGCTTCTCGGCTTCAGCCAGAACCTGCTCGCGCGTGCCCAGCCACACGATCTCGATCCTGTGGAACTCATCCACCCGCTCGATGCCGTGAATTCCGCCGGACTCGTAGCGATGAGAGGTGCCGGATCTATCGAAGACGGTTATGGGCATCTCCTCGCTCGGCAAGGTCATGCCCTGCAGAAATCCCCAGAAGGTAGGGCATTGGGCATAGCACATGCCTCCAATGGGTAAATCTATCTTCTCTTTGACCAGTTCCAGGGGCACCTCATGGGTGACCTTGTAGTAATCCATGACCTCTTCCCAGAAGGCCGGATCGCGAGTCTTGGGCGGGCAGACGAAGTAGATCTCCGGGTAGACGCCTTGGGCGTGGCCGCTCTTCTTCCAGACATCCCAGGTGTCAAGCTTTGGAAAGATCATCTCGCGATAGCCCAACGGCTCCACGATCTCTTCCAGCACAATTTTCTCGAAGGTGCGAAATACGTGCGTCGCCTCCGGCCCGTAGATCCACTGGCCGCGGCTCGAACCATGCTTGATCCAGCCGGCCTTTTGCATCTCTTCGGTAGGATCGCCTGTGAACTTGGGCGGGCGTGGCGCGCTCTCCCAGAGCAGCTCCCAGTGCTCGGTCTTGCCTCCATAGCTGCTCTGCAGCTTCTCTTCCAGAAGGCTGATTATCCGATCAGGTATGCGATTTTCCATCTCCGACTGGCCTAAAGTTCCCTTCGGGCCCACGTCCAGGGATAGATGCAGCCGGCCATCCTCAAATCTTATCTCTCGAACATAAGGTATCTTGTGATTAATGGCCCTCTCCGACTCGACCTCTATCTCGAATTTGTTTACATCCAGGCCGCGCACGCCGATACGAAATTCTTTTCCCAAAAGCTCGGACAGCGGCCGGCGCAGCCTTAGCAGCGCATCGTGGGCTCGCACAAACCGATCACTGTCAATGACCAAATCGATCTTGCTGCCGGCCAGCTTCCATGCTGTAATCTTGGCGCCCTGGCCAACAGGTGCGCCCTTCTGCAATATAGGCCCAGCGTTGCCAAAAAAGTCTGAAACGACCGCCTCGGCCTTTTCCGCGTCCGCGCTCAGCCGGAAGCTTGCCTCTAAATGGAATTTCATCTCTCCTCCGCACAAGATTGTGTCTCTTCCGCTATTTTAATGTTCATCAGTAGATCGTCAACCGTGGAGAGCAGAGTGCCTATCTTCTCCGTGGAGAATTGCAGGCAGAGACGGTCGGCATCTATCACAAGACTCATATTGGGCAGGTTATCGGGCAGAACCGCCTTTGCCACAGTTTCGGCTTGCTTCCCCCAAAAAGTCAGACGGGACCATGTCATGCCGTATCCTCGAATGCCGGCGCATCCTTATGCAGTTGCTCCCCCACAATCTCGTCCAGAATGGCCAGGAACCGATCCTCGGCGCCGGGTGGGATAGAAGCGCCACTGGCGATGGTGTGCCCCCCGCCCACCCCGCCTACGGCCCCGGCGGCTTTGCGGAGAGCAATGGATAAGTCAAGGCCCCGGGATATGAGCGGCTTGGTTCCGCGTGCCGATATCTTGACCATATCGTCCTTGTGATTCAGGGTGATGAGCGGCAGGTCGGCGTATAAATACCGGATTCCTAGTCCCGACACAATAGCTCCCGCTTCCATATTCACCATTTTGAGGTAGCGGATGTTCTGTAGCACTTTATTTTGCTCTCGCAGCATGCCAACCTCCCGCAGGATATGGCCTTTGTAATCCTTTGCCAGGCTTCTGGCCGGCTCAAGTGCGCCAGTATCGCGCAGGCACAGTGTCAAGCCCAGGCCCGGAACGTCTCTATTGCCGCAGGCGTTGAGCAGCTCTACCATCTCCAGGGAGTTTTCCACCACTTCGTGCTTGAGGCGAATGGCCTCACCTATGATTGAATCGGCGGCAAAGCTTCCTTGCATAAGTAATTTTAAAGTTAAGGCGGTGCATAATTTTGCCAGGTCATCTCTTGCCAGGCTCTCTACATTGCCCTTTATCTTTAAATCATCTAAAAATTGGCGGGTCTTTTCCGTGTCGCCGGTAAAGTCCAGGAGCGGCTCTATGCTGCTCTGAAAAACATCTTCGACCAGACCGTCTTCAGACATCTTCAAGCCGGATTTCAACTCTACGGCTCCGCAAGCGACCGCCTCTTCCAGAATGGTTTTATTCGCGCCGATCATGCCCTGCCGGTCACCCATGGCACCTACCAGTGCCAGGCCGGATAGATCCGCGTTCTCGCCCATGTGGCGCACCACAGAATATACGGTGCCCGCGGCAGACAGCTCAAAGGCCCCATCTATGCCGAAGAGATGAGGATTGAGGTGCATGCAGTCCAGCGTGCCCACGGGCCGATGGTGGTCCAGGACAAAGCAGTCATCTTTGACGCGGGAGATCAGTTCTGGCTTGCCGCTGCCCATATCGCAGAATACCACCGGCCCCTCTAGCCCGGCAAGCACGGACTCGTCCAGCCGATTTAGCAGAGATGCCTGAAAAGGTATCCCTGCGCGATGGAGGGCACTACAAATCAGCCCTGCGGATGTGATCCCGTCCGCGTCGTTATGCGAGATCACGCGCATGCTGTCGCATTGCATTATCGACCTGGCAATAGCCTCTGCAGCTTTGTCCAGCCGCTTCATGAGATGAGAATCTCAGCCGTCTCAGGCGAGTAAGTCCAATCCGGTGCCAATCGCCCGGAGTCATGATAGTATTTTACCAATCTTCGGACCTTGTTCTCGGTGAGATGCAGTGATCTCTTGTTATGGACGTCCTTCTTGTTGGTCTTGATGTGCTTTCTGACGTGCAGAGCTTTCCTCATCAGATTGGTGAGGTCCTCAGGTATGTCAGGCAGGACCTTGTTCTCCTTCAGGAAGCCGGTTATATTCTTGCCCAAGACCAATTTGGTGCTTGGCACTCCGTACTGATCACGTAAGGTGAGCCCAATGCGGCTGGGGGGCATTCCACTCTCGTGCAGCTTCATGATTGTCTTTTCCAGCTCCTCGTTGGATACATCGGACCACGCGGGTATTTTGGCAACCACGGGTGGTCTGGATCGGGAGGAACCCTTTTTTCTGCTGTGCATTTTAGCCATTTTGATAGTCCTCATTAAATTTCATAAAGGCGAAGGTGTAATGCTCACTGCCAGGTGGGATAAAAAACTTGCGCCGCTCTCTAGGCAACAAATTTATAGGCAGGAGGTTTTTCAAACCACTGTCATGTTTCCCGAGTATATAAACCAGCTATTTTATCTGGTGGGCGAAGCGGTGGTGCTTTTAGTCGTATTGATCTTGATTCTGTCGATAATAGTATCTATGCTCGTTCTTTACTCCTTTAAAACCGGCAATTTCTTCGCGGCCCGGTACATGCTTTTAGGCATCGTTCTTCTCGAGAATGTAATAAAGACTCTCTTCTGGATTACCCGTGCCGATGATTCCATAGTAGACGATGTGGGTGTACGACTTCGTAATTACATTAACAACAAGGAATTCTTGAAGACTCCATGTGCTATGCGATTCATCTTTATGCCCCAATGCGTTCGCAGCACAGAGTGTCCGGCCAAGCTCACGCCAGAGGGCATAAAGTGCGTGAACTGCGGGCGCTGCAACGTAGGCGAGGCCCAGAAATATGCCGAAAGCCTTGGTTACCGGTTCTTTATCGTGCCCGGCTCCAGCTTCATAAAAAGGATAATCAAAAAATACCGGCCGCGAGCTATTGTCGGCGTCGGCTGCCATATGGAGATAAAAGAAGGCTTGGATCTCTGCCACCGCCACGGCATACCGGCGCGAGGGGTGCTGCTCTTAAAAGCGGGTTGTGTGGCTACGACACTGGATTGGGAGCAGTTCTACGAGGCCATAAAAGAAAAAGAACCGTTGCAAAAGAATGCCTAAAAAAATTTGCTGAATGGTACAGTTTATTCCATGCTGATGGCTTCGGATGGGCAAGCCTCAACGCATGTCTTGCACTCAGTGCACTTTTCCTTATTTACAACTGCAATTTCCTCGTCGTCCAAGGTGATGGCTTCTTCCGGGCACTCCTCGACGCAAGTTCCACAGCTTACGCATTCCTCTCTGTTAACAACTGCAGGCATTAATAACTCCTCCAATTTGCCTCACTAGGGCAAATCCACCTGTAAGTATATCCGATATATACCTTTCGTTAGCCTATGTTAGCCTATGCCAGTTCGTTGTACCTTTTTCGGTCTTTCAGCTCCTGGCGTTTGGCGCTGTTCCATCCGCTCACAGCCTGGAGGTATCCGGTAATTCGGCTAATGTGATCCACGTCATCCGATCCGCAGCTCGGGCACTTATCTTCCAGTCCACCTGATACCCTGGCGCATCCCAGGCATACGGTCATATCCCGGCTGAAGGTGAAGTAGCCGATCTGGGTCTCTTTGGCCAGGCGCATTCCAAAGTCCATCAGGCCCTGGGGGTCTGGGGTGGCTTCTCCCATGAAGATATGGAATATGTTGCCGCCATCGACTATGGGGAAGAAGACATGTTCGAGCTTTGCTCTCTCGAAGATGGTCACGTCGGCGCCGGGCGGCAGATGGGTGCCGTTGGTGTAATAGACGGGCAGATCGCGCGTCTTCTGCAAATTCTTCTTCACGGCGTCCAGGTCGCCCTTGACAACCTTCTCCGCACAGTCCCGGAACTCCTCGTGGATGAGGTCAGATACCGCGAATCGCTGGGCGGTGGTTTCCGCGGGTGTACGCGCCAGGGCAATGGTCATGCCATGCTGCAAAGATAGTTTTTTGGCGTAGATCTCCATCTCCGTCATGGCGCGCACGGCCAGCTTCCAGGCCTCTCTGGACTCGTGCATCTGCTTTCCCGTGTGGAACTGCACCATCTCGTTGACGCCCACCACGCCGATGGTATAGACCAGGCCCTCCAGGCCCACGGCGACAGAGCCCTTTTCGCCCGTAAGCGGGTCGCGCGGCCGCTGGGTGGCGAAGGGCATGCGGTGGTTCTTGATGATCTGGTTCATCCACTCACGCTTAACTTTGAAGATCTCCACAGAGGTGTCCATCAGCTCTCGCAGGTACTCGAAGAGCAGCTCGTCGTCACCCCTCGCCAGGTAAGCGGCGCGAGGACAGTTGAGGGATACCACCTGCCAGGAGCCCATGGAGAAGTGCTTGCCGTCTTTGAAGTACAGCTTGTCCTCAAACTGGCTGTCGCTGTCATAAGTGGCCGCGAACTGGTAGGCACAACATTGATAGCATGATATTCCTTCGCCTGCACCGCGGTAAGCGGGAAGCTGGTTGTCAAAGTAAGGTGTGCCGTACTCAGCGGCCAGCTTAAAGGTCAAAAGATATAGCTGCTGGTAGGTGGGCAGATCCGGATGGGCGGCATTGAAGGCCTCGTCCTCCTTCATGAAGTCCGGCTCAATGCTGATCTCAGGCTTGGGGAAGTTGAAGGGCTTGCCCCAGTAGTCACCGGCCAGCATGACCTCCATGAGGGCTTTGAAGGCTAAACGGACCTCGCGCTCGAACTGGCCGTAGGTCTTCAGGGGTGCCTCAGGTGATGAGCCGTTCCAGACCTTCCCCGCGTAAACGGCGGGCTTGTCCCGCCACAGTTTGGGAACTCCCGGCGTGAGCTGCACCGAGGAGAAGACGAGCTGGCCGCCGCGAGCAACCATCATCTGTGTCATCTCGTAGACGAACATCTGCATGAGCTGCACGATCTCGGCGTAGCTCTTGCTCTCAAAGTAGGGGGCGATGAAGGTGAGGAAGTTGTAGAAGCCCTGCCCTCCCGCGAAATTGGTCTGGGCGCTGCCCAGGGCTTTTACAGCGTGCAGCATGGCCACCTCCGGTTTCTTAGCAGGACCGGCAACGCTGGCTTTGGTGCCCAGACCATCGGGCATCAGGCCGTAGTATAAGAAATAACGCAGATCCCAATCTTGGCAGAACGGCCTGGTCCCGAAGTACTCCAGATCGTGGATGTGCAGATCTCCAGCCAGGTGGCGATCGGCAAGATGGGGGGGCAGCAGCAGCAGGTATTGCTCCTTGCTGATCTTGTCTGCCTTCTTCTTGTGGCTGGTCTCGGCATTTTCCTGGAGGTTGGCATTCTCCTTGGACTCAAAACCCGTACCGATGTCGATGAGATGGGCATCGTAGACCGGAGTTCCCACGCGAGTGCAGATGTTGCGCCACTCCGTGTGGTGCCTCTCTAAGAGGACCACATTCATGATCTCGCGCACGAGGGGGCCGCTCAGGTACTGGACGTTCATCCATCGCACCCGGCGCTCCACCTCTTTGGCGATGTCCTGGGCCTCTTCCTCAGTAATTCCCGGCTCTTTGTAAAATTGTTCAGATAGCTTTGTCTCCTTGAGCAGCTGCTTGGCTATGGCCTCTCTATCCCAGTCCAGCAGATGGCCGTCCGTAGTCCTAACCCTGGGCATAACAGAAACGGCCAAACCTTCCAGTGTCTGCTGCACAATTCTGCTGCTCAACGCCCATCCCCTCTACCATAAAGCAACATAACTCATCCTCTTCGCAATCAACTTATTATACCAGTATTTCACCTATGGTTTATTCGCGTTTCGCTCCGAACTCCATCAAAATCTTTCTATAGGTATATCATCTCGAGGTAATAAGCTGATCGGGTGAAATCTGCGCCAGGAAATATTAAACCCAATCGTGCACGGGGCGAAAGTAATCTGTCCTGCAATACGAAAACTATTTCTCACTTAAAAAATCATGTCGAATTCGATCACCACGAGGAGTTCGCAAAAGATGCCAGCAAGATAATCGGGTCACTTGTCGTGGCATGAATCCCAGTTTTTAAAAAAATATTTTTTATTTAATTATCGCCTCTAGCCTCTTATTAACTTCATCCCAATTCACTATGTTCCAGAAGGCCTCCACGAACTTGGGCCTCTCGTTCTTGTAGTCCAGATAGTAGGCATGCTCCCAGACATCCAGGACCATAAGAATGCGAAACATGGGGTAAACGTTCACATTATGCTTTTCGATCTGCATGATCAGCGGCCTGCCGGTCATGCCGCACCAGGCGAGCGCCGCCCAGCCCGAGCCTTCTGTGCTGGCGGCCGCCGCAGAAAACTCCTTCTTGAAGCGCTCGAAGGATCCGAACTCATTCTTCAGGACGTCCGCCAGAGCGCCGACTGGCTCCTTGCCGGCCTTTGCCGCCGGGGCCAGATTTTGCCAGAAGAGGCTGTGCAGAACATGGCCTCCTGCCTGGAAGGACAGTTCCTTTAGGGTGGCTTTCATGTCCACGTCGGTCCCCGTCTGGCGGGCCTTTTCCAGTCTCTCCAGGATGGCGTTGGCCCCATTCACGTAGGCGGCATGGTGCTTGTCATGATGCAGACGCAGCTGTGCCTCGGAGATAAACGGCTCAAGGGCATTGTAGGTATAGGGTAGCTCCGGCAGGGAATATAATTTCTTATCAGACATACAATCTCACCTTTGGTAAAAGCAATATAACGCATTCTATTTAGCTTTTCTTTCTCAATAACTCTCACTAGAAGTCTCCCGCCCAGCCTTCAGCGCCCTGGCGTACCAGATCAGCTCCTCTAAAAGCCTCTTTGCCTGGCCGTGCTGCGAATTTCCTTTCAGAAGGCCTGCCTCATCAAACAGCTCCTGAACCCTGGGAAAGTGCACTGCTTCGCCGGTGGGAACCATGTGAAAGGCCAGGCAGACCTGGCGCAGTTGCTCGACCATGCGCGTCCCGCCCCAGGTTCCAGAGGAGACGCCGCAGATGCCTACCGGTTTATGGGCATATTGGGAAAAGAGCATATCCAGCAGCATCTTCAGCTCGCCGGGATAGCCGTGGTTATACTCGGGTGAGACTATGATGAAGCCGTCGGCGCGCCTGGCTTTCTCAGCGAGATTTAGGGCCGGCTGGCTTTTTTCCGTGTTGTCCGTGGCCTCCAGACGATAGTCTCGCACGTCTATGATCTCGCACTCAAGACCTGCCTCCCGGGCTTTTTGCAGCATGAATTGGGCCGCTTTTTCGGACTGGCGGCCCAGTCTGGCTGTGCCCAGGATTACGGGGATGTACATTGTATCTTGATACTATCACTATTGCTTTTTATGTTTTTCCTTGCTCTTAAACGACGGGAACTTTAGCAGCAGCCATAATGTCCTTATCCTTACGCATCCGGCCCAATCGGTCACAGGTAGCGCAGGGCCTGGGTGGTGATCCTCGTCATAATCGAGAACTATGGTTATTCCTGCATGGCCTGGTCAAACTCATCCCGGTATCTAGCCACGCCCGACACGTCTTCCATCGCTGCTTTGTCCAATATCAAGATCAAGAAGGCTTCGTTTGGAACTCCATCCCACTGGCTGCAAATGAGGCGTGAAAGATCCTCTGGCGAATCTAATTTGATACCATAAGCATGATCACCAGGAAAAGGGCCGGGCGTTTGACGATTTCTCCCGGCTTCCTTCTCCTGAAAAAATTATAGGTTTTTCATAAAAATATCTTAGTATACCGGGAAGTGCTCTCTGTAAGCTTCCCGGTCCTCTCCTCTCTCTAAGATAATAATTCATGGCTTTATGGAAGAGGGCCATGGTCATGCATCAATTCGGTATCGTTAAGTTACCTCCAAAGGTTGCCATACTTGCCGATGCTTAAACATTTTAGTTGGTTCTTTATCGCTTCAGTAGGTCCCTTTCTCAGCTTTATGAAAATAGTGAGCAGCTATTTATAGATTCTCTGTTATTTCGAAAATGTGAATTTGATGGAGGGACGATTGCAGGCATGTCTAGACAATCCGATGAGGATATTAGAAAAATAAGAAGCGAACTTGAAGCAGCTAGAAGAGAAAGAGAAGCTGAAACAAACGCTCAATCCAATGAGGCTATTGCCGGGGCTATTAAATATTTTGTAATTTTTATAGTACTTATACTTTATGCAATAGCAAAGCCAATCCGTGGTATGTTTTCTCCTCGAATAAATCGGATTTTAGACATTACCGGTATTAGCTTGCTTCTTATCGGTTCTGCAATGATCTATGTATTGTGGTCTTTGTCTAACTATCCAATCAACTATCCACACAACATGTTTTATAGCTTATATCAAAGCAGCGTGTTTTGGCATAGGTATGAAACTACATACGGGGGGTATGGTGTTTATATCTTAATTGTGGGTATCCTCTTATGCATTACTTCTCCTCATCATTCTGATTTGATGAAGAGGTTAGCAGAGGGATAAAACTGTTGCCAATGGCAACAGCTCCTTTTGTGAGTAGGCCAAAGCTCCAAAATGCTATTAAGATAGAACCATTATCCGAAGACGTAAAAAGAACTAAAAGTAAGAAGAGCTAAAATCGGCTTTCTCTGCATTGAGACTCTCCATATCATCCAGGTTATCCCTGCCCAATAGCTGATTTAAGGAGACCAATTAAAAACAATCCACCAAATAGTATAATAACCCATTTGATTATTTCTACCGTCTTGGACACATACTTCTTCATCTTGTTAATAGGGGGTTCATCGCCATAGATCTCACAGGTGACTCCATTGATCAGGTTACGATAGATCCTGTCTTTGTGTGAGTAGGATAAAACAAACATTGGCAAGAGGGCAAAGGTTGAGGTATTGTATGTCACTTTGGTACTACATCCTCTAAGCCTTTCAACCTCATATTTACAGGCTTGCGTTTCTAGCTCATTTATACGTCTATTGCAGGTGTCTTTAGCTCCCATCTTACTCAGATCTGTTGCCAGTACTTGCAACCCTTCCAGGTACGATTCATCATAGCTCTTAAAATCCAATTGCCTAAACTTCAGAGCCTCTATTTCATTCTGTGTGATCTCTCCAGATGTTGATACCGGAACTAAGTAGTTGTCGTAATGATTGCCCGAAACTGATTCCCATACCGTACGATATTTTGTAACTGCAACTTGCTTAGATTCATAAACACCGGGGCCGGACTTGGTTTCCCAATCAGTATATGGCTCTTCATGACTTACTTCTCCATGCCATGCACTCTCGGCTGACACTTCAAACAACCAAACAGGTACCCAACATCCCTTGATCTTCTCTAGGCTACTGTCAATATCAAAATCATCTTGGAGGTGTTTTTCCTTTTCAACCCAACTTTTGTAATGATTTCCTGCCTCCTTTACGGACATCTGAAACTTAACAATTGATGGCCTTGCTTCCTCCATCGCTTTTCCTGTCCCCGTTGACAAAGGGGATACGTGTGTTTCCATCTTAATCTCCCTCCTACCAATTCATAGATAGGTAGATCTAACAAAAAGCTTTTGGGTCTATACCTTGCCAAAGTTTGGTCTTGGTTATGTTTGGGGCTGAAGTCCCTAAGGACTCTCAACCTACTCCCTTTTATAACTGAGTCAATCTATGGAGATAACATGCCAGAAGACCGATTGATGATCTTTATTGACGGTTCAAACCTTGATGGTGGAGCTAGTGGATTGGGTAAACAAGTTGATTGCATTAAATTGGTGAAAGTGCTATCTGAGGGCCGGAAGCTAAAGAGGGCATACTACTATGGATCAATTCATCCCAACCCAAATAATGATGAAGTAATAGCAGCAAGCGTTAACAAGAAATGGGGCTTCTATCACATGCTGGAGTATAATGGACTCAAAACCAAGATCATTCCAAGGAGAAAAAGGAACTCTGAGTTCACATGCGAAGGCTGCAACCACGTTACCATCAGTGAAACGTTCATCGAGAAAGGCGTGGACATTGCTTTAGCGTCGGATGTTCTATCCCTGGCAACAGCAAAGGCCTATGACGTGGCTATTATCGTATCAGGGGATTTTGATTTTCACCAGGTAATAGACGACGTTCAAAGGCAAGGGCTAATTGTGGAAGTAGCATACTTCCAAAGTCAGGGTATCAATAGAGAGATGATCAGGCTATCAGATCGGTTCATTGATTTAGAGATGATCATAAGCCAAATTGAACGTGATAAAAGGTAATTAATCCAGGCGGCATAGCGGTTATCCGCCATTTGCATGGGGATAGAATCCCCGCCGCCCGTGAGCTGTTAACAGTTATTACGGTAACCGTTATCCGATAAAAAGATTTTGGTATCCCTTCAGCCGGTCCTAAAAGCTATCGATTCTGAGAAATTATGAAGTAGACGAATGCAACCACAGCCACAACTAATGCTGCAATGACTAAAAGCTTTTTGATCCAGTCAACGGGGACTTTGCCATAGACCTCACCAGTTAGTCCATTGATCTGATTGCTGTAAGGCTTATCTTTATATGTATAGCTCAAGCCGAATATCGGCAAGAGAACAAGGCTAGAGAAATTAAACGTCGATTGAGGATTGTAATCATTCAGTTGTGCAACCAGCTTTTTACATTCCTTATGCTCTGAATCTCCAATACGTCTATTACAGATGTCACTGGCATCGGAGTAATTTAGTTCCGCTTCCACCACATCCCATTCAACCAAGCGTGTGGCATCATATTTTTGCAGTTCCGATACCTCAAACGGCCATTTCTCTATTTCCGCTTGAGTTATGTCATTGGATGCAGGCACTAAAATACGATAGTTTTGTCGATGAACACCATGCATAGGTTTCCACACAGGGTAAGGTTCGCTATCTACGTAATCTACATAATTGTGTGTTGCGTGATCGTACTTTGTTTTAGTTACCGTACGATAATGTGTCTCGTTATATCCACCCCTCCAATCGCTCTTTGCAGATACCTCAAATAGCCAAATAGGGACATAAATTCCTTTGATCTTATCTAAATTGCCAGCAATATCGAGATCTTTGGGAACAAAGCTTTTTGTGCCAATCCAATCACGGTAATGATTTACGGCATCTTCTCTAGATATCTGAAATTTGGCGATAAATGGCTTTTCCTCCTCTATCGTTTTCCCCGTTGGCAAAGTTGGCACATTACTTTCCATCTTTGTCTCCCTCCTACTAATTCATGGATGGGTAGATCTAGTGAAAAGCTTTGGGGTAGTCATAAAAGTTTACTTTGACATCTACCCTGAGAAGAGTTAGCTGCTATTGAAATTGATCTTTTAAACTGATCTGAGAAGATATCTACAGCTAGATGCTATGCCTCTATGCCCTTCTTTGGGCCACAGGAGAGGAGAAGTTAGGCCATGTTCAGGTTATCCTTTAGGGTAGTCAATGTCAAAGTTTATTGGGCTGATAGTGGTCTTAGCCTCAGATAGACGTACTTCCCCTTCTTGATGGTCTCAAATCTTCCATCGGCCATGCAGATTTTATAGAGAACATGGGCCAACTGACGGCTCTTCAGGTTTAGCCATCCGTGCTATGTATGGAGGCGCACGCAAAGCCGAAGCGGGGATAGTACACCACATGTCCGAGCACGATGATAAAGGGACAATCCCGGCTCCTCAGCATCTCGATGCCCCGTTTGACGAGTTGTGCGCCAATGCCCTGGCGCTGCCGCTCCGCAAGGACGGCCACGGGCGCCAGGCCCATACCCTCCGTTGTCTTTGTGTCGCCTTCAATTTTGGCAGGGGAGAAGTGGATGTGGCCTACAACCTCATCGTTCTCAAGGGCAACCAATGAGAGAAAGCCGGGACTGTTTTTTTGCAGCTTATCAACTATTTCGGCCTCCGACGGCTGGTCGAAGGCTTTTTCGTTCACGGCACGGACCGATTCTCAATCCTTTTCTCTCTCCTCACTAATGATGATCATGTCTTCACCAGAGTACAATGTACACCGCGTCTCCTTCCTTTTTGCCTTTCAAGAGCTGGCAGTGGCGCAGTATGGCAAACTGGTTCTCCAGTTCCGGGGCGGGCATTTGGAATTTCTCCATCAGCTCCAACTTGGTGGCCTTGCCTTTCTCCCGAATGTACTCGTAGATCTCCTTTTGCAGATCCGTGAGGCCGTTCGTCCCTTCCAGGCCGTGACTCTCCCGGAATATCTGCTTCGACCGGACGCCCCAGGGATCGCAGACGCGAATTTTGTGGCCTGCATCGATGTAGCAGTTCTCGCAGAGGGTCTTGCCTTCTGTTGCGAATACTTCGTCCTCAGCGATCTCTTTGCCGCAGCTTTGACACTTTATTCCTTCCAGCATTTTCCATCTACCTCAATATTAATGAAAAAGTTCTAATAGAAAGAAGCTACTACGAGAAAATTATGAGGGCATGCTTAATATTAATACTCATCCCAATTCTGGTCCTGGGGTTTGCCAATGCCTCCAAGATAACCGTGGGGCCGAAGGATGCAAATTATTCGCATATTCAGCAGGCAATAGACAATTCCAGCCAGGGGGATGTCATTGAGGTGCAAAGTGGAGTTTATCGCGAGAACGTTTATGTCGATAAGACTCTTACTTTGCAGGGCATTGACAACGGCAACGGGAGTCCAGTTGTGGATGCCGGAGGATCGGGAAGCGTCATCAGCATAACGTCCAACGGCACGATTGTTGAGGGCATTAATATAACGGGCTCGGGCGGTTGCGGATGCGGAAACGCCGGAATAAAAGTTGAATCCAGCAATAATATTGTGCAAGGCAATACAATTTACAAGAATAAGTATGGAATTTATATCCAGTCAGGCAATGAAAATAATACATTTCTGTCCAACGACCTGCTGGAGAATGAAATAGCTGTAAGCGACAGTGGAATCAATAATCGATGGAATGGGAGCGTGCAGGCAGGAGGATTACAGGGCCTCCTGGAGCTGATAAGCGGCCCGCGAGTTATGGGAAACCATTACAGCGATTACGATGAGGCGTCGGAGGGCTGCAATGACACCAACCAGGATAAAATCTGCGACATGCCAAGGAAGATAGGAAGCGGTCCCGGCATGGATAATTATCCATCCATTTCCTCCGCGAATTGATCTGAATAGAAATGCTCGATTTGACTGATGGCAGCAGAGATAGGTGGTCGTCCGTTCGTGCTTCGATCGATCTTTCCGGCGTGCCCACTTCCGAAGCTGCTGCCAGAAATGGCAGCTTCTGCCGGGAGCTTTTCCGCCTCTTCGACCGGCTAGAGGAGGATTTTAATCGCCTGGGATCAGCGGAGAGGGCGAGGTGCGGCCTGGATGGAGTGGCCTTTGAGGTCTTTCTGAAAATCGATCTGGAAAAGAGGATAATTGTGCTGGATAAGCTCTTCAAATACGTTGATCTGGATTTTCATCTCTTCACAGAGCTTCTGGAGATACTGCAGAATCATTTTCCCGGGTGGGATCTGGCGGTTCCCGCTTTGCAGGGATACGAGCTGGCCAGGGAGATCCGGCGATTTCTCGGGGTGCCCGAGGTGGAGTGCGTCTTCCTGAAGGGGGACACTGAAGAGCGGCTGCTCCTGGGCGAGGCTTTGCAGGTGGTGAGCTTCGAGGGCATCCTGGAGGATACACAGAGGCACTACGAGGAGCAAGGCGGCGTGGAGAAGAAGAAGCAGGAGCTGGGGCGGGGCAGGGAGCTTTCTATGTACTGGCAGGGGGCTGAGGGCGAAGAGGAGGTCTTGTGGATGCAGGTGAAAATTTCGTTGTCGAGATAATTATTCCACAAGATCTCCGCTTCACATCTCAAACCCCTTTTCACCAGAAACTTCCCTTATCAGCACCTCTGCCTTCTCCATCTGCTCCTCGCTCCCTCGCAAGGCCAGCCAGACCGCCCCCTCTGCGCCGCCAACCCCGCCCGCGGCCACCAGCTCCGCCTCTGCGCCCGTGAGCAGCCGGATGGCCTCGATCTCGGTGAAGACCTCTCCCTGCACGGGCAGAAGGCGCGGGCCGCTGCTGCCCGGCACATTCATCCTGGTCGCCAGTGTCATCAGATCGCCGGAAACGCGCTTTTCCAGGCCTACGGGCAGGATGAGCCGCACCCTGTGGCCCACGGCCGCTTGCAGAGCCTTGATAGTCGTCCCTCCCTGCGGGTGTCCGATGAGCACAGCCGCCTCTTTTCTTGTCTGGTCCAGGGCATTGGTCCCTTTTAAAATGACATCGCCCTCTCTCAGGCTGTCCGCAACGTCGAAGATTGTTTTGCCCTTCTGCCAGCCTCCTTTTACGATTACCACATCGCCCGGAAACTCGCTCTCATCCGGCAGCCTTCCCGTCTCGGTGGTCCTTCCCGGCGGCAGGACGACGCCCCTGAAAAATCTCTTTCTGGAAAACTCTTCTGCCTGACCCAATTCTCTCAAAATCTCCTCAGCCACGTAGCCGTTGGTGGTTCCGGCGATGATGACCAGAGTGGCAGAGGAAAGGGCTGCCTTAACGGCCGGGTGAGCTGCCAGGGCTTTGCCTATCAGGCGCTTTCCAACGGCTGGGGTGAGGATGAATTGCTTCATAGTATTAGCGAAGATTTTTTGATAAAGATAAGTCTACTGGTAAAATATGGAAACGGATGTCCTGGTGGCCGTGCGCCAAGAGCTGCTGCAAAGCATTGACGAGAAGACTCGGGAGAGCGCTCAGCGCTTTTTCAAGGAAGAGGTCAAGTTCCATGGCGTGAAGAGCGCCCTGGTTAAGAAAATCGCCACAAAATATTTCCGGGAAATAAAAGATCGAGACAAAAATGAGATCTTCTCTTTATGCGAAAATCTCCTGCATACCAACTTTGGTGAGGAGGCCTTTATCGCCTTTGAATGGTCCTACTCTCTGCGCCGTCAGTTCGTCCCCGAGGACTTTCTGGTATTCGAGAGATGGGTGAATCTGTATGTGGACAACTGGGCCAAGTGCGACACGCTTTGCAACCACACCCTGGGCACCTTCGTGGAGACCTATCCGCAGTTCATCGAAAACCTGGCGATCTGGGCCCGCGCCGATAATCGCTGGCTGCGGCGCGCCTCCGCTGTGACGCTCATTCTTCCCGCCCGGAAGGGCCTGTTTCTGAAGGAGGTTTTTGAGATCTCGGACATTCTCCTCACGGACAAGGACGACATGGTGCAGAAGGGCTACGGCTGGCTGCTCAAGGAGGCAAGCCGCAAGCACCAGGCGGAGGTCTTCGACTATGTGATGAAGTGGAAGGCGAAGATGCCACGCACGGCGCTACGGTATGCTATCGAGAAGATGCCGGAGGAGATGAAAAAAAAGGCGATGGCGAGGTAGGTGCATTTATGATTTTTTAACTTCGCGGCTTCGCGCCTTCGCGTGAAACCGGAACCGTTTGAATCTCACGCGAAGCCTTGATTAGCGCGAAGAACGACTAGCCGTTCACAAAGGCACATTATCCTCTCACAATCATGGCTTCAATTAGGCCCGGAAGTACCAGGCGCCTGGGACGAAGCCGCCAGGCAGAAAATTTCGAACATCAGCGTGGCCCCGGCCAGAGCCGTAATCCCGCTGGGATCGTAGGGTGGGGCTACCTCCACCAGATCCCCGCCGATGACATTCAGCCCTGACAGGCCCCGCAAGACCTGCAAGGCTTCGAAGCTGCTCATGCCTCCCACCACCGGGGTTCCCGTACCCGGAGCAAAGGCCGGGTCCAGACAATCGATGTCAAAGGATATGTAGACAGGACCGTCTCCCACCCGGCTCTTGATTTCCGAGACGACTTTCTTCATTCCCAGCTCATAGAACTCTTCGATGTGAATTACTCTCATGCCGCTGTCATAGGAGAATTGCCAGAGCAGCTCCGCCGCACCGCGGATGCCGAGCTGCACCGTGCGCTTGGGGTCCACCAGCCCCGCCTCCACGGCATTTCGCATGGGGCAGCCGTGCTGCAATCCGCTTCCGTGAAAAGGTGCCGAGGTGTCACAATGCGAATCGAAATGGATGAGTCCGACCTTCTCTTTTGAAGAGAGGCCTTTGAGAATGGGAAAGGTTATGGAGTGATCTCCGCCTGCGGTTATGGCCAGGACATTGGCCGATGACATTTTCCGGTAGAATGATTCAATATCTTTGAGGGCCTCATCCAGATTGTAGGTGGTATGAAAGGGCACGTCTCCCACATCCGCTACTCGGTAATCGGCAAAAGGCGACATGCGGCTGTAGTGGTTGTAGACTCCCACCAGCCGGGACTGGTTCCTGATCTCCCGCGGGCCCAGGCGCGCGCCGCTGCGGTTGGTCACGCCCAGGTCGAAGGGCACGCCCACCAGAGCAATGTCCATATCTTTTATCTCTGGCTGATGCGGCGCCCCGAAAAAGGTAGGGATACCAGAGTAAGGTGGTTCCAGCATCTGGGGCGTGAAGGTCTTCACGCTCTTCGCGAGCTTTTCCAAGTTGTCGTCCATATCATCTCTCCTGAGATTCCTGCGCGGGGTGCCGCCATCATTTCACGGTCTATATACCTTGCTGCGATTCCTGATTCGCAATACCAATAAACCACCCTGTTTTTTGGAATAAACGACCCGGTAGTCTCCAATGCGCAGCTTGAACAGTCCTTTGAATTGCCCGGTGAGCGCCTCTCCGCAGTCCGGGTCGCAAGATAATGCCTCTTCCAACTCTTTGACTAATCTCAGGGCAACTGCCTTGTCCAGATTCTTCAGGTCGTGGGCCACAGATGATTTGTACTCAATCAGGCAGGCCAATTAGTTCCCTCATCTCTTCGCTAGATATCACGTTGTCGTTTTTATCGTTCAAACGTTCCTGGGCAATCAGGTAATCTGAATAATCCTCAAGGTATGCCTGCAATGCTTTCTTGATGATATACGCCTTGGAGCGATCTATGGTTTCAGAGAGGCTCTTCAAAGTATCTGCCATGTCGTCTGGAAGCCTAATCGATACTGATGTGGAGATCGTAATCACCTTGTATTACAATGCATTGCAAGTATATCAATGTCTTCACATCCTCCATCCCACATCATACCGCGCCCCGCACTCCGGGCAGATGAGGATGATCCGATAGCCCTCCACCGCCCTCAAAAAAGAGCTGTGAAAGCCCAGCTCATAGCCGCACTGGGGACAGATTCTAAACTCTTCTGCCAGTCCAACCTTGACGATATCGCGAGAAGCCTTCATGCAGACTGCATTATCCTTGTGACCTATTCTATTTTTCCTCGGGGCCATCATCGCCGGGCCCGACAGAACATGCCAGGTCGCCGATATACCGCCCACAATGCGGGCATCTAAATTTTTGCATCTTCCGATCCTCCTTTCTCTTAGCCAGCACCTCGGCAAAACCGGAGGCCAGAACCCCGGTGGGCAGGGCGAAGAGTCCTATGCCTAATATTACTACTATCGAGCCGATCAACTTGCCCCAGAGTGTCACGGGATATACATCTCCGTAGCCCACCGTGGCCAGGGTCACAATGCCCCACCACATGGCCACCGGAATGCTGGAGAAGGCCTCAGGCTGAGCAGCGTTCTCCGCCTCGTACATGAGGCTGGAGGAGACGACGAGCAGTATCATAATGGCAAAGAACATGAGCAAAATCTCTTCCTTCTTCAGCCGCAGCACATCCACGAAAGTCTGCAGCGCCTCGGAGTAGCGGGCCAGCTTCAGCACCCGGAAGAGACGGAAGAGACGCATGGCTCGCATGAACCTCAAATCCAGGAAGAAGACGGGCAGATAGAAAGGCAAGAAGGCCATGAGATCGACTAAGGACAGGGGCGTCATAATAAACCGCATCCTGCCCCGCACCGGATCTTTGAATCTGGGATTTACGGTGCAGCTCCAAAAACGAAGGATGTATTCAACTGTGAAGACGGCCACGGAAAATACATCGAAAGCACGAAAGAGGAAGGCGTAGGCAGAGTAGATCGACTGCACCGTCTCCAGGACCACAGCGGCTACGTTTAATACAATCAGTCCCATGATGAAGGGGTCGAAGTACTTGCTGTCCTCATCCCCCGGCTCCAGTATGCCGTAGATGCGTGTCTTGAGGTCCAGATTCATTGCCAGGAATTATGGAGTGCCGCTTTGCATTTAAATTCTTTCTAGTACAATTTAGGGGCCATTTTCGAGTCTTTCTTTCGCTGCGGCTTCCTTCTCCTCCCGGCGCCTCTCCAGCTCATCCACAAAGCCGGAGGTGAGAATCGACGTAGGCAGCGCGAAGGTGGCCACGCCCAAAATTATGATCAGCCCGCCTGCCAGCTTTCCCAGTGGAGTTATGGGATAAAAATTGTCTCCGACTGTGGTCATGGTCAGCACCGCCCACCACATGGTGGCGGGTATGTCCGGAAAACGCTGGGGCTGAGCCTCATGCTCCAGGAAATAAATCACCGTCGAGGATAGCACCATGAAGAAGATGATGGCCGAGAAACTCATGACCAGCTCGCGCTGCTGAGCCCGTACCACATCCATTATGGTCTGCAGGGACTCGGAGTAGCGGCTCATCTTGAGCAGCCGGAAGGTCCAGAGCACGCGAAGGCTTCGCAGTAGCTTATGATCTGTGGGAAAGGCAAGGGCGGCATAGGTCGGCAATATCACCAGAAGATCGATCAGCGCCAAAGGAGTCATGGCGAAGCGCAATCTTCCCAGGAAGGGATGTCTGTATTTGGGGTCCACATCGCATGACCACAGGCGCAAAATGTATTCAATGGTGAATACTACTACGGATATGTCCGATAAGTAATGGAACAGATCCTTGTGGGCCGCATAGATGCTCTCCACTGTTTCCAGGACCACGGCAGTGACATTGAGGACCACCAGTACCAGCATAAAGAGATTTACAGCCTCAGCCGTTTTGTCTTTTGCATTGGTCGACTCCAGGATCTCATAAATGCGGAGCTTGTAGCTCTTGGCCATTTTAACCTCGCTATATTTGGCTTGATATGTCTATCTTAATATATACGAACTTGCCTTATTTTTGATATGCGAGCCGCTTGCCTCCAGCTTTCCGTAGAGCCCTGTCATCCCGATAAAAATCTCTCTCGCGCATTGCAGATGGCCGGCCTGGCCCTGACCAGCGGAGCCGAGATCCTGATCTTTCCTGAGCTCTTCCTGACCGGCTTTTGCTACGAGCCTTCCTGGCAGTCCTCCCCCAACGCTTCGGATCTTTCGCCCTATCCCTCACTTGATCCCTTCCGGACGCTGGCTCGCGATCACAACTGCCTTTTCATCGGCTCGCTACGCAGCGGCCGGCAGAACCTGGGCTTCTGCCTCGACGGCAACGGCCTAGAGCTTCGCCCCAAGATCCACCCCTTCGCTGAGGAGAAGAAGCATTTTGACGGCGGAGACCACATCTCGCCCATAGCCACGAAGTGGGGGCTGGCGGGGTTAGAGATCTGCTACGACCTGCGCTTTCCTGAGGTGGCGCGCACCCTTGCCCTGCAGGGCGCAGATTTTCTGGTTACCGTGGCCCAGTTTCCCGCGTCGCGACGCGAGCAGTGGCGCGCGCTGGCCGTGGCCCGGGCCGTGGAAAACCAGATGCCTCATCTGGCTTGCAACTGGGCGCGCGGCGGGGGCTCATTGATCATCGATGCACGCGGCCGGGTGTTGGCCGAAGCCGGCTCAGAGCAAGCTCTGCTATGGGCCGATATCGACCTGGCCGATCGGGATCTATTCCGTCGCGAGGTCTCCTGTTTTGCCGATCGCCGGCCAGAGATCTATGGAAGGTGGAAGGCTGAACGCTCTAACCCATAATTTCCTGGTCTCCAAGTTCCGAGGCTATTACATTGAATCCTCCCTGGATGCCCCGCCTAGCCTTGCTTCTCGCGAGTGGGGCTTTCTCTTCTTTGACGATTCCGGCATGCGTCGGCACAAGTCCTTCTTTTCGCGTGGCGAGCTTGTCGATTATGTGCGCTCAATGGTGCCGCGCCACGTCTATCACTCCGCCGCTTACTACCAGCGGCCCGGCGCGCCCACTATGAAAGAGAAGCTCTGGCAGGGCGCCGACCTCATCTTCGATCTGGATGCCGATCACCTGAGAAATGCGCCCAAAAGCTACAGCGAGATGCTGGAATTGGTAAAGAAGGAGACACAAAAGCTCCTGACTTTTCTTCTATCCGACTTCGGCCTTAGCGAGAGCAAAATGAGTGTGGTCTTCTCCGGAGGCAGAGGCTATCACATCCACGTTCGAGACCCGCGTGTTTTTAGTTTCGGCAGCGACGAACGCCGGGAGATCGTGGATTATCTAGCTGGCCGGGGTCTGGCCATGGATCGGTTCATCCACATGGCACCCATGGAAGGCGATTGGGGAAAAGATAGGGCTTTTCGGCTGCATGCGCCCCCCACAGGCGCGCCGGGATGGGGGGGCAGGATCAATCGATCCATCATCTCCTTTGTCGAAGATCTGCGCGGCTTGAACGAAGCGGATGCCATCGCGGTTCTATCGAAACATAAGGGCATCGGACCCAAAAAAGCCGCCAGCTTTTACAAAAGCCTGCAAGGGGAAAATGTCCCGGATGAGATAGGCCGGGGAAATCTGGACCTATTTAGGGGCAGTGCCGCTATCTGGAAACTTCTTCTCGTGGAGTTTTTGGACAGCGAGGGCGTGAAGATAGGCTTCAATTTAGATGAGGAGCGTGGCGAGACCGACGAGCCTGTGACTGCCGATGTGCGCAGGCTGATTCGCTGTCCCGGCAGCCTGCACGGCGGCTCAGGGCTGCGCGTGACCTCCCTCACGCTGTGCGACCTGGAGGACTTCGATCCTTTGCAAGATGCGGTGGTCTTCGGAGAGGAGGCCGTGCCTCTGCATATCTTAAAGCCCTTCAAAACACAGATGAGGGGCGTTAGCTATAATCTGGAAGAGGGGGCGACAGAGCTGCCCGCCTGCGTCGCGGTCTTTCTCATGGCGCGGGGTGTGGCGGAAGCCTGCACAAAGCATTAATCTATATATTATTTGATTCTCAGATAACAGGCCCGCTCAGGGCATGAAGGTGGAAGAATTGGATCTGGCCAATGCGCTTCGAGAGGAGCGCAAATCCGCGGAGCTTCAGCATCTGGATAAGGACTTTTACCAGCAGGTGGGCGTCTATCTGGCCGGCCTGGGGCAGGAGCTCTCACTGGTAGGGGACCCCTTCAGCGTAGAGGCTCAGATTCTGCAAGACACCCTCAAGAGTGAAAAGAACAGCGTCAATAAGCTCATCGACCAGAGGGTGAAAAAGATCGTCCGCCGGGCGCTACGTAGTGCCCGATCCGCTTCTCGGGAAGAGGTCCTCCCAGGCATGACCGAGGAGGAGGAGGAGATCTACCGGCAGATGCTCTCTGCCATTGCCTCTGGACGCGAAGCCATCTTGGCCCATGTGGCTCACACCGAAAGGCCTTTAACGGGCAAGAAAGATATATCTCGGGAATACGAAATTGTGCGGTTGCTGGATAGTGTTCCTCTGTTCGTGGGAGTTGACGGGAGAAATTACCTTCTCGGGAAGGATGATGTGGCTGTGCTCCCGGCCGTTCACGCCAGAAATCTGCGCAACAAAAAATTAGCTTCTGAAGTGAAGATTGAGAGATGATGCGTTGTGAAGATGCCAAAAAAGCTTAACGCTTACTGTCCGTTCTGCAAAAAGCATACCCCCCAAACGGTGGAGAGGGTGAGAAAAGGCCGTGCTTCCTCGATGACTCATATCGTGAGGCAGAAGGCGCGAGCCAATGGAATAGGAAATCAGGGCAAGTTCTCTAAAGTTCCGGGCGGCGACAAGCCCGTCAAGAGGCTGAACCTGCGCTACCGATGCAATACTTGCAAGAAGGCCCATAACCGTCCTGGCTTTAGGGCTGGCAAGTTCGATCTGGTGGAGGGATAAATTTGCCATCTAAGTTCGTCAAGGTAAAGTGCAACGACTGCGAGAACGAGCAGGTTATATTCGCTCATGCCTCTACGGTTGTCAAATGCCTGGTCTGCGGGCGCACGCTTGCAGAGCCCACGGGCGGCAAGGCTGAGATCAAGACTACCGTAGTAGAAGTCTTAGAGTGATTGATAATGCAACGTGAGGGCTGGCCAGAGCTCGGATCTCTAGTCGTCTGCACCGTGACTCAGGTAGTGGACTTCGGAGCTTTCGTCTCCATGGACGAGTATTCCGGTAAGCAAGGCCTGATTCACATCTCGGAGGTGGCCAGCGGATGGATCAAGTACATTCGCGACCACGTGCGAGAGGGGCAGAAGATCGTCTGCAAGGTATTGAATGTAGACACGTCCCGGCACCACATCGATCTCTCCCTGAAGGACGTAAATGAGCATCAGCGTCGGGAGAAGATTCAGGAGTGGAAGGCGGACCAAAAAGCCTTGAAATGGCTGGAGATGGCTTACAAGGACCGGCCCGAGGACGTCAAACGTGTCGCTGATATTCTGGTGGCAGCGTACGACAGCCTCTACCTGGCCATGGAGGAGGCGGCGATCAGCGGTGTGGAAGCACTGGCCGATGAGCGCCTGACGGAAGAAGACCTGAAGATGCTGGAGAGCCTCTCCAAGGATAACGTCAAGATACCCTCCGTTGATATCAGCGGCTATGTGGATATCACCTCCCCTGCTCCTGACGGCGTGGATGTCATCAGGAAGGCCCTCAAGCAGGCCAAGCGCATAAAAGACAAAGATGCTACGCTCTTCATCACATATATTGGAGCGCCACGCTATCGCATTCATGTAACCGCGCCGGACTACAAGCATGCGGAGTCTGTTCTCAAGAAGTCTGCTCAGGCTGTGGTGAAATACATAGAACAGCACGGCGGAGAAGGCACTTTCCTTAGAGAGGCATGAGATCCAAAATCCTGAGGTGTACGGCATGCGGCCGCTACACCCTAACGGATATCTGCTCCGCCTGTGGGGGCCATACTACTATTACTAAGCCCGCCAGATTCTCTCCTGATGATCCTTACGGCAAGTATCGGAGAGCTCTCGGCCAGGAGGCAAAATGAAGGATACCCTGGTTTCCCGTATCAAAGAAGTAACCCTTAAGGACCCAATTCTTGTTGAGGGTCTGCCGGGCGTGGGCCACGTGGGAAAGCTAGTAGCCGATCACATGGTGGAAGAGCTCAAGGCAGAGAAGATCATAGAGATCTACTCGCCCCATTTTCCACCCCAGGTGATGGTAAAAGAGGACGGAACCATCAAGCAGGTCCGAAATGAGATTTATGCCTATCATGGCAAGAACGATGAGCCGGATCTGCTCATACTCATAGGCGACTATCAGAGTGCCACCAACGAGGGGCATTACGAGCTTTGCAGCATCTTCCTGGACATCGCCCAGAGCTTCCATGTAAAGAGGATATATGCTCTGGGGGGCTACGGCACCGGCCAGTTCGTGGACAAGCCAAACGTCATGGGGGCGGCCACAAGTATCGAGCTGGTGGAGGAGATGAAACAAAAGGATGTCGTCTTTCATGAGAATGAACCGGGCGGTGGCATAATCGGTGTCTCAGGATTGCTGCTCGGCATGGGAGCCCTGCGGGGTATCGATGCCGTCTGTCTCATGGGGGTGACCTCCGGCTATCTGGTCGATCCCAAAGCCGCGTCCGAAGTTCTGCGCATTCTCTCCGGCATTCTGGGTATCGAAGTGAGCATGCAGGCTTTGGAGGAGAGGGCCAAGGAGATGGAGAAGATCATAGGCAAGCTGCAGGAGATGGAACGAGCTCAGGCCCCTTATGAGGCGGTCGGCGGGGATGAAGATCTCAGATACATCGGATAGTATCGACGCTCTCTTGAATTATGGGCATGCGCTCCTCTCTCAAGCCTTGCAAGAGGGAGCGGAGCAGGCGGAAGTCTACGGCATGTCTGGTCGCTCTGTCGACATTGATCTACGTAGGGATGTCGTGGAGCTGGCCAGCCAGAGCTTTCATCGCGGCCTGGGGCTTCGGGCGGTGATAGCTGGCGGCGTGGGATTTTCCAGTACAAGCGACATGTCGCTCTTGCCGTTCGTGGCCAAGAGCGCCGTTGTATCCGCTCGGGCCAGAGGTGCTGATGAATCCTGGCGCTCTCTTCCCCGACCTAAAAAGGTGGTGCGCCCGGAGGGCATCTTCGATTTGCGTTTGCAGCAAATCGGCCCCGAGGAATGCCTTGACATCGCAGAGAGCATGCTTTCCGGCTGCAGGACCGTCAAGGAAGCGGAGCCGGTAGCCGGCAGTGTGGCCTGTATTTGCGGCAGCGGTTTTGTGATTAACTCACTGGGGATGGAACTTCTGGAGACCTCCACACTCATGCATGCCTCTTTGGAAACTATTGCCAAGGCGACTGATGTGGCCACAGGCAGCGAGTTTTATAGCTCCCGAGGCTATCAGCCCTCAATGGAGGACGTGGGCCGCGCCGCCGCAAAGATGGCTATCTCCTCTCTGGGCGGCTGCCGAGCAGAGAGCGGAACCTTTGATGTGCTCTTAAAGCCCCTGGCTGTAGCTGAGCTGCTCGATTATACCCTGCTTTCCGCTCTTGCTGCCGACAATGTGCAAAAGGGCAGATCCACTCTTGCAGGACGAGTGGGCGAAAAGATCTCGGCTGAAAGCCTCGTGATCACCGATGACGGACTTCTCCCCGGGGGCATGGACTCCTCGGCCTTTGATGGCGAAGGTGTGCCTTCCCAAAGGACGGTCCTCATTGAGAAGGGCATTTTAAGGGGCTATCTCTACGACAGCTACACGGCTGGAAAGGAGGGCGTGCCATCCACGGGCAATGCGGTGCGCTCCGGATACACGGGTGTTCCCTCTGTGGGAAGCCGAAATCTCATTGTCAGCTCCCCTGATGCTCGGGATCTTCTGGCGGAGACAAAAGGCCTTGTGGTGGGGGGTCTCATCGGTGCTCACACTGCTAATCCCATCTCCGGCGACTTCTCGGTGGAGGCAAAAAATGCCTTCCTTATTGCGCCGGGTGAAGAGGCTAAGCCCATACGTTCTTTGATGCTGGCCGGAAATTTCTTCGAGCTCTTGAAAGATGTCGAAATTGGCAGAGACGTGCGGGCCATTGGGGCCATTGTCACGCCCACCATCAAAGTCAGAATGAAGGTAGTAGGAAGCTAAAGGTGGTTTTTGATGATAATTGGAGGGCCTGCCTCCCAGCTTCTCGCTGGCCGGGTGGCTACAATATTAAATGAAACACTTGCTCTTTGCGATTACAAGACATTTCCCGATGGCGAATCGTATACGCAAATTGTGACCCAGCTTGATGACGAGATCGTAATAATTCAGTCTACACCCACCGATCAAGACCTGGTCTATCTCCTGCAACTGCTGGACATTTGCCGGGACCGACGTATCTCTTTGGTCATACCCTACTTCGGTTATGCCCGCCAGGACAAGATCTTCAAGCCGGGCGAGCCTATGACCGCTCGGGCAGTGGCTACGGCCTTGAATCCCTTTTTGCAGAACGGTCGTGTCCATCTGGTCAACATTCATGCCCCTTCCATTATGGCCCATTTCCAGTGCCCCATCGAGAATCTGGATGCCACAGGCCTGCTGGCCGAGCGGATAGGCAGCATGGGGCTGAAGGACACCGTTGTCATATCTCCTGACAAAGGGGCGGTAGCCATGGCCCGCACAGCAGCTGCCTGTCTTGGCTGCGACTCAGACTATTTGCAAAAGACCCGCCTCTCCGGAACGGAGGTCTCCATGGCCCCCAAAGAGGTGGCCGTTAAAGGCAGGGACGTGGTTATCTTCGACGACATGATTGCCACGGGCGGAACCATGGCTACGGCCATTGCACTTTTGCGCCAGCAGGGGGCGCGGCGCGTCTTTCTGGCGGCCGTCCATCCCGTCCTGACCGGATCGGCGATTCTCAAGCTCTACCGCTCCGGAGTGGAGACGGTGCTGGCCACGGACACCCTGGACAAGGGCGTGAGCACGGTGTCGGTGGCGCCGCTGATTGCGAAGGCGCTGAGGGCGTGATAGTGTCCAGGGTCAGAAATTTTTTTCTTTGGAAATCAGTCTCTTCACAGTAATTCTTCACAGTAATATTTGTGAGGGAATTCGATGGGGCAGAAAAATAGATATGGGCTTTCAAGAGACATACCTGAACCCACAAAGAGAGATATCAGAAAGCGATGTGGTTTTGGTTGTGTGAAGTGTGGATTTGCTTATTATCAATATCATCACTTCGATCCACCATTTGAAGAGGCCAAATCGCATGATCCAAGAGGTATAACTCTGCTCTGCGGAAGATGCCATGATCTTGAAAAAGGAGGATTGCTATCTCAAGACAGCGTAAGAGTATGCAACAAAAACCCAATATGTCTTACAAATGGATTTTCCTTTTTTCCTCTTGATCTTGGAACTAAAACACCGGAAGTCATTTTGGGAACTAATATGTTCATAAACAATCCTATTATCATTGAGGGTTATGGACTACCACTCCTTGAAATAGAAGCCCCCGAAGAGTCAGGTACACCTTTTCGGATAAGTGCCGTGTTTCAGAATAAACTTGGGAAAGAAATCGCGAGGATAGTTCAAAATGAGTGGCATGGGGTTCAGACTAATTGGGATATTCAGATTAATGGGCCGAAAATTATCATAAGACATGCACTTCGCTCTATCGATCTGGAGATCAATATAGAAAGCCCTAATAGATTGATCATAGAACGCATTAATATGTTTTACAGAGGATGGCAATTAAACTCAACAAAAGATGAGTTAGAGGTCTATTATCCCGATGGTTCAAGATGGTTTACAGCACGCAATGCATTGTTCTGTGGCAACTCTCATGGAATCGTATTTGGGGATTAGATTTTATAATTTTTAGCATTAATATATGATTAAGCTTGATAAATTTTTGTGATCAAAGTAGAGTTTATAACTAATTACCTGCAAACTATATGTAAATGAAGCTGCAGGCTAAGATTTTAGGGCACAAGGTCCATGAGGTTGGCTATAGGGTCTTTTTGCTCCACAAAGCTATTGAATTGAGTTGTCAGCAGTTTTCTGCATACAACCGATTTCAGAATGGGCTTCAGATGGTTTTGGCTTTGGTAGAGGGCGATGAAGATCAACTGGACCTATTCAAGTGCTTTGTCAAAGAAAATAATCCGGAAGGTGCCGAAGTCACAGACATGTACTTCGAAGAGTATCATGGCTATGTAATGTCCGTTGAAAATTTTATGCGTGTGTCTATGGTGGAGCAATTAAACAAAGGCATTCCTGCACTGTTACGCATTGACCGCAAGCAGGATAGGATGCTCGAAAAGCAGGATGCAACAATTGCGAAACTAGAGGAGACCCGAGCCGACATCGTCTCGGAGATACGAGCATCACGAGAAGAGGTGATTTCCAAACTGGACGAGAATCGCGAGGCAATCATCGGTGAGATTGGGGAACAAAGTATGACCCACTATGATCGCTTGAAGCGGATCGAAAGCGACATACTCAAGCTTAAAGCAAAAGTAGGCATCTGAGACTTAACTATGTCCGGCAACACCTTTGGCACCATATTTCGCATCACCACCTGGGGCGAGTCGCACGGCCTTGCCGTGTGCGTGGTCGTGGACGGCTGCCCGTCCAGCCTCACGCTTTGCGCAGCGGATATTCAGATGGGGACTGGACCGCTAGGCGTTCCGGCCAGAGCCGCGCCGCAAGTTTAGCGTCGCACTGCTGATTGTCAAGTCGTTGGGAGGGCTTATTAACGAGTAGGCATAAAATTATGCTGATGAAGCTCAAGACCATCATTAAAGGCGGCAAGGTTCATGAAGTAGGCTACAGGTTTTTTCTTTTCACAAAGGCTATGGAACTGGGCTGCGATAGGTTCTTTGCCAAAAATGAGTCGGATGGTGGAATTCAGATTGTTGTGGCCATTATTGAAGGTGATGAGCTGCAATTAGCGGATTTTAAGATGTTTGCTCAGTCCCATCGTCCCGAAGGCTCGGATGTCGCAGACATTGCTTTTGAGGATTACAGTGGGCCGATAATGTCTACGGATGCGTTCCTGCACTTTTTTACAGCAGACCAGCTTAACAAAGGCATCCCAGCGCTCCTGCGCATTGACAGAAAGCAGGATAGGATGCTTGAGAAGCAGGACAAAACAATTGAAAAACTGGATGAGACCAGAGCCGACATAGTCTCGGAGATACGAGCCTCACGAAAAGAGGTAACTGCCAAGCTGGACGAGAATCGGGAGGCAATTATTGGGGAGATCGGCGAACAGAAGGAGAGACTGGACGATCGCTTCAAACGGATAGAAAGCGAGATTTCCAAGCTTAAAGCAAAGGTCGGCATCTGAGACATAATTATGTCCGGAAACACCTTTGGCACCATATTTCGCATCACCACCTGGGGCGAGTCGCACGGTCGGGCTGTGGGCGTGGTTGTGGACGGCCGGCCTGGCCCTGGCTGCGGAAGATATTCAGAAGGAGCTGGACCGCAGGCGTCCCGGCCAGAGTCACGCTTCCACAGCCCGGCAGGAAGCGGACCGCGTTGAAATACTGTCAGGCGTCTTCGAGGGCCGGACCACAGGCACGCCCATCTCTCTGCTCGTCTGGAACAAGGACGCAAACTCCTCCGCCTACGATCTCCTGCGCGACAAACCCCGGCCGGGGCACGCCGACTATACTTACCAGATGAAATACGGCCGGCGTGATCAACCGGGGCGGGGGCCGGGCCTCGGCGCGGGAGACGGTGGGCCGCGTCGCCGCCGGAGCCGTCGCCAAGAAGCTGCTGCCGGCCGCGGGTGTGAAGGGCGCGAAGAAGGCAAAAGTGCCGGGATATGATGGCCAATTAGGACCATTAGATGAAGGCACGCTACCGAAATGCTATTTAATATGGGCGTAACTTCATTAGAAAAAAGAGGAATGTCTTATGAGAATGACAACATTTCTATCAATGATCTTTTTGGCAGTACTACTTGCAACACCCTGGGCTGACCAGGCGGATATCAAGTAAGATGGAATTGATCTCGGGCGGTTAAAATCGCTTTTCAGCAAATGAATGGGAAATGATGGCTCATGCCGCGTTCTCCTTTTTTCTTACCTGTGCGATCCAGAACTTCATTCATTTGCCTCGCAAAACTTCACCGCCATGGCCGCCCAGGTGAATCCCGCACCACTGCTTGCGATAACTATTAGATCGCCCGGCTTTATCCGCCTCTCTTCTATCGCCCGCCCCAGGTTGAAGAGGGTATCAACCGTGCCCATGTGGCCATAATCTTCAATGGAGGTCAGTGTGTTTTTCTCGCTCAAGCCCACGGATTGAAATATATCTCTTGAGAGGCTTCTTTTAACCTGGTTGGTGAAGAGAAAATCAATGTCCTCTAGCGAGTAGCCGCTCGTTTGTACGGCTCTTGTTATCACCTTGTTATAATTGTCCAGGTAGGTTTGGGATAGGATGCGATCCAGCCAATCGGGGTCGTCCACACAGATGTATTTGCTCCGGCTATCGTGAGCTGTCTGGCCATAGGGCATCTTTGTCCCGCCTAGTGGAACTTTAATGCAATCGACTGTTGATCCATCTGTTATCGAGGCGTATTCAAGTAGCTGGTTTTTTGCCTCACCTTTCTTGAGCAGGGCGGCTGCAGCCCCGTCCCCAACCATGAAGAGTGAAAGTGATCTTTTGTCAGTATAGTCAATGAATGGCGAAAGCTTTTCCGAGCATACAACCAGGGCATACTCCTTTTCCAGATGGCCTAACGCCAGGTTTTTGCACAAATTGATGCCCAGGTTTCCGCCGTTGCAGCCGTTCTTGACCTCAAAAGCGTAGCAATCATCTGCCCCCAGAGCCGCTTGAATCCTGGCAGCCGGCGACCACATACTGTAGTCATAAAAGCTGGCACCGCAATAAGCGATGATTCCAATCTCTCTCGCATCTATCCCCGCCCTTTGGACAGCCTGCCTGGCGGCGCGAATGCCCATATCCGAGGGCTGCTCATCCGGGGCGGCGATGTGCTTTTTTTCCATGCCGATCTTCTCTCTGAAGACCTCTTGTGGTATACCGGAGAGTTTCGATATCTCGCTGCTGGTGATGGTGCTCTCTGGAATGTAATAGCCGATCGATGCTATTCCCATTGTATCGCTCTGCTGGCGTGTCATTTATGTCATTCCTGGTGCTAAAAATCAAACAGCGACTTCTGCTTCTGCTCTTTGGGAGCCTCGCAAAAGCTGAAGAGATTGCTCTGCCCCTTTCCCGGGCAGAGCCGGTCCCTGGTGATCCCAAAGCTTTCGAAGATGCGCAGCACGGGCGGCAAGATCTGCTTTTCCACGTAGTACTCTGTGTCCAGCGGCAGGTTCTTCTCCAAAACATAAGAAGGGTCCTCCGCCCGGTTCACGAACAGCTCTTTGTTCTTTTTGCCCCTCTTTCCCTGGACGATGACAAAGGGCACCCTGTCGCCCACGCCCGGCACAGTTCCGCCCCGCTCTCGGATCTTCTCCACCAGTTGAATGTGCGGCTGCTTGTTCTTGTAGGAGTCGGAGCTTTTGGTGTAGCGGCGCGTTAAAGTAAGGTCTTCCAGGAAGGACGGGTCCAAAGAGAGATCCAGATTCTGCAGCCGGAGCACTACGGAGCGGACGTGCTCTACTGCCTCCTCCACCTTGCCTTCTTTGAGGACCAGCTCCAGGCAGGTCTTGAGCGTCTTCGAGGTCAGGCCGCACCAGTCGCGGCGCACCGTCTCCATGCCCCTTACCTTGATTTTATCCTTCCAGCCGTCGCCCGCCTGCTCAAAGATCCAGAGAGCGTAACGCTTCTTGGCCAAAAAGATGCCTCGCCTTGCGAAGGCCTCAAAGACCAGCTCCATGGGCGCGGGAAGAGAAGAGGTGACCGTTTCTGCAATCTTTCTGCCGATCAGCCCGGCATCTTCGAGCGAGATTGCCCCCGTTTCTGGCCCGGCGGGCCGCAGTCGCACAAAGACGCTGTCCGTGTCCCCATAGACTACAAAGAGGTCAAAGCATTTCTCTGCCGCCTTTCCGAAGGGCAGAGCATCCTTGAAGACCACCTCCCCGTCTATCACGTAGGCTGAGCCGATCTCATCAATGATCTTCTGGGTGCGCAGAATGTTCTCCCTGCCAAATGAGGTGACGGCATTGGCCAGTGCCAGGCTGTAGAGCCGGGCGCGGGCATAACCGGAGTAACCGTAAAAGCTATTGAGCAGAATCTTCATGGCGTTTTGCTTGGCATCCAAAAAGCGGCGCTCGTCTTCGCCTGCCTTCTTCATCAGATTTTTGGTTGCCGTTCTCTCATCGAGCAATTCCCGCAATACGGCAGGCATGATGCCCGGTGAGACCTGGGGGGAGACGAACCTGCCGCCCGAGGGAGCGGTTATAATCTTTGTCACACCACTGTCTACCTCTGGTGAACCCGGTGTCAATACGGTTGTGTAGCAAAGGTTATGGGCCATCATAATGGTGGGATAAAGGGACTTGTAGTCCAAAATAACAACGTCCTCCACCAGCCCCTTCTCCGGCACCAGGACGGCACCCCCTTTCAGGCCCTCGTTCTCCACATAGCGCTCATCCGATACCTCTGCATCGGGCTTGGGCGGCACCACCCGGCCACGTTCGCGAAAGCGGCGCATGAGCAAGTTCTCCACCATGCCCGACTGCCCGCCGTTCACAACGTCCTGCAGCAATGAGCCGCTGGCCCGGGAGAGAGCGATGTACTTGTCCATGAGCCGCAGGTCGAGGAGCATGTGCATAGCCAGTACGGCATCTCTTCGCGAGTAGCTGATGAAGCGAGATAGACCCTCGCCGCTTTCGCCCCAGAGGCCCTCGATCTCTTTGGGGTCCACATCGTACTTCTCCATTCTAAGAAGCTCGGCGGCCGCGTTTCGAAGGGTGTACTGCTTGAGGCTGTAGGAGGAGCGGATAATAGGCAGCAGGTCCACCACCACCCGACCGGTAATGGAGACGTCGGTTCTGCTTACGATCTTTCTTATGTACCAGGAGTTGTTGTCCCGGCCCACTCGCGCCTCCACGTGATTTTGCCTGCACCTCTCCTGCAGGTAGGGAAAATCGAACTCATTGGAGTTGTAGCCGGCCAGGATATCCGGATTGTAGTCACGAATGATTGCTACAAACTGGGCTAAGAGGTCGTACTCATCCTGGCAGGTTCTGGTGTCAGAGCGAGGGCAGTCAATACTCTTTCCCACCAGCACCAGATCCTTATTACCCTGATATTTTGGCTCAAAGGCCATGCTGATCAAAATGACGGGCGACTTCTCCGCCTTGGGCATCTCCCCCTGATCAGGCAGGCACTCGATATCAAAGCTCATAAAGCGCAGCGGTGCATTGGTTTCATGCGAAACCGGATGCAGTGCCTCAACGTGTATCGGCGGTAGGGCCGAGGTAGAGTAGGCGGTTCCCGCGACAGCGCCGCCGGCGCCAGCGGTCCATTCCGGAATGGGGGCCTCCACCCATCCCATGCCACCTAAAGAGCGGTCGATAAGAAACCTGTTCTTGAAGAGAATGTCCGTCTCGTAGACGACCTTGATGCCGGTCACCTCTTTGGCCCTTTCCCTGAGGCTTCTCACCTCTTTGGGATCGTGAGTGGTGATCTTGAGCATCTTCTGAGGGGTGGTCTGAAAGCCGATGGGCAAAAAGCGCTCCACCTCCTCTACATCCTGTCCCATTGCCCGAAGATCCTCTAGGGCGCTCCTTCTAAAGTTTTCCTCCACGCCTGCATAAAAGTAGGGGCGAAAGCCTGCTACTCGGCAGGTAACGCTTTTTCCCTGTGGGGTTGGGCCGAAGAGCTGCACCAGTGGATTTCTATCAGAATCATAGGTGTAGTTGGCGTCCAGGATCTGGAAGATCATTGTTTTTAAATGGAAATTTCGGCTTAAATAGCTAATTGTGCTGAGAGCATCACAACTAAATATGTACATGGAATACAATAATGTTGGATAGTTGCCAGGAGAAAAACGATGATAAGAAAAACCGGGTTTTATAATACTGCCAATTTGTATATTATAATTATAATATTAATCATTCTCGCATCCCAGTCCTATATAACTTTGTCATCCGCGGCGGCCGATAATTCGGCACTCATGAAGTTGATCTCTCAGAATGAAGATTCCCGGATGGGCGTGAAGGATCTTGCATTCTTTTTGGTCACACATGATTTTGATGCCTTTCCTAAGAAAGACCACGTAGAAGTCAAAATAGATGATATCGTCTACGTGTTGGTGCCCAATGGTCAATATCCTGGACTGGCCAATGTAACCGTAGCGTCTCTATAAAAGAACAAGTTTAAAAAATGAAGAGAAGTAATAAGTAATGCAAGCAATAACCAATTGGTGAGGAGATTAAAATTATGCAAGCTTTGATAAAATTCATTATCGGATTTCTTCTGATAGCTTTTCTGGTTACGGGTTCTTTAGCAGCTGAAGAAAAGACATCGAAGCAAATTCTAATTCTTGCCTCCTATAATCTTGGGATGAAATGGGATGATAGTATTATCTCCGAGATAAAGCATCAATTTGCAATTTATATGCCTTCGGCAGTTATCGACGTCGAATTCATGGACACAAAGAGAATCGATCCAAATGTTACCCGTTTGGCAGACTTGAAGACATTGTATCTTAAAAAGTACAAAGAGAGGCACTTCGATGTAATCATTTCTACCGATACCGACGCCTTCAAATTCTTGCTTAATAACAGCGAGGAGATTTTCCCGGATACGCCAGTCGTCTTCTGCGGCGTTATCAACTTCGATGATAATATGCTTCGAGGAAAACGCAATTTAACAGGCGTAATGGAGGTATTCGATATCAAAGATACCATTTCATTGATGCTCAAATTGCATCCCCATACAAAGCTTATTGCTATTGTAAATGATAATACAACAACCGGTCAGTCCAATCGAGAGATTATGGATGCAGCAATTCCCGAATTCAAGGGCAATGTCTCCTTTGAGTACCTTGACAACCTCACGACAAAGGAACTCAGGCAGCGTGTCTCTACCCTGCCTAATGATAGCCTCATCTTGGAGATGACCTTTAATAGGGACCGGACGGGAAAGATCTTGACTTATGAAGATGCAACAAGCCTAATTCAAGGAGCAAGCTCCATTCCAATTTATGCATTATGGGAGTTTTTTCTGGGATATGGAGTTGTAGGGGGAAAGATGCTCACCGGCGCGTCTCAGGGAAGCGAAGCGGCGAATCTTGCCTTCCGCATCTTAAGGGGAGAACCTGCGAAGAATATCCCTGTTGCAAGAGAGAACTTCAACCGTTACATGTTTGATAATTTTGAGCTGAATCGTTATGGCATTCCCATCTCCAGCTTGCCTCCAGATAGCGTGATAATTAACCAGCCATTCCAATCACGCGTTGATCTCAGCGAAAAGAACCTGAGCGGACTTAATCTATCCGGGGCCAACCTGAGCCGCTCCCAGCTACAAAATTGCAATCTGGAAATGACGAACCTTTGCGGATCAGTGCTGGAAGGATCCGAATTAGGCGATGCCCGGCTGGTTAGAACCAACTTCCGGGGAGCAACCATGGATGAGACCGACTTAGATGGATCTGATCTATCTTTTGCCGATCTAAGGGGTGCTATTCTGGTCGGATCGGACATCACCGGCTCGAATCTGACCGGCGCGGACCTGCGAGGTGCAGATCTGGACCAGGCGCGTTTGCCAAATGCGATTCTAGCCGGAGCAAATCTGGATAAGGCAAACTTGACTGCGGTCGATCTTCAAAGTGCAGATCTTACCGGAACCTCCTTATTCCGAGCCTATTTGAGGCGGGCTAACTTACGTAGTTCGCGACTGATGGGTGCCAATCTATCCGGGGCAGACCTGGTTGGGGCTAACATGATTGATGCGGATCTATCCAATGCCGATCTGACCAATGCAGATATCTCAGAGAGCCGCTGTCATGGCGCAAAGTTCGTCGGCTCTCGGTTAATCAATTCCCGGATTGGGTTTGCCAACCTGACTGATACGAACCTCAGCCGGGCCAACCTCTCCGGTTCATATCTTGCTTCTTCCGGTCTTACGGGTTCCGATCTCTCCAAAGCCAACCTCTCAAGGGCAAATCTCGAAGTTGCCAATATGCACAAAACTAGACTTGTCGGAGCAGATCTATCAAGTGCCAGTTTGCCCGGAGCGCATCTGGAAGATTCCGACCTCTCTAACTCTAATCTTGAAAACGCCGATCTTACCGGCGCATTGCTGGGCGGGTGCAATCTAACCGGCGCTAATCTGAATGGTGCCAGGCTTCTTGGTGCTGATCTTAGCCTTGCTCTCATGAAAGATGCATATATGACTCGCACCAACCTGATGGGTGCCAAAATGAGCTGGGTAGATATGGGCGATAGCAGTTTCAACGATTGCCAGTTCACCAGATCGGAACTCTTTGGAGCCAACCTCAGTAATTCCGATCTGACCGGTTCGGACTTTACCCGAGCATATTTGGTGAGAGCAAATCTGTCCGGCTGCACTCTGAAGGACGTCAACCTGGACTTTGCCGACCTTACCGGAGCAAAACTGCATAATGCCCAATTGAGCGGGGTCAGACTGGCGAACGTACTTCTAAATGATGCAGACTTATCGGGCGCGGACCTCACGGGATCTTATCTTTATGGCATGACCCTTACTGGAACTGTATGGAGCAAGGCGAACATAAGATCGTCCAGCATAATTTTGCTGAACTTTTTGGATGCAGATTTCAGCGGTGCCAACCTGCAAAAGACCCGTTTTGCCCAGACCTATATGAATAACACCAACTTTTCCGGTGCGGATCTGAGTGGTGCCGTCTTTGACACCTCGGCCTTCGAAAACGCCGATTTTACGGGTGCAAATCTGCAGGGCATCAAGTACGATTCCATAGCGCTACAGTTTTTCGCGGCGTCCAAACTGGATGGTGCCAAGATGAGCGCAGATTTGCAAACGGATCTGGAAAAATTGCGGTCAGGGATAATAACCTGACCTGCAATTTTTTTGAGAATAACCTTTATCATTTTTGTGGGGTAATCAATTATACACTCGTGTGAAGTTGGATGGAGATGGTCTGATTGAAATGCATGTGGATTATAATTCTTTGTGCTCTTTTCCTGGTTGGCTTGGCTGTAGCAGGCGGTGGTGCAGCCATTAATGACTCCTCGGGAAAATATGAGCTGAATGTGACGTTGCTCGATTTTGGCCCGGTGGGGGACCATGGCTGGACGTACGAGGCCCATGCAGGTGCATCCCAAATGGCCCAGAAGCTATCTTTTGTCAACCTCTCCGAGAGAGAGAATGCCGCCGGTCCTGACGCATCCCAAATATTGAGCGAATACGCCAAGAATGGAGCTAAGCTGATATTCTGTCACAGCTACAACTTCATAGATGCCATCAAAGAAGTGGCCCCAAAATATCCGGATGTCATTTTCATGTGGGGCGGTGGGACGGAAAAGCTAGTCCCCAATGCAGGAGTTTATTACGAAAGGATTTATGAGGCGCAGTATCTTGCCGGAATCGTGGCTGGCAATATGACCAAGACGGGAAAAATCGCTTTTGTTGCTGCTCTGCCCACATCCCAGGTAATAATCGGCATCAATGCCTTTGCCAGGGGCGTCGCATCCTCCAATCCTCACGCCAAAGTGTACGTAGAGTGGATAGGGGACTGGTATGCCCCAGAAAAAGAGCGGGCCGTGGCCTTATCACTTATTAGCAAAGGATGCGATATCATAACCCATTGGTCCGATTCCGATGCGACGGGTCAAACTGCGGATGAGATGAATATCTACTTCATATCTTTCGGCTCAGATGTAGGCCGTTTCTCTCCTCGTGTCTACCTTACGGGCGCAATCTGGAACTGGGAGCCCATTATGACCGATATTGTAGAATCTGTGCATAACGGGACCTGGGATTCCCGCCCTGGGCATGATTGGTGGTACGGACTGGCAGAAGGTGGAGTAAAGCTGGCGCCTTTTGGAGATCAGGTTCCCGGCGATGTCCGATCTTTTGTAGACAAGAAAGAAACGGAGATTATGCAGAAAAAACTGGCAATATTCCCCAATATTCGTGATGAAGAGCTGAAAACGATGTATTATCTCGAAGCAAATGTTGTGGGCAAGCTGCCTAAATCATAGGCGCTTTCCTTTTTTCTGGATTGGTGTGGCTTATCTCATTGTCTACTAGGAGGAGTTCACTCCCGATTAAAAATTAATAGTAGTAGTGCAGATAGTATTATCATGGCTATTTCTGTTATACGGTTAGTTTTATGGGTGTGTTTGCTTTTCGTTCTTCTATCTATTATTTCGTCAGCAATCGAAGAAAATCCTTTCAAAGATCATGCCCTGCTCATGGGCATGAACCTGAGCGGCATGAACCTGTCAAGAACCAGCTTGAATCATTCCGAGTTGCAGGGATCAGATCTTGGCGGGACGAACCTCTGTCGATCCTTTTTGGTGCAGGCCGTCATCTCCAACGCCAATCTTATCGGAGCCAATCTTAGTGGCGTATTCATGCCAGCCGTTGATCTTCATGGATCCGATCTCTCTCATGCTGATCTCAGAGGTGCCTACTTGCCAATCAATTACTTGATCGACTCAAATCTGACAGGAGCTGATCTATCTGGATCTTTTATGGATCAGGCCATGTTGGATAATTCAACTCTCGTTGGTGCCAAGCTGAATGAGGCCAGCTTGTCGGCTGTGAAAATTAGTTACGCAAATCTGGGTGGAGCAAGTCTCGTAAAAGCATTCATGAACCGGGCCACCTTCCAGCAATCTCAAATGATTGGAGCCAATCTGAGCGGAGCAAGCCTGGTCGGGGCGAACCTGATTAATGCAACGATATCCAATGCAGACCTCTCCGGTGCTGATCTATCCGAGTCGCGCTGTTCGAGAGCGAATTTCTTTGACTCAAGGCTAGTCAAATCAAAATTGGGTTTTGCCAACCTGACCAGTACAAACCTGAGCCGTGCGGACCTCTCCGGATCTTATCTTATGGCTTCCTCTTTGGATGACTCCGATCTTTTCCAGGCGAATCTAACCGGTGCGAACCTGGAAAATGCCTTAGTGCATAGAGTTAGACTTGTTGAAGCCAGACTAACCGGCGCAATTTTGGCCAGAGTGCATTTGGAGGATTCGGATCTATCTAACTCCTATCTTGAACAGGCCGATCTTACCGGTGCATTGCTTAGTGGAGCCAATCTGACCGGTGCCGGTCTGACGGGTGCCAGGCTTCTGGGTGCTGATCTTAGCCTTGCCGTCCTGAAAGGTGCGGATCTGAGTGGAGCAAACCTGGTAGGTGCCAGACTAAATTGGGCGAATCTTACGGGCAGCGCTCTTATGCGTTGCCAATTCTCCCGAGCAGAGTTATTTGGAGCCGACCTGAGTCACTCTGATCTCAGCAACTCGGACTTCACCAGGGCATATTTGCCAAGGGCCAAGTTGCATGAGTCTAACCTCCGAAACACAAAATTGGACAATGCAGATCTTAGCGGTGCAGATATGTCGGGGGCGGATCTTGGGGGTGTCCAGATCGTTAAAGCAGATCTGGATGAGGCTAACTTATCCGGGGCAGACATGGCCGGATGTAACCTGGAATCCATGAACTTAAGGGGGACGGTTATGCAGAGAGCTGTGTTGAGATCAGCAAGCTTGAATTGGATGATACTTAATGAGGTTGATCTTCAGGGCGCAGACCTCCGAAATGCCAAATTTAATGCGGTCTTCCTGGAAAATGTAAACCTTTCCGGGGCAGATCTGAGGAATGTAGATTTAAATAAGACCGCACTGGTGAATGTTGATATGAGTGGAGCGAATCTCGTGGGGATAAAGTATGATGACCTGATACTCCCCATGATTGCGAGTTCAAAACTTGATAACGCCAAAATGAGTGTCGATATGCAAAAGGATCTTGCAAAATTGAGGTCGGGACAAACCTGACCACCTGATCTCAACTCATTCATAGATACTGCTTATCACTTTCTTTTGGCGTTCTGCTCTGCTTTGGCCAGGCGAACGCTGCCCTCCTCTTGCAGATGTTTTTCCAGATCCGGGGGCGGGCTCTTACTGAGGGGGAGTTTGCTGGAGAAAAAGGCACCATCCTTTTGGAGGGCATAACAGAATAAGCCCAGTTCCTTGTCGTAAACTACGGAGTAGTCTTCTTGTGTCTCGAAAATATTTAAATTTTTGCTTTTCGAAACCCTCTTAAGGGGCCAAATCCTCTCCCTCTTTATGAAACCAGGCATAAGCCCGGACTATCTCATCTACGGTGCAGGAGCCATAGGCAGCGTTCTAGGCGCATTTCTGCACAAAATCGGTCGCCGTGTGACCTACACCGGCAGAGGCGAGCATTTTCAGGCGATTTCCGAGAAGGGATTGAGGATCACGGGTATCTGGGGAGAACACATTGTTCCGGTGCAAGAGACCGAGATTCTTTCCACCCTGCTTTTGAAAAAGCAATTTTCCATCATCCTGCTCTGTGTAAAATCAAAGGACACCGATGCAGCAGCGATTGATGCTGCATCTTTGCTCAAAGAGGACGGCATCATGGTCTCCATGCAAAACGGCCTGAACAACTGGGAGGCCATCGCCCGTCAGGTGGGAGAAGATCGCACGGTGGGTGGGCGGGTCATCTTTGGCGCCGAGATCATTGATCCGGGCCACGCTAAGGTCACCGTCAACGCCGACGACGTCCTTTTAGGCGAGCCATTTCTGCCTGTGAACCAGCGGCTTTTAGAGGCATTGCAGTCGGATCTCTCCCTCTCCGGCATTCCCTGCAGAATTGTGAGCAAGGATGACATTTGGGGGGCCATCTGGGGAAAGGTGCTCTACAACTGCTCCTTGAACCCGCTGGGCGCATTGCTCGAAGTGGCTTATGGAAAATTGGGGGAAAATGCAGAGACAAGAGGCATCATTAAGGTCATAATTGAAGAGATCTTTCTCGTGATGAAGGCTAAAGGGGTAGCGGTCCCTTATCAGGATGCAGATGAGTATTACCATTATCTGCTGGAAAGGCAGCTTCCCCCCACGGCAGGCCACCGGGCCAGCATGCTGCAGGATATTTTGCTGGGACGGCAAACGGAGATCGATGCCTTGAACGGGGCCATCTCCCAGTATGCCCGGGCTTATGGTATCTCTACACCTTACAATGACCTTCTCACCGCCCTGATAAAGTTCAAGGAGAAGAAGAAAGCTTTTTTACCCATCCCTGACTATTATTACCAGGAGTGTGAAACAATTGGCAGGGAGTGAGAGGATGCAAGAACTTACCGATATACTGAAAACCATAACTGAAGAGATGCAAAAAGCCCTATCCGCTAGGACTTGCGTAGGCGATCCGGTCACCGTGGAGGGCAAGACCGTTATCCCCCTGATGAGCGTGGGCATGGGCTTTGGCGCAGGTTCAAGCTCAGGAAAGGCGGATAATCCGGGCGGAGGTGGCGGCGCACTAGGCATGAAGCCTGTTGCCGTGATAATAATCGACCAGGATGGTGTGCGAGTAGAACGGCTGAAAGAGGCCCAACACACGTTAATAGAGCACGTGGCAGAGGCCGTGCCAAAGCTCTTGGAGGGCTTGACCCGCAAGAAAGAGACGCACGTGCAGATTAAGGGCGATGATGAACACCCCTAAAATGCATAAATGGGACCCGGCTGATTATCAGAAGAGCTCATCGGCCCAGTACAATTGGGCCATGGCTCTAATTGCCGATCTGAAGCTGGAAGGCGAGGAAAGAATTCTGGATATTGGATGCGGAGACGGCCGGATCACGGCTCACCTGGCCGGCCTGGTGCCGAATGGCTGTGTTCTGGGAATAGACCTCTCCCCGGAGATGATCAGCTTTGCTGCCGGCCAGCATGTAGATCATTCTAATCTCTCTTTTCGGGTGGGCAATGCCTCAGAGTTGCACTTTATTGAGGAATTTGATCTGGTGGTGTCTTTTGCTTGCCTGCACTGGGTTAAAGATCATCTGTCCGTCCTGAAAGCCGTCCGGCAGAGCCTGGTGCCGGACGGTCGCTTTCTCATGCAGTGCGGGGGACGGGGAAACGCCGCCCGGATCCTGGACCTTACCGATGATCTTACCACAAGGGCGTCCTGGAAGAAGTACTTCTCCGGATTTTCCTTTCCTTACCACTTCTACGGGCCGGAAGATTACAGGGTCTGGCTGGCGGAGGCGGGCCTGCGGCCCCTGAGGGTTGAGCTGGTTGCCAAGGACATGATCCATTCGGGTCAGGCGGGCCTGGTGGGCATCATCAGGAATACCTGGCTACCCTACACAGAAAGGCTGCCCGTCCATCTGAGGGACGAGTTCGTAAGGGAGATCGCAGGAAGGTATCTGGAGAGGTATCCTCTGGATGAGAAAGGCCAGGCTCACGTGCAGATGATGCGCCTGGAAGTGGAGGCGAATAAGCCGCGCTGATTTTCAGCTAAATATTTAATTCTTTAGCTGTATAGATATTCCTGGTAACCCGTTGCCAAATGAAACGATTTTATACGGATTTACTCGCCGTTTCTTTACTGATCGTCACTTTTTTGTCGGCATCTTTTTGATCTGCTTGGGCCTTCTTACTTTCTCTTCCCGCCGTTATCTCGTCTGAGGATTTTGACATACCTCTATAACATAGATTAAAATGGATATAAATCTTTCTATTTTTTATACCGATTCAAGTTTCAAATTTTAATTTCCTTGGCCCTGGCCTGCCATCCTGCGGCCTTCATAAACACCGCCGCTCTATATCCAATCGGCCCGGAGTCCCATGCTACGCCCCAAGTTGCTTGGACCTCTTCCGGGCCATAAAGCAATTATTCTTGTTTGTCGTTTGTGATCTTGGGCGAAGTGATCTCCCGGTTTGACCAATCCAACATAGTCCCTTCGCTTCATCCATCCAAGGGCTTATCCTGCCTTCACCGAGTGCCAAAATTTGGGCTTTATGCCATTGCGGCCAATCCTCCTCTGAAGAAACTTGCGTGAGAATTTGATGGATCAAACCGAAGGACCTTTTCATAGGCGTCCATAGCCGCAGCAGTATTCTTTTGCTCTCGTAGAGCATCGCCAATTGAATTCCAATATTGGCTTAGACTAATTCCACTGTACCCATAATGGTGCAATTTTTCGATCTCGATTTGGGCAGCACGAATTGGATCTTCCTGATTGGTTTGATTATCCGTAAGACTATCACTACCTGGATGCACAATTACGCTTTGAACATAACTCTTCTGCTCTATTTGGAGGCTATTTAGGAAGAAGGTGGTATCCATCGGCGGTAAACTACACTCAATGATGGCATAATATCCATCCACGGGCCTGTAAAATACTGCATAACCCCCTGTTTTCCCAGGTGCCACTTTACCATCTTTCCCGTCTATACGCAAATTTTCAACTTTGGCCCCGGCCAAACCAAATAGTTTTACCAACATTTGATCGAATTGAGATGAGGATAATCCAGATTCATCTTTGAGAATTTCTATCTCGGTATAGCCTTCAGATGTTTTTATTTTTGTCACATTATCAATATATCCTACTTCATGGGCTTTATTCATTTCAAAGGATATATCAAATTGCCCAGATTGAACGTGTTCTCTTTCAGCTGTTGCGCAGCTAAACAAAATCATTGGCAGCAGTAATAATGCCAATAGTGCAACTATTTTCATAAATTCCCCACCAGTTTTATTGGTATTCATCCGTTTCCAATAAGTTAGTTAAGTTTATATTCGTTATCCTTCAATTCTACCGCGAATGTAGGGTCTCATCCCTGAATAAACCGCCATAACGACCATTATCGACAGTAAGTCTTATTTGTTTAGAAATAGAGCCAATCACTAAAAAAGAGGGATATCATGAATAACGGCTTTCTAGCTAAACTAACAATTATTATTTTAGTGATGGGCTTGCAAGTTAGTACTGTATCTGCGATTCTATTTGATGTATACGCATATGATAGCACTACTAATCAGCCTGTATCTGGTGCAACTGTGACGGTTAGAACCGGTTCTGTTCAAATTGAAGGCGAAACAGACAGCAAAGGCATATATACATTTGATATCCCACGTGACCTGGGAACGATATATATTGTTGCAGCTAAAGATTACGTTGGATTCGCGATGTGGAAAGGTGAATTTGCTGATTACGTAATACAGGATTACATAAGAATGGGATTAGGAAAATCTTTACCGTTTTAACTTAGTATGTCGTCGGTCATCTCCAGAACTGCCACCATCCCTTTTTTTGGCCTCTTCCTGGCTTGGTGGTAGTGCCGGCGTGATCTTCTCCGAGAGCTGACCAGCCATGCTTGGCGCAGAAAAGAAAATAGCGGAAATACCGCCAAATATCTATCATTCTCCTGCTAGCGATCTTCTGCAAAATATTGATCAAACCGTGTCATAAGACCAACAGTAAAATACTTTATCACTCCATCTTGCCTATCGCTTTCCGGTTTCTTATATTCTGCCTCGATCAGATTATCAAGCTCATCAACTGCCTGCAAAAGTTCAATGCGGTCTGCCTCTTTTCCGATGGGCGCGTCATCTAATCGCAACCGCTCTATATAATTCATCAACTTATTATCGTCCATTTGTATCTCCTGCCGTCTTTGGTAATAGGTAAAGAGATAACATAAGCTTAGCGCCACGGATGAGAAGAGGATTAAGCCTCTTCCTAGCCGGTAAAAATGGTTGTTTATTCTTTCTCGTTGTGACAGCAGCAGTGATGCTTCTTTTTCACGAAACACAGAAGAGCTATCAAGCCAATCACGAGAAGGTGTATTTTTATAATCTTCTTCACAAGGTTCCACAGCATAGTCTATTTCACCTATCAATATATGTGCCTTAAAACTATAGTTATTCTCCTAACTTTTTACACTAAAAATTTATCCACCCAGGATTTTGAATATCCATCTTTTCTATAATAAAGTATATTTAAAGCGCAGTCATGGCTTTTGACAATCGCTTCATTAAAATATGTGTATTTGGAGA
>JAPKXZ010000003.1 GCA_026394555.1 Methanothrix sp.
AGGAGAGAGCAGCCGTGTTCTCGTAGTTAACTCCCAGCTTGTAAGCCATGAAGAAGCTGACAAAGAACATGAGCAGGAAGTAAATGACCAGAGGCACGGCCACCCGCACCACATCCAGGGGAAGCTGGATGATGTAGTCCCTCTTCAGAGAGAACATCACCACAATGGTAAAGAGCAGGGCAATGAGCGTCAGGGGCGATATTTTAGGTATGAAATCACTCTCGTACCAGACTCTTCCTCTGGCCTTGATCAGGCTGAATCTGGTGATTATGCCGGCCAGGAAAGGTATGCCCAGATAAATGAAAACGCTCTGTGCAATCTGGGCAATTGTTACATTGACCAGCATTCCCTCAGCTATGCCTAGAGCAGCCGACAGCACCGTGATAAAAACATAGGCGTAAACGGAATAAAACAGCACCTGAAATACTGAGTTTAACCCCACCAGGGCGGCGCAGTACTCGGTGCAGCCGCGAGCCAGCTCATTCCAGACGATGACCATGGCGATGCAGCGAGCCAGACCAATGAGAATTATGCCGTACATGAGATGAGGATAATCTCTGAGGAAGATTACTGCCAATTCAAACATCAGGATAGGACCAATGATCCAGTTTTGTATCAGGGAAAGACTGAGAACCTTTCGGTCTTCGAAAACCCTTCCCAGTTCTTCATACTTTGCCTTGGCCAGGGGCGGGTACATCATGAGAATCAGGCCGATGGCGATAGGTATTGATGTTGTGCCGATTTGCAGTCTTAAGATGAACCTGGTAATTCCGAGAGCATAGTAGCCCACGTCCACGCCGAGGAACATGGCTACAAAGATCCAGATAGTGAGGTAGCGGGATAAGAAATCCAGGCCCTTACTGACACCATTTGACATTTAACTCCTCCCTCCATTGATAAAAAATCAAACTGCGCGCGGCCATCCCACCCTAAAGGGATGGGGTATGCTTCGGGTCGCGCGCCCAGGTTGACCGGATTTCAGGAACATCCGAACCTTCGGTTTCCTGGATATGCTTATCAGAATAATTGCATATTTGCGTTCGGCTGCATGATAGCCTTGTTAATCAATATCAAGAAAACATGAAATCCGGGCGAGGGTTCACTTCATCCCCAACCTAAAGGATGGGTAATTCGTGACCCTCCGCACTCCCGTTGTATTAAATTATGTCGTGCCCAGCTTTGTGTACTTCGAGGCGACAGCATCCCCCCCGGCTGGAGTGGTACCAGCCGGCACGTCCGTAGCCTTGTGCGCCTTCCAGTCCTCCCAGGTATAAATGCTCGCCTCATATCCCATGAGCTGCAAGGCATACCAGACCAGAGCAGACCGGCTGTAATCATCGGAATAGACCACAATCGGCTTTTCTTTGTCCAGCCTGCTGAACACCATGCCCAAATCCGTACCGGTTTTGATCTTGTCCCCTTTAATCACATTAGCTGGATCCAGTGCGATAGAACCAGGTATGCGGCCTTTGCCAAACTCGACGAACGGCCGGACGTCTATGACCTGAGCCTGGCCAGACTTCACGTATTGGTATTCAGCTATTACCTGTGGCTTGACCATCGGCCCATATTCCGTGCCCGGCAATATATTCTCTGAAGTCTCTTCAGGCAGGCCGGCAGCTTTCCAGTCGCCCAGACTTCCATCCAGGAGCCTCACATCCTTTTGTCCCAGGTAGCGCAGCACCAAGAAGGCAAATTCAGCCTCGCCAGAGCTCTCTTTGCCGGCGTATAGAACTATGGAATCGTCTCTGGAGACACCGGCATCTCCCAGGACCTTGGCAAGTTCTTCATCGGTCTTAAGGTTGCCTTCGCCGTTAAGGAAGGCTTTGCTGGGAATGTGAATGGCATTATTAATGTGAGATGTAGAATAGCTATCTGTGTTGGACACGTCCATTACCACATCTGAGCTGGAAACGCTCTTCATAGCCTTGAGGATCGCACCATTCGGAAAAGATGCCCCTCTATCGAACGATTTTTGCGTGCCGGCAGTGCCGCTCCCAGAATTTCCCGCAGCGCTATCTCCGGCGCTGCCTGGCAAGACTGTGCCAATCTCAGAGTTCAGGAAACCGCTCGGATCCCAGGTGCCACCACTGCAACTGCAGCCTGCGTCCACCACGGGAGCAAAAGCTATCAAGGAAAGTATCAGAATTCCAATTGCATTGAATTTTGTCATTGATTGTTGCCTCTCTCAGACTTTAGCTTCATTCATAAGCTTCACTAAATTGAGCATATCTATTACAGCGCCTTCGGACAGCCGGTATCTGGACCATCTTCCGTCCTTGCGTTCTTTGATGAGCCCCGCATCCTTGAGGATAGAGAGATGGTGAGAAGTGCTGGATTGCGGTCGGTCCACGCCGACCATGATCTCGCAGACGCATAGCTCGCCTTCCCGCAGAAGCGACAGGATCTTGAGGCGGCAGGGATCGGCCAATGCCTTGAATATTTCAGCCTCAACTTCGATCTCCCTCTCGTCCAGCTTGCTTGTAATGGAGCGCAGCTTATTGACTTTGCACTCGGCCTTATCGGCATCTCCAATCAGCCGCGTCATCCTGCTGACAGCCTCTTTTGGAATACATGCCATGTAATGATCCCCACTTAGCAGCAACCGCAACTCTTTTGAGCCAGGAGGCTATGCGCTTCTTTCTTCAAACAAACTTCGCATATCCTTATTCTCCCTCTCTCTTTATGACGGACTATGAAGAGGGATTCTACCTCACTATTGCAAATTTCGCATTGAACTGGGCTCATTTTGCTCATTCACCTTTAACTTCTAAATTCGACCCAACTGCAGGGTTGTCTGGACATCCATATCCAGTTATTTCAATATATAAGATTTTCCCGTCATACAGTTAAATCCAAGTACGACATCTGTCTTTAATTAAATATAATAAATTTGATATATAAATTTACAAAACAAGCGAATCGAAATTAACAATTGATAACACATACGCTCTTTGAAATATAGTTGATTTGAAGAGATTTAAGCCAATATTTTTTTTATGTATGGCTCTATTGATCATAAAGTCGAAAGGCTTATATCCAATAATGTCGATGCTATCGGCATTGGGAACGAGTGTGGAAAAGAACATCAAGCAACGTGGAGAGTGTATTCAATGGACAAAATTAAGAAAATATCATCTTTGATTGCGATCATCCTTTTGGCATCCGGCATTAACGCCATGGGAGCTGAATCTTCTGTAGGATCTGGAAATGATGACTGGTGGACGGCTTATCCTGACCAGTCCTCAGGCGCCGGCGGCGATGTCAATCATCCATCCTGGGTTTTGGACGCCCTTAAATCTAAGCCTGTGCTGATTTATGTGCACAAGTCGTGCAGTTATTGTACGCCTCAGACCGAGGCCGTGAAGAATATAACCGATGAATTCAATGGCCAGATCACATATTTCGAGATAGGCGCCGATGGTAGTGATGCCAGGTCCGAGGAAGCACTGCAGATCTATGATCCCAACGGCGGCACTATGTATGTGCCTTTGACCGTCTTGGTAACTTTGGCCCCCAACTCAGAAGGAAAAGTTGTGCCGGTCTGGCATAGCACAGATGTGGTCACGGGCGACGACTGGGTCAAAAAATATGTGGAGGATGCGCTAAGCCACTATGATGAAAACTCCGCAAACTGGAACCCGTAAAGGCAGACCTCAGATAAGGGATTGTTGCCATGTCAATAAAAAGTAAAAAATCCCTGATATCGGGGTCAATCACTATTTTTGCCATCTTAATTTCTATCTTCTTCATGTGCTCGTCCTCTGGCCTATCTCAGGAGGCTATGGCTCCCAATTTTCAGGCAGTGGACCAGAATGGGAAAGATATATCTCTAAGCGACTATCGGGGCGAGGTCGTCCTTCTGCACATCACCAACATTGAAAATCCCCTCTGCCGGGAGTGCGAGCATGCTCTAAACGCTCAGACCAGCCAGCTTTCCCTGCTCTCGAAGAAAGATCCAGGCATTAATATCATAACCCTCAACGTCCGGAAAAATCCCTACTCTAAAGACGGGCCCACCCTGGCCAAAGCCTGGTGGAACATCAATGTAACCTGGCCCTGGATTGAGGATTTTGAGCCCTATCCTCTCACGGGCAAGTACATCGACTACTCCACTCTGGAGGGCGGCTTTGCCAACCCTACCCTGATCTTGATCGATAAAGTTGGAAAGGTAGCCGGCCTCTACCACGTCTATCAGCTGGGCAAGGGAGAGATAGACGGCATCCAGAGCGCTGAGAATCTATCCCGCGATCTGTCAGGCCTGGAGCGTGGTGAGGCCTCCGGATTCAAGGGGGTGGCGTCCACCAAAGGCGTAAACTACCTGGGCATGTTTGGCTTAGGAATTGTAACCTCCCTTTCTCCCTGCTCGGTAGCCCTGCTGCTGGCCATGTTCTCCTACGTCATGACGGCCCGCCGGAAGGAGGAGTACCTTAAGAAGTCAGCCTCGGCATCCAAGGAGGGCTTCATGATCGGAGTGGCCTTCACTTTAGGCATGGCCATGGTCTTCTTTGTGGTGGGGCTGTTCCTCTCCGACATCGGCGTCTTCATTCGTCAGGCCCGTTTCTTCGACCTGGCCGCTGGGCTGCTGATGGTAATCCTGGGCATCAATATCATCAAGCCCATTGGGGAAATAATCGAGCCGGTGCGCCAGCGCCTCTCTTTGCGCAGGAATCATTCCGATGCCATTCCCGGTGACTGTGCGGAGAAGAAGGGCATCATGGAAAGGCTGGTTCATTTCTCCATGGGCCTCTTCCAGTACTCGGCCTTCATTGGCGCCTTCACTTTGGGCGTATTCTTTGCCCTGGGCTGGGCTCCCTGTGCCGTATCCCTGGTCTTTCCCGTGCTCATCTGGCTCATCTCCCAGGATGTAACCCCCCTGGCGGGTGGCCTGATGCTCTTCGTCTTCGGCGTCGGCCACGGCGTCCCTGTGATTCCTATCGCGACATTTTCTAGGGCAGTGGGCGGGCAGATCGGCGAGAAGTACATCTCTGCCGGTAAGTACGTCACCAAGGTCTTCGGGGTGGCGGTGATCGTGATCGGGCTGATCTATGCGGTGAGATATTTAGGGTTTAAGCTATGGTAATAGCGAAACAAGGTGAAAGAATGGCAAAGACATATGCCATTAGTCACCATTTTTTAGAACCAAAATACCCTGCAGATAGCTGCCAGGTATTCGAAAAAAATTGTGGGGGAATACTTATTGTAATTGGAATAACAATGTTAAAAGTTATGCATGAACGTGATGCGGAAGTTTATCGCGTCCTTAAGAATATGAAGTGCGTGAAAGAGGTATATCGCATATTGGGCGAGTTCCCTCTTTTTGTGATAATGCAAGCAAGGGACCCGTTTAATTTGGGTCTTCACATCGATGCGATTCGGGAGATATCCAATGTGACCGGGATTTGGCATATTCTTGTTTCGAATGACGATAATCTATCAGAAGCTAAAATGGGATTATCAGAAATATGTGGATCTGCCTTAGGCTAGATTCGCTTCAACTTTGTATTTTTTGGGGGTTTTCCTTAGCCATTTCTCTCAATCTCACCAGAGTCTCCTTGGCCTGTTGGATGCTGTCGCACTGCGAGAGATCCTTAGGGTTGCAGGCAGCCAGAAGACTCATAGCCCGATCCGCCAGCCTACTGTATCCAGCATCTTCCAGCCTCTGTAGCAGCAGGGCTGCGCGGTGGTTGAAATCCCGGCACTCCGAAGACCGGCTGATCGTCTCATGCATGATGCAGAGCGCTTCTATCTCCTGCAAAATCTCGGTTCGTTCCATCTCGTCTTGGATCATCTTCAACAAAAAAGCTTGCAGAGGATTTCAATGTAACCTTGCTCCAATATCATCGATCAAAATGCTGATCTATTATGATGAGCATTGAGACATAAGATGACATCAACTGCGATGGATCAGGACAAGAAAAAGGTGCTATTTCTCTGCACCCACAACTCCGCTCGCTCCCAGATGGCGGAGGGCCTCTTGCGGGCCATGCACGGTGATCGATATGAGGCTTACAGCGCCGGCGTTGTCGCCACCTCGCTCGATCCTCGTGCTGTGCGGGCCATGCTGGAAATCGACATTGATATCTCCGCGCAGCGCTCCAAATCGTCCCAAGAATTTCAGGATACAATATTCGACCTGGCGGTCACAGTTTGCGACCGGGCCAAACAAGCCTGTCCTATCTGTAGCACGCAGCTCGAACTTCCCAGCAAGAATCCCAGAGCAAGAGAGGTCATCCACAGAAGCTTTGAGGACCCTGCCGCTGCTGCTGGATCAGAAGAAGAGCAGCTTGAGGTCTTCCGGCAGATCAGAGACGAGATAAAGGAATGGATCTCTCAAACCTTCGGGAGATAATCCCAGGGACCGGGTCCGGCTCCCTGGTCATCTGCTGGTATTTCGCATCTGGAATGCAGCAGAGAAGGCTTTTTCAAACGCCAAAAACTTCATATATGCACATATTAGCATGTTGTTGGATGAACCAAACGGAACAATATGTTGAGCTATTTAAGGCACTTTCCGACGAAACGCGGCTGCGGCTAGTAGTCTTACTTTACAAGAGGGAGTATTGCGTCTGTCAAATCGAGGCCGCCCTGGGCATCTCGCAGACAAAGGCTTCCCGGCACCTCGCTATCTTACGTCGTGCAGGACTATTAAAGTCAAGGCGGGAAGGTTTGTGGATATATTATACCCTTGCAGAGCCTGGGAGTAAAGTAGAAGCGAATCTATTCGAAATTCTTAGAGAGTCATTATTCGCGGAGCTGTCTAATATGGTGGATCAGGCAAAAAATAGAACCTGCAACGAGTCTGCTCAATGAGTCCATAGAATCCTTTGACAGAGTCATAGAGATCAATCCTAAAAATGCAATAGTCTGGAGCAACAAGGGCGGTGTTCTCTCTGATCTGGGCAGGTACAACGAATCTATCAAGGCTTATGAAATGGCGCTCTAACTTGATCCTCAATTGGCTGGAGCCTGGAACGATAAAGGCAAGACGCTTAAGGCGCTTCATCGCGATGCAGATGCGAAGGAAGCTTTTTCACGAGCCAAGCAGCTTGGTTACCAGTGATTATGCAGATGATTCAAAAAATGAGGGATAACAGGACCATGAGGAAAATCTTTCGCTATTGCTCTTCGCTCGGTTCATACTGCCCCTACACCATATTTGCCAAAAAGGCTATTCGATTTGCCAGGGGCGATTATGCCAAAGAAGATATCACCGACCGAGAACGGTATTTACTGGGCCATGTAAAATCTGGACTGGGCATCGCGCTCATAGGTGTATTTTGCCCGATATTCTGGCTTTCTCTCTTTTCCGGAGCCAAGGCAGAGACGCTGTATTTCAATGCAGCACATTCCGGCATAGTAATTTTGATCGGCTGTATATATTCCATAAAATATTATTGGGATCTAGTAAAAGAGCGAAATAGAATAAATATGATGGGCTGATTAGCTCTAGCCCAATGCAGATCCATTCATTTCTGAAAATCCCGTTCTAGATCTTGATGGATTATTGTCGTTAGAAACTAGAATATGCCAAATCCCGGTCACATTAGGGATCTCCTTAATCGTATCAATGAGACGATTCAAAGTAAACTGGTCCTCCACTTGTATTATCACAAAAAGAGGAAACTCACCCAATACGTGGTACACCTCTTTCACATATTTCATATCCTTAAGGAAACGATAGACTTCGGTATCATGTCCACGCATGATTTTTAACATTGTAATTCCAATCACTACATGTACCCCCACAATCTTTCTTTAAAAATTATAAAATTAAAATCCGATTTCAAAAACTGCGAATCGCAGAAGCTCTTCGATTTTCCTGCTAAACGGGCTCACGATAGCACTGCAGTTGTTCCATACCTTTGATTCCACCTGGCCGCCATGGTAAAATGACCACATTGTCAGCCAGCTTTGAAGCGACTTCATCAATGTATTTCAATTCATTAACACCCCGAGTTGCAAGAAGCGGGTCGGTGGTTCCGGACAAGGCGAAACTCTGGTTGATGATCCAGGCAAATGGCTCAATTTGCGCCCGTCGCAGATCGTCCTGCAGGCGCGCCGCCTCGTGGACCGGGGTCGCCTCCAGCAGCGTCACCAAAAGAATTTTGGTAAATTCCGGATCACGTAAGCGTGGCAGAAGTTCTTTCACGTCTTCGGAAACACCATCCGAATTCTTTGCCACTTCTCGGTGATAGGATTTTGTGGCATCCAGCAGGAGCAAGGTGTGGCCGGTCGGAGCGGTATCCAGCACTGCTGGATACCGCTCCGACCGGCCACACGAAGTGATCTTTCCCCAGGGCGACGACGTTGGCAAATGCCCGAAAGACAGCGATCTCTTCGATACAAGGAGAGCGAAGTTCTTCCTCCAGCAGAGCCATGTCTTCATCAGACAACGTTCCTTTTTTCTCTTTCAGAACGCTCTCGACATACTTGCGGTTTTCTTCTTTGGGATCAATTCGACTGACCTGAAGATTGAGGTACGGCCGGTCCAGCATATCCTGAATGTGCGCAGCGGGATCGGTGGTGGACAGATGAACCGTATGCCCGCGACCGGCCAGTTCTATAGCTATGGCCACAGCCACAGAGGTCTTCCCGACGCCGCCTTTGCCCATGGTCATAATGAGTCCCGTGCCGCGCTCCTCCAGGCTGTCCAGCAGTTTTTCCCATCTTCCTGTCTGAGTCAGGAGACGGTTGCTGCCGATTCGCAGTTTCTTCACAATATCCGGGTCGCTGATGACAGGTTTGCAGCGAATGTTTTCCCGAATGGCTTTGAGACCCGTCAAACCCTGTGGATTAAAGCCGACTATGGTACGTGGCAGCCGTGCCAGCCTTTCCGGCATAGAGGCTAAGGCCGCTTCGGCCTTGCGGGAAAAGGCTTTGGCGACAGGGTCCAATGATATGGTTTGAAAAAGACCATTGATAATCAGGCGCTGATTCCTCATTCCTATTGCATAGAGTTCCGCACTGGCGCGAGCAGCTTCTCTGAGCGTGATCTCTTCGGCTCGGGCAACCAGGATAAGAAGCGTCTTTTGAGAATCTGTGAGCGACTTCACCGCTGCCTCATAAACAAGACGTTGATCCTTGAGGCCGGAAAGAGGACCTAGGCAGGAGCTGCCGCTGATATTAGCGATCACGAAATCGTTCCATGCCGCAGGCAGGCTGAGCAATCTTAAGGTGTGGCCCGTGGGCGCTGTATCGAGGACAACATGGTCGTAGTCCCTGGCGGCGCTGTCATCGCCTATGAACCGGGTGAATTCATTGAAGGCGGCGATCTCAACCGTACAGGCTCCTGATAATTGTTCTTCGATGGATTGCACGGCTACGTCCGGCAATACACCCCGGTAAGGTCCCACGATCCTTTCTCGATATTCTGCGGCAGCCTGGACCGGATCGATGTTCATAGCCCACAGACCGGGCTGGTCATTGATCTGTGTAGGCTGACCGGTAAGAGGTGTTTCCAGCACCTCATCCAGGTTTGATGCCGGATCGGTGCTGATCAACAAAACCTTTTTCCCCTGATCGGCCAGCGCATAGGCAACAACACAGGACATGGACGTTTTCCCGACACCACCCTTTCCGGTAAAAAATAGAAATCGGGGAACGCTTGCGATTAGCTTCTTCATTTGCAGCATCCTTCGGCGCAGCAAACGTCGGGTCTCACAGTCTTATCATCAATTCCAAGCAAGGCAAATAGCTCTTCTGTCTTTGGATAACGTCCCGTTATCTTGAGGTCGTCGTTGATGAAGATTAATGGCAGTGCATCCTTGCCGAGTTTGGTCAACTGCTCCTTCACCTGCGAATTTTCCGCAAATGCCTGTGGTTGCTGGGAAAGGTTCCAGCGTTCAACTCCAATCCCGTGCTCCACGAGCGATTTCAATGCACTGGCAAATTCCACCAGCGCGCTGTTCACATTCGGCCCGCAGACGCCACTGGAGCAGCACATCGGCGGATCATAAACTTTTATCCAGATTTTCTTGTCTCCATGATATTCGGTTTCAACGGCTGGATTTTTCGGACTACAACAAGCATCTCCTGGGGCGCAACAACTGCCAGATTGGGTTATAGTTTTCAGGATGGACCCGAGCAGTCCATTTTTCTTTCCGGCATCATCTGCTTTCATGCTTTTCACTCCCTTATTCAAAACGTGCTGAGGAAATAGAATCCCACTCCGATCAAAACGACTCCTGCTACAAGTCGGATCGCAGCGTCCGCTTTTCTAAATCCGATAGCTGATTTGCCCAGAGTTACACCAAGCATTAGTGCTGCCAAAGGCAGGCTGAAGCCGACGGCGTAGGCGGCCAGGATGCCGAACATCCAGAGCGTATATCCCTGCAATACGGCAACTCCCAGGATGATGAAGATCCCAGGGTTACAGCCCAGAGAGCACACGCTTACCGCACCGCCTACAATGAGTCCGACTGCTGCTGCCCCCAGAAATCCTCGTTTTTGAGCTTTTTCTGCCTTGTTCTGTATCCCTGGGATCTTGAAAGGAAGGAGATTCAGGGCACCAAGGCCAACGATGATGGCGACAACTCCCGCAAAGATCTTCCAGTAATTTCCAAGGACGCTTTGTGCGACCTGTCCGATCAGCCCGGCGACGCTCCCTAAAATGAGCAGAGCAATGATCGAGCCGACCATGAAGAAAAACGCACCAAGCAGATTGGAACGTCGATCGTTTGTCTCTTGCATTCCGGCGTATCCGACGATGGCGCCAAACACCGGCAATGTGCAACAGGTGCTCGCCACGGCACTGGCCAGGCCCAGAAGAAACGCCAATGGCAATGCCATTGGGCCCATTCCGGCCTGTTCAAGCGCTGTCTTGGCCCATTCAGCAGGGTATAAAAGCCAGTCCAATCCGACCTCTCCTTTTTATCAGCAAGGCAGTGCACAGCCCCCTGGACTGCAGCTTGACGGGCGCGATGCCGCCACCAGGGATTGCAGCAGATTGCCTTCCGTTATATTAGTCGTAGCGACACTATTACCAGTCCCATTGACCATTGCCAGTACGCATGGTGCGGGCACTTGACTGGTCACCGGGGCATAATCCACAGAGCTTTCGTCCAATACGAAGAAGGCCATCTTTGTACCCTGTGATTGCGCCTTTCCCGCCGCCGCTTCGATTTCCTTCTTGACACTCTCATCAGGTCTCTGACCCTTGGCGGGCAGATAAAGGAAGACCGCATCTTTCTGGACGGCTAATTCATTGAGAGAGGCGAGAGATTCAAGTGGCTTGCCCCAGAGCGAAGAATTTGCCTGATCAGTCTGGGGTGATGCCTTCGCGGCTACCAGCGATTTTGCAGTGAATGCATTCAGTCCCCCACCAGCTCCGGTTTCCGCTTTCTGCATGACGCTATTCGCCAAAACGATTGCGGCAGCGATGGCGACAACCAGACATATGATCACCTTGCCCTTTGTGCCGATTTTGGTTGCCCCGCAATTGCACCCCGATCCGCATCCTGGTGCGCCTTCCGCCTGATTCGCAGATGAAGTCGGCTCCAATTTGTCATTTTCCATGGCGTTACCTCCTTCTTATTGTTAGCTGCAGCAATTGCCTGCAGCATTGTCGCAACATGGGGAAGATTTGTTTTCCGGAGCTGCAACAACGCTTTCTGCAAACCTGTCCATGGCCGACATGGCCCCTTTCCGGATCATGCGTCCCACAGTGATGGCTTCATTGATCTCATCTTCTCCGATTCCAAGTTTTCTAGCCTTATCAACGTGAAAGACTAAGCAGGGCTGACAATGAGCGGCTAAGGACGCCCCAATGGCAATGAGTTCTTTTGTTTTTTCGTTCATTTTCATTTGCTCCTCTTCCATTTAGTTTCAGCTACAGTCGCAAGGGCACGAATTCTTTCAAGCATTCGGCGATTGCAGTTTAGCTTTTCGTCTCCTACTCAAACATGTGAGAATGCGCATATATGAATGTTGTGGCACGATGTATGTTATGATTTTTGGCCAGAAGCATCATTGTGCAGAAATATCTCCGCATTTCTTATCCTAAGCCACCAATATATTGGCCAGATATCCCGCAGCCACTGCTATTGCAAAGATGGTGAGCACAAAGGCTGCCAGCAGCTTCTTCTCGAATATGGCTGAGAGAAGCGTCAGCTCCGGGATGCTCGCCCCAGCTCCGCCGATAACCAGTGCCAGGACGGCCCCCACGCTCATGCCTTTCTCGATAAGTGCCAGGCCTATGGGGATCATGGTCTCCGCCCGGATGTAGATAGGAATACCGATGATGGCGGCCACAGGAACAGCCAGGGGATTGTCCGGCCCTGCGAAGCGTGAGATGATCTCCGTAGGAACGAATCCATGAATGAATGCTCCGATGCCTGCTCCAATAAGGAGATAGGGCACAAGCTGACGGAATAGGCCGAATGCGAATCCCGCAGAGCGCTGTATTCTCGATCTCGCGTCTGTTGCCTGCTGGCAGTCACAGCAGCTTCGTACTGCTGCCACGGATTTCACCTGGTCGGCGAAGCCGAGAGCGTCGAGCAAAAGGCCGATGGCAATTGCGCCCACGAAGGTGACGGCAAAATAGAGTGCAGCTACCTTCCAGCCCATCAGAATGATGAACAAGGATATTATCACCGGGTTTAGCAAGGGCGAAGCGAACAAGAATGCCATGGCAGATGCGAAGGGCACGCCGGCATTGAGCATGCCCAGGAGCATCGGTATGGTCGAGCAGGAGCAGAATGGCGTGAGTGCGCCAAAACCAGCGCCAAGAATGCTGCCCAGGACTTTATGCTGTCCTCCCAGTGCCTTCTTTATGGTCTCATCGGGCACGTACTCCTGGATCAGCCCCACGAGAAAGGTTATGCCTATGAATAAAACGATCAACTCTACAGCGATTTCCACGAAGAAATTCGCCGCTACAGCTAAGTTATTCCAGAACATTTCAATTTCCTTCAAAATTTTTTATTGCTTTTTCTTTAGCGCTCTGGCCTGTTTGACCATTTCCACGACCGCACCATCTGCAAGCCGGTAATAGGACCATTTGCCGTCTCTGCGCTCTTTGACAAGTCCTGCTTCTCTCAAGATGGACAAATGGTGGGAGGTGGAGGATTGGGGCTTTTTAAGGGCAGTCATAATCTCACAGACACAGAGCTCTCCTTCTTTGAGCAGCTTCAGAATCCTGAGTCGGCAGGGGTCGGCAGCAGCCTTGAAGATCTCGACCTCTCCTTCAGGGCCTTCCATCTCGATATTCTTCATCAATGAGGCGAGCTTCCTGGTCCTGGCCCTGGCTTTGTCAACGTCTCCAATGAGCCTGGCCAGGCTGCATATTGCTTCCTCATCGATCTCAGAATCCTCATAAATCTGATTTGGCGAAGTTATTGGCATCACCTTCCGAAATAAGCATGCTGTAAGACTTTTCCAGGGCCCGGATAATCATCGATCTACGCCTCATACTACTATTATCCTCATTTTTTCCTCACTTCGTAATACCTCTGATACTCTATCAAAAAGGCCTTCTTGTAGATCTCTTCGGCCCCATCGGCGATGAAATTAAGCTCCTTCAAGTCCTCGACCAGTTCATCTCCGGTAGAATCCTCTGGCGTCTTTCCCTTTTTGAAGTATTCCTGGAAGGTCTCGTCCAATCCCATTATTCCAGTACTGCGTCCTCCCACATTGACCTGTCGCAAGCCGACGATGCGCGTGCCGCAGCATCCGCAGCCGCTGCTCTTGTTTCCGAAGATTTTATCTTTCAACATGGCTATCATCTGTAACGCATCAATATAGGTTGATATATAAGACTTGCGGCGTGTGTTGATTAATTCTCTGAATTGATCTATCGCGATCATAGAAAATACATGTTAGCAGATATAATTAGATATACTATTATTTATGACGATGATTTAAGATTAATTGTTCAAGCAAAGCTAAGCCCTGAAAAAATACGCATCAATATTTCCAGATATAATCCTTAAGTCCATGAACAAATTTGGCTCTCGTATACTTAGCGGGAAAGATTGTTAGAATTAGTGCGCATAACTATCGATCTTATGCCATTTATAATCCATAAATGGTTATCTGTGGGTGCCGCTTGGAGGATTGCATTCAAGTAACTGGAACGACAATCGGATGAATCCTTTTGCCATTGCAGTCTCTCATAGTTATTAATGAGCGCTTGATAAGCGGCATCATCGAACTCAAGATGATTTATGGAATCCCAATGTAGGAAGAGCCATTCATATCTAGCCTTCTTCAAATTGAGGATATTAATTTTGCTGCTCTCGAAATGGACATTCTTTTTAAACTGTGTATCCTGAAAATTGACCTTTTCGCTAAATGTCGATCTGCTGAAATCCGCCGGACCATGGAAGCTGGCATTGCTGAAATCGGCGTCGTATGCGAACTGCGAACCTCCAAAATCGACAAATCCCAGGAAATTGCCTGCAGTGAAATCGGCAACTCCGCGAAACGATGTGTTATTTAAGGTGACACCAATTCGGAATTCGGATTGTCTGAAGGCTGCGCCTGCAAGGAAATTGCATTCGATAAACTCGACCAAATCATTAAACTTGGCCCTTGCGAAGAATGCCGGACCCATGAATTGGGCCTGTTTAAAGCAGGTATCTTTGTCAAACTGCGCAGAAATGAAATCTATCGTATCGCTGAAGATAGGTCCTAGAAACTGAACCGATCCGGCGAAATGTGCCCCTTCGAATGAGGTCTCGTTTTTAAATTGAGTCTTATTAAATTTTGCGACCTGGCGAAACATTGATCTCTTGAAGTTGGTATTTCCTTCAAAATATGTCTCGTTAAAGACGGCATTGCTAACGAATTGGCTGGAAACGAATTCAACATCTGAGGAGAACTGAGCAAGGCAGAAATCTGCAATGCCGCCAAATTGAGTGCCAATGAAAAATACGGGCCTCTTGAAATAAGCCTGCAGAAAATTTGCCTTTCCGTTGAATCGTGATCCTGTGAAGCTTCCGGTCTTCATGAACATGGAATGAGCAAATGTTGCATCTCCCTTAAACGTGGAGTTCGTGAAGGATGCATTTTCTACAAAGAATGTATTCTCGAAGCTGACCTGTTTTTGAAATACAGTATTGTTGAAGTCCACCCGACCAGATATGATGGAATTTTTGATTACGATCGAGGAATTGGCTTGCATCGGCTCATCGGATGGCGGCATCTCCACCTCAAATGGTATGCTCAAGATCTGCTTGGCAGTCAAGCCCAGCCGCTCTGATGTCAAATTGCCATTTATAACAACGTTATCGTATTCTGCGGGCAAGCCTAGCTTGATCTTGGCCATGACTTCGTCGGCTGCGATTGATGATGGCGATTCGCCAAGAGCCGCCCTAGGTGCGACAAAGAACAAAACCAGTCCCAAGAGGATAAGAGCAAAAGATGTTTTCACGGGCCACCTCCGTCCGGATATTCTTTTGAATTTAAACACATATAACAAGTGAAAAGGCTGCCCTAGTGAAAAAGATGCAGATCAGGCCGCTCACTCTAACAGCATCCCTGCTTTTCAGACTTTATGGCACCATCTTCTTCAAGCTGCCTCTTCACCTTGGACCAGATCTTCTCCTTTTTGTAAACCTCACGCAGCTCCTTGATGTCCGGGAAGCTAATGGCCTCGCCCATGCACAGATTGGCGCAGGTGGTGCAGCCCACCACGCATTGCAGGGGCCTCGATACTAACGGTCCTTCCTCGTTCCAATCATAGACCTTTCTTCCGCAGTTCATGCACATCCCGCACTTCACGCACTTATCGTAATTTATGGTGGGATGCCAGTTGATCTTCTCTCTCGGATATCCGACTAACCATGCCATTTATTTCACCTCAAATCTTTCACAACTTCATTATCTGTTACATTAATTTAAAAAATACCGGTGAGGCCATCTAGCCCTAACCGGTTACCTCTATCTCCAGGACATCTGCAAAGGTTTCCGTATGGCCAGAGGCAGAGGCGGCTATGCTCACTTTATAAACCCCTGGGGCTACTTTGGCATTCCAGATCCCTACAAATTTGTATCCAGAGGTGCGAAGCAGGCTTGTACTTGCTACCTCGGAGCCATCGGGGGCGTTTACGATGGCAGTGCAGCGCAGGGAACTATCCGCAGTCTGCGCTGCGGTGCTTGACTGCGATGTCTTGCCGGAGGAGCTTAGTTGAATAGTCCCCGATTTGTTTGCAGAGGCACCCGAGGCACCAGATGTGCCCAAAGCGAACCCCTCAAATCCGCAGGTGGCGCATCCCTTGATTGTGAGCTTGGGCTCACCGCCTGAGGAATTGCCCGCAGTAGCCATCAGTTTCTCCTGGAAGGAGGCCGTTATGGTCGTAGTCGAGCCGGTTTTTACTGGGTTGGGTTTGGCGTTGACATCCATCAGCTCGAAGTTGAATTTGGGCTGATTTTCCAGCCAGTCACGCCAGGAATAGAGCCTGGCATCGAACCCCGTGATCTGCAGCGCGAACCATACCAGGGAGGCCTCGACGCCCACGTTGGTATAGATCACAACCGGTCGATTCTTCTCAAGTCCTGCGAAGACCTTTTGCAGATCCTTCTCTGGCTTTATGCTTTCATTCACCATCACATTCTCGTAAGGAATGTTTACGGATCCGGGAATCGAGCCCATGCCATAGTCCCTGGCCGACCTGGCATCCACGATCTGAGCCCCGCCATTGACGACAAATTCATAGGTGGCGAGAAGCTCAGGCTTAATCTGAGGGACATATTCCGTCTTCGGCCTTGTGGCCGGCTTATTGCTGATATTTCGCCCGGCTGCTACCCAGTCATCGATATTGCCGTCCAGGACTCTTACTTTTTCATGCCCCAGATACTTGAGCAACCAGTAGGAGAAGATCGCCGGGGATGGCCCGCCGCCGCAGGGAAGACACTCGCCCGTGATAACCAGGGAATCGTTTTGGGAAATGCCTGCTTCGCCAAGCAATGTGGCTATCTCTGCCACGGACTTGAGCTGACCGCCTTTGCCCAAAAAGCCCTCGTAGTTGATATTGACGGCGCCTTCCATATACTTGGTCGCGCTGGGGCTGATGTCGAGCACAATGTCCTTTGTGGAGACATTCTCGGGGGAGACAAGCGCCCTGGCAAAGCTACCAGTATCTGTGCCAGCCAGGACGGGCGAAGCCAAGACCAGTACATACAAAAGGATGGAAATAATCCCGCAAATGATCACAATCTTCGCTATGGAGAATCCCGTGCGCTCTTCTATGCAGGGATCTGAAACAAGATGTGGTAATGTCATTCCTTTCTCCGGGTCCGCTACCTAATCGGCGGCATCACCTTTTTGCTCTTGATTTGCCGCCCAGTCCCGGTAATTGTAGAGCCTGGCATCATAACCCATCATTTTTAGGGCGCACCAGATCACAGAGGCCTTCATGCCCGTATTTGTGAAAACTACTACCGGCTTTTCTTTGTCCAGCATCATGAAAACCTTATTTAGCTGGTCCTCGCTCTTGATCTTTTTTCCATTCAGCACGCTAGCATAGGGTATGCTGATTGATCCCGGTATGCTGCCGGACCCAAACTCCGGCAGGGTTCTGGCGTCAACAATTTGCGCCTGTTTGCTCTTTACGAACTCATAAGTGGCAGTATAATTTGTCGTTTCTGCGGGAGTATAGATCTTGCCGGGGAGTATCTGGGCGTCTTTCGTGGTGTCCCGTCCCGATGCAGCCCAATCTTCGGCCGTGCCATCCAGGACCAATACATTCTCATGACCAAGCCCCTTCATCATCCAGTAGATGTAAGTCGCTACAGATGGCCCTCCCCCGCAAGGCAGGCATTCGCCATAGATCACAACAGAATCCTCACGAGAAATTCCAGCGTCCCCAAGGATCCGTGAGATTTCAGGCACGCTCTTCAAAACTCCCGCTTGCACATCGAACTCCATGTAAGGTATGACCACGGAGCCTGCTATATGGGTGCTGGAGTTCTCGCTCACGTCCAGCAGAATATCTGCATTTGTGACCGCATCCAATGGTGCAAGAATCGCTTTAGCCTCATCGCTTCGCACTATGCTAGCTGGATCTTCAGCTGCTTTTGCAGGAGTGGCATTCTGAACTTTCTTAGCAGCCTTGGGTGCATCAGTCGTCTCAATGGTCTCAGATGTCTTTTTTTCTTCATCATCAAGGCCGGAAGCGCTCATGTTCCATCTCATCGTTCTCGACTTCTCCGGCCACTTGGCTGCGGTCTGTGCCTGATTGTCTGTAGGTTTTCCAATCTCATCCAGCTTGGCCATGGGATCCCAGCCGCCGTCGTCGCAAGCACCCCCCAGGGAAGCACATTCAGCTCCGGCGTATGCACTCTGTGATAGGGCCATTACCGCCAATAAGCCCCCACAAATTATGCAGATTTGCATCAGCTTTGATTTTAGCAAATTCATCATATTCCCCCAGGATCATTTACTCAGTGTAATCATAAACCTTATCACCACGATTCAAGCAGGAGTTAGGGCCAGGCGGCTTGCAGCCCATCTCCTCTTTGACCTTTTCAACAACTACAGAGCAATCTTTTTTATCGAATGCGATCTCATGGGATTTTTCAATTCCAAGTTCCGTCACAATTATCTGAATGGCCGGCTCAATCTCGGCATGCTGCAAAGTTTTGGCGGCACACTGCACCGGACAGCCGTCTATGGCCACCATTAAGCCTGCCTCCTTTGCCGATTTGACCATTCCTTTGATATGACCACCCACACCCGCCAGACAGAAGAATCCGGCCACCTTCTCTTTGGCCAGTTCAATTGCCGCCCGGTTTGCGATCTGTCCCACATTTGAGGCTCCGGAGCAGGCCACAACCCGCACATCCGAGCAGCCGCACATACACTTCTTCTTCTCTTCCATGAATTGCCTTCTTATTTCTTAAGCATTCTCTTGATCTCTTCTACGGTAGCAGTTCTGCCCATCATAACGGACTTCCCATCTATGTACAGGGCGGGGGTCATCATAACTCCCCGGTCCATAATCTCCTGGATGCTGTCCACCTTGACAACCTCTGCCTGAATTCCCGATTCTGCGATGGCCTTCTCCACGCTCTTGAGCAGGCTCTTGCATTTGGCGCAGCCGGTTCCTAAGACTTCTATCTTCACCATTTCATTCACCTTTAGAGTTTGATTTGCCTTTTTCTCAATCTTCAATAAATCATTTGCCAGTAGATGAGCGGAGCCAGAGATAATAGCGTGATTCCCGTTATCAACCGGATGGCAACTCTGTGTTTGTTCCGGAAATTATCCACTTGCTCTGGACTCATACCTAATGCTATGATTCCTCCCAGAAGCAGCACTGGAAGTGCTATGCCCAGGTTATAAATCATAAGATAAATTAGCCCGGACGAGGCAAATCCATGGCTGGAGATTATGCCGATGATAGCGATGTAGACCCCACCCACACAGGGGGCCCTTACCAGCGAGAAGAGCGCTCCTAAAAGGAAATAGGAGCTGACACTCCGGCTGGCAATGACACCATGGATATATTTTTTAGTCCAATCCGTGCGGAAGAGTGACGTGCCACCTTTATGCAGCCTTCTCGCGTCCTCCAACTGCATTACTCCCAAAAACAATAGGACAGATGCCAGGATAAAGCGAAACATAACGGCAGTGGACTTTTCCTGTAGAACGCTAAACAGGCCCACTCCAAAAATAATGTAGACCACGAATGTCCCCAAGGAAAAGAAGGCCACCATAGTCAAGATATCTCTTCTATGGCCCGTACTTGCCAGCATTGAGCTTGCCAGAAATGCCAGCATGGCCAGAAGACAGGGGTTGAAGCCCGCTAAAAGGCCTGCGGCAAAGACGGCAGCCATGGACGATGTGGTGAGATCTTGGAGAGCATTTTCAGAGGCGCATGCCGGAGAGGTAGTTGCGGTGACCTGAGAGTTATCACTGGCTGTGGCAAGCGATAAAACCATGACTAAGGCTACTATCAGCAAAATTGCTGTGATACAATATTTGGCGGCCTTTATTCTAGTCTTCCCGGATGGATGTATCATAGTAATTGAAGCTGCAAAATTATTGGACAATCGCTCCGTAGAGCATACCCACGAGAGTGGAGACTATCACGACCAGGCCGATATAAACACCTCCCTTCTTTAGGCCTATGATTCTCGTGATGACTATCATGCTTGGTAGGCTCAGCGATGGGCCGGCCAGGAGCAGAGAAAGCGCGGGACCTGCAGCCGTGACTCCAGTGCTGTAACCAAACAGCGTCCCTACTATTGGTACCTCCAGCAGGGTCGGCATATAGAGCAAAGCCCCGATTATAGAGGCTGTAAAGCACGACAGGAAGCTGTTCGAACCTAATGCGGTCCGAAGCAGCTCGGTGGGCATAAAGTAACCAATAATGCCCGTTATGAAGGTTCCAATCACCAGTAGGGGAAAGATCTTCTTGGTCAGAGACCAGGTCTCGCCAAAGAAGGCGCTCTTCTCTTCGGAGGAGAAATATCTTGTCAGCACATAAGCAGCCGCTACTATGAATGCAGCTACTATCGTCCATTTGATCGAGAATTCGAATTTCGAGGTGGCAGATAGCAACACACCAATTAGGAGCGCAATGAATAGTACAGATATGCGCTCAGTTTGGCCACTTGGGGGCTCAGTCATCGCTTGGACAGCTTGAGATGGTGCATTTTTTACAGGTTTCTCACACTTCTTACGGCCTCTCTCGAATATTGCTGCCATGATCAGGCCGATAATAACCGCCATAGATACTGCTGCTACCGCCCTGGCAATTCCCAGATCCAATCCAAGAACTCTGGCAGTGAGAACTATGGCCAGGAGATTTATGGCAGGTCCCGAGAAAAGGAAAGCGGTAGCTGGCCCTATTCCTGCGCCCTTCTTTTCTATTCCTGCGAACATGGGCAGGATGGTGCAGCTACAGACCGCCAATATTGTTCCGGATGTAGCTGCTACGCTGTAACATAGCCACTTGGGAGCATCTGCTCCAAAGTATTTCAGCACCATTTCCGTCTTGAGGAGGGCGGCTATGGCCCCCGCTATAAAAAATGCCGGTATCAGACAGGTTAAAACGTGCGCCGATAAGTATTCCAGCAATGTTTGCAGTCCTGCTTGCAGGGCCGCCATAATCGTGTAGGTAACCGTAAACTCAGCTCCTGTTGTTCAATGATTTCTCTAGAATTCTTCCGGCCTGTGCAAGCTGTGATATCTGCGTTAGGGCCAGGGAATCTACCATGCGAATTATTTCAAATACCTGCGGGTCTTTTATGCAGTAGACTGTCCTTTTGCCGTCTACCTTGCGCTCCAGGATATCTGCTTCGTAGAGGATATTCAGATGCTTGGATATGGTGGATTGGGATCTCTGAAAAGCAGGAAGAATCTCGCAGACGCAGCGCTCGCCTCCCGATAAATATTCCAGCAACTCAAGCCGGGTGGGATCGGATAAGGCGCTGAGTATCTTAACGCGCAAATCTGAGACGGATTTCTGTGTCATGATTAAAACCCTGGTTAAAGCGTATTCGAATATAAACATATCGCCATAAGACGATGAATAGATTATTAAATCGAATTCAACGCTTCCCTTAAAAACAATTTTGCGCTTCTTACTTTTGCAGGATCGGCAACATTAGACATCTTCGCATCAGCCCTGACGATTTCTATTGCCTCTTTCAAGATCTTCATGGTCTCGACCGATCCGGGACATAATTCGTTCACCAAGACTTTATCCTCAGATCCATAAATTCCCAGGAAGGGAAAGATGCGGCAGGACCAGGGCCGGATGTCATAAATTTTGCAGCCCTTGGCTGATAGGTCGTAAAATTTGCAGGGCAGGATATGCTTGAAGTCCAGTACTCCCGCTTTTTTCGGATCCTGAATAGTATACTTCTTAAGAGCCTTGTTGAGAGGGATCTTAAGGCTCTTAGCTATGGCAGCCACATCCTCCGGCCGCAGCCTTATCGGGTCGCCCGTAGTGCAACAATTTCCGCACCTCTGGCATATAAAGATCATGTGGCAGGCCATACGATAGTAATCGACTGTGGTGTAGCGGGGAGCGTCCAAGTCCCTGAAGACCCGCCCGTCCGACAAGGATGTAGCAGAGAGGAGCTGCAAAGCGACCTTTTTTGGATCTCTCTCCAATTTCGTCAATCCGGTTTTTTCTATCATTTCTGCCAGGATCTTTGCATAGGCATCCTTTTCAATCTTGCCCTTCCCTATGATAATTATGTCCAGGGAGATCGTCCTCATCGGCAGGTCAAATGTCGGCAAATCCACCCTCTTTTGGGAGCTTACAGGAACTAAGGTCAGAGTGGGAAAACGTCCCGGAATCACCAAGTACCCCTTCAAGGCAAAGGTTGGGAACATCTTTTATGTGGATATGCCTGGATACGGCTTCATGCTCAAAGCTTCTCCAGCCGATCAGGAGAAGACCAAGGACTTAATTGTGCAGTATATCGAGCAGAATGCAGAGGAGATCATCTTGGCCATACAGGTAATCGATGCCGCCTCCTTCCTGGATATCGCCGACCGCTGGGAAGGGCGGGGCGAGGTGCCTTTTGAGATAGAGCTCTGGGAGTTTTTAGTCGATATGGGGCTGGATGTGGTTTTGGCGGCAAACAAGATGGATCGCATAGCCAAGGTGGACGTGGATGGAGCACTGGATCTTATCTGCGAGCGGCTGGGCATGATGCCTCCCTGGACGCAGTGGACGGATAAGATCGCACCCCTGAGCGCCAAGCGCGGCCAGATCCAGCCGCTTCGAAGCATTATCGGGAAGAAACTGTCGGGGAAAAAAACCGGTTCTGATAACTAATTCATATACTCCCTATAGCCTCCACCGGATCCATGCGGGAGGCCTTCCAGGCAGGATACAGACCGGCCACAAAGTTCACGGCCAGGGCGAAGACAATGGCATAAATGAAGAACTCCGGCTTCATGGTGATGTTCATCCTGGATACCATGTAGATCTCGGAGGGAAGCTGGATATCGTAGGACATTATGAGCTGGGCCGTCAGAAAAGCCAAAAGGCTTCCCAGCAGTGCTGCAGGAGGGGCCAGGATCAGGCTCTCCAGCATGAATATCTTGAGAATCGATCGTTTGGTGGCTCCCATAGCCATAAGAATGCCTATCTCCTTTGTTCTCCTGCTTATTATCATTATCATGGTGTTGGCAATGCCAAAGCCGGCAATGACGAATATGAGTAGATAGAATATCCAGGAGAAGATGGACTGAGTCTGAATCAGCTTGAGGATGTCGGCATTCATATCCTGCCAGGATTTGGATTGGTAGCGAAATATTGAGTTGAGATCGGAGACGATATTAGGCGCCTGGTAGATGTCTCTTATCCGAACGTCCACCTCGGAGACCACATCTCCCTTCCCCACCAGATCCTGGGCGGTGGTCAGAGGGATGTAGACCAGAGATTTGTCTTTGGCTGATCCCGTCTCAAATAGACCGGCAACTCTCAGCCGCATGGATATGTTTCCTCTGGCCAGAATAAAATCATCTTCAGGCTGTAGTTTCAGCTCCTCGGCCAGCTTGGTTCCCATAAACGCGGAAAACTTTCTGCTCTGTAGATCCTGAAAGTTGCCGATGACAATATCCTTTGCCACCTTCATCAGCCGGTCCTCATCCGCCGGATCGACGCCCAGGAATTCGACTCCTCTTACCTTATCCTTGTACCTGGCGGCAGCCTTTCCCATCAACCTCGCCGAGACCGCTTCCACTCCCGGGTAATCCCACAAATGGAGGGAGAGCGTCCTGTAGAGATAGATGTACTTCTCGTCCGACTTGGGCTGGACGTAAATGTGAGGATTGTTTTCGACAGTTGTAGTGATGATCTCCTCTTCAAATCCGCCCAAAAGGCCCATGAATACAACGATTACTGCCACGGCCAGCGTTACTGCGGCGACGGTAAAGAATGCCAACTTGGGATTTCTGAGGATGTGACTTTTGGCTACGGTGAACTCGTACATTTTGCCTTCCTTGCTAAATCCTCATCCCACATCTTCATTTCAATTAGCTCAACCGTTTATGGCCAGAGCAGGATCAAGCCGGGATGCCTTCCAGGCTGGATACATGCCGGCAATCACGCTGAGGGCAGCCGCCACCAGCACTATTGTTAGGAAGCTCTCCGCATTGATCACCACGGGCAAAGTTATCTCCTGCCCACCGGGCGCTTGCATTTTGATCTCCAGGCTCCGTAGATAAAGGGCAACGACAAGCCCCAGGACGCCTCCCAGCACTCCGCCCATCAAACCCAAGACTGCGCTCTCCATAAGAAATATATTTCTAATGTTCTTGCCGCAGGCTCCCATGGCCATGAACATGCCAATCTCGCTGGTCTTCTCATTAACCAGCATGTACATTACGCTGCCTATTCCAAAGGCGGCTATTATCATAATCAATAGCATAATCAGTCTATTCTGAAACTTTTCTATGGCCAGCGTCTTCAAGATCTCGGGGTAAAGCGTCTGCCAGCTTTCTGCCTTGTATCCATGTCCCTGCAAATTTGCGGCAACGCCATCCGCCAAATAGACATCCTGCAGCTTAATATCGACCGAGGAGACCACATCTCCTTTGCCGGAGAAGTCTCTGGCTGTGGATAGGGATACGAAGGCGATATTCTCAGGCCATCCCGTGGGCAGTCTGAAGATTCCCGAGACCACCAGGTTGCTGCCTCCTTCATCGGGAATGCCGGCAAAGATCGTCTGTCCCAACTTGACCTTCAGCCTATCGGCCAGCTTTTCCCCCAGGACCACCTTCTTGCCATTCTGGATAGAAGAGAGGTCACCCTGGAAGACATACTTTCCTATGTGGTAAATTTTGTCTACATCAACCGGATTTGCCCCCGACAGGGCTACGCTTTCCACGTTGTCCTTGTAGGTGAATGTCACCTCTGTGCCAAGGCTGGGCGAAACGGCAATCACACCGGGAATGGACCATATCCTGTCCATGAGGCTCTTGTAAAGGTAAATGTAGTCATCTCCTTCCCTGGGTGTGACGGTAACGTGAGGAAGATCCTCAACGATTATATCAAAAAGCATACCCTGAAATCCATCCTGCATGGAGACGGATATGAGAGATATGGCCACAGCTACTGCAATAGCCGCCACAGAGAGGAAAGTGCCTCTTTTTTTGTAGGCGATATGCCGCATGACTACAGAGAGCTCAAAGTCGGGAATGATGTTGGGCAGGGCCTGCACCTCAGCTTAGCCTTTATGCCGCGTTATGGGTTATCAAGTTAGTGGACTGGCGGCAAGGATTATATAGTTTTATAACGCTTAATAGTTATATTATGGGCGAATTCATTGAGGAAGGCATTTTATTTGAACACACCTGTGGTGCTCAAGACGAACGAGATTGTAGTATCCTGAAACATCTAATCCTAGCTGAGGTACGCAAGTCCAATGCACCCGCCTGGGTAGCAGAGGAACTGGAGAAAAAGCTAAACTGTCGAGGATGTTGGAATGCTATGGCAAGAAGGTCTGCTGCCGTTTACTTTGGTCCTAGGGTCCCGGATAGAGTTTCAGCGAAAGCATGAGCCCTAATGCATCTATCTTTGATAGAGATCGCGCATGTTTCAGATCGTTCCTCTTGTGCCGCATGATAAATGACCATAGAGTTTGCATATGATCTGTTTTGCTCACTTGATGATAGTAACCTTTAATTAGTGGATTGCCCATAAATATCATAGTTGTAATAAGATCATAATTCAGAAATGAGGTAAAATAAATGTGTCAGATGGAAATGCCGATGGGAAAACATATGGGAATGGGAATGAAGCATATGGGAATGATGCATAACATGTGTGGAAGCGAGGGTGGCTTTCCGCTTATTGGGGACAAGATGCCCAGGATGGAGGTGAAGACCACCCATGGCATGATGACATTACCCGATGCCTTCGCAGGAAAATGGTTTGTGTTCTTCAGCCATCCTGCAGACTTTACGCCGGTCTGCACTACGGAATTTGTGGCCTTTGAAAAGAGGCGAGGGGAGTTTGAGAAGCTCAATTGCGAGCTCATTGGTCTGTCCATCGATCAGGTCTTCTCCCATATGAAGTGGACAGAGTGGATCAAAGAGAATCTAAAGGTAGAAATCAAGTTCCCCATCATTGCCGACGACCAGGGGAAGATTGCCCAGAGAATGGGCATGATCCATCCCGGAAAAGCCACCAACACCGTGCGGGCCGTGTTCATCATCGACCCAGAAGCAACCGTCCGCCTGATACTCTTCTATCCCCAGGAAGTGGGCAGGAATATGGATGAGATCGTAAGAGCGGTAAAGGCTTTGCAGGTTGTGGACAAGAACAAGGTAGCAGCTCCAGCTAACTGGCCCAACAACGAGTTGATCGGCGATCAGGTGATCATTCCGCCTCCCGGCGACGAAAAGACTGCGGCTACCAGGAAGACGGGCAAAGATATGGTCTGCATAGATTGGTGGTTCTGCCACCGAAAGCTTTGATTTGCCGGGATATTTATCCTGGTAAGTACTTTTTTTGGTTCATGAATTGGATTTATTTAATGCAAAGAGTGTCTTGTTCTTACCATCCAATGCATTTGCATTCTTTGGATCACGATTGAGCAAAGCAAGGTATGCATCCAGTGATGCCTGGTATCTGCCCAAGAAGTAAAGGGACTTTCCCAGATTGAGCCAACCTTCTGATTGATTGGGATCGATGTTGACAGCTTTTGCATATGATTCGGCAGCTTGTCCATATGACCCGGTTAGGTAGAAGACATTTGCTTCATCCAGCAAGCTAGTGGCATTTTCTCTAGCTGTATTTAAGCTAGAAACGGGCGCGCTATTTGCCGACGCATTATTCGCATCCCTTGCATAAGGAGGATAGCATTCGCTGCAAGGAGCAAAATGACTTTCACAATTACCATAAAAAAAATTGTATATCTCTGCATACCACATGCGTTGCTCCCATTCAGACATTGAAGGATGATAATGTAATTCGAAATAATCATCGATCCCTTGTGCTGTCACCCAAGGCGATACCAAAAAGGTCACAGCCAAAGCAACTACTATCAATAAAGGTAACTTATGATGCAGTATAACCATATCTAACCCTCCCTACATAAATCCTTAATCCTGATGATACAATTAGCTCCCGTATACAATATATCGATTGTGGTAGATACAGGTCGATATTATCTTTTTGCTAAAGGCAAAGGATAATTACTTTTAAGGAGAATAGTCTGCTACATGAACCCTAACGCAGAGACAAATCTATCATTGCAAATAGATGAATCGAGAGATAATTCAATCAGGGTCGATATTGTGCGATCCTGGCAAGAGGAAGAGATCGTGGATCTCTATCGGGACGCAGGCTGGTGGAAAGAGGATATGGATGCAAGCAGAATCAATGATTTGATCAGGGGAAGCTTTCTATTCGCCGTAGCGATTGATATTTCTACAGGCAGGGCCGTTGGTATGGGCCGTGTGATTTCCGATGGGATTGCAGATGCGTATATTCAGGATCTGGTGGTGCAGGGTGACAAGAGGAGCTGGGGTGTGGGGAAAATGATTCTCAACAGGCTTTTAGAGGAGTGCAGATTTCAGAAGATCACCTGGATAGGCCTGATAGCGAAGCCTGGCAAAGAGGAGTTTTATAGATCGCAGGGATTTGCACCCATGCCAGGGCATGTCCCCATGCTCTTTCATGAAGATGCAAAGGAGGTAAGAGTGTGCTGAGCGCCGCAAACTTCAAGCCCGTCACACTTTCGGACCGGGATTTCTTTCGCCAGCATTACCTGAGCTATTCGCAAGATCATAGCGATAATACCTTCACCAACATGATCTGCTGGAATGATTATGCCCATTACAGATACGCCTACGTGGAAGGCTGCATAGTCCTTTGCAGCACCATTGCAGAAATGACGCGCTATCGCCCTCCCATCGGCCCTAGAAATTCCGAGCTTCTTACCGACGTCCTGAGGCTTGCCGCCAAGAGCGAGGAAGAGCATCCATTCGTAATCCTGGACCCGGAGACAAAAGAGTGGATGACTGGGCTCTATCCCGATCTGCAATTTCATGCAGAGAGAAAGTACTTTGATTATGTCTATCTGGCCTCGGATCTGGCGGAATTGCCGGGCAAGAAATATCTAACCATCCGGCATCAACTTAACAAATTTCAGAAGACTTGCATGCCCCAGATCGAGATGATCCGCGATGATAATCTGGCCGAGATCAAAGATTTTCTGGATCTGTGGTGCGACTGGAAGGACTGCGACTCCGATCCAGTGCTTGCTAGCGAGAAGGAGGCAGTGTCCTTTGCCTTATCTCACTATGAAGAGCTGCAGCTCTTTGGCATTGCCATCCGGGCCAATGGCAAGATCGGGGCCATGTCCCTCTTTGAAGGGCTAAACAGAGATACGGCACTGGTGCATTTCGAGAAGGGCCTTCCCGATTGCAAAGGAATCTACCGGGCCGTCAATGCCGAGACCGCCAGGATCCTGGCCAAAGATTATATCTACATCAACCGGGAGAGCGACATGGGTGTGGAGGGCATCCGGGAGGCGAAGACACGATACCATCCCCATCACATGGTAGAGGTGCATATGCTCAAGAGGGATGAGCTGGAGAATTTGCTGTGAAGCATGTTAGTCCAGAAGCTCGTAGACTGCTCTGGCCGGAACATTTAGGATTCGCGTGGTTATTTCTACGAATAGATCTTCCTGCTGCATTCGATCCATGCCGAATTTGTCATCCAGGGCCAGTCTTTCCATCTCTTGAGCAATAAGCCTTGTCTGAATCTGAGCAATTTTATGGCGAATTCCCAGCTGTGCAATAACATTCATGAAATAGCCGATACTGAGTGGCTTTTCCGATGACAAATTCTTAATGAGACCGCACTCGATACAGTAAGGGTGGGGTTTTAGTCCTCGTTCTCTGCCTTCAAAGTAGTAAGTCAGCCAGATCTTCTCTCTGCTGCCGGATATCTTGTGCTCACAACCTGACATCTATTAATTCCCTCATCTCTAATTAGGATCTAGAATTCGAAGCATTAAAACTTTTTGCATGATGGAAATGAGCAGGGCATAGTCCCGGAAATATGTATCTCCTGCCAATAGCCCTTTTCCGCCAAAAGATATGCGAAGTTACATGCTCAGTATCTATACCGTTCCTCTAAATTGCGCGAAGTGGAGCAAATGATGAAGATGAATAATAATATTAATAATAATAGTTGCTAAAAAAAGAGGGTGATATCCCACTTACAGATCAATGCGTGGGATATTGTCTACGGATTCTGGATTGGCCAGAGCAGACAGGTCTCCGGTCTCTTTGCCCAGGGCCTTGGCCTTGATGACACGGCGCATGATCTTGCCGGACCGGGTCTTGGGGACGTCCTTGACGAAGTAGACCTTGTCGGGGTAAGCGACTGGGCCCAGAACCTTCCGAACGTGGGTGGAGATCTCCTTGGCAAGCTCTGGAGACTCGGCAATGCCATCCTTGAGGATGATGAAGGCCACGATCTTCTCGCCCTTGACTTCATCGGGCTGGCCGACTACGGCTGCCTCGGCGACCTTGGGGTGAGAAACGGCGGCGGACTCGACCTCTGCGTTGGAGATTCTGTGTCCGGCTACCTTCAGCACATCATCGATTCTGCCCTGGATCCACCAGTAGCCATCCTTATCGCGGGTGGCCTTGTCTCCAGCCAGGTATGTGCCGGGCTTGACCTGCCAGTACATATCCCAGTACTCCTTCTGGTACCTGACGGTATCCCTGAAGAAGGCCCTGAGCATAGACGGCCAGGGGGTCTTCGAAACGATGTTGCCGCCGTAGCCGAGTGGCACGGAGTTGGCTTCCTCGTCGAAGATATCGATGTTGAATCCGGGCAATGGGAAGCATACGGAGCCGGGCTTCTCGGGTGTCATAACCAGTGGGGCGATAAGGTGGCATCCGGTCTCAGTCTGCCACCAGGTATCAATGATGGGTGCCTGGTCGGCGCCGATGTTCTTCCTGTACCACATATAGGCTTCAGGGTTGAGGGGCTCGCCCACAGATGCCAGAATTCTGACGCTGGACAGATCGTACTTCTTGACGAATGCCTCGCCGGTCTTCATGAACATGCGGATAGCGGTGGGTGCTGTGTAGAATACAGAGACGCCGTACTGCTCAATGATAGACCACCAGCGGCCCAGATCGGGGAAGTCGGGAGATCCCTCGTAGAGGATGATGGAAGCGCCCAAGCAGAGCGGGCCGTATACTACGTAGCTGTGACCGGTGATCCAGCCGCAGTCTGCGGTGCACCAGAAGACATCATCGTTATGAACATCCATCACCCAGGCGGTTGTCTGGGCTGGAGTTACTGCGAATCCGCCGTGGGCATGCTCAATACCCTTGGGCTTGCCGGTTGTGCCGGATGTGTAGAGAATGAACAGCCTGTCCTCTGGGTCAAGCGGGAGGGTCTCGCACTGGGCGGACTGGCCGGCTACGAAATCATCATAGAAGACATCGCGTCCTTCTGTCATGGGTACGGTAACGCCGGTTCTCTTGACTACTACTACCTTCGTGACAGATGGTGCATTCTTGAGAGCTTCATCTACGTTGGGCTTGAGGGGCAGGGGCTTTCCGCGCCTGTAGAATCCATCGGATGTAACGACGACCTTGGCCTCGGCATCGTTGACCCTGCTGGCCAGGCCGCCTGAGGAGAATCCGGAGAACACTAGTGTGTGAATAGCTCCGATCTTGGCGCATGCCAGCATAGTGATGGGCTGCTCGGGAATCATGGGCAGGTATGTGACAACTCGGTCTCCCTTACCGACACCAACGCTCTTGAGGGCATTGGCCATCTTGTTGACCTCTCGGTAGAGCTCATAGTAGGTGATGGTCCTGGTGTCGCCCAAGGGCTCGCCAATGAAGTAGTAGGCAACCTTGTTCCTGTTTGCGGACTTGGCATGCCTGTCCACGGCGTTGTAGGCCACGTTGATCTTGCCGCCGGTGAACCACTTGTAGTAAGGCTTGCCGGATTCATCAAGAACCTGGGTGTAGGGCTCATACCAATCAGCATAGGTCTTGGCCATCTCATCCCAGAAATCAATGTAATTATCTGAGCACCACTTGCGCATCTCGGTCTCAGTCTTGAAGCCCTTCTTCTTCATCCACTGATATGCGTTGGAGTGCTCAACTATCGATTTCGGGGTGTTGAAAATCCTAGTCTCTTCCTGCAGAGAAGACGTTTTCGCTGTGTCAGCCAATTTCATACCTCCATATGATCAAGTGTTTCCCCTTCTAGTGTCAGGGCCTATTTGTGTAGAATCATTGCTTGTACCTCTCTTTTGCCTTTGCCCTGACCACCACCCGACAGAACGCGGGAAGGTTTTGGGAAACATCGGCTCAAAACCTACTTGATCATTTATAAAGTTATCGCGATAAAAATCATAACGATCTTTCATCATAATGATTTTTCAATAATAATATCGATTAAAGCAAATAATTATGCATGTTGTAACCTTTGACTATTTTATTCACTAATTTTAGTGATTAACTATAACTTAGAAATCCAGCGGCAAGAATGGTGGCAACTATGCAATAATGAAGCAGGAACACGCGAAACAAGAAAAAAAGAAAGGATATTTCCGCTCACTTGATGAGCGGAATGGCATCGACGGACTCGGGGGTGGCCAGAGCGGAGATGTCGCATGTGGAATTGCCCAGAGACTTGGCCTTGATGACGCGGCGCATGATCTTGCCGGACCTGGGTCTTGGGCACATCGTTCACGAAGTATAGACCGACTCTGGATAAGCCACGGGACTCAGGACAGTGCGCACGTGCTTGGACAGCTCCTTGTCGAGACCCGCAGTGGCTTCAATTCCGGTCTTGAGAATGACGAAGGCCACGATTACCTCATCCTTGACCTCATCGGGCTTGCCGATGACTGCAGCCTCGGCGACCTTGGGATGAGATACCAGGGCGCTATCCCAGTATTCCTCCTGGTACCTAACCGTGTCTTTGATGAAATTCTGGCCGGTCCAGGCACGCATCTCGCGCTCGGTCTTTGACATTAGAATTCTCAACTAGCTCCTTGGGCGGCTTGAATACTCTCGTCTCCTCATAAAGAGCAGACGTTGTTGATTTTTGCTCAGCCAATTTATAACCTCCTTTTTGAATCCCTACGTGTTTCCAGACACACTCCTATCTGTCTGAATGCCTGCTCATATCCTCAGGACAGCCTATCAGCACAATCTTTCCCAAATCATCTAAGACCGAAAGGCTCCGCGCACAGTAGGCTCCTGGGAACACTGTAGTGATCGATAATTATATTGATTTTTCATTTATAAAGTCGTCAAGGTAATTTTAATTAATGCTCGATTATTATCATTATTAATCTTTTTATTGGCAAAATTCCGAAATTATTTCGGCAACTTTGAGTGAATAGGACGTGCAAAATGTTATTGCATATCAGGCAAAGACTGAAGAAAAGAGCGATAAGAAAAAAGAAAAAAAAGTGGCCCGCTCAGGTGATGAGCGGGATGGCCTCTACTGCATCAGGGTTTGCCAGAGCGGAGACGTCACCCGTGGGTTGGCCCATGGCTTTAGCCTTGATGACGCGGCGCATGATCTTCCCTGACCTGGTCTTAGGCACGTCCTTGACGAAGTAAATCGCCTCTGGACTGGCTAATGGTCCCAGGGCCGTTCTCACATGCTTAGTCAGTTCCTTCTTCAGCTCATCGCTCCCCTCGACTCCTCCTCTGAGTGAAACGAAGGCTACGATAACCTCACCCTTGACCTGATCGGGCTTACCGATGACAGCAGCCTCGCCAACCTTGGGATGAGAGACGAAAGCGGACTCGACCTCAGCGTTGGAGATTCTGTGGCCAGCTACCTTCAGCACATCATCGATTCTGCCCTGGATGGTGAAGTATCCATCCTTGTCCTTGGTGGCCTTATCACCGGCCAGATAGGTGCCGGGTCTGATCTCCCAGTAGGTGGACCAATACTCCTTCTGGTACCTAACCGTGTCTTTGTAGAAGGCCCTGAGCATGGATGGCCAGGGTGTATTGCTCACTATATTGCCGCCGGAGCCGGCTGGCACGGGATTGGCATCCTCGTCCAGGATATCGATGTTGAACCCGGGCAGCGGGAAGGTCGCAGAGCCGGGCTTGAGCGGGGTGATGGGCAGAGGAGACACCAGGAAGGTGCCGGTTTCAGTCTGCCACCAGGTATCCATGATCTGGCATTTGCCAGCTCCGACGTTGTTTCTGTACCACATCCAGGCCTCGGGATTGATGGGCTCGCCTACGGATCCAAGCAGCCTCAGGCTTGAGATGTCGTACATCTTAGGCCACTGATCTCCTGCCTTCATGAACATCCTCACTACAGTGGGTGCTGTGTAGAAGACGGAGACCTTGTGGTCCTGGATGATCTTGAACCACCGACCAAAGTCCGGGAAGTCGGGAGCGCCTTCATACATGATGCTTGTTGCACCTAATCCGAGCGGGCCATATACTATGTAGGAGTGGCCGGTGATCCATCCGATATCGGCTGTGCACCACCAGACATCGCTATCCTTAATGTCGAAGACCCAGTGCAAGGTTTGAGCCGGGCCAACACAATATCCACCATGCACGTGCTCGATACCCTTGGGTTTCCCGGTAGTACCGGAGGTGTACAGAATGAACAGCCGATCCTCGGAGTCCATCTTCTCACACTCGCACTCCTCAGACTTTCCGGCAACAAGGTCGTGCCAGTAGATGTCTTTGCCCTCTTTCATGGGGACGTTAATGCCTGTCCTCTTGTACACTATTACTTTCTGCACGCTGGGGGTATTGGCTGTAGCCTCATCCACATTGGGCTTGATAGGCAGTGGCTTGCCGCGCCTGTAAAAACCATCCACGGTCACAACCACTTTGGCCTCGGCATCCATGATCCTGCTGTTCAGGCCGCCCGAGGAAAATCCGGAGAACACAATGCAGTGAATGGCTCCGATTTTGGCGATGGCGAGCATGGCAATGGGCAATTGTGGGATCATGGGCATGTACAGCATGACTCTATCGCCCTTTTGTACACCCAGGCTCTTCAGGCCGTTGGCGAACTGGTTGACCTCCTTGTAGAGTTGTCCATAAGTGATCTTCTGGGTGGGCTGGTCGGTGGGCTCGGGGACGAAGATGTAGGCTACCTTGTCCTTCTTAGCGCCCAGTGCGTGTCTGTCCACGCAGTTATAAGTCACGTTGCACTTGCCGCCCAAAAACCACTTGGCATAGGGTGGCTTCCATTCCAGGGTCGAGGACCAGGGCTCAAACCAATCGGCATAGGTCTTGGCCATCTCACCCCAGAACTGGATGTAGTTAGCAGAACACCACAGACGCAGCTCTCTTTCTGTTTTGAACCCCTTCTCCTTCATCCACTTCATGACGTTGGAGTTCTCGACGAGTTCCTTGCTCGGCTCGAATACTCTTGTTTCCTCATATAGCACTGATGTTTTTGCGGTTGCTTTTTGCTCAGCCATTTTGAACCTCCTTTATCAAATTATGTCTCTAAAACCCACTCAATCTGCTTTTTGTAAGCAAGTTTGCAAATATGGGGCTCCCTCTATATTTGGAGTGGGTCTTAGATGCATTATAAGGATTGATTATTTTCATGGTTAATAAGCTTAATGGTACACCAAAACAATCATCTTAAAAAGCCGAACTGGATACTTTGCTACAAGAGCCGGTTTGTTCCGGCGAGCCATTTACTGTCATCGAATAGCCTTTTTTGAATTGCCAGTTTATATTTCTAAAATTCGACATATATATTTAGATCATAAGAGCTTCTTCGCGATTTAGCCGGTCAGCAAATGACCGGATACATAAAAGGGATTGCAGTGCGTGACTTGAACCAGGACGATGGAGCCAAGTTTGGGGCGGCCTTTGACAACTATGCCCAGATAGTTCTCTGCCCGGGCCTTCATGGTGCCGTCCCGTCCGCGCTCTGTGATCCTGGCCGGCAAGACCTCGCCCACATACTTTTGATTTCTTTCTGCGGCAATCTTTTGCCACAGCCTTGTCATCTCTCTTGATCTATCTTTCTTGATGCGGTCCGGCATGTCGTATTTCAGGGCGGCAGCCGTGCCCGGTCGCGCCGAGAATCTGGTGATATTGACTTTATCCGGTTGCAAGCGTTTTATGAGATCCATGGTCTCTATGAAGTCCCCGTTCGTCTCACCTGGAAAACCCACTATGACATCCGTGATTATGGTGATCTTCGGAATTGCATATCGAAAGGCCCAGACAAGCTCCAGAAAGCTTGCCGCCGAGTATCTGCGGCCCATGTTCTGAAGAATCTCATCTGAGCCTGATTGTACCGGGATATGCAAGAAGCGGTATATTTTGGGGCTTTGATATGCTCTAAGAAGCAGATCTCTGATTAAAAGAGCGCTATTGGGATTCATCATGCCTACGCGAAGCATAAAATCGCCTGGGATCTTTGCCAGCCTCTCCAGCAATTGCCCCAAATTTGTCCCGATATCCGATCCATAAGCGGCCGTGTCCTGGGCAGAGATCTGCACCTCCGCCGTTCCCAAAGCCACCAGCTTTTCCACTTCAGCTACCACATCTTCCACCCGGCGGCCTTTCAGCCTGCCCCGGGCCTTTGTAACTATGCAGTAGCTGCAGGAACCGTTGCATCCCTCGCTGATATTGACGACGGCGCATAGGTCCGCCAACTGAGAAATATCATGGGGCAAGGCATCACGGGAAGTGCCATGCAGCAACTCATCATCATCATTAAATATATCTGATATCCCGGCGGCAGAGGATCGATTCAGCAGTCCCAGCCGTTCCCGACAGCTTATGGCGCGAATCGATTCCGGTACGGCCACGCTCAGGCATCCTGCCACTATCAGTCGCTCGCCTTGCAGCAGGCTCAGCCTTCGCACCACCTTTCGCTCTGTCTTTTCCGTGACCGCACAGGTATTCACTATTACTGCATCAGCCTCCTCAAGAGTTGAAGGAATATGACCCATATCCTCTAAGGCCCTTGCCAGATCCTGCGAGTTTCCCTGGTTTGCTGTGCAGCCGTAGGTCTCGATATAAAATTTCATGCCCCTTCCAGAGCCATCTCTTCTCTACGTACCTGATATATTCCTACTATTATGCCCATTATGGCCGGAGCCAGGAAAAAGCCACCAATGCCTGCCACCAGCGCGCCCCCCAAAAAGGAGAGCATTACCAGTAAAGGATGCAAGGAGGATTTAGCCGCTACCAGGTATGGCCGGATTAAGAGCTCGGAAGGCAGGTAAATGAGTGCGGAAGACACAAGGAAGAAAACGGCCGCGCCTTCTATTCCCACCGCGAAATATCGGTAAATTGTCACCGGGATGATGACCACCCAGGAGGTGAGGAAGGGGACCATTCCGGCCACGAAGACAATGCTGGCCAGGGCAAAGGGTCTGGGCAGACTGAAGGCATAGAAAATGAATGCTGCGATGATGCTTCCTAAAATTGAGGTATAAATCGTGCCGATGAAGATGCCGCTCAAGATATAATCGATGCGGCTCATGTATTTTCTATACGCCTCTTTCTCCCTTTGCGGCAGCAGAGATATTATTGACTCCACAAAGCTCTCTCCGTCCACCAGCACGAAGTAGCAGACGGGGATGGATACTATGAAGTTGATGATGCCCAAAGATGCCACTCTTCCAATGTGAAAGACGGGGATGGAGGCGGCAATGGGGGCAATGATGCTCGCGGCATTCTCCAGCAGGCTTGTCAATAGGTCCTTCATCCAGGGTGTCAGATCTCGGGAGGTCTGCTCCGTTAGAATGCTGAGCGCGGATCTGATCGCCTCTTGATTCTTGGCCAGTATTAAGATCTGGTTGGCGATCTCAATCATTCCCAGACCCAGGACGAAAAATATGGGGACAACTATGCATACGGCGGCCACCAACGCTCCCAGTCGTTTCCTCTTGCCGAAATAATCCCGGATGGGCTTGCCAACGTAGGCGAAGACGGTGCCAAGGATGATGCCGTCCAGAAAGGGAAAGAAAAAATAGAAGATCAATAGCATTGAGGCCAAGGCTATGATCAGCATGCCTCTATGTTCTGAGCACCATTTAGCGAGATCAAAGTTCATTCATCACAACAGAAAATAACTGTTGTTTTCCTGATAGATATGAGTTATGCTTATTGAAGTTCGAATTCAAGAGCAAGCCCTGGCCAGCATTTCCTCCAATTTTTCCAGGCGAGGGGCTGCGTCAAGGTTTTGCTCTGCCACCCAGGCTTTCAGCTTTTTTATGGGCTTGCCGCAATCGATGATATCGGCGGCCTTTTCCATGCCCTCCAGGAGGTCGCGGGCACGATCGGTGATGCAAAGTATGGGCGCGGCATTCAGGCATACGATATCTCTCCGGCAGCCCCTTTCCTCCCCGGACAAGACCCGCAGCAGCTTTATGGCTTCTGCTTCTCGGTCGCTCTGGTAAAGGAGAGTTGATTCATCTGCCTCTTTTAGCCCCAGGTCCTGCGCTTTTATGGCATACTCTCGAATGGTTCCGTCCTCGGCGAGCTCGGCGACAGAAGAGCGGCCCAAAGTCGAGAGCTCATCCATGCCCCTAATGTCATCCCGGCTCCGGCCATGCACCACAAAGGCTCGCTTAAAGCCTATCTCTTTCATGGCCTGTGCGATTGGCAGCACCATTTTCTCGGAGTAGACGCCCCGCACAGCGTAAGCCGGCTTCGCCGGATTGGCCAGAGATCCGGCCACATTGAGAACTGTGCCGAATCTGATCTGAGATAAAATCCGGTAGAGGGCGGAAGGGTGCACCTTGGCGCTCATGCCGTTGAAGATGCCGATGCCGGCGCGCTCAATGCTTCTTTTCACCAGATTTGCATCGCACTCCACATCGACCCCCAGCGTCTCCAGGATATCGACGGCTCCGCATTTTGAGGTTATGGCCCGCGCTCCATGTTTGGCCATAGTTATGCCGTCGGCGGCAGCTACCAGCGAGGCGGCGGTGCTGATGTTGAAAGTCTTGATGCCGTCCATGCCCGTGCCGCAATTCTCCACTAATGGGCCGTTTACATCGGGATGAACCTGCACGGTGTCGATCTCGTAGATGGCTTCCCAGATGCCAGCGATCTCGGCAGGCGTTGCGCCCTTGGCGGTTATAGCGGCCAGGAATGCGCCCTGCTGTAAATCGGGCTGCTCGTTGTTCAAAATCTGCTTGAAAAGATTGGACGCCTCCTCTCTCGTCAGGTTGCTGCCCCTAATCAGTGCGTCCACGTGGCTGCCAAAATATCTCAAACTATCTTCCATTGTCCCGTTCTCCACATTGCTAAAATGGCTCTTCGCTAAGCTTTTCTTTGTGCGTACTTTGTGACTTTTTGCCTTTGTGGTTTGTTTTCTTTTGGGAGGGATGTGGGTCAGAGCTTACTATTACTACTACTTTCACCACAAAGACACAAAGGCACAAAGACGACTAAATTTATCCCTTAATTCCTGCAAACAACTGATTTCATCCCGGTTCTTTGGGAAGAATGGCTAAATGCCTCCTCAATTCCGGCAAGATTCGTCCTTTTGGTGATGAGCCAGTCGGCTTTGATCATACCTCTGGTCAAAAGCTCTACAGCCTGCCGGTTTTGCCGGCTGGAGCAGCCGTAGGCTCCGCTGATGGTCAACTCATGGTAGTGAATGGAACGTAGGTTGATCAGCTCTTCGTAGTTTCCCGCAGCCGGTCCGGAGAAGATGCAAATCCTTCCTCCGGGGGAGAGAAGCTTCTGAAGATCATTGTCCACCCTCACTTCTGGAGTGGCGGTGAGGATGACGTCCACGCCTGCTTTGCCGATCTCCTCGGCCAGGACCTTTTTCCCAGATTCCTCCGCGGTATTGACGACTATTGCGCTGGTGTGCCTTTCCAGCAGGCGGATGCGGCCAGGTAATCTCTCTGCTACTATTATCTTCTCGGCTCTGTGAAGCTCGGCTAAAAGAGCATGCATAGCGCCGATGGGCCCGCCGCCGCAGATGAGAACACAGTCCCCCTCAGAGACGCGGGCCTGTTCCTGGCCGTTGATGCAACAAGCCAGAGGCTCCGCCAGAGCGGCGAGAACCGGTTCGGCTCCGTGGGGCAGCAGGTTAACGCCGCCGGAAAGGCTCTGCTCGGGCAGGGCCAGGAGCTGTGCAAAGCCTCCGTCGCAGTTGAATCCCATGATCCTGATGCTTGGGCAGCGATTGTCGGCTCCCCGCTGGCACGACCGGCATTTTCCGCAGGCGATGCCCGGCCAAACCTGTGCCAGGTCGCCTTCGGCCAGGGCTCTGTCTGAATCCATCTCCACGATCATGCCTACCATCTCATGCCCCAGCACGCGAGGATAAGCCAGGTCCCGGTGGCCCTGCTCTCGCATCTTGACATCCGTGCCGCAGACGGCGCAGGCTTTGATCTCTAGCAGGGCACCGCCTTTGGGGCAGAGCGGATCAGGCAGATCGCAAAGCTCCAGAACTCCCGGAGACTTTAGAATCGCAGCTTTCATTTCTTGGGCAGCTCCACAGTCATGAGCACCCGGTCCGTCTCCTCGACCAGTTGCTTTTGCGTAACGCCGTAAAGCCCGGCCAGAAGGCTGGCACCGCCCATGCCCACGCCCTCTTTAACGTAACCCTTCGCATAGATCTGCACGCCCGGAATCTTGGAGTTCTCCAGCCCAGGATCGGAGTAGTAGTAAGGCCGGCCGGTCGATTCTACGATCTCCTTAAAGTTGGCCGTTTTGTCTTCCACGATATATTTGGTGGTAGCAATGGAGATGTCGCCCTCGATTTTCAGGGCTTTTCCTAGAGCCAGCACAGCGGCCATTTGCGTGCCACCGGCTAAGACCACCCGGCAGCCTTGCAGGCCCTGCATGAGACCCAGAGCCGCAGCCATCATGGGGTCGCCCACCTGTTCGACCGCCCGCAGGGGTTCGCTCTTCAGGCTGCCAATTTTTATGCCGGCCCGCAAAAATGCGCTGGACACCACGCTCTGCTTGAGGGCAGTGGGATTGGACTGGAAGCTGCTGCTCACATTGACATCATAGCCCAGAGCCCAGAGAACGGCCATAGCAGTGGTGGTGCCTCCGGCGATGGACTCGCCAATGAAGACGCAGTCCGAAAGTTTAGCGAGCTTCTTTCCCAGCATGGCGGCATTTTCGTAAAGGGCATGGGCCCCAGGCAGGGCAGGCTCTTGGCGAATGTCGCTGCCCGCAGATCCGCCCAGCTCCGCGTAGGGAATGGCCGGCTTCTTTCTTAGGCCCGAGGCCACGAATAAGGAAGGTATGCCGGTTAAGTTGAGCGCCGCTTTGGTGACGATGGCGGGAGTGGGCGAGCCGCCCGGCGCTTCCGGCAGCTCGGGCATGGTGATGATGCGGTTGGTCTCCACCAGCTCGGCATCGGCACCGGGGGTATAGTCGGTCAGCTCCGGCGTGGTTCCGGCAGCGGATAGGCCGGGAATCTTGCCGGTGTCGGTGTTGGAGATGATGCAGAGAAATAAAGGCCGCTGGGGGCGCGGCTCGAAATCGGGGTAGATCCAGTTTGGCATAATTTTAACCCTGGTCTGCACCTATATGAAACCAACGCCAGTGGACTTAATTTAACTAAACTTGCGTTGACCGGCAGACAAGCGGGCTTTGGCGGAATTGGAATGGAAAAAGAAAAATGGATCTAAATTATGCCTTTTACCCTCAGGGCAGCCCGCATCTCTGTAACTTCCGATTGCAGCTTTTCGAACCTCTGTTCCAGATAGCCCTTCAGGTCCTTTCTGGTTTCCCGGACCTCTTCCAGCAGATTATCCGAAGAATTGAGGTCCTCCTTTTGCAGTTCGATGGTCTCTTTTTGCAGCTCGATAGTATCCTTTTGCAACCCGATCATGGTATCCATCTTTCTGCCGAGATTTTCGTTCAGACCATTAACTGCACCAATGAGATTTTTAAGGTGGACTGCGGCGATATCCAGCCGGGAATCTGTCTCGCCTTTATCCACAAGCTTGTAGAATTTGGAAAAATCGCCTCTGGGCTCAGAGTATTCTCTTTCGATGGATGCGACCTGAATCAGACTGTTCTTAATGTTTATGGCCTCTTCAAACCATTTTAGCTTATCTTCGTCGCCTTCCGCTACTATTTTTACCCGGCCGTCATCGAGATTCTCGACCACTCCTTTCAGTCCCAGCATTCCGGCAAAATCGGTGACTTTTGCTATGTATTCAGTCTCTTGGACCCTGCCCGAGACATAAGCTACAAGCCTCTTCATCTTCCTGCATTTTAAGAGTTCTTTATATTTGGCCTTATCGCTACTATTGGAAGAGGATTCTATTATTAGCAGGTAGATCCCTATACTTTTTCTAAGGCTTTTAGGGGTGCAAAAATGTCGGAGAATAAGAGTTTAGTTGAAGATGGAAATGATCTCATCCCAGCCAGCATGCTGGCCGCTTTCGCATACTGTCCGCGGCTCTGCTACCTGCAGTTTGTGCAGGGCGAGTTTTTGGACAGCGCCGAGCTGGCCGACGGCAGATTCCAGCACCGCTGGATAGACGCAGAGCAGGATGCCGTGCCGGAGGACTTTGTGCCCTTCCACGCCCGCTCCGTCTCGCTCTCCGCTCCGCGAGAAGGGGTGTGCTGTCGCATCGATCTGCTGGAGGGCGACGGCCAGGTCGTCACGCCGGTGGAGTACAAGAGAGGCGAGGCGCCCAAGACCCAGGCGGGCCTGTACGAGCCGCACCTGATGCAACTGGCTGCGCAGTGCCTGGCCCTGCGGGAGAACGGCTTCTCCTGTGAAGAAGGCATGGTCTACTTCATCCGCTCCAAAGAAAGGGTCCCGGTGAAGTTCGACGCAGCACTGATGGATAGAGCAAAGTCACTGTTAGCAGAGCTACGCAGCACGGTAGAGCGGGGCGAGATTCCCCCGCCTCTGCGCAGCAGCGCGCGCTGCGAGCGCTGCTCGCTGGCCGGAGTTTGCCTGCCCGATGAGGTGAACCTCTTGCGTGAGATGGAAGCAGAGAAAGCGCTGGAGGGCAAGCCAGAGGAAGAGAAGATCAGAATGCTGCTTGCCAGCCGGGACGATCAGGTGCCCGTTTACGTGGTCGGGCAGGGCAAGACGGTGCGTAAGCGTGGGGAGCGGCTGGAGGTCTGGTCTTATGAAGAGGGCAAGGTGAGCGAAGCCCGGATCAGGGAGATCTCCAAGGTCTGCCTTTACGGAGGTGCGGAGATCACCACTCCGGCCATGGTGGAGCTGATGCAGAGGAATGTGCCGGTGCTGCACTTCTCTCATGGCGGCTGGTTTCTGGGCATCTGTCAGGGCATGAGCCACAAGAATGTGCTCTTGCGCATCAAGCAGTTCTCGTGGGCCGGGGATGAGGAGAAGTCGCTATCAATTGCCCGGAAAATCGTAGCCGCGAAGATTGAGAACTCTAGAATTCGGTTACGTAGATATGATCCTGATGTTTCGAACCAGGTGCTGGAATCGCTGGCCAATCTCGCTAAGGATGCTGAGAATGCCTCCAGCCGGCAGAGCTTGCTGGGAATGGAGGGTGCAGCCGCCGCGGCCTATTTCTCAAGGTTTGGCTCCCTGCTCAAAACGGACCCTGGAGATTTTTCCTTTGAGGGTAGGAACAAGAGGCCTCCTCGCGATCCGGTGAATTCGGTCCTCTCTTACCTTTACGGCATCCTGGCCAAGGAGCTCTTCTCAACAGTTCTGGCGGCGGGCTTTGATCCTTACCTTGGATTTTACCACCAGCCCAGGTATGGGCGACCGGCATTGGCTTTGGATATGATGGAGGAGTTTCGACCGGTAATTGCCGATGCCACAGCGCTCTCGCTCTTCAACAACGAAGAACTCACGGCCAAGGACTTCATCAGAACGGGCATCGGCATCTCCATAATGCCCGAGGCCAAACGAAAGGTTATCGCTGCATACGAGCACAGGATGCAGACCGAGGTCACTCATCCCATTTTCGGCTACAAAGTGAGCTACAGACGGGTGCTTGAGGTGCAGTCGCGTCTCCTGGCGAGAGTTCTTTCCGGAGAGCTGAAAGAATATCCTGCATTTATTTCGAGGGGATAATATTGAGCGGACTTAATTATTTTGTAGTCAGCTATGACATCCGTGAGCAGAAGAGGCTTTGCAGGGTTCATCGGGCTATGAAAGGGTTTGGCGAGCCGGTGCACTACTCTGTTTTTCGCTGCGATCTCACACAACGAGGCAAGGTAGAGATGGTAGCTGCTCTCACCGACTTGATCGCGGCGGATGAGGATAGGATTATGATAATCGATCTGGGTCCGGTGGATGGAAGGGTGGAAGAGAGGATTGAATTTCTGGGGGTGCATGCAGCTAAGAGAGAACAGGAAGGAAAGATTATTATAGTTTGAAGCTGCAAAAGCATGCCAGTGGGTCCGGGAGGTAAATGGGCTATCAAAAGGCCCAGTATTACGAAAACTCCCGAGACGACATACGCACTTCTTAAAAACGTACGTATAGTTAACGAGGTTCGTGAAACGGCTCCGCATAACGATTAAGAGATGGATGTGGTGCAGACTATTTAGCATTATTCGAATAGTTAACAAACCTCGTGAAAAACATCACTTTGTCGATAGCAGTAAAGGCCGAAAAACGGCAGCTATTTCCATGACTGAAAAGTCGTGGCTCAATTGAAACCTGAGTTAACTTAGTGGAGAAGTTGAGTTCTCCAGTTAGCATTTCCATGACTGAAAAGTCGTGGCTCAATTGAAACTTTCTTTTTTCTCATCGGGGTTAGGCAGCATCAGTTCTTATTTCCATGACTGAAAAGTCGTGGCTCAATTGAAACCCAAAACTTATACTTATTTGGTGTTCCACGTTCTATATTTCCATGACTGAAAAGTCGTGGCTCAATTGAAACCGTTGTTTGCAAGCCCGTAACGAGGGCGTAAGCTGAGATTTCCATGACTGAAAAGTCGTGGCTCAATTGAAACGGTCTCAATTCCAATAACGAAGGCATCAAGATCCTTTATTTCCATGACTGAAAAGTCGTGGCTCAATTGAAACATAATGGGAGATATGCGCTCAATTGAAACTCCATTGTTGTAATTGCCACTCATGTAAAGCAGTCCAATATTTCCATGACTGAAAAGTCGTGGCTCAATTGAAACCCTGATGGTTTTACCGACCGTTACCCCATCGTGAAATTTCCATGACTGAAAAGTCGTGGCTCAATTGAAACGTAATTTGCATTACCTTTTCATCAATTGGCGATACATTAATTTCCATGACTGAAAAGTCGTGGCTCAATTGAAACTCAGCGCGAACTTGAATGGTGCAATAACTATATCCGGTATTTCCATGACTGAAAAGTCGTGGCTCAATTGAAACATAATGGGAGATATGCTCCGCCTTCTGGATCATACTGATTTCCATGACTGAAAAGTCGTGGCTCAATTGAAACCACGATGTCTACGACAATGCCGATCGCCGCCAAGGATCATTTCCATGACTGAAAAGTCGTGGCTCAATTGAAACATTAATTAGGATGGAAAAAATCCTTTAAACTACTAAAGAATTTCCATGACTGAAAAGTCGTGGCTCAATTGAAACACCAATCTGTAACCAAATGCATTCTTTGGTCCTACAAATTTCCATGACTGAAAAGTCGTGGCTCAATTGAAACCTTTTAAGTATCTCTTCATCTCTATTACCCCGGTGGGATTTCCATGACTGAAAAGTCGTGGCTCAATTGAAACTTGGTGTAATATATTTTGACTGGTTGAGTTCACTAACATTTCCATGACTGAAAAGTCGTGGCTCAATTGAAACATTCCATCATGAATGTCCGATGCTTCTCTAGTGCAATATTTCCATGACTGAAAAGTCGTGGCTCAATTGAAACGCTCGGGGTTATCAATAACGAAAAGACCCCTTACCAGATTTATTTCCATGACTGAAAAGTCGTGGCTCAATTGAAACAGCAATAGGGATTTTATTTCCATCTTCAGCCACCCCTATGATTTCCATGACTGAAAAGTCGTGGCTCAATTGAAACACGGCCTTCATCGCCTGGGGCGTAAACAGAATATCCCAATTTCCATGACTGAAAAGTCGTGGCTCAATTGAAACCCAGCTTCGGACCATCATGTTCACTGCTGCACCACTGGTATTTCCATGACTGAAAAGTCGTGGCTCAATTGAAACGCTTTATTTATATCGCTGCATATTGCTAGATTTATTTCATTCTCATTTCCATGACTGAAAAGTCGTGGCTCAATTGAAACCCATGCCTTGTCTCCTTGATCTACGTGGCAAGTCCAGGCATTTCCATGACTGAAAAGTCGTGGCTCAATTGAAACTTCGCCAAGCCTTTCTCGGTGAGAATCATCGCTCTGGAATTTCCATGACTGAAAAGTCGTGGCTCAATTGAAACCCTTCCTGCAATGGCAGAGGGCAATTATGGATTGGTAGCAATTTCCATGACTGAAAAGTCGTGGCTCAATTGAAACCGTATTTGGGTTTGAGTCGGCGCAGACTCTCTTTCGCGCCATTTCCATGACTGAAAAGTCGTGGCTCAATTGAAACCGCAACAAAGATAAATAGTGCAACAAGCACCCTTCCGATTTCCATGACTGAAAAGTCGTGGCTCAATTGAAACTCCCAGATCAACCACAAGCCTACTACTACTAAGCCGACATTTCCATGACTGAAAAGTCGTGGCTCAATTGAAACTCCCAGATCAACCTGGCTCAATTGAAACTAATTCCACTTACGCTTACTCTTTGCATATACTTTTCCTATTTCCATGACTGAAAAGTCGTGGCTCAATTGAAACTTAATTCCCTCGATCAACATCACCGACACCCTTTTACATTTCCATGACTGAAAAGTCGTGGCTCAATTGAAACCCCAGGTCAGAATCCTTTGAAGTCAAATCCGGAATTGATTTCCATGACTGAAAAGTCGTGGCTCAATTGAAACGCAGATTAAAGGCCGATTATCGGAATTGGATAGTTCCGATTTCCATGACTGAAAAGTCGTGGCTCAATTGAAACATCAATATCCACGACGCTACCANNATTGCCCATGCGGTATTTCCATGACTGAAAAGTCGTGGCTCAATTGAAACACCTCTCTGGTTTATCAAGTTTCTTTGCTGCTTCTTCAATATTTCCATGACTGAAAAGTCGTGGCTCAATTGAAACCCTATCGTATCCGATACCATCAACACAATTGTTTTTCCATTTCCATGACTGAAAAGTCGTGGCTCAATTGAAACCTTATTTTGGTCATCATTGATCTGCTTGTCCTTTGCAAATTTCCATGACTGAAAAGTCGTGGCTCAATTGAAACTAATTCCGTCATTCTAAGTTCAATCAGTGTCAGCTCATATTTCCATGACTGAAAAGTCGTGGCTCAATTGAAACTATCCTTGTCTGCCCAGGCCTGCGCCCTGTCGAGGTAGAGATTTCCATGACTGAAAAGTCGTGGCTCAATTGAAACGAATCAAACAACGAAGCACATACCGTGCGAAATCGGGGGTAAGCCATGAATGATATAATCTGGAGTTTCATCATTGCCATCTCGCAGAACCTGATCGCCAGCTTTCTGGCAGTCGTTTTCGGCATTGCCTTCACCCAGTTCGTCCTCCGTCATTGGGACGAACATCGGTACGGAAGATGGCACGTCATCATCGTGAAGAAGGAGGAGATAAAGGTCAACCGAGCGATCTCGGTGAGGAAAGCGAAAGAGATTCTTGATGAGCCTGCTGACCTATCAGTGTTTTTGAAGGGAGTCATCAGTCCTTATGCTCTTCTCAATTGCGACATCATTGAGGAAGGAGAACGCTTGGGTCTATTGATCAGGGATAACATCAATCGGCAATTCATCGTTGATCTCGACAAGAATCCGCTACGTGAAAGCCTTGGAAAGCAGGCGGCGTTGTAAGACACGAAGCTCATGTTGCACTTTAGCAACCGAATGTCTTCTTTCATGTCTGAAAAGACGTCGCTCCATTGAAGCAGCTGAAAGCCGTCGCGTTCTTGAACCATGGCCACCACGGCCATTTCCATGTCTGAGAAGACGTGGCTCCATTGAAACATTGAATCGCTATCAATGTAAATCTCAAATTCCACAATGATGGCTAAATAAATTTCTAAAAAATAGTAATAATAGATACACCGTTGTAGCCTTCACGCCGGCTCTTCTTGCACCTCCATCTCCGGCATCAGCTTCTCAATCTCCTGGAAATGGTGCAGAGCCTGTGCACCCTTGAGTGTTGTCCTGAACCTGAGTTTTTCGCCTTCTACCCTCTCCACCAGCCCGTTTATGGTGAGCAAATCCAGATATGGCACAACAGTATGGAAATTTAAATTGCATGAATATACAATTTGTGTCTTATTTGCCCCCCCCCCCGCACACCTGCAAAATATTGCAGAGGATTTGATCCTTGAATCTCCTGCGTCCCATAGGATCTAGAATAAGAACTTAAGATACTTATAAAATTTTCTGAGGAATGATCTTTATATTTATCCAATTGTTAATATCATATTAATCTATTTAATCGCATTTTATGGCTACTCGCCAAGGGACGATAGGATTTTCACCTCCGCCTTTACCGGCACGGGATACAATAGCTTTGAGCCTATCCTTTCCATGATCTCTTGCAGCATCCGGGCATACTCCTCCGCCCGCTCTGCCGGGACCTCCAGCAGAATTTCATCGTGAATGGAGCCGATTATCCTTGCCTCTTCTGAGGACATTTTATCGTAGACCTCGCACATCACCAGCTTGATGAGATCCGCCCCCGTTCCCTGGCAAGGGGTATTGTACATCTGGAATTTGGAAGCCCGGATTCCGGTTCCAAAGCGCGGCCAGATCCGCCTTCTGCCCAGGGCCGTTTTGGTGCAGGTGCGTGGCAGGAAAAAGTATCCCTGAATGCAGTTGTGGAAGTAATGCGGCACGGTGTAACTCATCTCCTGAAGCTGCCGCTCCTGCCAAACTCTAACTCCTTCGTAAGTCTGGAAGAACCTGGTCTTGGCCTCCTCTGCCTCATCCAGAGACATGAATCTACCGTAATCGCACAACACTCGCCACTGCAGCGTCTTGGCCGATCCGCCGTAGATGAGCAGGAAGTTCATGATCTTCGCGGCCTGACGCTGCTGGTCCGTAACCTGATCGAAGGGAACGCCACTGATTTTGCAGGCGGTTAGCCTGTGCAGGTCAACCCCCTCCCGGAAAGCATCCTGCATGGCTTTGTCCCCGGAAAGAAATGCCATGATGCGAAGCTCAATGGCTGAGAAATCGGCCTTAACAAACCTCTTCCCGGCCTCCGGCAAGAAGAGCCTCCTTATGGCCATGGCATCGTCACCCTTGCGAGGAATCTGTTGGGCATTGGGATTTTTGGAACTGATTCTGCCGGTGGAGGATGGTATCTGGAAATAATGAGGATGGACCCGGCCATCTTTGGCATGAACATGGCTTAGCCAGTTATTGAGAAATGCCAGAAGGTGAGATACATGCCTGTAGCGGAGCACCGCTTCGGCAAAAGCACAGCCTGCAGCGGCAAGCCCCCTCAAGACCTCTGCCTTGGTGCTGATTACACCGTAGCCCCGGCTCTTGAGAAAGGCCAAAACATCTTCCTGCCGGTCGGGATTCAGATAATAGCTCAGTCTCTTGCTGTCCTCTGAGACTGTGACGAAGCCCTTCTTCCTGGCCTCATCATGCACCGTCCAGACCAGATTGCAGATCTCATTTTCTTCATTCTCAACAATCCTTTTGGCCTGATCAGAGTCCAGATAAATTCCTGTGATCTCCATCTCCGCCAGGGAGCAAACGGCTCTAAATTCCAGGTCTGCAATCTTTTGCAAGCCGTTTTTTGCAAGGAGGGCAGCCAGGATGCCGTGAAGCGGTAATAGTACGGCAGATTCCTGGGCAGCTCTCCTTTCAGTTTCATTTTCACCGTCCAAGATAACGCCCAGATGCCTTTCCGCCAGAGCGGCAAGACTGTGATCGGGAATATTCTTCTTCCAGGGATTTTTGGGAGAATGAGAGGGAGTGAGATAATAGTAGCCTGACCAGCAGATCTCTGAAGCAAGCATGAGGTCGAATAGATTGCAGGCATCCAGCTTTCGATTCTCCGAGGCCCTGATGAAAGCTAGGGCGGACAAGGCATTGTATAGAACTTTCTTGATGCGTCTGTTTTCCAGCAGCCCGGCCAAATCGCTCAGAATAGTCTTCCCCAGTTCAAGGCAGTCGGCAATGTAGACGGTATTATTGGGGAGCACGAGAGAAATAAGCCTTATTTCATGGCTCAAGGGGTCCGGGCCGGTCGTGAGCAGGTTCAAACCGCAAATCCCAAATTTCTCGATCTCTTGAAGCGCAGATTTCCATGATTCCGCTGTCGTAACGGAGCTAAATTTCGGGCTGAAGGTCATCGCATTTTCAAAAATGATTCTGCAATTTATAATGATTGTCCTCCATGATTATTTTATATCAATGGCATTCAAGCCACAAATAGTCAGCTTAATAATAAAATATGAGATGCCATCTCAAAATTTTTAATATATATTACGCAATAAAAAGCTTTATCTATATGCAAATATGTCTCTTGTGGAGGAGGGAAATTGAGCTGTGCATAATCCCAGTTGAATTCAGCGTCGCGTCATTCTGTGTGAAAAATATGAACAGAACGCTCAGTTTTTCTTTGAATGCATATGTCTTGATATTATCGTCTTTTTGCGGGGCGAGATGATGCCGATGAGACCTACTGTTGCTCGCTTTGCAGTGGCAAGCAAGAATTCACCGCAACTTACCGATACCATAATTTTGGCAGATCGAGTCCACGCCGCTCTGGTCAGCCTCTCCAATGGCTCACGCATCTTTACGGGATGTGACGAGCAGGGAAGACCATTGCAGGGCAACAGACATGCACACGTCTTCTGCGAATCCAATAACGCATTGACAAAGGGCATTGATGGCGAGATCACCCACATCACCATTTATGCTCCGGCGGGCTTTGAATCTGAGGATCAGAGGGCTGTGCAGGATTTGAATAATGTCTGGGGCGGAGATGACCTTAAGATCCAGGTGATTCTGCTGGGTTTCGGCCAACCGCAGGACTTTGGCGGCATAGATCTGGAGCGCGGCCAGTGCCCATTGCTGGCCCGCTCCCGCGCCTGGGTCTCTCGCACGCCCTTCCTGCCCACGCGCCATCCCAAGGTCACGCGGGCGGGCGCGCTCAAGCGGGACGCGAGCGGCCTGCAGATAGGAAGTAGCGAGCACGAGCTGAGACGACTGCTGGGGCTGGCAGGCTTTCCGGAACCGGTTCTAGTGGAGCCGGTGGCCGGCACGAGCCTGGGCGGGCGGAACATTCCATGGCATGCCTTCCTCCGCCGGAGAGAGACGGGAAAGGGAAGGCCGGCGGGGAATGGCGCAGGCTACGGCTTTAGGATAGAGTTTCCTCTGGCGGTGCAGGGGCCGGTAGCGGTGGGGTACGGGGCGCACTATGGAATGGGGGGATTTTATAATGGACAAGAATAAAACCAGGGAGCGCATTCGCTTTATCCTGAACGGATTAGAGGAGATCGACCTGGCTTACCTCTTTGGGTCTTTTCTGGAGCGAGATGACTTTCATGACATTGATATTGCCATCCATCTCTGCAAAGAGCAATCACCCTATCAAAGGTTCAAGCTGGCTCAAAAGGTAGCCAGGATTCTTGAACAGGGAATCCTGCCAAGGGTTGATTTCGATGTCAGAATCCTTAATTATGCTCCGGTCTATTTTCAATATGAGGTAATCAGCAAAGGGATAGTAGTATTGGAAAGAGATCGGGAGAGAAGAGTCGATTATGAAGCATATCTCATATCTGAATACCTGGATTTGAATTACATGTATGATCTCTTCGATCAAGCCTTCCTGGCAAGAGCCTGAAATGAGAGTGTTATCAAGTCTCAGAGAGCTGGAAATATCACTTAACGATTGGGAAAGATACCAGCGGTATTCTTTAGAGGACCTCAAGAAGGATAGAGACAAAAGGAACATGATACTTCATGCCATGCTGGTCAGCATTCAGTCTGCGATAGATATTTCATCCTATCTGATCTCGGAAAATGGCCTCAAGAGACCGGAAACCTATCGAGAGACCTTTGATCTTCTTGGTCAGTCCGGCACAATTTCCGAAGAACTGGCCGCTGAACTCTCCGACCTGGCAGGATTTCGAAATGTCCTTGTTCATGTTTATTGGGATCTCAATTTGGATGAGATTTACAGCATACTGCAAAACGATCTCAAGATATTGAAGTCCTTTAAAGATGAGATAAAAGAGCTCTTGGGCAAAGGCTACTGATCGGCAATCAGCTCAGGTAAATCCCGCATAGCTAGATAGGTCGAGGACGTGGGCCTCCCGCACGCCCCCACCAGTCCGGGCGCCTGCGCGCGCGGGCGAGCGGGCGTGGCCGGGCGGGACGCGAGCGGCTTGCAGATAGGGAATGCGGAGCCAAGAGCTGGTGCAGATGCTGGGGGAGCGGAGGCGCGTGCGGAGGCCGGTGGCGCGCACTTTGGGATGGGGAGATTTGCGGCTGGAAAATCCGAAATCCGATAGGCTGATATAGAATGAAGTTAAGTAGTAATAGTTAATTCCATGGCTGAGAAGCCGTGGCCCAATTGAAACAGACCAAATGTTCGAGTTAGTCTACAAGCTGTCCGCACGATATTCGCGCGGGCTATTTCTTTTTACAGAAGTTGATTTAGATATATAAATTATAACTAATATCGTTATGTTTAATATTATATTATTGTATTATTTAGTTGAAAAAAAAACACTTTGAATATACTAAAAAGCTAGAATATACAGGTAAATATAACCTGGGCAAAAGGTTTTTAAGTTTAGCAAGTATACTTAGCATGGTGATAAATTGAAAAAAAAGAAATCACTCGTGAGAGACATAAACAGCTTTAAGACTTACTCGAACATCTTCAATTGCAGATGCGAAATGGTGGATTTTGCATTGGCTGCGTTATATCTGTTTTTAGCAGCACGAGCAATTGCAATAAATGTGCATAGCATCCAGATATGGATAAACCTCACATAAAATGATGGTTCCATGCACAATTTTTTCAGAATTGAACAAAGAATGAATTCCAAATCGGTAAATGTAATCAGCTCATATCTTGAATAGAAATTATTACGGAGTGTGATCGCGACGCCAAGAAGCATAACTAAATTTCCTGAAAATCTACCAGGAGTAGATATTAATAAATATATTAATCAGAAAGAATATTGCATCCAAGTCATCACGCCAATATTTGGAGGTGGGATTAGAGCTGGTGAATACGATCCTGTGACTCCCATCAGGCCGTCAAGTATCCGAGGTCATCTAAGATTTTTTTGGAGATCGACCTGTGGTGCGAAGTTTGAGACGACTGCACAACTTTTCGACCGAGAGGGTGAGATTTGGGGAACTGCTGATAGTCCCAGTCCCGTGACTATTCGTGTGTCTCAGCCAAACTTTGATTCACTTGGACAGAGAAAAGCATCTGAATCCTTTGGTTTTCAGAACAAGTATGGTCCAGAAAGCTACGTCCTCTTTCCAGCAAGAGATAAGGGATTTCCCTTGCTCAAAGAGGGCTTTTCATTTAAATTGAATATTTGCTGGCCCAAATTGGAGAAGCTGCAAGGAAAGATCGAAGACATCAGCCTTGATGTTGAAGCTGCCGTTTGGGCCTGGACGAATTTCGGAGGCATCGGTTCACGAACCCGCAGGGGTTGTGGTGCTCTTTTCTGCCAAGAGACTGCTCCAAGAGATGTTGCAAGCATAGGAAAATGGTACAGGGACCATCTGCTCGACTATGGCACAGGCCAACAGAGAGAGCAAGACTGGCCTACAATGCCGGAAAAGATACTGATCGGTTCCACAGTAGGCAAACCAATTGACCAATGGGCAAAGGTAATTGATCTCATGAGGGCATTTCGGCAGGGCGCAGGCGTTGGACGAAATCCGGGAAGCTCCGGCGGCGCGAGAATGCCTGGCCGCTCACGCTGGCCGGAGCCTGAAGCTATTCGCAGGTTCTCTAAGTCCAGATTGCCGAGGCATCAACGCTTAACCGGCATACCCGATAATGCATTCCCAAGGGCGGAATTCGGATTGCCAATTGTGTTTCATTTCAAAGACGGTCAGAAAAAGGATGATCGGAACGCCGATCTTCTAGATCCCCCGGGAAGCGAACTGTGTCCAGCAGGATCGATGAGGATGGCTAGCCCTATCATTCTCAGGCCATTGGCCTTTGGGGACGGAAGAAGGGGAGTGCCACTGATCATGCGACTGAACACAGAGCCACTGCTCCAGGTGGAGCTAAAAGTGAGAGGAAGAACAATACATGTCGCGGGTCAAGAGGGTATCCGAAATCCGGAGCTTGCAAATTACCGCGGCTCTCCCATGCAGGGATTTACAGCAGCAGGCTCAGCTCTGGAGGCGTTTGTCAACTTTGCCAAGGATAACGAGTTCAAGGAGATGGGAAATTGACATCTTATCTTTATGTGCTTTCCATTGGGCCCGTGCAAGGATTCATTCTCGCAGCTCGCCGAACTAGAGACCTGTGGATTGGCTCGCACCTTCTTTCGGAGATCAGCAAGGCTGCTGCAAAAAAAATTTCTGACGAACGCGGGCAGCTAATCTTTCCCAGCCTTGAAATGGAGAAGTTAATCCCTTCTAATTCGCCGGATGCGCCAAATGTTGCTAATATCATTTTGGCCGAACTTGAGCTTCCAGATGGAAAAGATCCTTCTGACCTAAACCAACGAGTGAAGACTGCCGCTCAGGATGAGTGGATGCAGTATGCAAAAGGCGCAAAATGCCTGGCAGAAAGACTGTCAAGTGGATTTATCAACCAGGATATCTGGGATGATCAAGTTAAGGATGTCCTTGAATTCTATTCGGCCTGGGTTCCTATGCCTAAAGAAGAGGATGCATATCAAGGAGCCAGAAAGAGATTGATGCAGCTCTTAGCCAGTAGAAAAGCAACCAGAGACTTCACCCAAACAATACGCGACGATAAGCTCCCTAAGTCGTCTCTTGATGGTTCGAGAGACACTGTCCTTTTAAAGACAAAAAGCGAAATTTCCAAAGAGCTGGCTATTAGGATGCGGCTTAATGCTGGTGAACAGCTTTGCGTCGTAGGCCTAACTAAAAGGCTGGGGGGAAAAAGATTTGATGATTTGAAAGAGGGAGAAGAGACAAAGCTAGAAGCGTTTCCGTCTGTTGTTCGAGTTGCTCTGGATCCCTGGGTCAGGGGCATCATCAAATCAGGAGATGATGCTAAAGGAATACTGATAGAGATTAATAAAATATGTAAAAAAAATGAAAACATTGCACAGGGTGCAGGCAGGTCGCAAAACAAAGAGCGCCGCTATCCCAATTTTCCCTTTGACGGCCAGGTTCTGCATCTTCCCAGAATCGCAGCAATGATGAATGCCATAAAGAAGAGCAATGATCCGAAAAAGAAGGTTCCTGATAAGCTAATGAGATGGGAAGCTCGACTCTCCAATGATGATATGAATGATCTCATGACACTAAAGGGTCTGGTAGAACGTCTGCAGAAAAGTGGAAAGACAAAAAACGGAGAAAAATGCCTTGGATTTGGGGAGCCAGAGCGCTATTATGCCATTTTAGCTGCTGACGGTGACCGCATGGGCAAAGTGATCTCTGCCAGGAGACTCAAAGGCGAGCACATCAGGTTTTCGGCATCACTTTCTCAATTCGCAGATAATGCCAGAGAAATAGTAAAGAAGCATAACGGGTGCATGGTCTACTCCGGTGGAGATGATGTTTTAGCCTTCCTTCCTTTAGATACGTGCCTTCATGCTGCTAGGGTGCTCCACCGCAAGTTTAGCATTTTGCTCGATGAATTTCCAGATGAAAATGGAAAGACACCAACGCTGTCAGTCGGAATTGCGATCGGTCATTCCATGGAGCCGCTAGAGGATATTCTGGGCTTTGCTAGGGGTGCAGAAAACGCGGCCAAAAAGGGAGAGAATGCCAAAGATGAACGAGATGGCCTTGCAGTTCACATTTACCCAAGAAGCGGTGTGCCAATTAAAATTAGAGACCAATGGAAAGCAAAAGGCGAAAATGGTCTTGATGAACGTCTTCTCAAGTGGGCAAATATGCATTGCAGAGATGAACTACCAGACAGAGCAGCCTATGATATGCGTGAACTAGCCGAGGATTACAGGAACTGGAGTGCTTCCACAGAAGAGGAAAAGAAAGCATTAGGTAGCATCATCTATGCTGATGCTCTAAGGCTTCTCAAGCGGAAACGAGCGGGTCATGGGGGAGAGGCCATAAAAGAGGAGATTGTGAAGGATTTCAAAGAAATGCTAAGTGGTGTAGATTCCTATGAAAAGATCACCAGATTGGCCAATGAACTTATCATAGCCAGAAGGCTTGCGTCCGCAATAAAACAGGCAAACAGGAAACCACAAAATAATGAGAATGCCGAGGAGGAGACATAATGATCGCGACATATCTCGCAATAATTGCCCACGATCCTATAATTGCCAGAGATGGGCGTCCTTTTGGAGTAGGCCAACGCATGAAGTCTCTTGATTGGCCTTATCCGTCAGTCCTTGCCGGTTCGATGCGCACAATGCTTGGAAAGATGAATGGTGGTTTTTCCGATAAAAGCATTGCAGAGCTATTGGACCTGAAGATTGCAGGTCCACTCCCTATGAAAGGAACGAAGCTGTATCTTCCTATTCCCAAAGACTTGCTTGCCAGAAAAGTGGGCGAGAAAATAGTGGCTGTTCCTTTGCGCCCCGTTGCCATGAGAGATGGAGAATGTTGCGATCTGCCAAGGGAAAGTCTTCTGCCTGCAATGCTTCCGGAAGCTATCGAAGAATTTAAGCCGGAGCCGATTCCAGCGTTCTGGTCAATTGCCAAAATGATGGAATGGTTGACCAATCCAGATGGTTCTGATTTTCCACTTTATCCTGATTCTGATGCCAACAAGAACCAAGGCGAGATTGGCCAGGAATGCAAGAAAGAAGAGTCAGATTTCCTCGACGCTCCTGAAAAAGATGAGCGAGTTCATGCTGGAATCGATTCAGAGAGCGGAACAGCTGAGGATGGATTGCTTTTCATGAGCATTGGCCTTGATTTAGCCACGCGTTGCCAAGGTCGTGAAATTCTCCTGGCAGCAAGGATTGAATCGGATGGCGTCTTTGACAAGCAAATCCGCAAACTCAATGAGATTCACCCCTTTGGCGGGGAGAGACGGCTTGTTCAATGGTCCCGAATCGATGAACCCATTGGCTGGAAATGCCCTGACAAAATTTCATCAAAGCTGACGGAATTGGATTCCGGAAAGATCCGAATGGTCCTTGCAACACCGGCAATATTCTCAAATGGCTGGCTGCCAGGATGGCTGAATCTAAGAAAGCAGGAGGACGGCAAAGAAATCCTGGAGGGCATCCCGCCGGGAGCAACAGACGGCCAAAAGCTCAAGCTCATATCCGCTTGTATCGATCGTTGGAAGCCGATCTCAGGATGGAGTGCAGATGCTAAAAGTCGCGGGCCGAAAGCGATTCGCCGAATGGTCCCCGCCGGTTCGGTCTACTTCTTTAAGGCTCAAAGTGGGAATGAAGCAAGCACTCTGGCAAAAAGCCATTGGCTTGAATCGGTTTGCGATAAACCTCAAGACTGCAAAGATGGATTTGGTCTGGCTGTGTGGGGCGTCTGGGAAGAAACGAAGAAGGAAGATAATAAGGACAGGAAATAGGAGGTGCAAGGTTATGATGAATACGAGGATGTACTGGGTTCATGCTATTACGCCACTTCACGTTGGCTCTGGTCGAGGGATTGGATTCATTGATCTGCCCATAATGAGAGAAAAGGTAACAAGTTGGCCGCTTGTTCCCGGATCTGCAGTAAAGGGCGTTTTGAGAGAGCACTTTGTCAGAGAATTTATCAGAGAAAAAAAGGATATGGGTCTAATCAATGCCGCCTTCGGAAAACCGGACGACGATAAAGACAATGTGAGCAATAAGAGCAACGCCGGCTCTCTCGTCCTTTCCGACGCCCGGATCATTTGCCTGCCGGTCAGGAGCCTTTATGGAACTTTCGCTTTTGCAGCCTGCCCGCTGGTCCTGGAGAGATTGAAGAGAGATCTCGACTCTGCGGGACATCAGAGTAAACCTGTCGAGAAGTCCTTTGAAGATGATGAAGCTGTGGTGACAAAAAGCTCTAAAGTGGAGCGAAATGGAAAGGTCCTGCTTGAGGATCTGGACTTTGATATTATTACCGACCTTGGAGAGACCGATGCCTGGGCGGACCTATTAGCTCAGCTCTTGTTTGCGAATGATCCTGCCTGGCAGACAATCTTCAAAGAAAGGTTCGTCATTCTGTCCAACAATTGCTTCAACTTTTTATCAGAGACCGGGACAGAAGTGAATGCCAGAATCAAGATCAATCAGGAAAAGAAGATCGTCGAGAATGGAGCATTGTGGTATGAAGAGGCTCTGCCCTCTGAGACAATCCTTGCAGGTCTGGCCTGGTGCGACAAGGATTACAGCGGCAAAGGAGTAAATGAGGAGAAGATCTTTGAGACATTTTGTCCAGATACGGCTCTGAATTTACAGATCGGAGGAAAGGCGACGGTAGGCAAAGGCAGAGTCAGATGCCTTTTCACAAAAGGTGCGGGTGAGTGAGAATGGTCCGAACCACAAAACAACAGGATCGAGCCCAGAAGGCTTACAAATGCCTCTTGCCCGAGAGGAAGGTTGGCGATGAGTATCGCCAATTTGCCAAGAGATTTCCTGCGCTGGTTCATTCCTGCGGCCTGGCTCAAGCGGTTGCTTTTGCCCAGTCCAAAGATAAGAATGTCTACCTGGATGATCTTGCTTCTGTGATGGACATATCGAGCAGCCAGGAGCTGGCAAAAGTCTCACGCACAGTCGATCTCGTTAAGTACCAGCAGACGACCAGAGAGGCAATCGAGTGCGCTACCTGGATCAAGCGCTACGCAGAAGCAACTGAAGAGATTGCCTCTCAGCCGAAGACGTCCTCATCTCCCGAGAAGGAATAAAAATGCCGCAATCATGCAGAGATGTTATCAAAAATATCTGGACGGATAGTGGCACGCCGATTGGCACAAATGCCGGGCTTCTGAGAGATAGATATCTTGAATTTTCTGTCAAGGACGACAAACACAAGGATGCCCGAGAGAACCTTCATCAGGCCATTGTAGAGGCAATGGTCCATTCCATGGAAATATATCAGATGGCTTATGTGAAAAGTTATTCTGCAATTGATATCTCCATGCCCAGAGTAGATGGCTTCTTTAAAACTGATGGTCGCATGGTGATTGGCCTGGGTGGTGAGAATGTTCTTGAGACTGGGCTGACTCTCCAGCATACTTTTGGCACGCCACTCATTCCCGGATCTGCTTTAAAGGGTCTTGCTGCTCATTACTTTGATCAAGTCTGGGGTGCGAGTGATTCCAGGTTCAAGCTTGGTGAAGAGTATCACGAAACAATCTTTGGGACCACCGAAGACTCAGGTCATGTCATTTTTCATGATGCCTGGATTGTTCCGGAGAGCCTGATCGGTTCGTTGAAGTCGGATGTGATGACACCACATCATGGGGATTACTATTCGAAAAAAGATGGTGCTGCACCCACGGACTTTGATGATCCCAACCCGATAACTTTTCTCTCGATCGTAGGCAGTTTTCACATTGTGGTTTCTTGCGATGTGCAGAACGAAGACGGCGAGAAGTGGGCCAAATTAGCCTTCAAGATATTGACTGAGGCTCTCAGGGAATGGGGCATCGGCGGCAAGACCAATGCGGGCTACGGAAGGCTCGTCTTGGAGAATTTAGGTGAAGTGGATGGCCCGTCATCGGAAAATACAACGGATTCAAAGCCTCCGGTTCCAGGCCCTGATGTGCAGAGGCCGTCGAAACCGCCCCAACCTGCCGCCAAGAAGCTGAAATACAAGAAAGGCGATACCGTGGAAGTTACCAAGGTTGCCGATCCCAAAGAGAAGCGAAGCGCAGCCTACTTCATGGCCGATGATGGCGTCGGTGGACAAGTTGTCCTGGGAACGCCGCCTTCTGTTGAGATGGGTCAGAAGGTCCGCCTGGAAATAAACGGAGTCATGGAAAAAGAGGGGTTGTACAATTTTGCCGCCGTTGGCGCTAAGAGAGAGCCACCTCGCCAGGCCAGGGACAAGAGAGGGCGAAGATGAAGATCATGGTCTGCCTCATCAGCGGGCAGCACATCCCCAATCTGCTCTCCATAAGGTCGGAGACTCCCGTTCCCGATCGGTTGGTCCTGATTGTAACCCCACTGATGAGGGCCAGGGATAAGCATAATCAGCTTTTGAATGCCCTGGCAGTCGGTGGGCTGGATTATGGACCCAGGCATGATATCAAGGATCTTACGAAAGAGGATTCCATCTCTGAGACTTACGACCTGCTAAAAAAGATCCACAAGGAACACCTGAATGATGAGTTAGTCGTGAATCTCACTGGTGGAACAAAGCCCATGTGCATTGGTGCATACGAGTTCTCCAAAGAGAAGCACCTCAGAACCCTCTATGTTCCTGAAGGCAACCAACACGAAGCTAAAGATCTACTTGGAGAATCGTCTGTAGATTTGAAACACCGGATTTCCACGGCGGAGTTTTTAGAGGGCTATGGATTTGGAGTCCAAAATCCTGGCGACTTAAAGATATCAAGAGAAAGAGCCGATGATCTTTTTGAGCTTGCGGCCTTGTTGACGGCCAATAACGAAGATCATGGCCTCAGGGGAATGCTAGGGAAAATCCAGGGCCTCATGGAAGAAAAGAAAAGGAACGATCGGAAGGGATGGAATAGAGACGGACTCATTCTTACCGAGGAATCGAACGTATATCTGGATAACGAGTCTCTCAGATCAAAAATAGCATCAAAATTGGGTCTGAAGACCAAAGATTCGATGCTCTTGGGAAGCCTGGATAAGCACCGAGCGGAATTTCTGGCAGGTAAATGGTTGGAAGTCTTTGTCTGGGGAATGCTCAATCCCTTCGTCGAAGGTGAAAAGATCTGGGACCTAAATCAAGGCGTCAGAGTCGGAAAGGCTTTTCCGGGTGAGGATAATGATCTGGATGTCTCCTTCATGATGAATCAGTCGCTTTGCACCGTGGAGTGCAAGACCGGCGGCCAAGAACATGATCCCGCAGGAAAGGATGTGCTCTATAAAATTGAGGCGATAAAATCCGGTCTTAGAGCAATACGGGTTAAGACCTATCTGGCAACGACCTCTGATAATGTAATTGATCCTCAAAAAGGCGGTATTAAAGAGCCTCTTCTCAGGAGGGCGGATATTTATGAATGCAAAATTATAGCCAGCGGCAAACTCAGGGAGCTGGCCGAGCTTTATTTCTTAAATAATCCAAAACTGATGGAAAGGGTTGCTGAAGAATTCGAAATTCGAGAGGCGATTAAAAGATGACCGCTCCCGTCATCTACTCCATCGCCGTCTCTTCGCCCATCACCCCAGCCGAGCCGCTCCCGCCGCTGCCCGAGATCCCTCGCGGCTCGCTCGTCATCGTGGAGGGCCGCGCTCCCATCTGGCGCTACGGTATGGCCCTGCACAGGCTGCACGGCTCGCCTGCTGCCGCCGTGGCCTTCTACGATCCACGCCTCGGCGCTGTCGTGGTGGCCAGCCACAGCCCAGGGTGGGTAGTGGGTCAGGTGGTGGATGTGACGCTGCCCGCAGAAATATAGAACAAAAGTGAAGCGACATGGACAGACAAGAGCAACTTGAAGAGCTGAAAGCCAATCCCAGGAAGGTATGGTTCACGAGGTTATGCCAAATAGCAGAGGCTTTTGGCTTTAAGACCCGAAAAGGAACTGGATTGATGTACGCAATTGAGATATTTTATAGTGAAGAAGATGAAGGATTCATCGCCATTGTTCCGGAGCTTCCCGGCTGCTCAGCCTTTGGCGAGACAGAAGAAAGAGCTTTGCAGGAGGTCAAAGTTGCCATGCGGCTTTGGCTGGAAACAGCAAACGATCTCGGCAGAGCCATTCCTGTTCCTCAGAAGCGAAGCCTCGTTGCGGGTCTTGCATAGAATAGAAGCTTATCATCCTAATAGGAATAATATCGTTCGATTCATTGCGGTTCATGCCTGTCCGCCTCCATCTGGCGTTACGGCATGACCTTGCACTCGGTTAGCACGGCTCGCCCGCTGCTACAGTGGCCTTCTACGATTCGCGCCTCGGCGCTTTCGTCGTGGCCAGCCACAGCCGGGAGTGGCAGGTGGGGCAAATTGTAGATGCGACTATTTCCCTAAAAGATGGGAGGTGTAATCCATGATTCAAATACCAACCTTTTTGCGATTTCACTGGCTAAAAGTTCTAGTCACTTATGTGTTGGTGCCAAGTTTCATTAACGCAATTTATTCTTTAAAACCGATAATATTAATGTGGACATTTCTAATTGAGCTATGTCTGCTGGTAATTGCCATAATTGCGATGGCATTGTACAGTAAGCGAAATCATTCTAGCCATAGCAGGAATGAGGCATTCCAGGTCCCTCGCAAAGGAATGGTCTTCACCGTGGGAAAACAGTTAGAAACCATACGTTTCGCTATCAAGAACCAAAATCCAAAATTCATTGGCTTGATTTGCTCGGCGGAAACAGAAGTTCAGGCAAATAAGTTGAAAGATTGGTGGAAAGATGAGTTGGGCAATGATGAGGAGCACTTTATGAAGAAGGAAGTTGACCCAAAAAACATTGAGGATATTCGAGCTATGACGGTGTCTATTCTCAACTGGTTGAAATCAAAGGGTCTTCAGGATTCCGAGATAACTGTTGATATCACGGGTGGGATGACTACCATGTCTGCTGGAGTCTTCGATGTTAGCGAAGAACAGAAAATCGATAGCCAATACATTTTCTCAAAATATGACCCGGTAAACAACAGGGTTATCATGGATACCAAGGACGCAATTCTCTTCAGCCAACATAGCAAGGGATAGCCACTAATTTCTAATTCCAAATAATCCTACTAAATATCAAGGAGGCTCATGGTTTGGAGGAAGATCTAGATCATATAGGCATTTCCGACCTCATCCCAGCCAGCATGCTGGCCGCTTTCGCCTATTGTCCTCGGCTCTGCTACCTGCAGTTTGTGCAGGGCGAGTTTTTGGACAGCGCCGAGCTGGCCGACGGCAGATTCCAGCACCGTTGGATAGATGCGGAGCAGGACGCCGTGCCGGAGGACTTTGTGCCCTTCCACGCCCGCTCCGTCTCGCTCTCCGTCCCGCAGGCGGGCGTGTGCTGTCGCATCGATCTGCTGGAGGGCGACGGCCAGGTCGTCACGCCAGTGGAGTACAAGAGAGGCGAAGCTCCCCGCGCGCCCGCGGGCCTGTACGAGCCGCATCTGATGCAACTTGCCGCTCAGTGCCTGGCCCTGCGGGAGAACGATTTCTCCTGTGAAGAAGGCATGGTCTACTTCATCCGTTCCAAAGAGAGGGTTCCGGTTAAGTTCGACGCAGCACTGATTGATAGAGCAAAGTCACTGCTAACGGAACTACGAAGCACGGTAGAGCGGGGCGAGATTCCCCCGCCCCTGCGCGCTAACGCGCGCTGCGACCGCTGCTCTCTGGCCGGTGTATGCCTGCCCGACGAGGTGAACCTCTTGCGGGAGATGGAGGCGGAGAAAGCAGAGGAAGGCAAGCCAGAGGAAGAGAAGATCAGAATGCTACTTGCCTGCAGGGACGATCAGGTGCCCGTTTACGTGGTCGGCCAGGGCAAGACGGTGCGTAAGCGTGGGGAGCGGCTGGAGGTCTGGTCTTATGAAGAAGGCAAGGTGAGCGAAGCCCGGATCAGGGAGATCTCCAAGGTCTGCCTTTACGGAGGTGCGGAGATCACCACTCCAGCCATGGTGGAGCTGATGCAGAGGAATGTGCCGGTGCTGCACTTCTCTCACGGCGGCTGGTTTCTGGGCATCTGTCAGGGCATGAGCCACAAGAATGTGCTCCTTCGTATCAAGCAGTTCTCGTGGGCCGGGGATGAGGAGAGGTCGCTATCCATTGCCAGAAAGATCGTATCCGGAAAAATAGAGAACAGCAGAATTCGATTGCGTAGATACGATCCTGATGTGCCGGAACAGATTTTGGAGTCGCTGGCGGCCTTCGCGAAGGATGCTGAGAATGCCCCCAGCCGGCAGAGCTTGCTGGGAATTGAGGGCGCGGCAGCAGCTTACTTCTCTAGATTTGGCAGTATGCTCAAGGTAGGAGACAAGAATGTCTTCTTTGAGGGGCGAAACAAGAGGCCGCCTCGCGATCCGGTGAACTCGGTCCTCTCTTACCTTTACGGCATCCTGGCCAAGGAGCTCTTCTCAACTGTTCTGGCGGCGGGCTTTGATCCTTACCTTGGATTTTACCACCAGCCCAGGTATGGGCGACCGGCATTGGCTTTGGATATGATGGAGGAGTTTAGGCCGGTTATTGCCGATGCTACGGCTTTCATGCTCTTCAATAAAAAGGAGCTCGGAGATAAAGATTTCATCAAGACCGGTATTGGGATATCGTTGACGCCGGAAGCAAAAAAGAAGGTCGTGGCCGGTTACGAGCAGAAGATGCACGAGGAGATCGTCCATCCGGTTTTCGGCTATAGAATAAGCTATCGCAGAGTGCTTGAGGTACAGGCCAGGCTCCTTTCCAGAGTATTGTCAGGGGAGTTGAAGGAATATCCACCGTTCATCATCAGGTAAGCAACAATGGCCGGCTTGAACTGCTATGTGGTCAGCTACGATATCAGAGAGCAGAAGAGGCTTTACAAGGTCCATCGGGCCATGATGGGCTTTGGCGAGCCGGTCCATTACTCTGTTTTTCGTTGCCTCCTCACATCCAGAGGGAAGGAAGAGATGATGGAAGATCTTACTGATCTGATTATAGTCAATCGTAAAACATATTACCTCATAGATATCTTTAAATAATTTGTACACAATATGCATAGGTATGGGCAGGAAACCTGTAATAGTAAGGCATATATCAAAGGAAGAACTCATTAAATTATATAAAATTGAGAA
>JAPKXZ010000019.1 GCA_026394555.1 Methanothrix sp.
ATCCAATTTTGTCGTTCTGTCAGATGGCACTTTTGTAGCAAACCAAAGATATTTAGCAGCTTGTGAAGAGAAACTTTCCACGGAACAAAGCAAGAAAGATAAACTCCCCCATAGATCACCTGAACGCAGAAAGGCCGCCAAGAAAGTCAGTCATATCTATGAACGACTTGGTAATCTCCGAGATAATTTTGCTCACCAACTCAGCCATCAGATAGTGAACGATTATGGCATAATCTGCCTGGAAGATATAGATATCAAGGACCTCATTGAAAAGAAACCATACATGGCTAAGAGCGTGCTGGATGCAAGCTGGGATAGATTTTGGACTTACGTTACGTACAAGGCTGAAAGTGCCGGTCGTAAAGTGGTCCTGGTCAATCCTGCCTATACATCTCAGATGTGCTCGGGCTGTGGTTCAATCGTAAAGAAGGGTCTCTCGGAAAGAATCCATAACTGCCTGAGATGTGGCTTGATAATGGACAGAGACCTTAATGCTTCAAAAAATATTCTCAGACTGGGACTACAGTCTGTGGCGAAAGCCTAAATGCCCGCGACTTTCAGTCGTGGGAGTAGTCACAAGAGGGATGTTATGGAAATCAATGGTGTTCAGATAGAAGATACCTTTGCCGAAGGCTTTCCCATAAAGATGGCAAGGGTGCAGATTACTGCGATAACGGAGCGCTGGGCTCTGGAAGCGGCGCGTGAAGCCACGGGATTTGGCACGTCCGTGATAGGATGCTCGGCTGAGGCTGGCATCGAATGCATTGTCGGGGGAGAAGAGACGCCGGACGGTAGACCCGGGGTCAATATCCTGATCTGCAATATGGGCTACAAGAACCTGGAGAACTCACTGCTCTTTCGCCTGGGCCAGTGCGTGCTGACTGCGCCCACCACGGCGGCTTTTTCCGGCATGCCGGATGCGGAGAAGCAGTTTGATACCGGCAAGAAGCTGAGCTTCTTTGGTGACGGCTACCAAAAGCAAGTCGAGCTGTTTGGCCGCAGTGTCTGGAAGATACCCCTAATGTCGGGAGACTTCATCGTCGAGCAGAATTTCGGGGCAGTGGACGCAATTGCGGGCGGCAATTTCCTGATACTGGCCCAAAATCAGGCGGCAGGCTTGCTGGCGGCCGAGGCGGCCGTAAATGCCATCAGCAAAATCAAGGGCACGATTACTCCTTTTCCGGGGGGCATTGTGGCCAGCGGCTCCAAGGTAGGCTCCAAGTACGAGTTCCTGAAAGCTTCCACCAACACAGCCTTCTGCACAACGCTTCGCGAGGATGGGGTTTGCACTTTAGCCGAGGAAGTCTCTGCCGTCTTTGAGATAGTAATAAACGGCGTTAGTAAAGAGGCCATTTCCGCGGCCATGAAGGCGGGCATCAATGCCGCCTGCCATGTGCCCGGTGTCTTGAAGATCTCTGCCGCCAACTACGAAGGCAAGCTTGGCACTCACCAGTTCCCGCTGCGCGTGGTGCTGGAATAAAACGGCTCTTTTTTTTGATAAGGTATTTCAGAATAACGTAATCTTATAGGTTATTCGTCATGTCTGATCAAATTTTACTTCCTGAATTATTTCAATTATTCTTCATATCGATTGTTATTATTTTCTATTATTGGTAATATCGCTGACCACAATTAATTTATAGCCATTAATTGACATACTTCGTATTCTGTCCAGATTGATCTTGAGTTGGTAGCTTGGCAGAAGGGACGGGAGGGAACAAGTTATGTTCGTGCAGTGGAAGTTAGCGGGCGCTTTATATGGAATTTGCCCCGATTATAAACCATTTTATAGCGCAATTTTAGGTGTACTTTTTCTCCGGAATGCCTTTGAGGATTTCTCTTGGTCAATTGGCTGGGAAATAAGCAAGGATTGTAGGAGTTGAAACAAGTGAAGCACTTATGGAACATTTTATGCAGGGGATCGATCTTGACTATTCTTCTGCCATCCTTGCTGTTGATCGCAAGCGCAGAGACTGTAAGCTTTTGCGATTCCATTCCCATGCAGATCATTGATTGGAATTCCAGCGTCAATCTCCCCAAGTTCGATCCCGAGATGGGAACTCTCACCGGAGTGGATTTGAAGAGCGTACTGAATCTCTCTCAGACGACTATGGTTGAGAATATGAACAATAAATCAGGCAATTTCTCTCTGAACATCTCTGGCGGGCTCCTGTTAGAGCTTCCCGGATCGGAAAACCTAACCTTGAATGTAAATCACAGCTCTGGGGGCAATTTATCCGGCTTTGACGGCAATATGGACTACTCCGGCCCCTCAGGTGTAAACTCGACTGTGAATATCCCTACCGAGCCGGCCCTGAAAAGCTATTCTGCTATCGATGAATTCCTGGCCAGCTCACCGGGCGAGAACATAACCCTTCCTGTCCGTATAACCATAGATTCCCTTCTGAAGGCGCCTGGCTCTTCCAGCTCAGGGGTGCGCATGAAGGCCGGTTCAGAGGTATGTATCACTTACACATATAATCCCGTGACTGCAAAAGAAGGTGGCAGTTCATGATCAATTGTATTTCTTTCGTGGAAAATGCATTTATGGCCATAGCGTGGGGCTGATTTATGATGAGATTAGAAAGTAAAATATTATTATCATTATTGGTTATTGTAATCCTGTCCGTTCCTTCATTTGCGGCAGTAAAGACTGTGTCTTATAGTAGCACCATTCCATCCCAACTGACGGATTGGAGCCTCAACCATAACCTGCCTCTCTTCGATCCAGCTCTTGGTAAGCTCCTTCGGGTTGATTTCTATGCTACAGTAAACGGCACGTTTGACGGTAAGGCAGAGAATACGGGTCCATCAATAGTCCTACAATCTTATCTGCAATCTGTTCTTGGGATGGATGTTCAGTTGCTTGATGGTTCGTCGCTTATATTTTCTAAGACCTTGAGATATCCAACATCTGGTTTTGTTGTGGTTTCTCCCTACGATGGCATTACTGATTACGCCGGAGTTGATTCTTTTAGTGGAGGGGCGGCTGGCTATGGTTCAAGTAGCGTGACCTACACCAATCAAGCTGATCTGGCTTATTACATTGCTTCCTACTCAGGCGAGACCGCGGATTTTCTTTCCACCGTTGATGCTACCTCCGCGGCAAAAGGAAGCGGCAATTTCCAGTCTATTTTTAACACCTGGGCTGGGTCCTATGCCAAAATCACTTATTACTATGACAGTTCGCACTGCCTCTCCGGCTACAAGCTGAACGGCTGCACAAACACAGGCCTCTCCAGCTGGACCATTAACGTCAGCAACACTACCAAGAGCTGGAGCATAACCACCAATGCCAGCGGCTTCTGGGAGAAATGTGGCCTTGATGACGGCGGTTATACCATTTGTGAGACGCCCCAGTCCGGCTGGGTGCAGACGCTGCCAGTGTCCGGCTGCTACAGCAAAACCATTGCAGGGGCGAATCTCACAAAGATCAACTTTACCAACGTGAAGCCTCTGTGCATCAGCGGCTACAAATACAACGCCTGCAACGGTGCTCCTCTAGAAGGCTGGGAAATCAAGGTCTTCAACGCTACAACGAACGCGTTGAAGGGCACAGCCACCACCAATGCCTTGGGCTTCTGGCAGGTCTGTGGACTGGTACCAGGCAACTACTGGGCCAACGAAACCGTGCAAGACGGCTGGGTGACAACGATAGCCAACCAATCAGTTACCCTGCTCTGCGCTAACCAAGAAAGCGTTAACTTCTACAACACCCCCAAGCTTTGCATCAGCGGCTACAAATACAACGCCTGCAACGGCCAGCCATTGTACGGCTGGCAGATCAATGTCTACAATGCCTCTACAGGGGCCTTTATGGGCAGTGACACGACTGATGAAAGGGGCGCTTGGC
>JAPKXZ010000068.1 GCA_026394555.1 Methanothrix sp.
CTCCAAACAGAGTACACCTCTCATTTGGACATGCTACATCCATGAATCGTGGTTTTGGACCTCTTTTTCCCATTTGCTACACCCCATGTATCATATGCAGTGTAGTTCTATTTATAACAACCTATAGTTAAATCACGACCCAAGTTTTGCCGAATTAAGATTGGCACCTTTAAGATTGGCATTAGTAAGGTCTGTATAAGATAAGTCCGCACGCCTCAGGTCTGCACCAGTTAGATTCGCTCTCATCATATAAGCCCTGGTCAGATCGGCATAGCTTAAATCAGCATCAATCAAGTTAGTTCCACAAAACTCCACCCTTGAAAGCTGACTTGACGACAAGCGGCTGTCGCTCAGATCAGCCCAGCTCATCTTTGCGCTCATGGCATTAGCATGGCGCATGTTCAGTCCTTTCATATTAGAGTTTACCAGATTGGTTTCAACGAGCCTCGTTCCATTCAGATCCGCACCCCTTAGATCCGAGTCTCTCATGTTAGCACCAGTAGTATCTGCCCCCTGGAGCTTGGCATCCTTGAGTATCGCTCCGGTCAGCGTTACATCCGATAGACGAGCATCTGTGAGGTCAGCTCCAGTTAGGTCCGTTTCGGCCATGGCGGCTGAAGAGGCATTAATTCTGTTCAGTTTAGCATCCTTGAGTATCGCTCCGGTCAGCTTTGCTTTTGCCAGATTTGCATCAGAAAGATCGGCTCTGGTGAGGTTTCCCTCTTCAAAGCAAGCGCATGATGCAGTCACTCGATTAAGTTTTGCATCCACAAGCCTCGCTCCGGTAAGCATGGCGTCCTCCAGGAATGCATCTGTGAGGTTGGCACGGGATAGATCCGATTTCAGAAAGGCAGCCCCGGAACCGTTCAAGAAGGAAAGGTCCGAGTCGCTCAGATTGCTGCGAGTCAAGTTCGCAAAAACCACACTTGACCGAGACATATTGGACCCGATAAATTTGGCTCCAGAAAGTCGTGCCTCGGAGAGATCTGAGCCACTGAGGTCTGCATTGCATATGGTGGCATCAATCAGGTTCGCGCCAACCAGGCTTGCTCCGGTCAGATTAGCACCATCCAATTGGGAATTACGGAAGGTAGAACGATCCATGAACGCTCCTATGAAGCAGGCTTCGCTCAGGTTTGCATCGCTAATTTTCACGCCCCCTAAGCTGGCTCTATTCAGGTTAGTACGAACCAGAGTTGAACGATCCGCAAAAGATTGATCGATAAAGGAACTGGATAGGTCTGCACCATTCAGATTTGCGCCTGTTAAGTAGCAGCCCGCCAGGAATGCACCTGATAGATTCGCTTGGGTCAGATTTGAGCCTAACAGATTGCAGACAGGCATATTGGCACCCCGAAGATCGGCCTGGGAGAGATCGGAGTCATGAAGGTCTGCTTGTACCATAGTTACTCTGCGAAGATTTGCTCCTGCAAGCTTGCCATCGAAGAGACTGGATTGGTTCAAATGGGATCGGCTAAGGTTCGTCCTGCGAAGATCTGATTCGTGCAGCTCAGAATGATTCAAGTTGCTCCCAGACAAGTTCATGCCACTCAAGTTCATGCCCATGAGCAGGGCATGATCTTTGAACGTCTGGGGATTTCCTTCGATTGCAGATGAAGTAGTAGATAGCAGAACGAAGAGCAAACACACCCCTAAAGCCAATCGCATCACAGAAACACCCTAATAGGACTATACGTACTGCTACTATAAATTTTTTGACATATTTGGATTGGGGTTAATCGGGTCCAGGACGTTCTTGGAGTTCGATGCCGAGTTTTACGGGAATCTGCAGGTTGTCATTCGTCATTATTGCCAACCACTTGGCAAGCATTTCCATCAGTTCTCTTTTCAGGATCGGTTTGGCAATGAAATCACTCATCCCCGCCTGAATACACTTCTCCCGGTCACCTTTCATGGTAGCGGCGGTCATGGCGATGATAGGAATTCGTGGGTTGAGCGCCTTCGAACCTTCCTGGCGGATGCAGCGAGTGGCTTCGAAACCGTCCATCTCGGGCATTTGGCAGTCCATCAATACCAGGTCGTAAGGAATCATCTGGAGCGCATTCATAGCTTCCTGACCATCGGCCACCACATCAGCCCGGAGTCCCATCTTTCTCAGCATTGCCTGTGCAACTTTCTGGTTTACGGGATTGTCCTCCACCACCAGGATGCATATCTTGCGCTTGCCGTTTTCAGAAATGGCGGGCCTGGCGGCGGAGCGCTCCATAGGTACCTCGCCCTCAATTTCAGTGAATCTCTCCTCTTTCCATCCAGACCCGGCTGGCTGCTTCTCAAACATCGCTGTGAACCAGAAGGTTGAGCCAATGCCCTCTTTGCTTTCCAGGCCGATCTTGCCGCCCATCAGCTCGGCGAGCTGCCGGGAGATAGCCAGACCCAGGCCGGTTCCGCCATATTGGCGTGTTGTCGAGCTATCTACCTGAGTAAAAGGTGAAAAGAGCATATCCTGCCGGTTTGCCGGGATGCCGATGCCCGTGTCACGAACAGAGAAACGAATTGTGGCATTTTGTTCGTCTTCGCTCTCTAGGTTGACATGGATCACTATCTCGCCCTTCTTTGTAAACTTCACGGCATTGGTTCCCAGGTTGACTAGAATCTGGCGCAGCCTTCCCGGATCACCACGAAGGAACGAAGGAACGTTTGGCTCCACCAGACAGACCAGATCCAGCTCTTTTTCATGAGCACCGATGGCCAGGAGATCTGTCGTATCTTCCAGCGTGGAGCGCAGATCAAAGTCCAGCTTTTCCAGCTCCAGTTTGTGGGCTTCAATCTTGGAGAAGTCCAGGATGTCGTTGATGAGAGATAGTAGTATCTCGCCGCTGATCTGGGCAATTTGGGCATATTCATGTTGTTCAGCATTCAAATCCATATCCAGAAGCAGTCCGATCATACCGATGACGCCGTTCAATGGGGTGCGAATCTCGTGACTCATATTGGCCAGGAATTCACTCTTGGAGGCGTTGGCTTTCCTGGCTTGCTTGGCCAATTCATTGGACCGTTCAATGGCAATTTCCAGATCCTGATTGGTCTGTTGCAGCTCTTTCTCGGCACGCTTGCGCTCGGTGATGTCAATCTGCGTCCCGAAGAAGCGAAGTGGCTTGCCTTGCGCGTCCCGCATTACCTCGCCCTCGCAGTGGATCCAGCCTATTTCTCCGTTGGGCCGCACAAATCGGAAATCAACATCGTAGTGTTTGTCGTTATTCAGTGCAGCATCCACCTGTTCTTGGACGAAACCGAAGTCATCCGGGTGGATTATACTCCGGAACTTTTCATATGTCGGCACGAACTCCTGCGGCCTGAATCCATAGATGCGATAGCACTCATCTGACCACTTTAAGTCGCCAGTCACAACGTTGAGGTCCCAAGAGCCAAGGTGGCCCACCCGTTGTGCCTCTTTCAGGTGCGCCTCGCTCTCTCGCAGCGCTTCTTCGACCCGCTTGCGCTCGGTGATGTCAGTGGTGTATCCGCCGAGAATGGTTGGGCGATCCGGTATGGAAATCGGAAATTTCACGCTAAAATAATACCGTCCTTCAAAAGTCTCTTCCCGCTCAATCGTGCGACCTTCTTTCATAACTGTTTCGTCATCCGCCCGCATTTCGGCAGCAAATTCCGGAGACCAGAGTTCCTCACAGGTTTTGCCAAGCAATTGAGACAAAGGCTTTCCTAAAATCTTTTCAAAATGATGACTCAATACGACTGCACGGGTATCTTCATCTTTAATGTAAACAAGATAGGGGCTATAGCGCATAAACAAAGACAGTTTCGCCTCGCTCTCCCGCAGTGCTTCCTCCGCCTTCTTGCGCTCGGACATATCCAAAAAGCATTCCAGCAGTTTCTCCTGACCATTCAATTGAATCCGCTTCACCGTTTTCAAAATGGGCAGTCGTCTGCCATCCATCCGCAACATCTCCCGGTCTGAGTTATCCACGATTTGGCCCAAATCGCACACCGGACAAGCTCCCTCGTCTGCGGGACACAAGAACGAGTGACACCGCTGGCCCACCAGTTGATCCACCGGAGCGCCAAACATGGTGGCCACATGATCATTCACCTGCTCGATGACACGGGTTACCGGGTCCACGATGACGACTCCTGCCGGAAGATTGGTTAGCAGCAGGTTTTTTAGGGTATTGCTCTCCAGCAGCGCCTCATCCGCACGCTTGTGCTCAGTGATATCGCTTGTAGTGCCAAAGATGCTAACACCGCCGTCCGGCTGGCAATAAGCCGAACCCTTGGAAAGAACCCAAAGCTTGGTGCCGTCGGCCTTTCGCATGCGGTATTCTACAGTTTTGTCCTTCCCAAACGTTCGTATCCATTCGGCGAGTATCTTTTGCACGACCGGCAAGTCATCGGGATGGACATAGGAAAAGTATCTGTCGAATCTGTCTCCGATGGTGCCTTCCGGCAAGTCCAGCATCCTGTCCGCAACCGGCGAAATGTAGGAGCCGACATGCTCTCCTTTGATATTAGCATCATAGCGCCAGACGATATCAGATATCATCGAGACTGCCTGCTCGTACTGGGCGATACGAGCTTGGGCGGCTTGCAAGGCTTTGCGCAACTCTTCCTCAGTCTGCGTGACGTCGATGATGTCATTGCCCATGAATATTAATAATGAATAGTTCTGATAGATACATTTGCCGGAAGATTTGTCAGGAGCTTTTGCCTGGCCTGGTGATTAAGGACCTCCGCCTGTGCCAGGGTCGTCTCCCGCGCTTGCAGCCTCTCTGCCTCCCGTCGAGACGCTGGCAGAACCTTGGCATCCAGGCTCGCGAATGCTTTTGCCGGCATCAACATTGTAACCTAAAAATCGAGATCTCTAAATTTCTATCCCGCTCCGCCCACCGTGGCCTCGGCCACCAGGAGGTGCGGCGATCCGTCGCTCACGGGTACGAGCTGTCCTGCTTTCCCGCAGCGTCCGCTGTTGAACTTGAGGTCGTTGCCTACCGCCCGAACATGCATCAAAGTCTCGAGAATCTTGCCGGACAGGGACACGTCCCGCAAAAGCTTGGTCTTCTCGCCCTTTTCCACCAGATAGCCTCTCTTGGCATTGAACTGGAAGACGCCTTCACCAGTGCTCACCTGACCGCCGCGGCTACCTGCCAGGTAGACTCCATCTCCCATCTCCGCAAGGATCTCTTCCAATTTCCAATCTCCGTTGGCGATGTAGGTATTGCTCATGCGCACCACCGGCCGGTCCAGGCCTTCGGCGCGGGCATTACGCGGCACACCGCCCAGCCGGGCTGCCGTCTCGCGAGAATTGAGATAGGACTTGAGGATGCCCTTCTCCACTAATACCGTCTCCTGGGCTAGGCTTCCTTCATCGTCAAAGGGATAGTAGCCGTTTTGCATCAAACTGGGATCGTCCTTGACCGTCACCAGATCTGAGCCGATCTTCTGGCCCAGCATTCCTTCCAGACAGGAGTCGCCCTCTAAAATGATGTCTCCCTCAGTGGCATGGCCTACCGCCTCATGAACGAAGACCCCGGCCAGCTCCTGATCGAGAATCACGGGATAGGTCCCACCCTTGGGCGCTTGTGCGTCGAGAAGTGCTACCGCCGTCTCACCTACAACTCTGGCCAGGGCAATGGGGTCTTCCCGGTCAAAAAGCTCCAGGCCTCCTACGCCCGACCGGCCCTCTCCGTCCGTCTGGTAGAGCCCGTTTCTGTGGGCCACAGCGCTGATGACAAAGCCCATGCGCGTCGTCTTTGCCTCCAGATCCAGGCCCTCCGAGCTCTCGTAATGCGTGGTAAAATCCATCTCTGCGTAGACGGCCTGGGTAGAAGAGACGCCCTTAACTTTAGCTGCGTCTTCAATCTCTCGCAGCAGGGCCACCTTCTCCTCCAGGGAAAGGTTCTTGGGATCTTTTTTAACTGGAACCACAACGCTTCTGCCGGCCGGAGCCTCTGCCAGCACGAGATCCTCGCGCCGGTCGATCTTGCGGGCGATGCGTTTGGCCAGATCGATCTCTTCCCCAAGGTTTGCGATATTGTCCGTGGTCACAAAACCCCAGGCTCCCCCGTAAAGAGCTCGCACCGCCGCACCCTGGAAAGGAGCCTCTGCTATCTCTTCCAGCTTGCCGTTGTCCAGGACAATCCTGGTCCTACTGCCACGAAGGATGCGAATGTCGTAGAACTCCGGCGCCATTTGGTTTCAGATGCTCCTGCTGGGGATGGTGATGGTCTCCGGCAGGATGATGCCGATCTTCTTTTCGGTGGCAAACCTCTTCAGCTTCTCGATCAGCCGATTCCTCTGCCCGCCCATGGCATACTCGAAGACCTCGCTCATATTGGAGACGGGAATGATCTCGATCATGCCCTTGGTGGCTTCGTCGATCAGTACATCTCCCATATTGGATTTGGGTATGAGCACCGTCTTGATGCCGGCTTTCGCCGCGGCCTCGATCTTCTGTGTCACTCCTCCCACAGGCATGACATCTCCCCGCACGGACAGAGAACCGGTCATGGCCACCGACTGCTTGACCGGCACGCCTTCCAGAGCGGATATGACTGCGGTAGCAATGGATATAGATGCGCTGTCGCCCTCTACACCCTCGTAGGTGCCGATGAACTGAATGTGCACATCCTTATTGGTTATGTCCTCACCCAGGAACTTTTTGATGAGCACGGAGACGTTGGTGACAGCTTCTCTGGCAATCTCCTGCAATTTACCTGTGGCTATGATCTTGCCCTCATCCTTGGACTGCGCCGGCGTGATCTCGGCCATAATAGGCAGCACGATTCCTGAGTCGCCCATAACGGCCAGACCATTGACTCTTCCCACCTCGTCCCCGGAGGAGTGGAACATGCTGTAATCCTTGCGCCTCTCCATGTAGCGGTCGGCAAGCTGCTGCTCCACGGACCTGGCCATCTTCTTGGCCTCTATGACATGATCCACTTCAGTCAGATTCGCTCCATTGGCACGAGCTACGTCCCCGGATACTCTGATCAGGCCGCCCAGGTCTCGCAGCATTAGTGTTAGATGGCCTTTCCTGCCCGACCTCCTCTTGGCTTCTCGCATGATCTCCGAGACCGCATCCCTGCTGAAGTGCGGTATCTTGCCGTCTCTTACAATCTCCTGGGCCACGAATCGGATGAGCTTGTTTCTGTTCTCCAGGGTGTCGTCCATGCTGTCTCTCATGTAGACTTCATATCCGTAGCCCTTGATGCGTGACCTCAAGGCGGGATGCATTCCCTGCACGGCATCCAAATTTCCCGCCAAGATCATGATGAAGCTGCAGGGCACGGGCTCCGTTCTGACCAGTGCTCCAGAGCTTCTCTCGCTCTGGCCGGTAATGGGATACTCACCCTCTTGCAAAGCCGTAAGCAGGCTTTGCTGTGACTCCGGGCGCAGGGTGTTTACCTCGTCTATGAAGAGAACTCCCTTGTGGGCCTTGTGAATGGCTCCGCATTCCACCCGCTCATGGGATGGCGTCTCCAGCCCTCCGGACTGGAAGGGATCATGGCGGACGTCTCCGAGAAGGGCGCCGGCGTGTGCCCCGGTGGCATCGACATAAGGTGCCTTCTTCTTGTTGTTGTTGTCCACCAGGAGCTTGGGAACCATGGCGTCCTCTTTGGGCAGCATATAACGCAGTGAAAGGAATATGAGCGCTGCTGCAATTATTCCGAAAAGGAGCTGTCCTGTGTAATAGGCATATACTATTAAGGCCATTACTATGAGCATTAAGAACATATTGCGCGTCTGGACCTTCTTTCTGGCCTCCATCTTCTGGGCATCGACTATCTGCTTGCCTCTGCCGGCAGGCACGATGCGAACGCGCGGAGTGTTGTTATCCTCTGGATTGGCATAGACCAGAACATCCTGTAGCTCTTCCACGGGGAGTAGCTCGCTCATGGCCTTTCCGAGCATGGATTTTCCTGTTCCCGGCGATCCGATGAGCATGACATGGCGTCTCTGGCGTGCCGCCTTTTTGATCACTTCCACGGCTTCATCCTGGCCGATCACATGATCTATGAGGCTCTCAGGCACGGTTATGCTGCTGGTATCGTTGAAATCAATATCCCCAAGCAGCTCTTTCGACTCGTCTTCAGAAGTCAATTTTTCGGCCCTCATATCGTCTTTTAATCCTTCTTGACTATATATCTGGTGCTTTGTATCCATACTCATTTTGGTCCTTTAAGCTTTGAAATCTTGGATCATTTTAAGGTATTCTTCCCGCATGCCTTTGGACAGATGGGGCTTAATAAGCTCTTGCGCTCTTTGGAAATGCTCTCGTGTTACCAGTATCCTATCAATGATCAATTCTTCTCTTTTCATGCCATTCGTTATATGCTCTTTTAAAGCAAGCATACCGGCTTCCCGGCAGAGCATCTCTAAATCTGCACCGGAAAAGTCCTCTGTCATCTCAGCCAGCCACTGGGCAATGGCCCCGGAGGCGGCCATGCGGGAGAGATAAATCTCCAGTATTCTCTTTCGTGCCTGCATGTCCGGCATGGGAATATAAATCAAACGATCGAATCTGCCGGGACGGAGCATGGAACTGTCCAAGAGGTCCGGCCGGTTGGTTGCCGCTACTATTACTACATCTTTAAGCTCTACCAGCCCATCCAACTCGGTTAGGAATTGGCTGACCACTCTCTCGGTAACGTTCGAATCGGATCCGCTACCCCGGCTCGGAACTATGGAGTCGATCTCATCGAAGAATACTAAGGCTGGAGCTGCCTGGCGGGCTTTGCGAAATATCTCTCTAACGGCACGCTCCGATTCGCCCACCCATTTGCTGAGCAGTTCCGGGCCTTTGACGCTGATGAAGTTCAAATTACTCTGTGTAGCCAGCGCTCTTACCAAGAGGGTCTTGCCTGTTCCCGGCAGGCCGTAAAGAAGGATGCCACGCGGGGGGCGAACGCCTACAGCCGCAAAGGCTTCCGGATACTTGAGCGGCCACTCCACGGCCTCGATGAGGGACTGCTTGACTTCCTCAAGGCCACCCACCTCATCCCAGTGTACCTCCGCCACCTCTACGAATACCTCTCTCATGGCGGAGGGCTCAATCTTCTTTAAAGCCTCTTTGAAGTCCTCTTTGGTAACCCGAAGGCTCTCCACGATCTCGGCTGGTATATCCTCGCTCACATCCAGGTCGGGAAGTGCCCTCTCCAATGTTCGCATGGCCGCCTCTTTGCACAGAGCATAAAGGTCCGCACCTACAAAGCCGTGCGTGGCATCTGCGATCTCTTTCAAGTCCAGGGACACGTCGAGAGGCATGCCCCTGGTATGAACATACAGAACCTCCAGCCGACCGGTTTTACTGGGAATGCCTATCTCAATCTCCCTATCGAAGCGTCCGCCCCGGCGGATGGCAGGATCAAGGGCATTGGGCCTATTGGTGGCTGCAATTACTATTACCTCTCCCCGGGAGGAAAGGCCGTCCATAAGGGCCAGGAGCTGAGCCACCACACGCCTCTCCAGGTCGCCGGACACCTCCTCTCGTTTGGGAGCGATGGAGTCGATCTCATCGATGAAGATGATGGAGGGAGCGGCTTTGGCGGCCTCCTCGAAGATCTGGCGCAGCCGCTGCTCGCTTTCTCCATAGAACTTGGAGACGATCTCGGGACCGGAGATGGATATGAAGTTGGCGTCGGTCTCGCTGGCCACGGCCCTGGCGATGAGCGTCTTTCCCGTTCCGGGCGGTCCGTAGAGCAGCACTCCGCGAGGTGGATTGATGCCCAGGCGAGAGAAAAGCTCCGGGTGACGCAGTGGAACTTCAATCATCTCCCTGATCTCTCTGATCTCGCGGGAAAGGCCGCCGATATCCTCGTAGGAGATATCCCGCACTTGCAGTGCCAGCTCTTCTAAAGTCTCTCTGGTGATGCTGATGATCGTCTCGGAAGTTACGATTACCGCACCGTCAGGCATTGTGCTGACCACGGCCAGGTTGAGGCTGCTATTGATCATCTCCACGCGCAGCATTTCACCCTTGACAACCGCCCTTCCTTGCAGCATACGAAGCAAGTACTGCGGCCCGCCCATGAGCCGGATCTGGCGCGTAGGAGCGACCACGATCTTTCGGGCCGGTCTTGCCTCGGCCCGAGTGATAACAACTTTGCTGTCTATCCCTGCACCCAGGTTGGCGCGGGTATTCCCGTCAATTCTGATGAGATCCTCTGGATCATCAGGGTTTCCGGGCCAGGTGATGGCGTAGAGCTTATCTTTTCCTTTGATCTCCACCACTCCGCCGTTTTCCAGGGAGAGGGAGGCCATGGCGACTGCTCCAATCCTGGCCACGCCCTTTCCTGCATCTTTGTGATAGGCTTCAGCAACCCGAAGCTGCAGAGAGACAACTCTTTTTGGCCCTTCCAAGACCCTATTCATTATCTAATGCTCCATTCCTGATCTAACAAATGCACAGCGCCACGCTCTTCCAGCCTCTTTAGTCGATCTGTTACCACAATCTCGGGAGCTTCCAGCCTCATGGCCAGATGCGTTGCATCAGCATCGCCGGAGAGGAGTGCCGTCAGGATCTCTGCCTCCAGCTGGTTTTCTGCATAGCTTCTAGCCGCGCTGCAAGCTATATGTTTGATCTCCATCTCTCGAGATTCGATCCGGTCCAAGAGAGCGCGCAGTTCAAGCCTCTTTTCCTCCAGGGTGGAGAGCTCGTCGCGCAAAAGCTTCATGTCCGGGACTAATTCGTTATCTTCTACCGCTGGTACATCCTCAGAGAGAAAGGCTCTTACGCCGTAAGAATGAGGCGAGACCGCCACCTCCAGGACCGTCTTTCGTACTATGCGAAAATACTTTCTTCTTCCCTGATCCTGATAGCATTCCACCAGGCCGGCTCTCTCCAGCATCACCAGATGATCGATGACTGCTTTGGGCCCGACATCCAGTCGCTTGGCCATCTCATTGAAGTAAAAAGGGCGAAAAGAGAGGAGTTGAAGTATGCGCCTCCTATTTTCGTTCCCCAGGATATCTAAAAGCTCAACAGGATCCAATATCATCACTCGATTATTACTTGTTGAACTTTAGGTTAGTAACGCTAGGTAAGATAAGCTTTGCGGTGCAAGCTTTTAGCGGATGCTTAGGACAAACCAGAATGATAGAATGCCGATTACTATGAGCAGCAAATTGACCGTCTGTCCGTGGCCCACCCTCCAGCGCGCTAAAGTGAATCTGATGCTGATCAGCACATGCACCAGGAAGAAGAAGACCAGAAATAGGTCCAGCTTGGTATGCATATACGTGGCCTGCTGCAAAGGCAGCAATGCTCTGTTCCACCAGGCATATCCCGAGATGAGGAAGATGGTCATGAAGATGAGCAGCATCCAGGCGCTGATTCGGTTGATCTTGACGAGAAGTCGGCCACTATTCAAGGCAAATTCACCTGATGGTCTATTGAAATACGTAGTTATTAACTGATGGTACAGGGATATGTGCATATGATAAGCTTATAAAGTAGAAGGTTAGATTAGGGGTGTTGTAGGCAAATGACGAAAAGCCTATCGCTGAAAGGTGGAAATAAATCGGAGGCATATTATGAATAAAAGAAGCATGATTCTTTCTCTACTGCTTGTATCCCTCTTCACCGGCCTGTCTCTGGGGCAGACCGATAACAATACGAGTATTACGAAGAGCATTTCGATAAATGAAAGTATACCGCTGAACGAGACTGCTGCTGCCACGCAGTCGGGTTCTGGACCCAATCTCAATTACATCTGGTCTTTTACAGGCATTGAGGTCGGCCCCATTACCATGGTCCTCAATCAGGAAGGAAGCGATCTGTACGGCCAGGCCAAGTATGAGCCCGAGGGTGGAAAAGCCTGGAATGCGGAGGTCGTGGGTTTAGTCACAGAAAACAAGGTGGATCTGACATTGACCGCTCAGAAGGACAAAGAACTCGTCACCACCAAGATGACCGGCATCTATGCCAATGATACCATCAACGGCAGCTTCACCCAGAGCAGCGGTGGAAAGAAGGTTGGTAGCGGCACCTTCAATGCCATGTGGATCAGCCCGGATATCTCCAGCTACACGCCTGTGATCATCGAGGAGCCCAAAGTAGAGACACCAGCGCCTGCCGTTGTTGACAGCACTGCTGCCTCGAACGCATCTACAGAGACGGCAAAGCCGGCTTCAAGGTTCGTTGACATTCACCAGTACGCGGATAAGATCCAGACCGGGGTTGGAGATATCAGCGGGATACCCATATGAATGGGCGGTGGCCTGTCTTAGAATGGATCTCTGCTGTGCCGTAAGGGTAAATTCCCAGGGTCTTTTCGGATTTGTGCTCTTTGTGAAGCTTTTTAAAAAAAGCTCACAAAGCAAGCACAAAGACAATCAAGAAGTCTACACCAAAATGAGCGGATCCTGACAGGCGCAGGAGAGTGAACGGGACATTACCATATCCGTATCGACATTTCTTCTTACCAGGGCCTTTTGATAGGCTGGATTGATCTGGGTGGCTTTCTTGTATGCCTGGACGGCTGTTTGGTAGTATCCTTTAAAGTCGTAAATGACTCCCATGTTGTACCAGGCCTCGGCATAAGACTCATTGATGGCCACTGCATTTCCAAAAGACTGGAGTGCTGCGTCGTACCTTCCTAAAAAACCCTCGTCAATTCCTTTATTGTTCCAGGCCTCGAAATCATTGGGGTCCAGCTCGAGAGCCCTATTGTAGGCCTGCAGGGAATCATTGAATTTTTGCTGTTGGTAAAGATCAAGACCCCTCATAAACCAATCGATAGATGTTTCATTTGCTCCAGCACAGGCTGGCACCGTGAAAGCCAAAATCAGCGCGAAGGTTACCAGCGCCAAGGAGATATGTCGCGAACTAATCGTTTTTCTTCCTCCTGATAAGCTTATTTAGTCTATTGTAATGATAAAGCTTCTCCACATTTTTCTCGCGCCTATCATGCCGGGCGATAGGATTCGATGATCTCGCCAAACGCCTGCAAGACCTTCTCCAGCTCCTCTCTGGCAAGACCATAGGTGGAGAGCTTGAACTGGCGGGTGAGGCCGGGCTTGATGCCGCAAATGCCGCGCTCCTTAAGGTCACGGTAAAGGAAATAGCGTCCTTTCTTTGCCGTCAGGGATATCTGATAGAGGTTTTCCGCTAAAAAGAACATCAGATCATGGTTATGGGGCCGTTCCCCCTGCTGGCTCATGCCCAGCTTCTCCATCTCAGCCGAAAACCAGCAGGCTTTCTCCACTTCCTCCGGCCAATGGCGCACGCGCTCTACAACTGCCGGAAAAGACGCCATCAGCGTCAAGAGAGGAGCACCGCGCACAGTGCAGCCCAAGAGCTCAACCTCTTTGTTCTTCTTGGTGGAAGAGAGCCTAAAAATGGCCTTTGCATACTCTTCTGTTGCTCCCAGAACGCCCACAGGCCCGGAGGCGGCCATGGACTTGTGACCACTGCCTACAATTATGTCCGCCCCCAGCTCGCCTGCATTTACGGGCATCCGGCCAATGGCGTAAGCCCCGTTGAGAAGCAAGGGCACGCTGTAGTCATGAGCGGCGTCTGCTATGGCCCTTGCATCAGGAAGGTTTCCATAATTTCCGTCCGGATAGGTCAGGACGGCCAGGCTCACATTTCCCTTCTGCTCATAAGCCCGCTCGATGGCCTGTATGTAGCCTTCTGCAGAAATGGCATAGTCGGGCTCTTTGCTGGAGGGAACATACTCTATCTTCAGGCCGGCCCTCTCTGCCGCCAGAACCGTGGTGTAATGGGCATTGCCGTCCATTACCACAAAGTCGCCCTTCTCACAAAGGGCATGCATGGCGGCAAACTTTCCCTCGCGTGCGCCGTGGGTGACGCGCACCTCATCCGTGCCCAGGAATTTTGGAAGAACGCCATGCACGAACTCCTCTACTGGTGGAGACTTGATGAGATCCAGCCTTCCGGCGCAAAAGTCGCAGACCGAGTAGCCGTCCCCCCATTCCAGCAAAGCAGCACGCGCCTCTGCCGTCAGAATTCCGCCCCGCTGCAGGGGATCGATGTTGATCTCTGCGATATCCCTCTTGAGGTTGCAAAACTTTTCCAGATTATCCAGCATTGGATTTCACCTCTGTCTTTCTAGAAGTATAATCCTTTGCCAGCTTCAAGCAAAACGTCATATATTTTCCAGTCGTTTTCCGGTCAATGGCTTTAGTCATAGGTCACCGGGGGGCTCTGGCCCTAGCCGCTGAAAACACCCTTGAAGGCATCAGGGCTGCCGCTTTGTGCAAAGCCGACTATGTGGAGCTGGATGTAAGGCTCTCTCGCGACGGCGAACTGGTCTTGATGCATGATGAAAGGGTGGACAGAACCACCAACGGCAAAGGCCTGGTGGAAGATCTCAGCCTGGAGGAGCATAGAGCCCTGCTGGTGAGAGGCCTTGATGGACAGTTCTCAGATAGCCGAAGAATTGCAACGCTAAAAGAGGCCGTATTTCTGGCCGGTGAGCTTGACCTGGGCCTGGTAGTGGAGATGAAGGGAGAGGGCCTGGAAGGACTGGTGGCCGAAGCTCTCTGTGGCAAAAAATGCATTGTGACCTCCTTTTACCATAGCAGCCTAAGCGAATTAGCGGACATTTCGGATCTGTTGACGGGCATCATCATCCAATCGTTGCCCATAAATCCGGTCCAGTTGGCCATTTGGGCAAAAGCCTCGGCCATTTTTCCCAAGCGAGTCAATGCCAGGCTCTTCAAGGAGGCGCATCAGCGGGGAATGAGGGTCTTTCCCTGGACCGTCAATAGCAAAGAAGAGGCGAGCTGGCTTCTCCGCTTGGGGGCCGATGGACTGGTAACTGATGACCCGTGCCTGATCCGGGAGGTAGCCGACCAGCCGGTGCAGGCCACAGGCAAAGAAAATTGCCAGTATTATCCCTGCCACCACTTTCCTGATCAGGACTGCACGCACTGCTTTTGCCCCTTATATCCATGCAAGGATGAGGAGCTTGGCAAGTATGTGAGGACCAAAAAAGGAAAGAGGTTTTGGACCTGCATCAACTGCCGGCTGGTGCACCGCCCCCAAGTGGCCGCATATCTATCGGAGCGGCCACAATCGACCACAAGCGAGCTAAAAGCTCTACAAGACTGAAAAACGATATTATTATCCATTGGGATTTATCCGTTGCCCTTAAATGGCCTTTACCGACGGAAAGCTTTATGGATACCTGAGGGATAATGCAAACCGCATGAAACATATTATACTTGTGCTAATTGCTCTGGTAGCTCTGGGTGGACTATTGCCCGCTACAATGGCTGCACCAGCACCACTAAAGGGTTTATCCTCTAACCCAGCCGCTATGCCTGAACCGGCTCAATCCGAACTGATAACCACACCATCTATGGCGGCCTTCCTCAATGACAGCTGGACGCCGAGCACTTTTGCAGCTCCTCTGGCAAGCCAGGCCTCAGGGGTGCAGAGGAACATGACCCACAACAACACTACCATGAATAACTCTAACTATGCCATTTATGATTTCTTGAAAGATAATTACACATCACCTGCCCCTGCATCTCCCATCATTTCGGCCACTTCAACTCCAAAGGGTGGAAAGGGTGACACCGTAGCCTGGACAGGCGAGAGCATCTATCAGTTCTTGAATGATGCATGGGCTCCTACCACACCAGTCGAGACATACCAGCAGTCTCCCTATAAGCTGCATCAGATGAATTAAAACTACTCTATTGGATGGCAGGCACTCGTCTGGACCGCCTGCCAGACAAATCTTATGCTTTTTTGCCTGTATATCTCTTGAGATAAAGGCTCACTACATCGTAAGGAATGGTATGCTTCTCCAGCCGGAGATGATTTGCTAGAGCCTCCGCTTCTTTGCTGTAAGAGCCGGCCACTTTTTCAGCGTATTTTATGCCGTCAGCAGTGAGCATGTATTCGTATCGCTGCCGCCACTGGTTATTCTGTTCGTAGTGCCGCACGTCCTGATAGATCATACCGTTGGCAACCAAGATCTGAATGTCTTCGAAGAGCCTCTCGCTGTAGGGAAAGCCATAGTCGGAGTGAAAAGAGTAGTCGAAAAGGCTAGAGAGGCCGGTTGGCCCCAGATCCCTAATCCTGACCACTGTGCGGTAGATCCAGGTTATGTTTCTGATCCTGGGAACGAGGATCTTCTGGCCGTAAGTCTCGGAGAGCATCTGGTGCAGGGTATAAAATAGCAGCAGTAGCCCGTCAATGGGAAGGTAGCTCTCGTCGCGAATAAAGTTGAGGAGACGCTCTGCCTGGCTCTTGACCTCCTCTAATGATATCTTTGGCCTATCGTCCGAGAAGAAGGAGATAGCAATCTGGCGGGTCAACGATTTGACCAGGCCCGCCGCTAAGGCCGACTCGTCATAGAAAAATCCATTCGCCTCAGTTCTCATGGAACGAGGCACTCCGCTGCCCACAGTGACATCCACCAATGCGCCATATTTTTTGCCGAGGGCGTCCTCGAAGAGCTTTCTCATGCGTCCATGACGAGAAACCGTGGAGAGAGACATTCTGATATCAGGCGACAGAGACCTGTGGTCAAACCTGGCTGCCAGGGGAAATTCCTGGCCATATTTTATGCGCGTCAAGAGATCTCGGGAGGTGTTGTCTCCCCTCTGCCGGATGAAATCCAGAAGATCGGGGTCCGTATACTCTTGAAAGAATAGAACAATGCTGCTTCTGGCCTCATCTGCATCCATCCGGCTCAAGGCGCGCTCCAATGCGGCCAGCAGCATGGCCCGGATGGACTGAACGGCTGGATGATAGATGAGTGCATTATAGTGATGGGCCCTGGCAATGAGCATCGACTCGGCCGCGGTCTGGGCCATCTCGGCCCGATAGTCGCCGTTCCCCGCCAGCACAATGCGACCATTGCTGATGGTCAGAGCCTGCAGTATCTGGTCGGTATCCACGAGCCCCAGGGAGACGCCCGAGTGGTGCGAATCGCGCAAAAGAAAGTCAATTCTGTCTGCATCCAGATCGCCCACGATGATCTGGCCAAGAGGGGACCTTTTTCCTGATGCTATGTCGGCGACCTCTAGAAATAACTCGTCGACGTTGCAAAAATCCCTCTCTGCGACCTGTAAGGCCTCCTTTCCGAAGGGATGGGCCGCTATGATCTGGCGGGTGAACTCTTCATGTCTTGAAACTCGCCTGCCTGCCAGAGTGGGCTGTATGTCCGGGTTTCGGCTAAGAACGCCCTCCACGGCATGGGAGAGGGCCGAGTGTCCCAGATCATGCAAAAGCCCGGCCAGGCGCACTTTTCGCACCTCATCCCGGCAGAGGCCCAGGTGCTCGGCCATCCGCCCGGCCATGTACATGGTTCCCAGAGAATGCTCGAACCGGCTATGGCTCGCTCCGGGATAGACCGTCTCCACCAGACCCAGCTGCTTAATCCCCCTCAGTCGCTGCACCGGTCGGGACAAGATGAGGTGCCGCTCCAGCTCATCTATCTGGATAGCCCCATGAACGGGATCGCGAATAGTGCCTGGCATGCAATTTTGGCAGGCCTATTTTGATGCCAGCTTTATTATGGCAGCAGCCAGGTCTCCTTTAGCCTCCTGCAGGGCAGCTTTTGCCTCCGGCAAATTCGCGCCAGTTTGAACTGCTACCAGTTGCACATCCGAGTCCGGGATCTCAATGGGGGGCTCTTCTGCCGTCTCCTGGACTGCGCCGGATGCGGCGCGCTCAGCTACGTCGCCAGATATCTGAAAGCTTCGTGTGCCGTGGGAATCCATGATCGCGACAGAGGGATTGGTTATTACAATCTCCTTGTCGGGCATGCGAATGATAACCTCGGAGACGTTCTCAAGCTCATCGATATCAATGCCCATGTTCTTCAACATGCCTTTCATCTTCTTGGGGCTCAAGCCGCCCCTTCCGCCTAATCCTCCAAGTCCTGGAAACATATAATCACCTTTTTCCAATAGGAGATTAAATGTAGGTAAAGTTATCTGTCGGATAGCTATCATTATCGTTGCTGTTCAAAGGAGCGAGAAGCCGACGATCGATACTTTTTTAGCTATTGATCAGAAATGAGCAATGGAAATGAAGCTGAGCTGGGAAGCGCGCCTTGGTATTTTCTTGATCCTGCTATCTTTGATCATCTACGGCATGAAATACCTGATTACTGGTGATGCTGAAAATATCTTCAACTATCTCTTCAATTCGCTTGGCTATCTGCCCTTAAATGTACTGCTGGTAACTCTGATTCTCAATTCACTGCTTGCCAATAGATCCAAGCAGAATAAACAAGAGAAGATGAACATAGTAGTAGGTGTTTTTTTTAGCGAGATTGGCACCTGGCTTTTGACCTATCTTTCCGATAATGATCCTAACCTCTGCCGGCTTAGCGGGGACCTGGTGAAAATAGACCAGTGGTCCGACGAGGAATTTATTAGGGTGCAGGACAAATTCAAGAATCACCGTTACAGCATCGATATCAAGAAGATCGATATCAAGGTACTCTCTACCTATTTGAGCTCCAAACGGAGTTTTTCCCTAAGACTGCTGGAAAACCCCCTATTGCTGGAGAATGAAAGCTTTACCAATCTGCTTCGGGCTGTATTCCACCTGACAGAGGAACTGGAGCACCGCCGAGACTTTCAGGAGCTGCCGGATTCCGATTACCTGCATCTTACCGGCGATATTGAAAGGGCGTATTTCCTGCTGGTCATGGAGTGGATGACATACATGAGATATCTCCATTCCAACTACCCCTATCTATTCTCCCTGGCTATGAGAACGAATCCTTTCGATGAGAATGCCTGCGTGGTGGTGAAGTAGCCCACCACTGGCACCAAAATAGTATTCAAGTTTTAGCCAGCAAAATCTCCATCGAAGACACATTCACCGTCTTGCCGTCCTCACTCTGGATGGCTTCTGTGCCGATGGTTATGTTTTTGACAATGATATCAAGCATAAATCGATTCCTGGTGATTTCAGCCGCATCCACTGCCCGGGAGATGGCACGTCCCCTGGCCTTCAGCGTTACTGTGGAGACCGGCTTGTTGAACTGGGTCATTACGGCTAGAACATAGTTCATGACTGGTTTGTCACCGACGAAAATTACGGCATTGTCTTCCATAGCATCGCCCTTTCCTTCCCTCCTCTTTTCTTGGGCAGGTTATTAACCCTTTCTCTCCAGTATATCGGCGAAGGCAAAATTGGGCTTGACCGCATCGATCTTTATCCGCAGCTTCTCGCCCTGCTGCGCTTTGCGCACAATGATCGCGAAGCCTTCTACCATTGCAACACCGTCCCCTGATTTGCCCAAATACTCGATTTGGACATTCAGCACATCGCCTCTCCTCACCGGGCTGGTGAGCAGCTTTTTGGCAACGACGTAGGTCTCTGCGCTCTCTTTTCTGGATGCTGGCGGTGAATGAGCGTGAACGGATGAGAACTCCCTTCGCACCTCGTTTAAATAGCCCTGGAACAAGTCACCCTGGAAGACCTTGACCACGAAATTTCCCTGGGGCCGGAGCAGCTTCTTGGCCATTTTAAGTGCCGAGCTGGACAAGTCGACGGAAACGGCATGGTCCCTGTGCCAGACACCGGTAAGGTTTGGCGCGGCGTCGCATATCACCACATCCGCATCCCCACCTAAGGCCTCCTTCACCAGATCTACGGTGCTCTCACTGGTTATGTCCGCCTGGAACGTCTTCACACCGGGGATGGGCGCTATGCCCTCCAGGTCCACGCCTACGATCTTGCCCCCAGAAAGCTTGGCCGCCACCTGCAGCCAGCCGCCGGGCGCGGCCCCCAGGTCAACCACATTGTCCCCTCGCTTGATGATGTTAAACTTCTCATTTACCTGCAGCAACTTATAGGCGGAGCGGGCTCTATAGCCCTCTTCTTTTGCCAGCCGGTAGTAGTAATCTTTCTGATCTCGGGCCATATGAGGATAGAAAGATCGGTCCAGGGATAAAGATTTGCCCGAAAGGCCAAGAGGTTGAGAGCGAAGGCGTTATAAACCGCGCCATGGACACATGTTCTTCGCGAGAGAGGAAGGGCGGCTGCCGCTGGCCAACTCCGGCCGGTGTGGAAAGTCCCCCCACCACTGGACACACAGACATCCCGCAAAGGATGTGGGGCGAGAGCTCCGGCTCTGGCACAGAAACGAGACCGCTCCGCGTTAAAGCGATGATGCCGCGAGGCTGAGGTCGCGCGGGAAGCGGATGAAACGGCGAAACCCTGTGGGTGCAAGCCAAAATAGAGCTGAAATCACGGACGTCCAGCCAAGCTCGGGTATGGCGCTAAGCCGAATGCCGTCACGAACAGAAGGGGGCTTACTCTCCTCACTCGCATAATTCTCATTTTATTTAATATTAATACCTAGCTTGCTGCTTAAAAGAGGATAAATGACTATCTTGGGACCAGATGTATATCTCTCGTCGTGGGCTTTGCCGACATAGCCTCTTGAAATCGTGAATTATGGATAAGTCTCCCAAACTGTTTCCTCTCATAGCAGAATCTGGAAATTCGCAGAGCCATTCCTGCAAATGTTCTTTTTCAAGAAAGCTGACAGGTTTGAACGGTGATTTTCCATTCAACGCATCCTGCACCTGAGATACGAAATTAAGAGCGCATGATCTACGTTGTTTTCCATCTCCGTTTTGTGCGATATGATTTCCCGTTTCCAGGATAGTTGCCATGGGGAGAAACAGAGTCTCTACATTTTCTATTTTTCGTTGAAGCTCTAAGATCACATCTTCATGCCTGGAGGTCTTCCTCGGAACATCAAGAATCTCAACAAAAATTGAGGTGTCAATCAGACAAATGGCACTCATCCTTCACCCCGTTCTTGAGTTCCATAAGCCAGGACAATGCCGCTTGCTTTCTTTCCTCTGGAGTTGTCTTATCCTTCAAGAATCTATCCAAGACCTGCCGGGTCACCAATTCACCTAATGTTCCTTGTGCCATCAGCTCAGGAAAACGATCGAGATCATCAAGCCTCACAATGCGGCTGTCTCCCAATTCTGGATCTCTGTAGCAGCAGAGCACGTCGCCCAGAGACTCATCCGGAATGGCATCGAGAAGAGCAGGATTATGGGAGGTTAGAAGAACTCGAAGACCGCGAGCTTCTGCAATTCCTTTAATCTGCAAAATAAGGCTCTCTGCTCGGCTGGGATGGATTCCATTGTCTATCTCCTCGATGACAACTAGTGATCCCTGGGGAGCCGAGAGCAGCGTCGCTCCGACCGCCAAGACCCGCAGTGTGCCATCGGAGAGGACCGGTGCATCAAAAACACTCTCCTTGCCGCCGAAGGACTCAACCAGCCGGACCATGACATCATTCCTTTCCGTCTTGATAAATCGAATCTCGATTATATCCTGTTCCGGTAAGGAGCGAACGAATTTAAGCATTTGATCCTTTTTATAACGATCATCACCATTACAAATCTTATACAGGACACTGGAGAGATTATTGCCGTCCTCCATCATCACATCATCTTTTAGATAGGAGTAACCTCGCATCTTCTCTGGATGGGGCTCCAAAAACACCACATTTCGAAGATTCGTTCGGATGCTCTTGGCTACACTTGGGATAACAAACTGAGATTCCGGATCTTCTTCTCTGAAACGTCCGGGAGTCTCCAATTGGAAAAAGATTGCCTGCCGATCGGAGCAAGGAATTTGCGGCATTTCTCCTTCGCTAAAATTATAATATCTAACTTGGATGACCTCATCAGAAATGGCATTCTTCGCCGGTCCGTCCACACGATACAGGAAAAGAGGACCGAGATTCGTCTTCTTAGAGACAGACTCGTCTTTGATGACCAGATGATCCGAGATCAGGCCTACTTGGATACAAAGCCTATTCCAATCCCATAAAATGCCATCCATCCGGCAGCCAATCTCAAGAGCCTTCCCTGAATCTCGAAACAAATTGTCAGACTCACCTCGAAGATAGCCATCCAGTCCATGAATTCCCTTTTCAATGTCATCCAGACGAGTTCCTTTGGAGAGCAAAGACAAGAAACGAATCGCCTCCAAGGCATTGCTCTTGCCGGAGGCGTTCGGGCCGATAAAAAAAGTAAGCGTGGCTAAAGGCATCTCTGCCTCCTTATAGCTCTTGAAGTTCTTAAGGGAAAAAGACGTGATCATGCCCGCATCTCCATCGAATCAATGATCTTTATTTCTTTGGATCTGATATTAATTCCTTCGCACAACGTCAAGCTCAGTTCTAGATCCTTTCATTTTGTTTTGTCTCTCGCCCCACCTTCATCTCCTTCTCCAGCCTGCGCACCGTATCCCATAGTTGTATCGCCCTCTTAAACCCCAATCGCTCCGCCGCCTCCCTCCTCTCCGCCTCCAGCTCGATGATCACTCGAGTACAGCCGGGCCTAATTAGAGCCATGATTGTGAGAGAATAATGTGCCTTTGTGAACGGCTGATCGTTCCTTGCGACAATCAAGGCTTCGCGTGAGATTCATCCAGGTCCGGTTTCACGCGAAGGCGCGAAGCCGCGAAGTCAAATACTAGGGATATCGGACCTCGGGATATGCCTGGTGTCGGTAATCTCCACCACCTTCTCCCGAATGGGCTTCTTGATGGTCTTCGGAACTAGGCAAAGCTCCTGGTTGTAGGCCATCTGCAGCGCCCGGCACTGCTCTGTCTTCTCATGGGCGGCGCGAACGGATCCCGTCATCCCGTTTGCTTAAAGACCGATCCGAGGTTGAATTAATTTTGTCTCTATGTTTGAGACTTCCAAAAAATTAAATAAGCAGATTGCGAATTCGTTAAGAAGATTGTGGACCTTCACCCCACTCAGGTAAGAGGACTTATGCCATGAAAGACCGCCCTGCAGTGATACTGCTCATCGAGGACGACGAGACTCACGCCATGCTCTTCACTCGCGCCTTCGAGGATGTAAAGATCAGTCATGAGATCTACTGGATGAGTTGCGGAGATGAGGCTCTGGACTACCTCTTTCGCAAGGGCAAGTATGCAAAACCTGAAGACAGCCCCAGGCCGGATCTGATACTCTTGGACCTTCGGCTTCCGGTGGTTGACGGGCATGAGATTTTGAGGGCCATAAAAGGATCTCTGGATCTAAGAGCGCTTCCTGTAGTGATATTGACTACTTCCGAGAACAGAGCAGACATCGCCAAGGCGTACTCTAATTACGCCAACAGCTATCTGGTAAAGCCAATGGGCTCGGATATGTTCCGAGAGATGACGGATGTCTTGGGAAATTACTGGCTCAAATGGAATGTTAATGTCTGATACCATTAAAATTCTTCTAATAGAGGATAATGAGGTAGATGCATGGATGATCCAAAAGTATCTACTGGATGTCTCCCGTAAGGAGGATGGCGTTTCCGGCGCGTTCTTCGATCTTGTCTGGAAAAATTGTCTTTCTTCGGGGCTGCAATTCCTGACCCAGGAAGATGTGGACGCTGTGCTCCTGGATTTGAATCTCTCCGATAGCCTTGGTTTTGAGACGTTCTCTGAAATTCATAAGAAGAAAGGAAAAATTCCCATCCTAATATTGACCAGCCTATGCGATAGAGAGCTGGCGACGAGAGCCGTTCGTGAAGGTGCACAGGATTATTTGATAAAGGGGGAATTGGATGGCAGATTGCTGGATCGTTCCATCAGATATTCCATCGAGCGCAATCGTGCGCAGGAGGCGCTGTTAGAAAGCGAGAAAAAGTACCGCCTGCTGATAAACAACGCTAACGAGTCAATCATCGTTGCCCAAGACGGCCGGCTCAAGTTTGTCAATCCCATGACGCTTGAACTGCTGGAAGGGTATTCTGAGCAGGAGCTCATTGATAGACCATTTCCTGAATTCATCCACCCGGATGATCGGAGCATGGTGGTCGAAAATTACAGACGACGGATCGCAAACGAAGTCGCACTGCCCCGCTATGCCTTCCGAGTGGTTACCCGTGCCGGCATTGTCAAGTGGGTGGAAATCCATGCCGACTTGATCGAATGGCAAGGCAAGCCAGCCTCTCTGAATTTCCTCACAGACATCACCGAAAGCAAGCGCGCCGAGGAGGCGCTGGCATTCACCTATATCATACTTCGCACACAACAGGAGTTATCCATCGATGGAATACTTGTGGTCGATGAAAATGGCAAAATATTATCCTACAATCAGCGTTTTGTCGATCTGTGGGGTATTCCTCCCGACATAATAGAATCACAATCAGATGAGCGTGCGCTACAGTCGGTGATGGATAAGCTGGCCAGTCCCGAGGAATTCATGCAGAGGGTGTTGCACCTCTACAGAGTTCAGGATGAAATAAGTAGTGATGAGGTCATTCTGAAAGACGGCAGGTCGTTCGATCGTTACTCGGCTCCGATGCTTGGGGCAAGCGGAAAATATTATGGCAGGGTGTGGTATTTCCGGGATATAACCGATCGCAAGCAGGCCGAGGAGGCTAGAGAACAGTTGGTAACAGAGCTTGAATCTAAAAACACAGAGATGGAGAGGTTCATTTACACGGTCTCCCATGACCTGCGCTCTCCCCTGGTCACGATAAACGGTTTCGTGGGCTTCCTACAGTCTGACCTGGCCAAGGGCATCTCTGAGCGCGTCGAGGTAGATCTCAAGATGATCAGCTCTGCCATTTCCAGGATGGAAAATCTTCTTACGGATACACTGGAGCTTTCCCGCATAGGCAGGGTCGCCAATACTCCAGAGTTAGTTGCTTTCACAGAGATTGTCCAGGAGGCGTTGGATCAGATCAGTGAGAAGATAATGATCCACAGTGTCCAGGTGACGATAGAGCCCGATCTGCCATCGGTCAATGTGGACCGTATGAGGATAGTCGAGGTTCTGACAAACCTGATGGAGAACAGCATAAAATATATAGGAGATCAGCCGCATCCAAATATAGAAGTGGGATGCAGACACGATGGTGAAGAAACGGTATTTTTCGTAAAAGATAACGGGATGGGAATAGATCCCAGCCAGCATGACAAGATCTTTGGACTCTTCTATAAGGTGGATAAGAAGAGTGAGGGATCTGGCGCTGGTCTTGCCATAATTAAGAGGATTATCGAGGTGCATGGAGGACGCATTTGGATAGAGTCAAAGCTAGGAAAGGGTTGCACTGTCTGTTTTACTTTGGCAGAGTCCAAATGAAGATATATTGGTCAATTAAATTTAACAGAAAGGAGTAAAGTTATGCAATCATCTGTTGGCAAAAAAGATATCAAACAGATTCTGCTGGTAGAGGATGAAGAGGCTCACGCTCTGCTGGTTCGAAGGATATTTGAAGAGAAAGATGATGACTGGAAAATTGATCGTGCTGAAACGATAGGGGAGGCTAAGAGGTGGATAAGTGAGCACATTGGCCAGGAGTTTCTGGTGATCTCAGATTATCGCCTCCCTGACGGCACCGGGCTAGACCTGACCGGTGGAGCAGGGCGCTCTATGGATATGAAATTTCCATTCATAATCATAACCGGAGTAGGATCTGAGAAGCTGGCAGTCCAGTCTCTAAAATCAGGGGCTATGGATTATGTGGTGAAAGGAGAAGATCTGCACCAGCTTCCAGAGGTTGCAAAAAGTGTCTTACTGGAATGGGACAAGATCAATGAACGCAGGAACGCCGAGAGAGACCTATGCGAGTATATCAATGACCTGGAAAAATCCAGTGCCAATCCAGATGAGTTCATGGATAAGATAGCCCAATATCTAGAGACTTCTCTCACCTATGATCGAGATTCCAACAAGCAGCTTATTGAGAACTTCAGGAAAAAAGCGCAAAGTGGTGGGCATGATGGTGCTACAATTGCCGGAGGCATGCGTCCCGGCATGGGCAATGCCCTGGATCTGCTTTCCAAAGAGGGCCTAGGTGGCGCCATGATGATTGTAGATCTGGAACTAGGCAAGAACTCCAACAGCTGGGAGGCCTTGTCCGCCAAGGCCGACATTTTCTATCTCCAGGAGAGATATTTTGAATCGCTTGATGCCTGCAATAAAGCCTTGCAGATCAATTTGCAAAACGCCCTGGTCTGGAATACCAAAGGCAATGTGCTTTACAGGCTCGACAGATACGACCAGGCCATAGAATGCTATAACAAAGCCATTGAGATCTCGCCTCTATTTCCCAGATCATGGTATAACAAGAAGCTTGCCCTGGAGTTGCAGCTCAAGAAGTCAATGAAAAGGATGTCTGTAAGAGCACCCTTAAAGGATAGCTTATCCCGAGGTGATAAGGGCCCCAAAGAGGGCGACCATTCCGGCGATGATAAAGGTGACGGATCACTTCGAGCGACCATAGGCCGCATAAAGTGATGTCAACTACCACCCCCTGAAGGAGGTGGCTTGCCGTTCCAGTTTTCGTTAGGAGGGTGGTCCCTCTTAAGACGGTTGGGTTCAGACCAACAACGGACGACAATAGGCCGGTTGACGCAGATTTGCAAGATACGTCGAGCCATTTCAGAAAAGAACGTAATCATGGGATGGTTTTGTGAGCATAAATACTTCACCGGACCGCCCAATTCCTCCCCACCCTAAAGGATGGGGAGGAATTGGGCAACGAGTTGAATTTCACGCCACCTTCATCTCCTTCTCCAGCCTGCGTGCCGTGTCGCGGAGCGAAATCGCCCTCTCGAACTCCAACAGCTCCGCTGCAGCGCGCATCTGTGCCTCCAGCTCGATGATAACATTGGGAATATCGGATTTGGGAATATGCCTGGTGTCGGTAATCTCCACCACCTTTTCTCGGATGGGCTTTTTGATGGTGCGCGGCACTATGCCATGCTCCTGGTTGTAGGCCATCTGCATCGCCCGGCGCTGCTCTGTCTTCTCCACAGCCGCCCGGATGGATCCGGTCATTCTATCCGCATAAAGAACCACGCGGGAGTTGGCATTCCGGGAGGCCCGGCCAATGGTCTGGATGAGGCTCTTCTCGTCCCTCAGGAAGCCCTCTTTGTCCGCGTCAAGAATGCCGATGAAGCCCACCTCAGGGATGTCCAGCCCCTCTCGGAGCAGGTTGATGCCCACCAGCACATCAAATTTGCCTAGCCGCAGCTCGCGGATGATCTCCGTCCTCTCCAAAGTGTCGATGTCGGAGTGCAGGTAGCGAGCGTGGATCTCGTTTTGGGCCAAAAAGTCCGTGAGCTCCTCGGCCAGGCGCTTGGTAAGGGTGGTAACCAGCGCCCGGTCGCCCTTCTCCACCACGAGGTGAATCTCTGTCATCACATCTCGCACCTGACCCTCGATAGGCCGGATTTCCACCAGCGGGTCCAAGAGGCCCGTGGGCCGGATGATCTGCTCCACCACCTGGGCGGAACGCTCCAGCTCGTAAGCCCCGGGCGTCGCAGACACGAAGATCACATTTCTCATGTGCTGCTCGAACTCCTCAAAGCGCAGGGGCCGGTTGTCGTAGCTGCTAGGCAGCCGGAAGCCGTAATCTACCAGGCTCTTCTTTCGGGAGCGATCGCCCTTGTACATGGCCCTTAGTTGGGGCAGGGTCTGGTGGCTCTCATCGATGACCAGCAGGAAATCATCTGGAAAATAGTCGATCAGGCAGTAGGGCGCTTCCCCCGCACGGCGACGGTCGAAATGACGGGAATAGTTCTCGATGCCCTTGCAACTGCCCGTCTCCGAGATCATCTCCATATCGTGCAGCGTGCGCTGCCGGAGTCGATGAGCCTCGATCATGCCGAGCGTGGGCAGTTGCCCCTCCAGCTCAGCCATAATGGTCTCTATGGCTGCCTTCTGCTCATCTTCCGGGATCACATAATGCCGGGCCGGATAGATGAAGAAGTAGTTCATATCCTCTTTGATTTGGCCGGTCTGCCGGTCAACCTCGGAGATCTTCTCCACCTCATCCCCAAATAGCTCAATTCGAATGATGTTGTTGAAATAGCCGGGGACCAGATCGATGGTGTCACCCTTCGACCGGAAGCGACCGGGGGAAAGGTCCAGGTCGTTTCTCTCAAAGAGAATGTCTACCAGACGTCCCAGAATCTCCCTTCTGGATATTCGCGCTCCCACCTTGACCTCAAAGCCCATCTTCTGAAAGTTCTCGGGGTTGCCCAGACCATAGATGCAGGAGACGGATGCCACGACAATGACGTCGCTTCGCGAGAGCAGGGAAGCGGTAGCCGCCAATCTCATCTGCTCGATCTTGGGGTTGATATGAGAGTCCTTCTCGATGTACTGGTCCTTGGCAGGGATGTAGGACTCCGGCTGATAGTAGTCATAATAGGAGACGAAGTACTCCACCCGGTTTTCCGGGAAGAACTCCTTGAACTCGTTATAAAGCTGTGCAGCTAAAGTCTTGTTGTGGGCAATGACCAACGTGGGCCGCTGCAGCTTTTCGATGACATTAGCCACGGTGTAGGTCTTGCCCGAGCCCGTGACTCCCAGGAGGGTCTGGAAATTACCGCCTTCGCCAGCCGGCCCGCCCGCTCGTTCGCTCGCCCGCTCTTCCGATTGCAGGCCGGATATGAGCTGTTCGATGGCCTCTGGCTGGGAGCCTGTGGGCATAAAGGCAGAGACCAGATGAAACTTCTGAGATGGGTGTGTCGTCATGTGAGGTGATAGCAGCAGGGCGTCATGAAGCTAAGAGCCTTTTGCTTATCACAAAGCCCTAATATTCCTTGATCCCAAGAAAGGCTGATGGACCAACCGGCAGAGATTTTTCCCCTCACCGTTGAGGAGCTGATGCAGCAATACAATCCCGTAAAGCCGCAAATCGAGGCCAGACTCATGGATTTCCGGCACATCTGGGAGACGGCCTCCGATGAAGAGCTTTTCTTGGAGCTTATCTTCTGCCTGCTCACGCCCCAGTCCAAGGCCAAGACCTGCTGGAAGGCGGTAGAGCGACTGGAGCAAAAGTGCATGATAGCAAAGGCCGCGCCTGCGCAAATTTCCCTGGAACTAGGGGGTGTCAGGTTCCACCAGCGAAAGGGGGAGTATATCTGCCTGGCAAGGAATATGTTCAGCACCAGATCTCTAAGAGCCACGCTGGCCGAATTTGCCGACGCGGCGGCGGCCCGGGAATGGCTGGTGGAAAATGTCAAGGGTTTCGGATATAAAGAAGCCAGCCATTTCCTCCGAAACATTGGCCTTGGCGAGAATCTAGCCATCTTGGACCGGCATATTCTCAAGAATCTTGCCCTACTCGGCGTGATAAAAGAAGTTCCCACTTCTCTCACGAAAAGGATTTACCTGGAGATCGAGAGGAAGATGATTGCCTTTTCCAAAGAAGCGAATATTCCCATGGGCCACCTTGACCTTCTTCTCTGGTATAAGGAGGCAGGAGAGGTTTTCAAATAACGCTAGAAATATTTAATAGATAGGGCCGAGAATGTTAATTCCATTATCATTGACGGTAAGCTGATGCTTTTCCATGGCGTGTTTGGTGGCTCTCATCTTCAAGATCTGAATGTATCTCTTCACGCCGCCTTTCCCTTCAATCATGCCAAGCTCAATTGTTCCGTCCGCCAGGAAGTGCTCTATTTGATGGAATTGGGAGAATTGTCCTGAGATTCTCGATTGGGCAGACTCCATAATCAAAAAAGAGGTAAGATCTTCATCACGAAGATGCGAAAAGAAATTATAAATTTTATTCCTCATATTGCCATTTTCAGAGATGGAATAGAGGGCATTGAGAGAATCAAGCGCAAATAGCGTCAGGTTGTCATACTTTTCTTTGTAAGAATCTATAACTTCCTCTGTAGTCTTGATGAGATCCAGGTCACTGTCCATCCACTCCAGCCGCATATCCCGGTAATCGAAAATATGCAAACCACCCTCTTCTTTAATCCCCAGACTATTCATATTTCTTAGGTGGCTTTCCACATTTTGCTCTAAAGTTACATAGAGGCCATGCTCATCATTGGCCGCTATATAATTTGTCATCATGCTGAATACCAGGCCCGATTTCAGAGTACCTTCCGCACCGGTCACAAGGATTACTGAACCCTTCGGGATTTCATCAAACAGAATTTTATCCAGGCCGTTGATGGTGTTCTTCAGCATCAAGCTCATCTCTTGAGTAATAATGATACCTGCTCCAGGGCTTTGGCAAAATCCTCAACATCCTTTTCAGCGACTTTTCTGCCACTGAGTGTAAGGCTATATTTTTTGCTTCTCATATCACCCTTGCTGTATTCGGCATGGAGCAAACCCTCACCCTCAAGAGTATATAAAACAGGATAAACCGCTCCCTGGCTGAGAAAAACATCGCACCTTGAGAATATTTCCTTTATAAGGTCATAACCGCACATTTGTTTGTCTAGGAGGGAAGACATCATAAAAACTTCTCGATTCGTCTTGATGATTCTATCAATAAACTTTTTGCAATTATCCTCAGAGGATTCACAGAGGTCAGCGACATTCTCGACCGATGTCTTCATGACTAAAGATTACTCCAATGGCATATACCTGTGCAAACTATAAGAATATTTTCGTCCACTTACAATCTCTAGCTTTCGTCCTCATCCGGGTATTGCCGTAGCTCGAACATGTTTCGTTCCATCAATGCCAGTTCTTTCTTCTCGACTCCCGCGGGGTCTACCGGCAAGATTAGAATGGCCCGTTGCAATATTATCCATTCTTGTATATCTCTCAGAAGCCTCAATACGGGTGCTGAGCCATTTTCGAATATCAGATGCTCTATTCCGTCAAGAAGAATTACCGGGTTTTTGCTTTGCTTTAAGAATTTGATGGTTATGTCAGCTATTACCTCCAGAGCTATGGGGTTGATGCTCTGGGGTCCATGATTGCTTATCCAGAAGATGGGGGTGGTCTGCAAAGCGTACCTCAGGCGGATATCCTGGGGCGAATGCATAGTAAAGCATAATCCTTGGGCCCTGGAATGCTTGCATACTTTACAGGTGCAGGGCAACTCGCATCTTTCACAACCGATGCTCTCGCAGGGGAAAGAATCGAGATAATCACAATCGTTGCATCTTCCCTTTACCAAAGAAACAAAGAGCTCAAAGCTAAACTCTGCCTTCGGTTCTTTGACCAGGTAGCTGGAGCCTTTCGTCAAATTACGGCTTACATGGCTATTTAAGGGTTCAGTCGCCGGCACAACTGCAGGCGCTATCTTTAGCTTGGCGAGAATATTTTTAATCATAATTTTTTGGGCAATGTGAAAATGAATGTGCTTCCCTTGCCAATCTCGCTCGCCACCCAGATGCGACCTTCATGGGCCTCAATTATTCCCTTGGCTATGGCCAGGCCAAGGCCCATACGACCTGATTCCCTGGTTAGCGAGCTGCCGCTGCCCGTATAGAATTTTTCAAAGATTCTATGTTGGTCCTTCTTGGCAACTCCAATACCATTATCAATTATCGATACACAGACATCCTCCGGCTCATCGGTGATTATTACTTCTATTTTTCCTTTTTCAGGAGTATATTTGATGGCATTGGTGAGAAGGTTATTGAAGACCTGCTTGATCCTCCGGCCGTCCCCCTCCACATCAGAGTGTGAGCCCTCTATGGTCAAAGACATGGACTGCTCTTTTAGACCGGCCAGCCGGCTTAAATCATCGATAGCCTTTCTGGCAATATCATCGATCCAGATAGGATATTTATTAATCTTGAGAGCCTTTGACTCCAATCGGGATACATCGAGCATATCTTCGACCAGTCGAATCATATGCTCTATCTGCGAACTTATGATCTCTATCTTTTCCCGCTGAACGCTGCTAAGTTCGCCCAGCATTCCCCCCTCGAACATCTCAATGTAGCTGTTAATCACCGTTATCGGAGTTCTTAGCTCATGAGAGGCGGTGGAGATGAACTCCGATTTAATTGCGTCATTCTCTTTCAGCTCGGCAAAAGCATTCTCCAGCTTGACATAAGACTCGCGAAGCTCCTCTTCCAGACGGGTAAGCTCGGTGATGTTCTCCATGAAGATTACAACCTTGCTTATGCTCTCCTCATCCTCCTTTAATGGATATATTTTATAGAAATAGAACATGCCTCCCGGATATCTGATCTGATCTCCATCAAAGGGAACACCTGTGAGGAACACCTCTCTAATTTTATCGATAATTCCCGTTTTTTCTATGAGCATGGGCGGAATTACTCGGGACAGTCTCTCTCCTAAGACATCCCTCTCTCGCTTCGCGACGGATTTAGCATAATAATTCTTATTGGCGTAGAGCACCTCCAGGCTCCTATTTACGACTATAATGGTGCTCGGGATAGCCTCAATTATTTCTTCCTGATATCCCCTTACCGATTCAATTCCTTTCATTCTGCCACCAGTGAGTTGATAGAGCTTAATAGCTCTTTTATCTTGAATGGCTTTATAATAAATTTCTTAGCACCGGCTAGAAGGCATTCGTTATCCAGGCCGCTCTTTCCCACCGCAGAGATGACAATTATCTTCGCAAGGGGATCTAATTCCAGTATTTTCTTAGTGGCACTGATGCCGTCAAGCTTCGGCATCAATATATCCATCAGAACGACATCCGGCATAACCTCTGCGTATCTGGCCAGGCCTTCTTCGCCGTTTTCCGCCACGTACACCTCGTGTCCATAGGCCTCCAGCATGTCCCTGAACGCCCTAAGCATTTCCGGAGCATCATCAATGATAAGTAGTTTCATATTTTCCTCTGGATCTTGACTTCTTTGTTAGCATTTTAAGTTACTGGTACGGGTAGTTATTATCTACTTTTTAAAAGCTTATAGTGTGTTATCTTTCAATTTTCGAAACAAATTTAGAACAACATTATACAATAAAGTTGAAAGATGAAAGGCTATTTAACCCAAACAGCATACTATGGAGTAGTACGAAATGGATCTGAGATAAAATTCGTACAAATCAGCTCAGCCAAAGGAGAGTGTCAGACACAGAGGACGGGGTAGTGTGATAGAGCAGGCCTCCTCTAATTCCCCCCTTTTCCTTTGCATACCAATCCAAGCCAAAATTGAATTATTAAATCAGAATTAGACGACATGAACATAAAAAATGTTCGAAAAATATTAGACAGTTAATAAGATTAGGAAGATAACAAATAATAATCCTCGAGATTGCTCAGGATAAATCAGATAGGAGGAGAGAAAAATGGTAACCGCTACACCGGACGCATCAAGTCTTGCCGAGGTTCTGGATAGGATTCTTGACAAGGGTATCGTAGTAGATGTTTGGGCCAGGATCAGCCTGGTTGGCATCGAGATTCTGACCGTCGAGGCCCGCGTTGTCGTGGCATCGGTGGACACCTTCCTGCACTACACTGAAGAGATGGCTAAGATCGAACAGGCTGCCATCGGCGCCAGCCCCAAAGTTCCCGCTTAAGGAGTGAAGAAAAATGGTAACCGCTACACCGGACGCATCAAGTCTTGCCGAGGTTCTGGATAGAATCCTTGACAAGGGTATCGTTGTCGATGTTTGGGCCAGGGTCAGCCTGGTGGGCATAGAGATTCTGACCGTCGAGGCCCGCGTTGTCGTGGCATCGGTGGACACCTACCTGGGGCCAGGATCAGCCTGGTGGGCATCGAGATTCTGACCGTCGAGGCACGCGTTGTCGTAGCATCGGTGGACACCTACCTGCACTACACTGAAGAGATGGCCAAGATCGAACAGGCTGCCATCGGCGCAACCCCCGGCGTTCCTGCTTAGGATAGATTTCTCCTAATTTATTTTTGGAGGAAGAGCCATGGAAGATTACGCAAACACCAAAATAGAGACCTTCGACGAGCTTATGACCAAGCACACTCGGCGAGAACTGGAAGAACTGGCTCTGAAGTATGGCATAGAGAATTTGGGCGGAACAAAGTCCCAGTTGGCTGAATACATTCTGGAGACTATTAAGAAGCAAAAAGAGCCACCCAAGTCCACGCCACAGGTGAGTTCCATACCACAGGTGAGTTCCATACCACAGGTGAGTCCCAAGGAGGCTCCAATGATCGAGAAATCTAATTCTACGACGAAAGTCGCTATGGTGGGCAAAAAAGGTGTGATGGCCAAGGTCACTGCTATCAACAGCAAAACAGCTGAGATGAAGCAAGGCATAGCAGTATTTCAGAAATCTGTGGCTGTCCAGAGTAAAGAGAACCGTGAGGCTGCGGCAAAATTCAACTCCGGAGTAAAGACGCTTCAAAAAGAGAACCATGAGGCTGCGGCAAAGATCTACTCCGGGGCAAAGGCAATTCGGTCCGGGATTGACGCCCAGATAAAGGAAAACCATGAGGCTGCGGCAAAATTCAACTCCGGAGTAAAGACGCTTCAAAAAGAGAACCATGAGGCTGCGGCAAAGATCTACTCCGGGGCAAGGGCAATTCAGTCCCAGATTGACGCCCAGATAACGGAGATGAAGAACTACACGAGCGATTTCTACTATGGGTAAGCCCCTAGTAGAATATTTTTATTATTATCATTCATATTAACAGAGGGTGCCAGACAATGCGTTATATTGAAGCACATCCACGGAGGGTGAGGGGAGAAGCGATTCACATGACTGCGGCAGAGAAAAGAGCCAGCGAGATATCTTCGATTGGCGCGGCAGACATGGAACCCGACATCCAGGTCAGAATCAGGACGCCCGCAAATCGGGACGGCAACTACGAAATGATCTCGATGGAGGCCAAACGCCAGGCCATTGAGGAAGCCTATCTAACTCCGGAGGTGAAGCATTTCATAAAGACGCCTGAAGTTATTGAGATAGAGACCAGGATGAAGCTGTGGCTCCAGGCAGGCTACCCCGTTCACCTCATCGGCCCCACAGGCTGCGGAAAGACCAGCCTGGCCGCTCATGTTGCCCATGAGATGGGCAGACCCGTGGTCTGGATAAACGGAGATGAGGCCGTTACCACCAACGATCTGATCGGAGGCTATTCTCAGATGCAAAGCGAGAGTGTGCGAGATAATTACATCCACAACGTCTTCAAGAGCAAAGATGTGACGAAGATGGAATGGGTGGACAATCCCCTCACTTTGGCCTGCAAATACGGCTACACCCTGATCTACAACGAGTTCTCCCGGACCAAGCCCGCTGCCAATAATATTCTCCTCTCCGTCTTTGAGGAAGGTATACTGGAGCTGCCCACCAAGTTCGGAGAGGATAGGTATGTCAAAGTGCACCCGGACTTCAACGCCATATTCACCAGCAACTCCGTGGAATATGCCGGGATTCACAGGCCGCAAGATGCGCTTCTGGATAGAATGGTGGGAATCTACACCGATTACTACGGCTGCGAGACCGAGGCGCGCATCGTAGAGGAGCACTCCGGGATCTCCCAGGAGAAAGCAGAGCGGATTGTCAGCGTGGTGAGGGCCATAAGGGAGAAGCTTCCTGATGCCCAGAAGCCGGGCACCAGGGCCTGCATTATGATCGCCACGGGCATGAGAGCTCTAAACGGCCACGGCAATATCAACTTCGAGCAGCTCTGCACAGATGTGATTGCCAACAAGACCAGCTCGCCTGCGGATATGGTAGCCAAGAAGAAGCTGATCCAGGACTGCATGACCCAGCTGGCCCAGTTAGCTTGAAGACCGCGATGGAGTGAATTTATGCAGAGAATTGATGCCGTTATCAGGGATGCAGAGGTAAACAAGATTTACGACCTCTTTTCCCGTAAGCCCGCCGGCCTGGGGTTCAACGAGACTGAGGCTCTGGTGGTCATAGGCATGACCGAGGACGGAAGATTAGTCCAGGATACCTTCTATCTCGGCCTCAAGGCGGATGGAACCTTTGACCCGCATCCAATGGGAAGAGACGCGGTCAAATACAGGAGGCACAGGCTGGCATCATTTTTAGAATACTACAAAATGACCGACGATGTCAGCAACTATAAATTAAGAGAGGGATTAAAGGACTGGATAGGAAAGCACGTAGAAGTGGTTCAAGAAGATGAGAACCTGGCCATCTACGTTCCTTAGGTGATTTCAGATGACAGATAAACTCAGTATCCAGGAGATCGGCGAGAAGGCCGGCCAGGCGGCAGAGGTGCTGTTGAAGAAACCCATGGACAGCATAATCAGCCTCAACAAAGAGCAGGAAGGATGGTTGGCCGAAGTAGAAGTGGTGGAGAGAAAATCCGTACCTGACACTCAGGATATCCTGGGTAGGTACGAGATGAAGTTCGATGAGATGGGAGAGCTCCAGGGTTATCGGAGAATAAAGCTGCGCCGCAGATTGGACCGGGAGGAAATTACAGACGAAGAGGTGTAGCTCCTTGGCAAGGCGGATTCTGAGCGCGGAGAGACAGGCTCCAGAGGGCAAGGGGAAGTATGCCTATTGCGTCATACGATGTCCTCCTGAAAGAGAGAGCTTCGGAGACCTCGGTTTTGAGGGCGAGGAGGTTTATTCCCTGGATTACAGGGATCTGGCGCCGGTAGTCAGTGATGTAGCCTTCCGGGAATACGCTGTGAACGAAGCCGAAGTTGAGACCCACAAGAAGGTGGTAGAGCAGGTCATGAAGAAGTACAGCGTACTCCCCGTGGCCTACGGCATGGTTTTCAAGAACAGAAAGCTCCTGCAAGTCGCCATGGGCGCCGGCTACCAGGCCATGCAAAAGGCCCTGCAAGTGGTGGACGGCAGGGTCGAGCTGGGAATCAAAGTCTTTCTGCCCAAGGAACTCGAAGACTGGACTGCCGGCGAAAAGGAAGAATGCAGGTCGGACTTTCTCACCAGCCTTCGCAACAAAGCCGAAGATTCGAAGGAACTCAAGCTCTTCAGCGATCGCTTGATACTTAACGCGGCATTTCTGGTAGATGGTGCGAGAATCGAGGAGTTTTCCGAGCAGGTGGACAGGCTGGCGATGAAATTCGAAAAGCCGAAGCTGCAATATTCCGGTCCGTGGCCGGCTTACAACTTCGTGGACATCCACATCCTGGGCAGTAAACGCAAGGGGTTCAGATAAATGTTTATTGTGGACGATCTCCTCCTCCGGACGCTGGGATTATCCCTGCCGGGTTTCGACATGATCTGGATGCTCGAGCAGGTCCAGAAGTTTGCCTACAAAGAGCTATACAACCCGGAGACGATCAAGAATCAGATAAAAGAGACCCGGTTGCTCTACGAGTTCGGGGAGATGGCCCGCGAGGAGTATGAGCGGAAGAACTCTGAGCTGATGGACAAGCTCAGGCTGGCATTAAAGGCCGAGGAGATGAATTTGAGCTCTCGGACAGAAATTTTGGGATAAATATGAAGAAGCCTTCCAAAAAAAATTCTGCCAATCAACGGGGATTTTTGCAGATCCTTCGGGATATGGATGAGAACAAGGAGAATGAGAAAGAGGTCCATGGATCAATCGAATGTCCTTTCTTCTCCAGGGCAGTTTACCAGTTGAGAGTTCGGATCGGCTTGGAAGACGAAACTCGCTAGCTCGTCTGAAGATGGGGGATGCAAATGAATAATTTATTAAAGCAAAAGGTTTTGGAGAACAAGAGGCGCCAGCATGCCTTTGTGACCGCACATAAAAAAAAGCTCCGGGATGAAGACAAACCCCGGCTCAGGGAAGCAAGGAGAGCTCAGATGGAGAATGTCAAGGACGTTCAACGAGATCAAAAGCCCACACAAATAGGCAAGTTCTCGGCCCATAAACGAAAACCGGTACCGGGGGCTCATAAACGGAGACCAAGATTGCTGAGTGTAACGATCCGGAAAAGATAAAGGGGGTATGATGAGATGAACGGACTGGAGCCTAGCCGGACCCAGAACAGCTTGGCCGATGTAGTGGGAATGATTCTGGATAAAGGCCTGGTGATCAACGCGGATATTGCAGTATCTGTGGCAGGCACAGAACTTCTAGGCATTAAGATTCGGGCAACTCTGGCATCCTTTGAGACCGCGGCCAAATACGGTCTGGAGATGCCCGCGGGCACCAATCTGAATGCACCAGGGTGGAAAGATGCTCTCAAACCCAAGGCCAACTGCCCAGAATGCGGAAACAGAAGAGATGAAGATCTGCTGATTCGAGAGGGCTGTCACATCTGCGGTTGGTCAAGCCCTGTACCCCTGCCCATCATCCGGGGGAGCCTTGGAAATTACGATTGATCTTGGGAGGGATACCAAATGGTTGAGGATTCAAAAGATAAAGATGTAGAGAAGATAGCGCGCCTGGAAAAGAGGATCGAAGAACTGGAAAAGGGGTCCCATAAGCAAAGTGAGGATATCCAGGTGGAAGGCATAGTGCAAAACGTGGTGAGCCAGTTCATCCCCGGTCTGGGGGGCATAATCAAGTCCCTGGAACAGTCCTCACCCGAATTTCGGCAGAGGATTGCCGACACGGACGCGGAGATAAAACACAGGATCGATGTAGGCTGGTCCAGCAAGCCTGTCGTCGATTATCACGTTTCTACCAGGCCGCTAGGCCATGGGCCGGG
>JAPKXZ010000062.1 GCA_026394555.1 Methanothrix sp.
AAAGAATGGAGACGCGAGTTTTTTCGTGTCTGACATTGGTCTTGGCGACTCAGCCAATTCCGACTGGTTATCGGAAATAACATGATTGAGTTTTAAACTTCCTAGAAGGATATGAATTCTGGTTGATCCTGCCAGAGGTTACTGCTATCGAGGTTCGACTAAGCCATGCGAGTCGAATGTAGCAATACATGGCGTACTGCTCAGTAACACGTGGATAACCTACCCTTGAGATGGGGATAAACCCGGGAAACTGGGTATAATACCCAATAGATCTCGACTGCTGGAATGCATCGAGATCCAAAGCTCCGGCGCTCAAGGATGGATCTGCGGCCTATCAGGTAGTAGTGGGTGTAGCGTACCTACTAGCCTACGACGGGTACGGGTTGTGAGAGCAAGAGCCCGGAGATGGATTCTGAGACACGAATCCAGGCCCTACGGGGTGCAGCAGGCGCGAAAACTTTACAATGCTGGAAACAGCGATAAGGGGACCTCGAGTGCCAGGTTACAAATCTGGCTGTCGTGATGCCTAAAAAGCATTGCATAGCAAGGGCCGGGCAAGACCGGTGCCAGCCGCCGCGGTAACACCGGCGGCTCGAGTGGTAACCGTTATTATTGGGTCTAAAGGGTCTGTAGCCGGCCGGATAAGTCTCTTGGGAAATCTGGCAGCTTAACTGTCAGGCTTTCAGGAGATACTGTCTGGCTCGAGGCCGGGAGAGGTGAGAGGTACTTCAGGGGTAGGGGTGAAATCTTGTAATCCTTGAAGGACCACCAGTGGCGAAGGCGTCTCACCAGAACGGACCTGACGGCAAGGGACGAAAGCTAGGGGCACGAACCGGATTAGATACCCGGGTAGTCCTAGCCGTAAACGATACTCGCTAGGTGTCGGCAACGGTGCGACCGTTGTCGGTGCCGTAGGGAAGCCGTGAAGCGAGCCACCTGGGAAGTACGGCCGCAAGGCTGAAACTTAAAGGAATTGGCGGGGGAGCACCACAACGGGTGGAGCTTGCGGTTTAATTGGATTCAACGCCGGAAATCTTACCGGGACCGACAGCAATATGAAGGCCAGGCTGAAGACTTTGCCGGATTAGCTGAGAGGTGGTGCATGGCCGTCGTCAGTTCGTACTGTGAAGCATCCTGTTAAGTCAGGCAACGAGCGAGACCCACGCCCACAGTTGCCAGCGTACTCTCCGGAGTGACGGGTACACTGTGGGGACCGCCGCTGCTAAAGCGGAGGAAGGAATGGGCAACGGTAGGTCAGTATGCCCCGAATATCCCGGGCTACACGCGAGCTACAATGGTTGGTACAATGGGTATCTACCCCGAAAGGGGATGGAAATCTCCTAAAGCCAATCTTAGTTCGGATTGAGGGCTGCAACTCGCCCTCATGAAGCTGGAATCCGTAGTAATCGCGTTTCAACAGAACGCGGTGAATACGTCCCTGCTCCTTGCACACACCGCCCGTCAAACCACCCGAGTAGGGTCTGAATGAGAGCGCTTCCTTCGGAGGCGTTCGAATTTGGGCTTTGCAAGGGGGGTTAAGTCGTAACAAGGTAGCCGTAGGGGAATCTGCGGCTGGATCACCTCCTAAAGTTATAGGGTATGCGAAACTGCATACCCGCCCCGTAACCAGTCGGTCTCCCAGGCCCATCAGGGGCTGGGGGAGCCACGATTTTTGTCGTGGCAAGCTGAAAATGTCGACCGAGACCAAAAAGAGAAATTAGCCAGCTATTTATGATTATTAGCTGGGCGTAGAACCCGGGCTTGTAGCTCAGCTGGTAGAGCGCCGCCTTTGCAAGGCGGAGGCCCTGGGTTCGAATCCCAGCAAGTCCAATTCCAATGCACACATTGAGGCAGACTCGATGTGGAAGGGTAGAGGTCCGTTCTTGACGGGGCGGTCTGATGATGCCGTGCACAAGCTTTGCGACCAGACGCTCACTGAGTTTAGTGGGGCATAAGCTGCTTATGCCAGCCAGGGGATGGCTCGGCTCAAGTGCTGACGAAGGACGTGCCAAGCTGCGATAAGCCTCGGCGAGGCGCATGGAGCCATTGAACCGAGGATGTCCAAATGGGAAATCCTAGTCTTCGGACTGATCCGTAAGGATCGGGAACGTCCCGGATTGAAACATCTTAGTAGGGACAGGAAGAGAAATCAAACGAGATTCCGTTATTAACGGCGAGTGAAAGCGGAACAGCCTAAACCGAATCCCGCAAGGGAGATGTGGTGTTATAAGCCGGTCCAAACGTCTTGATAGAGAAGTCGAAGTGGCCTGGAATGGCCTGCCATAGAGTGTGAGAGCCACGTAGTCGTAATTTGTCAAGACCGGGGCCGTGTCTTGAGTACCGTGCGTCGGAAATCGCGCGGGAAATTGGGGGTCACCAACCTCCAAGGCTAAATACATCTTGAGACCGATAGCGCAGTAGTAGTGTGAACGAAAGCTGAAAAGTACCCCAAATAGGGAGGTGCAAAGAGCCTGAAATTGGCTGGCGATAGTGCGTTAGGGCGCGCAAGGATCTTCTCCTTGAAGGAAACGGCTGCAAGGCCGCAGTACGAAAGGAGTTGCCGGCGTTCTAACATGCGTTTTGAAGAACGAACCAGGGAGTGCATATTGGCGGCGAGGCTAATTCTTTAACAGAGGAAGCCGTAGCGAAAGCGACAAGCGCGCATGAAAAGAGGCGCGACGTATACAAGTGCGTGCAGTCGCCCGTATGCGACCCGAAGCCGGGCGATCTAGGCGCTGGTAGGTCGAAGCGTGGCGAAAGCTGCGTGGAGGATCGTTAGAGATGTTGATATGCAAATCGCTCTCGTGACCTGCGTCTAGGGGTGAAAGTCCAATCGAGGTCGGAAATAGCTGGTTCCTCCCGAAACATATCGCAGTATGACCTGGTCTGAGATAGTCGGCGGAGTAGAGCACTGATTGGGGAAGCCGGACCCGAAAGGGTCTGTTCTCTTGTCAAACTCCAAAACCGCCGTCGTCGAAGAAGACCGGCAGTCCGGGCTGGGGGGTAAGCTTCTAGTCCGTGAGGGAGACAACCCTGACCGTGGTTAAGGTCCCCAAGTATCGGCCAAGTGTCAACACTTAAGGGTGTCCTGGGTCATAAACAACTGGGAGGTTAGCTTAGAAGCAGCTATCCTTTAAAGAGTGCGTAACAGCTCACCAGTCGAGATCCAGGGCCCCGAAAATGGACGGGGCTAAGCCGATTACCGATACCACGGAGCACCGCAAGGTGATCTAGTAGGGAGGCGCTCTGCGTGGGCAGAAGCATCTCTGTGAAGAGGTGTGGACCGCGTAGAGACGAAAATCCTGGTAGCAGTAGCAGCAAAGTCGGGTGAGAATCCCGATCGCCGTATGGGCCAGGGTTCCTCGGCAATGTTCGTCAGCCGAGGGTCAGTCGGTCCTAAGACGTACCTTAATCGGAGTACGCCAAATGGGAAACAGGTTAATATTCCTGTACCTTTCAACGATAAAACTGACGCTTCCGGATATGTCAAGCGTTCGCGCCAGGGCGTTCAAGCGCAGAAGTCTGCGGAGAGCCGTAATGGCGAGAAACAGACGAAAACGTGATGACGTAAGTTGGCAAATTCCAGGAGTCCGTGAAAAGGGAGTTGAAAGTCCGTACCGAGAACCAACACAGGTGCCCCAAGCTGAGAAGGCTAAGGCGTGTCGGCATATGCTAGCTAAGGGAATTCGGCAAAATAGCCACGTAACTTCGGGATAAGTGGTGCCTGCTTTGCAAGAAGCAGGTCGCAGCGACGAGGGGACTCTAACTGTCTAATAACAACATAGGTGATTGCGAATCCGTAAGGACTAGTACAATCACTGAATCCTGCCCAGTGCAGGTACCTGAAAACCCGGTTCAACGGGAAGAAGGGCCTGTCAACGGCGGGGGTAACTATGACCCTCTTAAGGTAGCGTAGTACCTTGCCGCTTAATTGGCGGCTTGCATGAATGGATCAATGAGAGTCCCACTGTCCCTAGCTGGTACCCGGTGAACCTTACATTCCAGTGCAGAGTCTGGAGACCCCTAATGGGAAGTGAAGACCCCGTGGAGCTTTACTGCAGCCTGCCGTTGGGTTGTGGTTCTGATTGTAGAGCATAGGTAGGAGACGTCGAAACTCGGGCGCCAGTTCGAGTGGAGTCGCCCTTGGAATACTACCCTTTCGGAGCTACCGCCCTAACTCTGAGAAGAGGACCTCGGTAGGTGGGCAGTTTGGGTGGGGCGCCACGCCCTTGAAAAGATATCAAGGGCGCCCTAAGGTTGACTCAGTTGGGTCGGAAACCCAACGAAGAGTGTAAAGGCATAAGTCAGCCTGATGTTACCTTGCATAGCAAGAGGTGATAAGACGAAAGTCAGGCTTAGCGAACCTCTCAGCTCTCTTGGTGAGAGCGTTAGATGACAGAAAAGCTACCCCGGGGATAACAGAGTCGTCACCGGCAAGAGCACATATCGACCCGGTGGCTTGCTACCTCGATGTCGGTTCTTTCCATCCTGGCCGTGCAGCAGCGGCCAAGGGTGAGGTTGTTCGCCTATTAAAGGAGATCGTGAGCTGGGTTTAGACCGTCGTGAGACAGGTCGGTTACTATCTGTTAGGGGTGTATTGCGGTCTGAGGGGAAGTTAGCTTTAGTACGAGAGGAACAAGCTAACGGCACCTCTGGTCTATCGGCTGTCTGGCAAGGCATGCCGAGCAGCTACGTGCTCGCGGATAAGGGCTGAAAGCATCTAAGCCCGAAACCGTTCCTGAAAAGAGACCGCTTAGAGTACTCGTACAGCGCTCCGCTAAACTCGGGCGAAATCTGGTCGCAAAGCTTTAAGGCACTATACTCCAGGGTAGGCTTCTAATTGGAGAAGCATACTACTACCGGTTCGAATCCGGGCCATGGATTCGAGCATGGCGGCCATAGCGACAGGGAAACTCCTGAACCCATTCCGAACTCAGAAGATAAGCCTGTCCACGTTCTGCACTGTACTCAGATGCGCGAGCTCTCGGGAACTGTAGATCGCTGCCATGCTCACCTAACTTTCTTTTGTATCTTTAATTGGAGCTAGAGCTCCCTGATTACTACTATCGATAATCAACTTAGCCATGCTGTACGGTCGATGGAGCTACTATGCGCCCTGAAGGGCCAAGCTGCAGATCGCTGCCATGCTCACCTAACTTTCTATTTTCGCAAAGCTTGAATTATTGGATTACTACTACTCAGTCGTGACGCTATGGTGGGCTGGGACTGCTATACTCCCGAGAATGCGGCAATCCAAAGAGCTATGCTCCGCTGACCAATTTATTATAAACGCCATATTTAAAACAGCAATCTAAATTGTACCTATAAAAAAATTTCTTAAGAAAACCCACAATAATTAATGTTTATATACCATAATTCTCCAAATTCTACTTTTCGAGAATACTGTTTGTCATTTTTCATGAGCAAGACATCATGAATTCCTTTCTCTTCTGTTATGGTAAGTGCGGTTCCTGATGTAGGTTCTCCTGGGGGTGTAACATGGCCTGTATTTCCTACGAAATTTCCATCAATGTAAACATCGATATCGGGCGGATTATACTGATTACCTTCGCAATTTACAGATAGAAAATACTGCTTCGACTGGCCGCACATTGCAATAGATAAAAGTATGATTAGGATCAGAATATTTCTAAATAAGCGTTGCATGGTTTCAAATAATCTTTGATTCTATTTAGAATTTTCGCTGTATATCATGAGTTTGTCCGATCGTTTGACAATAGCTATTCGACCACAATCATGCCTGCTGAAACTAATGCTCTTTCCTATTATCTGATTTTTCCCTGATCATAGCAAGTAGGGAAGCGTTTGTCAAAATAGAATAACTCCTATCCAGGAACTTCTCATTCTATTCTTCTATATTGTTCGCATGCACCGCGGTCCTCGGTTCCCAGGCTTTGGGTGCCAGCTCTAATAGGACCTGTTAGTGCTCCTAAAGTCCATTTTTCAAATTTGAGACGGCTTCACTTTCTGTCAATCCTTGATCGGCAACGTTTGTTATCAAGTCAATTGCAACGAAATATTTCCCTTCCTTATGGATTTGAATTAGGGTTTTCATTTGCATACTAATTGAGCATATTTCTTGATAAAGCTAATCCTAATTCGAGCTTCAGTATCCTACAGCCCCCCCTTGCAGTATGCCCGCGTACTCAAACGCCCCGGCCCCCGTGCGCAGCCGGGCCCACACGCATGGGCGCGCGCCCCTGGTGGTGGGCAGGCGAGGGCTTGCCGTGACCTTTGGTTATTCCTTCAAGGCCGCGATAAATTCCTTTCTCTCCAGCTTCGCCTGCTTCATAATAGAGATCAATGTGCCCTTCGCCAGCTCCGGGTGATTCGGCACGGTAACGACAAGATTTCTTTCTTCATCCCAGTGGTGAATATGGCTTCCGGTCTGGCGATAGACCTTAAATCTAAAATGATCCCGAGCCTTGATGGCCGCTTTAGCCGAGATTGCCGAAAGCCAGGGGCTTGCCTTAAACCTCGATGTCTAGGAAAGAGAGCTTTCGTCCTTTGGGTGCCAGCTCTAAAAGAACCTGGTAGTGCTCCAGAAGGCCCTTTTTCAAATTTGAGACAGCTTCACTTTCCGTCAATCCTTGATCTGCCACGTTTGTTATCAAATCAATTGCTACGAAATAGTTACCCTCTTTATGAATCTGAATTAGGGTTTTCATGTTGTATACTATTTGGGCATATTTCTTGATAAAGCTAATCCTTTCATTTTTTCCCGAACGTAAGAGCTTAGACAGAAACGAATTGCATCCCGAATCGGGCGCCAGTATCCTCCTCCCTCCTTTGCCCCAGATTCGTTTGGCTGTGAGTCGCTGTTTTCGGGGACGTTCGAGGTTTGACTCAAGATACTGGTGGATCTTCAGGCGGACAGTCTCAGTGATGACGCGTGAGGGGGGGATGTTCATCCGGTTCTTCAAACGACATACGTTTATATAAAATTTCCCGCATTATTTTTTTCACTTTTTAAAAGCAGCGTAAATCTGGGCAGATTATACCCAAATATTTGTATTAGAGCAGGCATGAATTCATCAGGCAGACAATCAATAAATGAGGTTTCCCATGATAAATGGCTATCCACCTGGAAAAGAGGAATCACCAGCCAATCGTCTCCTCTCTGAAAAAAGCCCCTCCCTCCTTCAGCACGCCTTTAACCCCGTGCACTGGTACCCCTGGGGCGAAGAAGCCTTCCTGGCCGCGGCCAGAGAGGATAAACCCATCTTCCTCTCCGTGGGCTACTCCACCTGCCACTGGTGCCATGTCATGGCTCACGAGTCATTTGAGGACCCGGGCGTAGCCCGGCTTATGAACCAGACTTTCATCTGCATCAAAGTGGACCGGGAAGAGAGGCCGGACATAGACCAGATGTACATGACTTTCGCGCAATCCATGACCGGCAGAGGCGGCTGGCCTCTTACTATTATTATGACCCCGGAGAAAAAGCCCTTCTTCGCCGCCACCTACATCCCCAAGACCGGGCGCGCTGGCCAGGCAGGAATGATAGAGATCATCCCCCGGATCAAAGAGCTCTGGGTGAAAAATAGAGATGAGCTTTTGGACTCAGCCGACCAGATTTTGGATTATCTCAAGCAGACACAAAGCCAGCCGCGAGCCCAGGCCGCGAATTTAGATGCAGCATTTCTTGCCCGTGCATACGCGGCCCTGGCCTCCATTTACGACCCCCAAAACGGAGGGTTTGGCACGGCCCCCAAGTTTCCCACACCACATAATCTCTTCTTCCTGCTACGCTATTGGCATAGGAGCGGAGACAAACAAGCACTGCAAATGGTCGAGGCCACACTACAGGCCATGCGCAGGGGCGGGATCTACGATCAAGTGGGTTTTGGATTTCATAGATACTCAACGGATGGTCAGTGGCTTGTTCCCCATTTTGAAAAGATGCTCTATGACCAGGCGCTAATGGCTATAGCCTACACCGAAAGCTACCAGGCCACCGGAAAAGAGGAGTACGCCAGAACGGCACGCGAAATCCTGGATTATGTGCTGCGGGACATGACTGCCCCCCAGGGAGGCTTTTTCTCAGCGGAAGACGCAGACAGTGAGGGAGAGGAGGGCAAGTTCTATGTCTGGACGGCAGAGGAACTGAAAGAGACTCTAGATAAAGAGGAGTTCAAGCTCTTCATCCGGCTCTTCGATGTGCATGAGAGCGGAAACTTCGAGAAGGGAGGGAACATCCTCTGCCAGAGGTCAAATCTCATCGACGCCGCATCCGTCCTGAAGATGAGCGAGCCGGATCTCTATGAAGCTCTTTCTTGCCCGGGAGAAGAGAGTTCATCCTTCAAAGGACGACAAGATCCTCACCGACTGGAATGGACTCATGATCGCGGCCCTGGCCAAAGCCGCGCAGGCCCTGCCTGAGGCAAATGGCGCAAAGTATGCAAGAGCGGCAATAAAAGCGGCTGATTTTGTCCTGAAAGAGATGCAGACGACCAAAGGTCGACTGCTGCATCGTTACCGGGGCGAGGCAGCCATTTATGCCAATCTCGATGATTATGCCTTCCTGATCTGGGGCCTCCTCGATCTTTACGAGACCGTTTTTGATGTCAAGTACCTGAAGGCGGCGTTGCAATTGAACCAGACTATGATGCGGCATTTCTGGGATGAGGATCTGGGCGGCTTCTTCTTTTCTGCTGATGATGCCGAGGCCCTATTGCTTCGCAAGAAGGAGTTTTATGATGGAGCGATTCCCTCGGGAAATTCCATTGCATTGCTTTGCCTTCTCCGGCTCATGCACCTATGTGGAGGGACGGAACTGGAAGAGCGAGCCCTGGATCTGGCGCGCGGCTTCGTTGCAGCAGGTGGCCAGCCTCTGGGACACTCCATGCTGTTTTGCTCCCTGGACTATTTGCTAGGACCAGCATCCGAGATCGCACTACTGGGAAGTATGCAGGATGTCGGCATAATTGAGATGCTGCAAGCCTTACGATCTCGCTTTCTTCCGAATAAATCGGTCGTTCTGGTATGCGGAGAAGAGATTAGAGAGATTGTGCCATTCACAAAAAATTTGGTCCTCGTGGAGGGAAAAATAGTGGCCTACGTCTGCACTGATCATGTCTGCAGTCTTCCCGTAACAAGCCCGAAAGAGATGATGAAGCTATTCGCGTAGATCCGACAATGATAAATACTACCAGCCAGGTAGTAGGCCCTGAGGAGATCCAAATTTCTGAGAATGAAATGGCATCCGATCTGGACAGGCACCGTAGTCTAAATAAATACCGTAGGGTATCCTACGCAGAAAAAACAACAAACAAGTCTATTTTCTCACACGCAGGTCATGCGGTGATTCTTTAATGAACAAACGAAGAGAGCACATTCCTAAGAAGGATATCATGTACACGTTGAAAGAAGATAACTCCCAATATATTGTAAATGAGAGTTACTTCTACAAGACCGAGCCGTACTACACTATAGTCAAGAACGAGAATGAAGGCATCAAAACCACGCCCAGTAGCAGCGATGTTCTGGATGCCTATATCGTCCCCATCTGTCTGGAGAAGGCGAAGCTGGCAGGTATCCCGGTCTGCGACTGGGTAATATCCAACCAGTACGTCTCGCTCCCGGCTATAGTCTACGGCTTGAACTACTTCTCCACGCCGTCCGATCACTTCTTGATCAGCGACCTGGAAGAAGCGAAGAAGGTCATCAAGCATGTCACCAATCATGGCCGGTATCCCTTCTGCTATCAGAAGATAAGCGTCACCTCATCCGTGGCGAAATGCGTATCCATCTTCGGCAAGACCATAAACTGCTGTGAGCCTGCTAAATCGCTGGCGGAGAAGATCTATGAGGTCTTCCGGCTGCCGTTAGTGGAGGTAGTACTGGTCAAGGATGAGTCAGGCTGCCGATTATCTTCCCTGGCTCCGGTAAAATATTCGCAATTATCGAAGGATGAAACGGAAATGTTACAGGACCTTCTGGATAAGAGGGTGAGACGCTTTGAGTAAACTAGGCATCTTCGTTAATCGACAGACGTTAAGCAGCTCTTTACAGCTCACGGCCGTGGTAAAATGCCGGGACGTGGCTGAGAGCATGGGCCACACTGCCGAGTTCATATTTCCCGTGGACATAAAGAAAATACCCAGGCTGGATGCGCTCTTCATTCGTGCCAACACCGATCCCATGAATATCACCTATGTGGCGGCCAGGATGGCGCAAATGTACGGCGTACCGGTGATAGACGATCCCAGCTCTATCCAGATCTGTGCCGACAAAATCAACATGTACATGCACCTCATGAAGAAGAATGTCTCCATGCCCAGGACTAAGTTTCTAAAGAAGAAGGAGCTGGATGAGGTTCTAGCCGCACAACTCTTTGAGGAGCTGGGCATGCCCCTGGTGCTAAAAGAGCCATCCACGTCCTTCTCAGTCCGGGTGGAGAAGGTCTCATCGGTAGACGAGCTATTGAAGATCGCCAGGAGATTCTTCAAGCTCTCCGACTGGATTGTGGTGCAGGAGTACATCGAGAGCAGGTTTGACTGGAGAGTGGGTGTCATCAACGGGCAGCTACTCTATGCCTGTCGCTACATCATCCCCTCGGAGACCTTCAAGATCCAGGCTTCCGTGAACGGCCACATCGTCTACTGCGATGTAGAGAGCGTGCCGGCCGATCAGGTTCCGCCCGAGGTTATTGAGCTGGGACGCGAGGCAGGCAATGCCATTGGCAAAGGAATGTATGGTGTGGACATCAAAGAGAGCAACGGAAAGCTCTACGTCATTGAGGTAAATGACAATCCCTCTCTGGATGGTGGCGAGGATGCCCATTATCCGGACATGTTCCAAAAGATCATCTCCTATCTGATGACCGGAGACGCGTGCAGCTATGCCGATGAGCTTTCCGATAAGATCTCCCATCCGCACGACTTTGAAGGTGAGTATGGCCTGGGAGCTGCCGCCGGCATGGCCAATCCATCTGCCCTGGCAGAAAATGAGGTCTGCTCCTACAAGATTGATTTCTAAAGAGATGAGAATCTGATGGAAGATTACCTGTGTGAAGCCATAAGCCAGGCCTGCAGCGAATGCCATCTGGATGGAGGCTGCTGCTTTGAGGCGAGACCCCCCTTAAGCCGGGAGAGAATAGACATACTGCGGGAAAACGGCGTGGCAGAGGACGCTGTAGAGTTTGCCGGGTACATGAGGCTACGCCTGAAGCAGGATGGGTTTTGCGTGCTCTTTCAGAATGGTAAATGCAGCATTCACTCCATCAAGCCTGAGACCTGCATAGCCGGACCCTTTACCTTCGATATCAAGGACAATGTCCTGCAGATCTTCCTTAAGAGAGAGAGCATCTGCCCCATGGTCCGATTTCTCAAGGCCAATCGAAAAGCCTATGACGGACTATTCGAGACCTCTGTGGAGAATATCATGCATCTGGTAAACAGCGTTCCCGCTTCAGAGATGGCGGAGATTTTGAAGATCGAGGAGCCGGAGACGGATCTTGTGGCACAGATCCAACTTTCCGACTAAGTTATGAAAAAAGCAATGCATAAGGCGCTTAGAGCTTCATCGCCCATAGGAACGGAGCACGAGTACTCCATAAATGACAAAAAATGCAGGCCTCTGGCCATTTCCGACCGGATAATCGAGAGGATCGCCGGAAAGGTGCAGCACGAGGTGGCTTTTGGGGGGATACTGGTCTCCAAGGAGCTGCAAAAGCATGCTATCGAGCTGATCCCAGCCAGGCCGGGGAACCTTTTCTTTTTGGAAAGCAATCTCTACCAGGGCCTATCTGAGCTGTACCGGGCCACCAATCATGAGTACGGCTTTATGGGTCTGGGAATGCATCCGCTGCTGAAATTGGATGAAACGACCTACTGGGATCATGATGAACAGGAGTATTATCAGGCATACGACCGGTTGTTCAATATCAAGCAGCATGGCTGGCTTAATATTCAGGCTCTGCAGATCAACATTCCCTATGCAGGCAAGGAGGAGCTGGTGGCTATGTTCAACAAGATTCGCTCGCTCATGCCCTATCTCGTCGCCGTGTCCGCTTCCTCGCCCATGGTGGAGGGAAAGCTCAATTCTTACATGGACAACCGGCTGGTTTATTACCGGCAAAACCAGGCGGCCATACCTTCGATCTGCCATGATATTCTGCCGGAAAAGCTGGAGAGCGTGCGTGATTATGTGCAGATCAACCGGCAGATCTACTCTGAGCTGAAAAAATGCAAAGCGGAGATTCTCTGCAAAGAGTGGGTCAATTCCAGAGGCGTGATTGTGCGCTTTACGAGAAAGTGCCTGGAGGTCAAAGCCATCGATGAGCAGGAATGCCTGCATTCGGACATGGCGTTCTCGGCTTTTTTGCTGGCGCTGCTTCGAACCGACCTTGCGCTGGAGGAGGATGAGAGCACTCTTCTGGCCATGCTGGAAGATGCCATGCGCGGCGGCGTAGCCGGGATGCGGCCGGAGCTGGAGAGGCTGCTCGCCCAGGCGGAAAAGAGCGCAACCATTGAAGAGAAGCGATATCTGCCCCTGGTGGCAAAAAGGATCGAGCAGGGCAGCCTGGCGGAGATCATGGTGCAAAAGCTAAAGGAGACGAACGGCAGGATCGAACCGATACTGGAGCAGATGCAGTGGTGCCTGAAGGAGAACCGGCCCTATTCTGCAGAGCCGGCCAGATGCGGATAGTGGATAGGGATTGAATAAGTCCAATGATAGTAAGCCATTTGTTATAACCAGCGGCTAACGACGTTTCAACCACGGAGACACAGAGCTCACAGAGAACGCAAAGAGCGCTGAACTAACTGAAAAACCATATCGTTCGCCCGCCAACACGGAGCGAGCTCCTTCCGGGCCAGGCTGGAGAAGCTGATGGCGGTAAGACTGTCGGCAGGGCGAGGGTGCTGGGGGAACCAGAAGGTTGAAGATTTAATAGGTATAATATTAGGAAATAGGAGATGTTAAGACATGAGTGCTTCACAAGTCATTGAATGCATATACGAAGAGGGCGTCTTCAAGCCTTTGCATGAAGTTAAAATTAAAGAAGGCACAAAATTAAAAATCAAGGTGGAAAAGGTAGACTTATCTGAATATCGCGGTATGTTTGGCAAGGCCTCCGCAGAAATACTTCAAGAACTGGAAGGAGATGCCTACCTTTGATTTTCGTCGATACAAATGTTATTTATAATATTATATTTGAAACCATATTTACAGACCGTGCTCTAAGATTCATAGAAACATGCCAGGAACTTGTAACATAAGCAACCGTTATCCATGAATTGATCTATGTGTCCATCCGCGATCTCTGCGAAGAACGCTATGGAACAAAAAATAATTCCTCGTATCGGAAAATAATAGCGACTAAAGGATATGCCCCATTTCAAAAAGATATTGATCGTCTTTTCCAATTTGTCGAGAACAGCAGCATTTCTCTTATTCCCGTTAATAATGATCTGGAAGATTGGAAAGAGATTTTGTTAAAATACAAGCTATTGCCCTACGATGCTCTGATAGCTTCAACCTGTATGTCTAATGGGATAACGAAGATCGCTACTTTCGATAGGGATTTTAATAGAGTAGATTTTTTGAAGATAGTCGATATGACCTAATTTGAGATCGCCCCCAGGAGCACGAGGCCCGCCGGCACGGAGCGAGCCCTTCCCCGGGGCACGCAGGAGAAGCAAGTACAGCCCGGCCTAGTTAAAGTCATGATTGTGAGGTGATAATGTGCCTTGCCTTTGTGAACGGCTGACCGTTCTTTGCGCCAATCAAGGCTTCGCGTGAGATTCAACCGGGTCCGGTTTCACGCGAAGGCGCGAAGCCGCGAAGTCAAAATGCGGCCAAAAAACGGCCAGGAGCTAAAGTCCGTGGCTCTTTAGCCCCAGGATCTCATCGACCTTGACGCCCACCAGCTTCCAGACGGAGCTATTCTCTCCCTGTAGCAAGACCTCCACCGATTCCTGCGGCGAGTGGCCGAGAGCGGATAGGACATTGGAGGAGAGAGCTTTGCTTTTTATCAGATGCACAAACATCTCTCTCACCGCCCTTTTTTGCCCGCCATCCTCCACCAGTACCAGCTGCCCGGGCAGGGCCACGAAGCTGAAGACGGAAAGATCAGGAGAATAATGCTCTATCTCCACAGTCACAAAGGGATTATCCCGGAAGTACTGCACCTTTTTGCCATAATTGCTGGATAAGAAATACATGAACCGGCCATCAAACACATAAATAAATGGGGCAATGTAAGGATGCGTCTCGCCTTTGAAAGCAATGCGGCAGACATATTGCTCCTCTACCAGCCGGTCGTACTCCACCTTTTCCATGCGGGGCATCTTGAATACATCTTCGGGCATTTCAGTCTCCTCCGTCAGAGCGGTCGCATAAAATCCGTTTGATACATGTTAAGGATTTCGAAGAGATTACTTTCGCCCCGCACGCATATCGGTTATAAATCCGATTGCACGTTGTAACTACAATGGTCACCCTGGAGAAGATCGCCCATCTGGCAGAGGAGTGCAAATTCGACTCAATGGGCCCGGCCAATAGTCCCGCCGTGGTGGACGTGGACGAAAAGAAGCTTAGCACCCTGGGAGAAGGCACGCGCCATGACGTCTGCGCGTCTACCTTCTCGCCAAGGGAAACGCCCCTGCCCGGAATTTGCCACGCCTTTACAAAGGACGGCAGATGCGTCAGCCTCTTCAAGACCCTTTACACCAACCACTGCACCCATCAGTGCAGCTACTGCACCAATGCCGCGAACTGCAGCAATAAATCCAAAGCCTTCTCCTATACCCCGGAAGAGCTGGCCAAGATAACCCTTTCCCTCTACCGGTCGAATTATATTGAAGGGCTCTTTCTCAGCTCCGGCGCGGGCCGAGATGAGGATCGTGTCACGGAAAGAATGGTAGAGACCGTGCGGCTCTTGCGCCAAAAGCATGCTTTTTCCGGATACATTCATCTCAAGGTCCTGCCTGGCTCTGCGCGCGCGCACATCCAGGAAGCCATGGAGCTGGCGGATCGGGTCAGCATAAATTTAGAGGCGGCATCTGCCTCGCACATGAGCGAGATGTGTGCCACCAAGAGCTACGAGAACGATATCCTGCAAAGGCAAAGATACATCCGGGATATACTATCCGATAGCGCCAAGAGCTCCAAGGCCATTCTGCCTGCCGGCCAGACTACGCAACTTGTGGTAGGTGCCGCTGGCGAGAGCGATGAGGAGATCTTCAAGAGAGTTCTTTATGAGTACAAAGAAATTGGGGTGAAGAGGGCCTACTACAGTGCATTTTCCCCTCAGCGGGGCACACCATTTGAGAACAGGCAGGCCCAGCCGCTCTGGCGAGAGCACCGCCTCTACCAGATGGACTGGCTCTATCGTGTGTATCACTTTCAGCCCAGGGAGATCCATCATGCCTTTAATGAGAATGGCTTTCTTAGCAACGCCGATCCCAAGATGGCCATCGCCAGGGAGTATATGGACAAACCCCTGGACCCCAATACGGCTGCATTCCGGGAACTGCTGAGGGTGCCGGGCATCGGCCCCAAGAGCGCGCAAAAGATCGTGGCCTTCCGCAAAAGGCAGCCAATTGTTGCTAAAGCAGAGCTGGCGGCCATGGGCATTCGCATCAAGAGAGCCTGCCCCTTTCTCAAGATCAACGGCTGGAGAGATACAACTCTGGAGATGTGGCAGGCGTGAAGATTCCGGACAACTTCCTCTACTACCTCTCTTTGCATGAGGACTGTAATGAGAGGCTTCTTGCCAGAGCAGGGAATCTCACACCAGAGGAGCTGGAAGTTTGCATTCATCCAGAAGTTGCCCGCATAAAGAAGATGGTCTTTGCTGTTTTGGGAGAGGCGCACCGGATGAAGGCATTTGTGAGATTGCAGCCCCTGGGCGCACGAGTGCTTTATGGCTTTTTCAAGCCCAGGCACAAAATTGAAGAGCACATCTGCGATTACTTCGCCCGCAGGAACACCGGAATAATAGTAGTACTGGGAAACGGCGGCGAGAGCTGGATCTCGCTATGTCGGGAGGGCAGAATCTGGCGGAATCATAGTGGAGGAATGGCCATAGCCCTGGAGAGGCTAAAGTCGGCCTTGCATTGCAGCGAGGATGGATCAAGCGATGATGGATCCGGCGAGGATCTGGCCAATGTGGAGGGCCTCTGGCAGGTCTACTACGACAGCCAGTACTGCCCGGAAAGAAAGAATTTGGCGGCATTTAAGAGGCACATGCCCAGAAGAGATCAGGAGGCTGCGGGACTGCGGCTGGTGCAAAATAAGAAAAATGTCACCCTCGATAACTTCTCAAGCGGAGAGTAAATGAGCAATTCCGCTTTCAGCTTTTCTCATTTCGGTTGGCATCCGCATTCCCAAAAATCGAGCCACTCCGGGATGGCAGTAAGCTTGCTGCCACGGCCAGGATGGGACCCATGATCAGCCCCGAGCCGGCCAGCAGGGCTATGGTCCCAAGGACTGCCAGAAGGACTCTTTGCAGTATCCCTGCCTCACCTCTGGCCAGACGAATGGCTGCCACGCCCAAGAGTGCATGCAAAACGACGAACGCTACGGTGATGTACACTTCCGGTCCAAAGGGAGCGCGAGTGAGATTGAAGACCATCTGGGTGAAGACGGAGGCGCTGCTGGCCAGGAAGAGAAATCCGGCCAGAGATCCGGCCAGGCAAAATGAGGTGCGACGAGAGCCGCGCCAGAAGAAGAGGAGAGCTAATATCTCGGCTACCAGGTAGGGAATGAGGATAAGCCCCAGGCTCTGCCCCTCCCAGAGGTAAACGGATATGAGCCGCAGAGGCGTGGTAATTCTCTCTAAGAAGCCGAACTCCTCCCGATAGCCCACCGCCAGGCCGTAGTGACCATTAGTGGTATTTTGGACTTTTATACTATTACCAATACCATTAACAACATTATTATTACTATAAACCGCCGCATAGTAGCGGGCCGATTCTGGAGCAGAGATGTTAATCTCCGCAATTTCTTGGAAACTGCTGGGCCCGAAGGGCTCGTAGACGGCACCATCAGCGTTCTTGCCGTTCGCAGCCAGAATTTTCAGGCCCAAAGCAACCCGCGGCAGAGCTAACTGCCTCGGTGGCAGCACACTCGTATTCAATCCCGGACCCAGGAGCACCAGGGCGGGAAGAAAATCCTTTTCTTTTGCATCGGAGGACTTGAAAAGGGAGAGATAAATTCGCTCGCCCTCCTCCAGATCGAAGCTGTAGTAATGCACCACATCCTTCTCAAGAGAGCCATAGGCCGCCCAGGACTTACCCGGATCGGATATGTGCATGGCTGAAGAGATGTTCTCATTTCCTCCGGCCATGAGGGGCACGTGGGCTAAAGACGGAAAAGCAAGGCCAAGCATGACCAGCAAAGCGACGAAGAAGATGGGGCTTGATTTCACAGCTACACTTAACATCCGATTGGTATTATTTAGTTTTCTACCGATAGATGGGTAGGGTTTGATTTCTCGTAGGATGACTCCAGCAGGCGCGCTCTCGCGTCCCAGCACGCGTGCGGGCCTGGGGACGCGTGCCCGTGGGCGGCGCATGGCCGGGCGGGCCGGTGGGGCTGGGGCCGGATTGCTGGAGGCGATGCTGCCAGAAAGGGCGCGTCGGGATCTGGCGGATGCCTTCTGAGCTGCGGGTAATGGCGGGCGGTTCAGATCTTCCTGAGACTTGCAGGCATCGTTATGCAGAAAGTCGTTGAGATCTTCATTAGAAGAAGAGAATGAGGATAGATTATGGCATTTTTCCAGAGGAACGATGCGTAGCTCCTGAGAAGGTATAATCATATCAAATTAGAAAGGATGCTCTTTGTATAGCTTGATGGCTTCCTTGAACATCTCTATTTGTTCCTTGGTGGCCTTTGGATTCCTGAGATCTTCCAGGAACTCCTTCGCATCTTCGCCTTCCAGTACCAGCCCTAGTTCTATGGGATGAGCCATCTTCAAAACCTCTGCCTAGTGTTGGATATTCAATGTTCTTAAGGCTTTGCAGTAATCGACTGGCGAAGCTTTGCCAGGCATGAGGTTAGCAAAAGCTGCCTGAAAGAAGCAGAGATTGCCCGCGATTAGTTCTGTAAATCCGCTTGGCTTCCTTAAACATGGACAACTGTCCTGGCGTAAATGCGGTGATCTCCTCGTTCTTCCAGAACTCCTTTGCCGCTTCACCTTCGAGAACCAAGCCGAGTCTCACTGGTTTCGCCATTCTTTGCACCAGCCTCAGGAATTCAATTATGTGCCGCTATTATTGAATGGTAATCGATCTTTGGAGGAAATCCTGAGGGTTGAGCCTTGAAGCCGGTCAGGTGGCAGAAATCGCTGGCAGAGATCATCGGCCTTGCCTCTGCAAAGCAGTTCTGTCGGGACGCGCTCCCACGTCCCCGCGCGCGCGTGCGGGCCTGGGAGCACGTGCCCGTGGGCATGAAGGTGGATTTCAGGCGCTGGAGATGAGTACGGATTGGAGCTTAGGCTGCGTGCTCTTAAGGTATGCCGGTGAGCAAGCAGTCATTGTTCGAGTTTAATCATACGAGGCTTTTTGATAACACATTGCAGTAATTTATTGTATATTGGATAGTAAGGATGCTTCTCAGCCAGATCTTGAGTGGAAGGGAAAATGGAGGCTCTCAGGTTCGCAAAAAAAATTGGAAGGAACTCTGAGATTCAACCATAATGAGGAAATAATACAAAAGATTTGTTGACTCCACAATTCTAACTAATAATCGCAATTTTGGATTAGAAATGGATATTAGCCAATTAGTACTCCGAATATATTCTCAAAATAAAGAAAGTTCAATGAGGCAGAAGTGTCTTGATTTAATTGATATTATGGTTGAGAATGGCGTGCATAGAATTGATAGAGAGCTACTTAATTACGATAGATAATAAATATAAATTTTATAGAATAATAAATAGACCCGCAAATGCAAGATGACTGCGAAAATCCTGAACGTGGCACTGGAAAAGTTCCGAGGCATCGAAGTTGAGATGAAATGCAAATAGAAGGGTAGAGCCAGCTCGAAATGCTTGGCCGATTCGACCAGCAATCGAGCCCCGGCCCGAAGGCGGCCCACCCGGACGCGCCAGGCCCACATGCGGGCGCACGGTCGCATGCCCACGCCTGCGAGCGGCCCTGCGTGCGAAGGCGGCGCACGAGAATGCGAAGCGAGATGCTGAGCTGATGTGAGTTGCCGGACATCTAGGATGAACTGGCCCAGTACAGCCCCATGAGGTAATTGCAGAACGGCAAAGGATAATTACTTTTAAGGAGAATAGTCTGCTGCATGTTCCCTGCCACAGAGACAAATTTATCCAAAGAGATAGTTAGCGCCAAGTCCAGAGTTTATCGTTTCTTGGTAGTGATCGAGAAAGACAAAGACGGCTATTTTGCCTTCACTCCAGAATTGCAGGGGTGTTACACTCAAGGCGATACCTACGAGGAAGTCTTAGAGAATATTAGGGACGCCATCCGCCTCCATGTAGAGGATCGACTGGATAGCGGCGAAGAAGTTCCTCAGCCGGAATCCGTCAGCCTGACATCTCTGGAAGTCGCTGTATGACGAATAAGCTCCCAAGGGTGAGCGCATCTGAGGCGATCCGGGCACTGGAGAAAGCAGGCTACTTTCTGGTTCGCCAGAGCGGTAGCCACAGGATCTATAAGAATGCAGAAGGACGAAGGTTCACTGTGCCTTATCATTCCGGCAAAGAGCTTCACCCCAAGATTTTAAAGAGCATTTTGAGAGATGCAGACCTGACAACAGAAGAATTTCTAGAGCTGATGAAGTAGCAAAATCAACGATCAAGCTTCATTCGAGGCGAGCCGGGAGGACGGCAAAGGCAGCGTGCTGCGTGTCTGTCAGGATAAGCAGGATAACGCAAATTGGAATTCCGGCTAAAGCGGATTTCATTTTAGAAAAGGTCAAATGTCATGACCTCTTTGTTTTTAGAGAGGGGAAAAGCTTGAACGACCAGATGCAGCCCGTTCGTGAAAAAATCATAGGTATTTTGCACAGAAATGATGTAAAAAAGGCATCCTTTTTTGGGTCAATCGTGAGTGGGGAGATGACCGAAGAGAGCGATGTGGATCTTTTGGTCGAATTTGAAGGCAAAAAGAGCCTTCTGGATATTGCCCATTTGAAGAACGAGCTGGAAGATGCCATTAGCAGACGAGTAGATGTTCTAACTTACAAATCACTGCACCCTCGTCTCAAAGATAGAATTCTGGCCGAGCAGGTCCAGATAATATGAAGAAAGATCCAGAAAATGCAAGAAGATCTCAGTAGTGAGGCAGAGTGAACGAGCAAGATCTACGGCAAATTCTCGAAGAAGGCGAAGGCCAGAAGATAGAGTTCAAGGAGTCACTGGCAAGCCTCGACAAAGAGCTGGTAGCTTTTGCCAACGCCACCGGCGGCAGGATCTTTGTGGGCATCATCGACGGCCGGAAGATCAAGGGAGCAAAGATCTCCAATCGCAGTGAGATCATCGAATTTCTCAAGGATGAGGAGAAGATCCGATTCGACGACCTGAGAAATTCTCAGTTCGTCTATGATGAGCATTTCGATTCCAAGAAGCTGGACCGTTTCCTGCGCCTGGCAGGCATATCGAAGGTCATGGACGATCAGTCGATCTTGTTAAATCTGGGAGCAGCAGAGCGGCTGGAAGACGGCAGGATAATAGTAAACAACACCGGGATTCTCTTCTTTTCCTGGAACCTGGACTACATCTACCCTCATGCTGCTGTGACCTGTGCACTCTTTCAGGGAACGGATAAATTCACGGTGCTGGACCGACGGGACTTCAACGAAGATCTGATGAGCAACATCGACGGGGCCATGAACTTCCTCAAAAGGTACATCGCCGTGCGCTACGAGATGACGGGAGAGGCGAGAAGGCGAGAGGTTCCGGAGCTTCCCTACGATGCCTTGCGAGAAGCGATCATCAACGCCGTGGCCCACCGGGATTACTTCGAGCGGGGAGCCAATGTCATGGTTGAGGTCTACGACGACCGCATCGAGATTTGCAATCCGGGAGGGCTGCCCAAGGGCCTCTCGCTCGAGGAGTTCGGCAAAAGAAGTGTGCTGCGAAATCCGAAAATAGCGGGCATGCTGCATCGAGCGGATTACATCGAAAAGATGGGCACGGGTGTAAGGAAGATGCAGCGGCTCATGAGCGAGGCAGGGCTGGCGCCGCTGGAGTTTGCCTTCACGAGCTTCTTCACTGTTACGTTCAGGAAGCTGGCTGCTGTGAAGGAGGAAATAGTCGGCGAAATAACAAGTGAAAATTTCGCTAGAAATTTCGGTATAAAGTTCGGTTTAAAAGGAGATCGGCTAGCAAGAGCAGTAAGGATTCTTGAGGTTCTGAGCGGGAGAGAACGCTTGATCATCAGCCAAGTTGCCGAGAGCTTCGAAGTTGGGGTGCGAGCAATCACCAGGGATATTAAATTCCTAAAAGATAACGAGCTTGTTGAGTTTATAGGCTCACCTAAAACAGGACGATATGTAATTACTGATAACGGAATGAAGCTGATATCGGATTTGAATTCCGGCACTGATAGATAAGGGCGATCTTTGAAAAGTGCACAGTAAATGACATAGTAAATGGCATAGTAAAAGTCGTAGTAACTATGAGACATGGACATTTCGTCGGCGAGAGACTTCATCAAATGCTATAACCCAGAGAACCGGCACGACCGATTGGAGACGGAACGCTTCCGGGCCTTTTGCTATGACGATCTGGTGAAACGGGATCGGGCCAGCCTGGACATCTTCTGGCTCAAGGACGAGAGCCTGGAGGACTCCGACAACCTGCCCGATCCGGCAATCCTGGCGCGGGAGATCGTGGAGAGCCTGGAAAGCGCGCTGGAGCAGTTCCGGGGCATCGAGGATGAGCTGAAAGACTGAGATCTAAGGCGAACCAATTCGAAATGCTGCCGGATTCGACCAGCCACCGAGGCCCGGCCCGATGGCACTCGGCCCACCCGGGTGCGCCAGGCCCACGCGCGGGCGCACGGGCGCGGGCAGGTGCATGCGTGCGGGCCCTGGGGCGAGCAGCCCCTCGTGCGAAAGCGGCTCACGAGAATGCAAGCTAGAAGAGAGGACTGCAAATGGCAAATAATTCCTGGTATTGTTTTAAGGTTTCCAGAGTTGGAGCCATTCCACACCGCTAAAATCTCTGTCATTTGATGCCATTGTGCTCACACCTTCTTGTTTCATAGTTGCCAGATGAAAAGCGTCATTAGATAAGAGTGCGTATTTCTTGGAGTATCGCAGTGCCAGCTCAAAAGTGCTTTCATCAATTCCTACTATCGTCAAGTGATTGATCTGCTTTATTTTCTCGATTGCGGCCCATGCTTTGGTTGACTCCCTCACCAAATCAGGATCTTCCTTCAGACATTTCAAAACAGATCCCGGATTTATGTTTTCTCTTTCTACAATTTCGGCTATTAGAGACCTATGGAATACTTCATTGCACACAAGAACTGAAGTAATACCATAATATTCGCCATCATTTATGGAATCGAGAAGACACTTGGATGAATTGCCAAACTTCCAATGACCGGACACTGCATAAAGCAAGATATTCGCATCTATAAAAACAATTGTGCCTGGTTCGATGTGACTGGGCATCAGATTGGCTCCAGATCAGAACTCTCAATGATCTCGTCCAGCCATTGTTTGTTCTGGATCTTTATAATGCCGTAAAGTTCATCGACTGGATTTTTCTTCACCTCAATCTCGACCAAGTCTCCATCCTTTAGGTCTAGCCTTTCCAGTGGCTTTAGAACACTGTTCTCGTAGACCGCTTTAACCAGCACCAGATCACCTATTATGGTTCAGCGTCAAAGAATAAAAACCTGCCTCTTTGGACTGCTAACAAGCCCAATGACTTTAAGACGGCCCGATCCGTTTCAAGTTTGAGCTGAAAGACAGAGAACTAGCGGCCTGCCAGCTAGAAATGCAGACCGATTCGATCAGGCTGCTGAGCCCCGGTCCGATGGCCTCCTGTCCACCTGGGCGCACCTGGCCCACGTGCGGGCGCACGGGCGCGGGCAGGCGGGCCGGGAGGATGACGAATGGCGCGACCGTCCAAGCATAGATTTATTTTCAAGAACAACCTCTTGCTAATAGATGCAGCCGATAAAAATAATTATAGAAAAGCATCCAGATGGCTATGTCGCCTATCCCATCGGCATCAAGGGGATAATAGTAGGTGAAGGCGATACTTATGAGGAAGCAATTGCTGATGTTAAATCTGCTATCCAGTTGCATATAGATACATTTGGAAGAGATGTCCTTGAAACAAACGAAATCAGTGAGACTTTTGTTGCAGAAAGTGATTAAGGGTTCCACGCTGTTGATAATCCTAAGACAAGCAGGAATTTCCAGAGAAGAGTTTATCGAAGTATTCAATGAGATATGATCGCTACTACTGCTATGCGATAAGTTAACAAAAACAAGACGCCCTAATTTTGGCGAGATCGGCCTCTTACTCAGGAAGCTGCAAAAACCACAGTGTTCCGGCCCTATTGCCTCCTGCCTTCCTAAGCAGCAGGAAAAAGCACATTGAAAAGATATCGGCATTAGTGCCTCATCTTTTGGGCATACCCCAAAAAAAGATCTGGGTGGATTACGATTAGTTGGACGATGTGCTCTACGTGAACTTCAAGAAGCCTAACCATGCTGATGATTCCGATCTAACCGATGACGACGTCATAATCAGGTACGGGAAGGAACAGGTCGTGGGAATGACCTTCCTCAATGCCAACAAGAGGCAGAAACCTTAATGCTTGTTGCAATCGTCCATTGATGATGACGCAAACTAACAGCCACCAGCTCGAAATGCTGCCCGATTCGACCAGCAACCGAGCCCCGGCCCGAAGGCGGGCCACCCCCCGGGCGCAGAAGGCCGGTCGGGCCTGATAGCCAGGAGGAGCATGCCTTAGGTTCGCTAATTCGATACGTTCTACAGCTTTGCGATTCTTGCTGGCTACCGGCAGCAGCGCCCGCCAGCCGCAGGGCCGCGCTCTGCGCCGCTCGGGTCCCGGCTGCGTTCGTGGCCGCTGCCTGTGGGCCGGTCTGGCCTGGGCGGCGCTATCGTCGGAGCGGACTGGATTGCAAGGCAAGCACTCGTGCCAAGGGAGCAGGAGGCTTAAAGGCGGCGGGATCTTTTCAAAAGAGATCTCGCAGCTATGCAACCAACTGGATCGAAGCTTTGATCTCCTTGAACGACGGATAATAATTTATGCTTATCGAAGATCTCCGGAATAAAAAGAGAGAAGAGATTCTGAAGATTGCGGCAAAGCACGGCGCTCGTAATGTCAGGATCTTCGGCTCCGTTGCCAGAGGCGAGGCAGACTCAAAGAGCGATGTAGATGTTCTGGTAGAGTTTATTCCGGGCTCAACTTTGCTCAGCCAATCTGCCATGATTCGAGAGCTTGAATCCTTCCTGAAAATCAAGGTAGATGTAGTCAGCGACCGTGGCCTGCGAGAAAGAATTCGAGAGCGAGTCCTGAGCGAGGCGGTGCCCCTTTGAGAGATGACAGGGAGCGTCTTCGTGATATTAACGAGGCCATAGAAAAGATTGAGAAGTATGTTTCCATTGGCTATCATTGATGATAAATAGCGGACATGTGTCGTATATTTGCTAAGGTCCAACGCTCTTGCTTTTGCTCGCAGCACGCGGGCCGGTCTGGCCTGAGCGGCTTGAAGATGCTCTTTAGAACGGAAAAAAGGGCTAAAAAGACTACAACTCTACTTCCTCGCGTCATTACTTCGCTGTGGGACTCATCTCCCAGATACCAAAGGCATTGTTCTCAGTATCCATACAGATTATGAAATACCCCATACCAGGAACAGCTTTCTTGGGAACAATTATCTTGCCGCCCAGCTTTTCAACTTTCGCTGCGTATTCGTCTACCGACGGCACTCCGATGTAGTTTGTAATTTGTTGCTCCGGGTGCATTCTCTTCATCATGCCTCCTCCGGGAGCGCCGAAAACGTCGATCATGGCATAATCCATGCCTGGTATGCCTTCAATCTTCCAGCCAAAAAGGTTGGAATAGAATGCTTTTGCCCTTTGGAGATCATCCGCAGGTATCTCAAAGTGTACTATACTGGACATTTCTTCTTTCCTCCTTATGGTGTTTTATTGTTGCATCTTCAAGGTTTTTAAGACTATTTCATCCAGGCGGTCCATGCTTTCGGTTGCCCCTTCCTTCATCCCCGATTTGAACATGCCGTCCCGGTCCTCAACGCTCTGGAAGAGATCTGTGACCGTCAATTTTGTCTTGCCTTCGAACTCTTTGAACGTCGACGTTTCCAGTATTACATGGCACGGCATGCCTTCAAATTCAAAGGTGTGAACTTCCCGCTCCGGTGGCAGGATTTCCCGATAAACGCCATTAAAAGCGTACTCATTGCCATCCTGGTCGTGCTGGATGAATCGCCATACTCCGCCCGGGTTTACGTCCATCTTTTCAACAGTAGTCGCAAATCGTTTCGGACCCCACCACTGCCGTATAAGATCAGGGTTCGTGCTCGCCCTGAACACCAGATCGCGCGGCGCGTCAAAGATGCGAGTCATGACGACCTCCCGATCTGATGGAAGCTCAAACCTGGGGACATTTTTCCCGGAGATAATCGAATTCTCCGTTTCCAGGTATTTTGCAAGCTTGTCGAAGGATTCATTCCAGCCCTGCTCTGCCCCCTCACTATCCGGGCCGGGCGGCATGCCTGTATGGCGCAGGGTAAGCTTTGTCTTGCCGTCATGATCTTTTAAGATTACCGTTATCAGCAATTCAAGCGGAAAGTATTTGCTCATGCCGTAATAGGAAGCAGGGACTGTGTGGCCGTTCTCATCTGCGAAAGAATCGGTCATGACCAGCCGCTCAAATGCTACGATTTCACGAAAGATGCCTTTGCTCCAATAGTCCTTGCCATCGGGTGATCGCATGCAGCTGTGATACTCGCCGCCCACTCGCAGATCGATCCTGGAAACTGGTGATGTAAAACCTTTGGGCCCCCACCAACGCATAACGCGCTCGGGCTCTGTCCACGCCTTCCAGACAAGCTCTCGTGGTGCATCGAAGTGGCGTGTGATGATTAAATCTCTCGTATCTCCCTGGGTCATTTGCCATTCATCCTTATCATGATAATTGATGTCTAAAAACTTATTTAAATTTTGTGACACAAGCCTGGAAGCCACAGCACGAAGTTTGAACAACGTGGCAATTGCCCGGTCGTACATACCGCAAGCTGAGCCGAAGAAAGTCTTCTCATGAAACCGAATTAAAAGATAACTGTTAAATCCTATCGAGTAGTAGAATTCATCATGTTCTCAGAGTATATCGGGGCGGCTTTGAGGCGTGCGAAGTACGAATCCCTAGAGAATGGCTCTTACATGGCCACTGTGGAAGGTCTTCGTGGTGTGATCGCCACTGGTGAGACTATTGAGAAATGCCGGGAAGATCTTATCGAAGTTATTGAGGAATGGATTGCCATTCGGTTGCATAGAGGCTTTGCCATTCCGTCCCTTGAGGGTCATGCGATAGGTATCTCTCAGGAGCCGATGGCCATTGTGTAGAATAATTCCCGTTCCTTATCGTGTTCTCATTAAAACCATCTTAAGAGATGCTGGTATCTCTCGCGAGGAATGGATTTCAGCATAGATGTCTTCGACTGCGTGGCGGCCAATCTCAAGCACATGTTCGCCTCGCTCAAGGAAGGCGACCGGGCAGCGGTGATGCCGGACACGGGCGCGGTTTCGAGCGGCATCGGTCCATTCCTGAATATAGGTAAAAGACTTACGGACGCCAGGCGGACGCTCGCACGCGCGCGGGCCCGGAGGCGGCAGTGCCCGTCCCTGGGCGTATGCTCACAGCGGAGTTTTCTTCTTGCCATTGCATGTCTCTGCTCAAGTGATGGATTCTATTCCCAGGTAATCGTAGTATCCGCGCTTGAAGGATTCAAACTCTTTTATGGTCTCATAGGCTTTGTCGTACATGAAGGGCGTATCATCTTCGTAAAGGACCTTGCCCTTCAAGACTTGCATACGCAAAGGAAGAGGAAGCTGCTGGAAGATCTTGATATCATAGACATCATCAAAGAGATCTGATAAGACTTTGAGGCGGAATTCGGAGGCATCAGAACCATCGTAGTATACGCTGATATCGATGTCCGAATCTTCTTTCATCCTGCCATCAGAAGCTGAGCCGTAGAGAGTGATAAATCTGACTTTGTCGCCGCCGAGCGATCTAATCTTCTGGACGGCTCGATCAATTTTCTGCATTACGATTGATTCTCCTGGGCTCTTTGGCGACATTTGGCTGGTTCTCGGCTCTCTGAGGGAAAAAGCTTTTCTGAAAGGTGCATTTGCGATAGCCTGGCAAAGTATTAATCTTTAGTGAGATTCTCTCATGTTGGTGAGCCCAGTTGATTAGTCAGGCTGAGATCCATGAAATGGCCTTAAGTAAAAAGGTTGCGGATCGAGAAAATGCAGCCCGTGCCCTAGGTTCCTCTTTTTCCCTTCTGCCTGACAAGATGCAAGGCTGGCAAGATCTTCTCAGCCTCGCTCAAGACCGTGATAGTGGCGTGCGGTGGGGCGCAGCTTCTTCCTTGGATTCAGCTTTTGCTCTGTTGCCCGACAAGATCCAAGGCTGGCAGGATCTTCACCGGCTCACTCAAGACCAGGATAGCTACGTGCGGTCTGGAGCTGCCCATGCAATTGGATCCGTCTTTGTTCTTCTCTCTGACAAAACCCAGGGCTGGCAGGATCTTCACCGGCTCACTCAAGACCAAGACAGCTACGTGCGGTGGGTCGCAGCTTGTGCCTTGGATTCAGCTTTTGCTCTTTTGCCCGACAAAATCCAAGGCTGGCAGGATCTTCTCAGCCTCGCTCAAGATCGTGATAGTGGCGTGCGGTTGGGTGCTGCCCGTGCCTTGGGTTCAGCTTTTGCCCTTTTGCCCGACAAAATCCAAGGCTGGCAGGATCTTCACCGGCTCACTCAAGACCAGGATAGTGGTGTACGATGGGGCGTTGTTCGCGCTTTGGGTTCAGCTTTTGTTCTCTTGCCCGACAAAACCCAAGGCTGGCAGGATCTTCACCAACTCACTCAAGACCGGGATCGCAGCGTGCGGTTGGGCGCATCCCGGGCTATTGGATCATCCTTTGCCCTTCTGCCCGATAAAACCCAAGGCTGGCAAGATCTTCTCAGGCTCACTCAAGACTATGATGGCAATGTGCGGTCAAGTGCTGCCCATGCCTTGGGATCGGCCTTCGACCTTCTGCTCGACAAAACTCAAGGCTGGCAAGATCTTCTCAGGCTCACTCAAGACTATGATGGCAATGTGCGGTCAAGCGCTGCCCATGCATTGGGATCGGCCTTTGTCCTACTGCTCGACAAAACTCAAGGCTGGCAAGATCTTCTCAGGCTCACTCAAGACCGAGATATGGACGTGCGAATGTATGCATACCACTCGCTGGGAAGAGTCTCAGTCCACAAAGCCTTAGAAGCTGACGAGAAGGATACCATAAGATCGGAGCTGGAAGCTGCAGTCTGGTTCTTTGAGAAATCTTCCCGAGAGAAGTCTTATTACAATCCGGCCCGTTTTTGCCGTCCTTTCTATCGATCGTACCTAGCGCTGACTTTTCAGGGAGCATCGGACGCAGAGGTCCAAAAATACCTTGCTGAGGCTAAAGAAGCTATCGGCAGCTCAGAAAATAAAAAGGAGCTATTTGGCGCTGTGGAAAATTTGGCCAAAGCTCTGGAAGAGACCCAAAAAATCAAGGAAAAATCCAAAGAGCATATTCAAAGCGATCTTCAAGCTTACCGATGGTATTGCGATCGGGCTGCCGAGCATTTGGCCGCCGCAGAAGATTCCGCTCCGGGTGCGGTCAGTCTGCTTAGAAAATGCAATCCAATTATTGAAGAGAGGATAGAGGCCACCATCGCCGGGATCCAGAAAACTGCCCGGGAAATCTGCAAGGTGACCCGCGGATCGGGCACGAAATATGAAGCGCCTGGCGCCCAGATAAACCGAGAGGCAAAGAGCCTCTCTTCAGAAGATCCAATAAAAGCATTCAAGAGCAGCATCAGGATAGCCTCGATTCTCAGGGAGTTCTGCGGACTATTGCCGAGGGACAAAAGAGGCCATGCCTGCGAGATCGTGGATGAGATTGAATCGGAGCAGGAGCTTTCCGGCAAGCTCTCCAAGATCGAGCAGGCATTGACTTATCTTCAGCCAAATATCTGTCTGGAGGCTTATGAATCAGCCACGATGGACAAGCTGGATCAGATGGATAAAAAACTAAATACGATAATATTTGATCTCTCAAAGATAAGAATTGGATCTGGAAATATATTCGCCAATCTATGTGCGGTAAAGACTAAGCTGGATGAAATAGCTGAGATGGAAAAGAAATCCATTTCGGATCGCAAAAGCGTTTCAAAGAATTCAGCTCATCCAAATGAAGATCAAATAAAACTCGGCAAGCTTGTTGAGACTAAATTCCTGGAACTTGAAGAAATCCTTAAAATAAAATCAACTAAAGGGGATAGCCAAGCCATCTTGAAAGAGATGGAGGGCCTGAAACCGTTAGCAGGGTTTGAATGGCTGGGCAGAATTGCTGACGTAATAGCAGTTTTCGATGCGTCGATTAAGGTCTTTGCGTTCCTCATGTAGCTAAAGAGCCACTACCACACCTTCAGATCGATCCCCTCGATCCTCACCCTGCTCCCTTCCGAGTGCACCACCACTCCCGAGTGCACCTTTTGCATCATGCAGTGCTCGGGCAAAAATCGCACCGTCTCGCCTACCTCCGGCCTCCTGCCCCGGCTTACCACGCCCTCGAAGGCGGCCACCATGCAGATGCCGATATCCTCAGGCGCGGGCAGTCCCTGTAGCAGGTGTACTGGCCCCACCAAATGCACCGTAACGATTCCCCGATCGTTCTTGAGCACTTTGGCAAAATGAGTGATGGGACATCCCAAAGGCCGGTAGCGGAAGATGTCGCCTTCCTTCAGCCGTGCCTCGGGATTGAAGGGATGCAGATCCTCCCGGCAGGAGGGCTCGCCCGCCAGCGGCGCCAGGGCAAAGTCGGCCTGAAGGCCGTCTATAACCCCGATAATATCCTCTGTCTTCTCCGAGCAGGCCAGCAGTGCAACGATCTGCTCCGCCCGGCCCTGAAACCTCTCCTGCTTGAGAATGGTGCACCGATCCAGCCCGGCCACGTCCACCAGCTTGGCTGCGAACTCCCGGCAACTGGAAAGGCCGCACTCTCCGCAATTGTAGCCCGGCAAGAGCTTCTCGATCTGCAACATTTTTTTCTCCTGTTATGGTAGTTTCTTTGTGCGTCCTTTGTGGCTTTGTGCCTTTGTGGTTAGTCTTTTTTTGGGTAGGATTGAAGGATTAGAGCTTACTAACTACTCTCACCACAAAGACACAAAGGCTACTAAGCCTATTTTTTCGACTTCATACTCACTCGCCGGTGTACTCCATGAAGCCGTCCAGATGCCTCAGCACGCCCCGGTGGTGTTCCTTGGAGATGCGCAGCTCGCCGGTACAAAGGGTGCAGATGGCCAGAGGCGGATTGTGCCGCAAGACCATCTCCCCGGAGATGTCCGGCCAGCTTGCCATCAACTGCGCCAGTTCCGCCGAGCCCTTGCCGGAGAGCCCGTTGGCCTCAATGATCCGGCAGCCGGGATTGGCTTCCAAAATGCGCTCCCGAAAGACCTCTCTCTCCGCCTGAGAGACGAGATCGCCTTTGGTCATGACTGCCGCGTCGGCAGTGGTGAGCAGCGGCCCTACTTTTAAGGGGCTGTTGGGGCCGGTCGTGACATCGATCACGCAAATAGCCAGAGCCTTGTCCGGGTAAGGAGCACAGCGCAGGCACAGCCCGGCCGTCTCATTGAGCAGCATGTCCGCCTGCTGGGCCTCGGCCCATTGCAGCATCTCGTCGAAGTTGTAGATAGCGTAGTGATCCGGGCACATATCCTTGGCCAGTCCCACGGCCACGGGCACCTGCAAGCGCCTGAAGCGGGCGTCGTCCTCGGTCCACATGCAGTCGATCTTGACCAGCGCCGGGCTGCGCCCCGAACGCAGCAAGTCCTTCACCGCATGCATGAGCACGGAGGTCTTGCCGGAACCCGGCGTGCCGGCCACCACCACCATCTTCAAGCTACTACCTCGCCCTGGCGAATAGTCTCCCGCAGAGAGGTGAGCCAGCCGTCCATCCGCTCCACATCCTTGAAGACCCTCTGCTCATCCTCGTTGGTGCTGATGACCTTGGTCATGCCTCCGTTCTTCATCACTATGCGCCGAGAGGCCATGAGAGCCAGCATGGGGTCATGAGTTACTACTACAACGATCTTCCCTTCCCCGGCCAAAAGCCGCAGCGCCTCCTGCTTCTTTATGCCTGCATTCTCAATCTCATCGATGAGCACTATGGGCGAGTCGCTGATGACGGCAATGTCCGCAACCATGAGGGCTCTCGACTGGCCGCCGCTCAAAATAGTGAGCTGGAAGGCGGGATTGACCGGCTCTCCAGTTAAAGTGTTGGCCAGAGCTATGACCTTGTCTGCCAGCCCAGGGTCCTTGCCTCGCGATTTAGCATGCATTTTCAAAAACTCTTCCACAGACATGTCCGCCAGAAAGTGCATATTTTGGGAGAGCTGGGCCACCAGCTTCTTCCGAGGATTGCTGCGCATCTCCCCTGCCGGCTCAAGGCCGTTTATGAGAATCCTTCTGCCCGAGGGCGTGTCGCCTAAGGCAAACTGCTCAATGTCGGCAATAAGAGTGCTCTTGCCCGAACCCGTGGGCCCTACTATTCCTATTATCTCTCCCCGAGCGATCTCGATCTCGGATACGGCATCAGAATGGCCGTCCTTGTCCACGCCGCCCTGAATGGTTAAGGTTAGGGGCATGATTTCAATTGCCTGACTCATCTCTTGCCCTCCAGAAATTGCACTGCAGGCTCCCAGTGGGAGACTGTGATTTGCGGCATAAGCCTGTGCAGGGTATGCTCCTCTTTGATCCTGGCCAGGCCGCCGCCTGTGATGTTAAGAAGTATGATATCTTTGGCCTCTATGCTGCCCGATCTTGCCGCTTGCTCCAGCGCCGCCACGGCTATGGCCGGGGCATTGAGAATGTCGATCTCCTCAGACTGCTCAAAGAGCTTCTTGGCCGCTGCTGCTTGCTGGTCGGTTATGCCGTAGACCTCGCCACGGGTTTCCTGCAGTGCGTCTTTGACACCGCCGGGAATGGCGTAGGGCGGCTTTCGGTTGAAGAGAACGTCATCGAACATATCGCTACATGGAGACTCGGCCTCTAATCCCTTCCAGGCACAGTAAATGGGTGCATTGGGAAGATTCTGGGCCAAATGCAATCTAGGAAGCAAGGAGCCGAAGCGGCCGTCTGCCCTGAGACGAAGAGCGGCCTCCCAGGCAGATATGCCGCCCGTGCCGCTTCCCACCGCCTGGAAGTAGTGCTCAGGCATGCGTGCCAGGTTCAGGGCAGCGTCGAGCATCACGCAGCCCATGCCGTCCCGGCGGGCGATGTTTCTCGCTCCTCCCTCTGCTGCAAAGCCGGGTAGGGATTGCACTTTTTCCGCGATTTGAATGGCATCGTAGTAGTCGCCCTGCACCGCCATCAGTGTCACTTGCTCCACACCTTTAGCAATGCTAGTTGTCCACATTCTGTCCAGGGCTTTTTCCGGCACGAAAAGAAGCAGAGGCTGGCCGGTTAGAGAGGAGACGTGGGCAAAGGCGCGGGCGGTGTTGCCGGCGGAAGCCACTACCAGTGTGGGGTTGTCGCCCCGCTCCAAGAGTCTCTGCATGGTAGGCGCAGCCTCCAGATCCTTGAAGCTGCAGGTGGGATTCTTGGCCCCGCGCTCCGGCCAGTAGCCGTTGAAGCTGATGTAAAGGTTTTCCAGGCCCAGCTCCTTTGCCAGTCCGCGGCTCTTGTAGGTCAGAGGCGCGCCTTCTGCCTTCGCGATTATCCCCTGCACAGGAAGCCAGTCCAGGAAGCGCCAGATGCCGGGCAGGCTCTTTGGCTCTATCTGCCTGGCCTGGTAATCGGTGCGCAGAAGCGAATTGTCATGAGGGCAGGCCAAAGAGTAAGCGGGCTGCACTGATCTGTCGCTCACACATCGAAGCCGATATTCGCCCATAGAGGCAACTTCTCTAAATGGAGAATATAATGTTTTCTATTTGAGGACAAATTTTGTCCTAATTGTGAAAATAGTTATCACGAAAAATACCATTGGCCTAAAGGATGACCATACTGGATATTTATGTTTTGCCGGAGGGAAGCTCTTTCCATCCTTTCAACCCAAAAGTAGAAATATTTGATATTCATTGTCCAATAGTATGCCTAATGTGGAGAGGGTGATGAGGGCCGCCTTCCAATCGGACGAGAGACTGCGGGAAACCTTAAAAGAGGTCTTCAGGGAGCTGGGGCTTTCCGCGCGAGAGTTTTCCAAGGTCTCGGCAATTCCGCAAAGCACTCTCTACAAGATTCTCTCCGGTCACAGAGATCCGAATATCACCACCTTGCGCCAGATTGTAAAGACCATCCGCCAATTAGAGGGCTCAGAAGGAAATTTCATCGCCATCATCGCCGCCCGGCCTGTTCTGGACAAGATAAGCGAGAAGAAGATGAAGATTGGAGAGCGGATGCTAACCTTGCGTGAGTATTCGGCCACCACCATCGAGGAGGCCATCATTGCTGCCGTAAGAGCAGAGCGAGACGGAGCCTCGGCTCTGGTTTGCGCCCCCATCGTCAGTCCTACCGTGGAGAAGCTGCTCTCCATTCCCGTGGCTACCATAATTCCCAGAGACAGCGTCATCCGGGCCATTGAGGTTGCGGCCAGAAAGATTGAATAGGGATTATTATGAGCGTCAAATCCGTAGCTATCATGATACTAAAGGTATCATTCATAATAAGTATTTTCTTAGCGGTCGCAATCAGCCAGAGCACTCCCCCCAGCTTTCAAAGCGTGAGTGGTGAATTTGCAGAGAAATGGATAAAGGATTTCAAGAAAGAGAATGAAAGGGCCGTTCCAAAGATAGAAAGCAATAAGAGCGAAGATAACGGCAGCGACTTATGGAACTGGGGCCGCGCTCCTCTAGGCAGCAAGATAGTCGATGGCAATCTGGTAACCGATCCCTATTATCTCCGGCCGCTCTTGAATCTGTCCAGTAACTGGCTGGGCGAGACCTACACAGATCCAAAGACCGGTTTTCCCATGGAGACCTACTCCGATCCTTTGACCGGGAAAAAAATCTACCGTTTCCTCAATCCCACTACGTCAAAGCCCTTCTTTACATATTCTACCTATCCGGATGCCAAGACCGGCAATCTCGTCTACGCCTACATAGATCCCATGACGGGCAAGGAGGTCTATGCCAGCACGGCCCCCATTGATCTCATCAATCTCCTGGCGGGCAGAATGACTAACCAAGCGGTCTACAACCAGAATGAGCCGTGGACCAGGCTGTAAGAAGTAAATAGATCATAACACGCGAAAGCCTTTTATTTCTCTGCGCCCTTCTTTTGCTCGTGGGGTCAGTATGAAGACTGCTTTGGCAGTAGTAGTGCTAGTAGTATACCTATTAGCATCGGGCTGCTATGCCCAAGATACGAGCCGTTTTCAGAGCGTGGGCGGAGATTTCGGCAAAAAGATGATCAGCACCATAGAAGCCAACGATACAAAACCGGCTGCTGCAAGCGGTAAGAATGGCAGCCTGTGGAGCTGGGGAAGTTCGCCCAAGGGAACCCTGGTTGTTGATGGTAACCTTATCGGCGATCCTAAATATTCAGTGAAAACGCTCAACGTTGTCAAGAATTGGCTGGGAGATTCTTTCGTTGATCCCTATGGTACGGCAGCTCCTGCCTATTCCTACACAGATCCTCAAACTGGTGAGCCGGTTAAAACCTATGTGGACCCGATTACAGGCCAGTCTTACTACACATACACGGATTCCAAGTCGGGAAGGATGATTTACGTCTACTTTAATCCTGAAACAGGAGTGCCGATCTATACCAGCTTTGGGCCAGTTTCCGGCCAATACGTGGAGCAAAAGAAATTTTCTCTGCCGCCGATCTTCAATTAGATGAGATGAAAATGACTCGGACACGCGAAAGCCTTTTATCGCTTTGCATTGATGTTAACTTGGTGGGGTCAGTATGAAGACTGCATTGGCAGTAATGGTAATACTAATAGCTTGTCTCTTGGCAGTGAATTGCTATGCACAAAGCACGAGCCGTTTCCAGAGTGTGGGCGGAGATTTCGGCAGAAATGTGATTGGTACCTTAAAGGCCAATGATACTCAGCCGTCTCCTGTCGGCAGCAATAGTAGCAATAACAGCCTGTGGAACTGGGGAAACGCGCCCAAGGGAAGCCTAATTCAGAATGGAAAGCTGGTAGCTGATCCATTTAATACCTGGAAGTCTCTCAATTATACCGATGGCTGGATGGGAGAAGTTGAGAAGGATCCCTACACCGGATTTTCGATTTATGCTTACAAAATTCCCGGTACCGGGGAAACCAAGTATTTCTACATAGATCCTTACACGGGTAAGCCGATCTATGTGGATAGAGGTAATGCTATCGGTACTGAAAATGTCGTTGGGAGTGCCAGCTACCTACTGCCGCCGGTGTTCCGCTAGAGTGCTTATTGACAAAATATTGGAGTGATGGATAGATGAAATATATTGCGATATTCTTATGCATAGTGGGCCTTACTGCGGCCGTAGGTTATACCGACTGGCAGCAAGGCGCTGCAGAGAGCCTTAAGATCGGCTTTAAGATGGGCCAGGCCTACGAGCAGGCCCAGAATGGAATCAATGTCAGCGGCTTTAATGCACAGGTAGACGTCTACAATGCCTGGGTTAGAGAGCACTTCGGAGAAGATCCCATGATGCTCATGCAGAAGCTGAACGCTCCGGTTGACCTGAGCAAACCGGTTCTGGTCGCCAACAACACCACAGGGGGCGGCATCGTCCATGCCATTGACGGCACGGGCAAGGCAAAAGGGGCGAGCTACACGACGAATGATCTGAATCTGCTGCCCAATTCGGCAATAAAGTCATATCAAAATTCTGAAACAGGCAAAAACACGGGCGATGGTTACCTGGGCGGAGTCTAGGGCCTCCAGCCCCAGCGCCCTCATATTTTCCTTTTTGTCTGCTGATTGAACCGTGCTATTTCTTGGTTCCAGAACGCCGTTGGATATATGACAGTGTGAGCTTTATGGAAGCGAATCTTCCCTAAAGGGATGAAAGCGCAGTCCTTTGTTCTGATTACTTTCGTCCTGCACTCAATAGATCTAAATATAATGTTTGCATACAAGTATCCCGTATTTCCTATTAGACTTGAGGCATATAACATGAAGAGACTAGCGAGCATATTTCTGGCTGCAGTCGCAGCGATCTTATTAGCCTTGGCCACAACTTCTGCCGGCAGCGTCTGCGACAATGCCCCCTGCGAAAAAGTCATCAATGTCTTGGCTGGAGAGAATTTTACCATTGAGCTGAAGTCCAACGCCGGCTCAACAGGCTTTGAATGGTGGAACCAGTTCGATACCGAGTACCTGAGCCTTGTGGCCTCATCCGAACAGTCTGGCAATGCAATGTCGGGAGAGGTTGGTGTGCCCGGCAAAAAGCTCTTTGTATTCAGCGCCAAAAAGCCCGGCAGCACGGATGTTATCATGCTCTTGCTCCAGCCCTGGAAGAACAGCACCGTAGAAGAGAGAAAGATATTCCCAGTCAACATTTCCTAGATGCAATGCCAACCTTGCGACTTCTCTCCTGGAATGTGAACGGTCTGAGAGCCATTTATAAAAAGGGCTTTGTTGATTGGCTTAGAAGAGATCTGCCAGATGTGCTCTGCCTGCAAGAGACCAAGGTTGCTGCCGATCAGGTCCCTGCTGAGCTAAAATGCCTGCAGGGCTACTTTTCCTACTTCGGCTCGGGGGAGAGAAAAGGACGGGACGGAGTGGCTCTCTTCTCTAAAACAGAGCCCCTGAGCGTAAAATACACTCTGGAAATCGAAGGCTTTGATGACGAGCATCGAGCTATTGTGGCTGATTATGGACAGTTCCTGCTCTTCAATGTTTACTTTCCCAACGGCAAAGCCTCCCCGGAGCGGCTGGAGTACAAGCTGAAGTTCTATGATCTTTTTTTAGAGCTCATCGACAGGCTCAAGGCCGATGGCAGGAGGATTGTGATCTCTGGGGACATCAATACTGCCCACAAGGAGATCGATCTGGCCCGGCCCAAGGCCAACGAGAAGATCTCAGGATTCTTGCCGGAGGAGAGGGCCTGGATGGACCTGCTGGTAGGAAAGGGCTTTTTCGACACATTTCGTATCTTTCATGCAAAGGGCGAGAACTACTCCTGGTGGGATCTGAAGACACGAGCCCGCGAGAGAAACGTGGGCTGGAGGATTGACTACTTCTTCGTGAGTGAAAATCTGCGCGGTGCCGTCTCGTCGGCGTTTATCCTTAAAGAGGTCACAGGCGCCGATCACTGCCCGGTGGGCATTGAGCTCGATATCGACATAAGCTCGTAGGAAAAAGGTTTTATCATTAATTGAGGAAGGATAAAGAATATGAGGCTGGCCTGGCCACCGCCCTGGCATCTAATTATGTCTGTGTTGATCCCGGTTATAGCTTTGGCCCTAGTTCATCTGCCGCCCCCATCCTTGCAGGGCATCCTCTCGCTTCCGGCCCTTATTTTCGTGCTCCTCATTCCCGGATATCTTGCCACACTATCGCTATTTCCCGGCAAAAGCGACCTATGTGGGCACAGGCGCATATTTCTCTGTCTGGCCTTTTCTGCAATGTTAGCCGGGCTATTCAGCTTCATTTTGACGGCTACTCCCCGAGGACTGCAGGTTGCGTCCTTAGCCACAATTCTCTCTATTTTGGCCATATTACTGGCGGCGGTGGCCTATGGCCGCTGGTCGAACCTGCCCCGCAAGAGAAGATTTCTTCTTTTGCCAAAGAGGGGACTGGGATCGGCGCGGGCCTTTCCCCGCATTTCCCGGGCAAGCATCACAAGCAGGCGTGCCGCTCTGGCTATCTTCCTGTTGGCGGCCTGTTTAATAGCTGCCCTGGCTTTTGCCTTTGCCTCATATCAGATTCCTTCCGGCGAAGCGACCACAAAGCTTGAGGTCACATGGCCCCAAGAAGCATTAAGCCCTCTATCTTCATATTTAGAGGAAGGAAAGAAGCTATTCGCCAAGGCTTGGATAATAAATTATGAAAAAAAGCCACTGAATTACACCTTAAATAATTCCGACCCGTCAAGCAATAAATCCAAAGTCGTGAACTCAACTGGTATCAATTCTACAAGATTCAATATGAACTCCACAAAAATCAATACCATCGAGAACAATTCTCCCGTAATTTTTGAAGCTAAAAGCAAAGTAACTGGCAATGTGGGCAGCATGGGGGGCGGCAGCTCATCGGATAGTAGTCAAACTGCAGCTAAAGAGCCCGCATCTAAGAAGGCTTTGCAGCCCGTAAAAACGGCAAGTTCTCCTCCAACTGCGACCAGCGCAGCAGTCAACACAGTAGTCAGCAAAGTGCAGAACAACACCTCAATTGCCAAAAAAGATGTTTTGAAGGATAATCTGACTCTTAATCGGTCCGGCACGCAAGAGAAAACTAAAGCTGCTACTGCAGAGAACTTGACATATGTGCAGGCTTCTACAGCGCCAGTGAGAGCTCCCTCGTTAGACGCAAATACCTCTTCGAAATTAGTTGCATTCAAGCCGCCTATCAAGTCTAATGAATCGAATGCCGACAACAATTCGAATCGTCCCCCTGTCCTAAAGGCCCTGTTGCCGGATAGAGCCAGCCCCCAGCAACAGGGGGCGGCAATCTTCTGGAAGGCAGAGGCAACAGATGAAGAGGGCGATAAAATCCTTTACAGGTTTTTCCTGGATGGTCAGGAAGTGAGGAAATGGTCCAAGACCAATAGCTGGAGCTGGCTATCTCAAGGCTTGCCGGCGGGAGACTATCAGATCACAGTTCTAGCAATAGATGGCAAGCACGCCTCTTTGGATTCATTTGATAGCATTATAAACGCGAGCTTCACCTTGAGTCGTCCCAACCAGGCTCCAGTTCTGCAGGAGCTCAAATCGGACAAGGCCAGTCCTCAGAGCAAAGGCGTCATGATAACCTGGACGGCCAGCGCCAACGATCCGGATAACGACAAGATTTACTATAAGTTTATGAAGAACGACGAAGATGTGACCAAATGGTCAACGTCCAACACCTGGGTATGGGATACCTCTTTGGAAAAGCCTGGAGACTATAGAATTGCCGTGTTGGCTAAAGACGGTTTGCACGCATCGAAGGATGCCTTTGACAGCACCTTTGATGGCACATTTGTTCTGATGCTGCCCAATAACATCCCGGAAGTTACAGCGCTAAAAGCGGACCGGTCCAGTCCTCAGGCCATAGGCAGCGTCATAACCTGGACTGCAATTGCCGTTGATCCTGATGGAGACGAGATCTCCTACAAATTCCTGGCCAATGACAAAGAAGTCAGGGAATGGTCGTCATCGAATTCCTGGGTCTGGGATACATCTTCCGTCAAGCCCGGTGAATATAGGATTATGGTTCAGGCCAGGGACGGCAGGCATGCACCTCTGAATTCATTTGACAGCTTCAAAGACGCGATCATCACTATTACTATTGTAGACTCCAATCAGCCGCCGGTCTTAAAGTCCCTTGTGCCGGATATTGCCAGTCCACAGGTTCAGGGCACGACGGTGATCTGGACGGCAAAGGCTTATGATCCGGAAGGCGACAAAATCCTCTACAAATTCCAGCTCAACGGCCGGGATATGGGCAGATGGTCAGAGCTTGCGAGCTGGAAATGGTCCTCTCGGGATCTGGCTCCTGGAGACTACAAAATCCGGGTTTTGGCCAGAGACGGCAAGCATGCCTCTGAGGATTCCTTTGACAGCTCTATGGATGCGGTTTTCTCTATTATCTCCGAGATAGATCAGCAGATAGACCAGCTTATGAAAAAGAAGTCTTCTGACATTCGGGTAGCTTCAGTCAATGGCACAAACACCAACGTGGTTCTGGGAAAAATTAACGGCACCGCCGGGCAGGAAAAGACAGTCACACCTCGAAAGCTGGGCGGCTAGGGTGCAAGAAATTTATAGATCATGGCGTTCAGATATTGATCCGAGAATGGGAGAAATGATATGGAACACATAAAAATGCAGCTAACTGCAAAACAAGCAGATGGATACGTTATCGCTCTTGGACCGGTAAATCTTGTCAACGTCGTTACCGATGTGGGAATGGTGGGCTGCGGGGCCTTTGATGTCGCGGCTCTAAACAACTTTGGCTACCCGGCAGCCAAGGTCAGGCCATCCCAGGGAAGCTCGATTGCCACCATCGAGGACCTTTTGCAGGGCATCGTCAAGGAGGTAAATCCCGCCGCTGAGAAGCTGGGATTAAAGGTTGGCCAAACGGGCAGAGAAGCACTCGAATTGCTGTAACCGAAATTTCAAATCGCAATACTCAAAAAAATTTTTAGGCCGAAAGGTGCGACCATCACCGGCACACGCTTACTAACCGGCTGACTCCGTCGCTCGTTATCATGCCTATTACCTTTTGATTTGCATCTACCACCGGCAAAGCCGAGATGTTATGCTCATTCATGCGCTTGGCGGCTTGCTCGACCGGGTCTTCCTGGGCGGAGATGACCACATTGCGGGTCATTATCTCTTCTAGTAGAGTAAGCTTCAGGGCCACGGCCTTGGACACATCCCAGGCGGTTACAATTCCCACCAGCTTTCCGGCCTCGTCAGTCACAGGCAGGTGAGTTACGCCCTCGGTCATCATAATCATGGCCGCTTCCTCCACACTGGAGCCCTGCCGGATGGTTACTACCTCTTTGATCATCACATCCCCTACGGATCTTCGGGAGAGGAAATTCTGAATAGTATAATTCATCTGCCCGGATTCCAGGAGAAAAGCATCATGCCCGTAGTTTGATCTGATTGTGCAGTGACGTACATCGATATCATTGGCACTGAGAGCCTCGGCGATCTCTTTGCACTGGTAAGGCGGATAAAGCCAGTCTGAGCTTATGGATATGACCAGAAATTTGGTACTGGTGCCTTTGAAGGCCTCCGCCAAAGATAGAGTGCCGTTCTTCGTCAGGTCGAAGTAATCAATGGCCTTGGTGATGTAGAGATAGGAATTGGCATCGAAGCGCTTCACGAAGGCATCGCCATGGTAGCTCAGGTAGCTCTCCACCTGAAAGTCCAGAGATGCAAGGTCGAAGCCAAATTCCGTCTTGCCCTGCAAACGCCGGCCGAACTTCTGATGCATGGACTCGTCGGAGAGGTATGTGATATGCCCAATCATCCTGGCCAGTGAGAGACCGCGCGCAGGAGGAGCCCCGCCATAATAGCTGCCATTGTCCCAGTCGGGGTCTGAAGTTATCGCTCTGCGACCTACCTCATTGAAGGCGATCTGCTGGGGTGAGGAGTAGGCGCTGGTGGCTATGGGCACAGCCAGGCGTACCATCTCTGGATAGGATACGCACCATTGCAAAACCTGCATTCCGCCAAAGGACCCGCCGATAACAGCGAATAGCTTATCGATGCCCAAATGGTCCAGGAGCCTCTTCTGAACATCCACCATATCCTTCAAAGTGATGAAAGGAAAGTCCAGGCCGTAAGGTTTTCCTGTCTTGGGATTAAGCGAGGAAGGACCCGTAGTGCCTTTGCATCCGCCCAGGACATTGGAGCAAATCACAAAAAAATTGTCGGTATCCAGGGCTTTCCCTGGACCGATTACAATATCCCACCAGCCCGGCTTCTCTTCGTCCTTGTGCCAGCCTGCCGCATGGGCGTCCCCGGAGAGAGCGTGGCAGACTAAGATGGCGTTGCTCAACTCTCTATTCAGCTTGCCGTAAGTCTCGTAGGCGACTGTGGCCCCGGCGAGCTGGCCGCCGTGCTCCAGGACTATCTCTTCCGAAATAGGATAGCATTTTGTCTCGACCAAGCCCGCGGATTCTCGTTTCATAGCACCGCCCTGGCCAGGGCCTGATCCAGATCGGCAATGATGTCTTCGACGTCCTCGATGCCCACTGATACGCGAATGAAGTCGGCTGTGACTCCGGTAGCCTCCTGCTCCGCAGGCGTTAGCTGCTGGTGTGTGGTTGAAGCGGGATGGATGACCAGGCTCTTAGAGTCGCCGATGTTTGCTAAATGGGAGAGCAGTTGCAACGACTCGATGAACTTCTTGGCGGCAGGAAGGCCGCCTTTGATGCCGAATCCCAGAATGGCGTTATATTTGCCCTTCAGATACTTCTTGGCCAGGGCATGGCTGGGATGCTCCTCCAGGCCGGGATAATTGACCCAGGCCACGGCAGGATGGCTTTTCAGGAACCGGGCCACCTTCAAGGCATTCTCCGAGTGCCTCTCCTGACGCAGAGCCAACGTCTCCACGCCTTGCAGGAAGAGGAAGGAATTGAAGGGGCTTATAGTCGGACCCAGGTCACGAAGAAGCTGCACTCTTACCTTAAAGATGAAAGCCACATTTCCTAGATTTGGGAAGTTGCCAAAGGTGTCCCAGTATTTGAGACCGTGATAGCTGGGGTCCGGCTCTGTAAACTCCGGAAACTTTCCTTTAGACCAGTCGAACTTGCCTGAATCGACAATGATGCCGCCGATGGAGTTTCCGTGGCCGTTTATGAACTTGGTGGCGGAATCCACGATTATGTCGGCCCCGTATTCGATAGGTCTGACTAAACCGATTCCCACAGTGTTGTCCACGACAAAGGGAAGGCCCTCATCGTGGGCGATCCTGGCGATCTTCTCGAAGTCGGGCACATCCAGCTTGGGATTGCCGATGGTCTCGGCGTAAATGGCCCGGGTCCTGGCAGTGATGGCTTTCTTGAACTCTTCCGGTTGGGTGGAGTCAACGAATATGACCTTTCGGCCAAGCTTGGGGAAGGTGTAATGGAATAGCTCATAAGTGCCGCCGTAAAGGTTGTTGGCGGAGACAATTTCATCCCCCACCTGGGTGATGGCCAGCAGCGCCAGGGAGATGGCCGCCTGGCCGGAGGCCACAGCTAAGGCGGCGACGCCGCCTTCAATAGCGGCAATGCGTTTCTCGAAGACATCACTGGTAGGGTTCATGATCCTGGTGTAGATGTTGCCCAATTCCTTCAGGGCAAAAAGATTCGCCGCGTGTTCTGTGCTCCTAAAGACGTAGGAAGCGGTCTGATAGATGGGGACCGCCCTCGATCCCGTGGCGGGATCTGGTGACTCCTGGCCGGCATGAACCGCCAGGGTGCTTAGCCCGAATTTTTTCTCGCTCATTTGAATCCACTCTAATTAACTATCAATCCATATTGGAACCTATTGAAGGAAGTGTTAGCTCACGATATGCGCTTCCTGCCGGACCCCTATTGGCCTGCTCTCATCGAGCTAAGGCGCAGTTAACGATTGTGAATAATGTCTTACCTATCGTTATGCCATATAAAGCTATAGGTGATGATCTATCCAGGCCGAGGCTTGCCTTCTCCCGGCATAGGCAAAGAATATGAGATAAGCCAGGCCTGCTATTTCCGGTATCATAATGCCGGGATTTTTCAGGCCGGAAAGAAGCATCTGCAGGTAGCTCATGGTATCCAGAAGGGGGACGGTAGGAAATGGCCCCAGGAGCGGCCAGAGAAGAGTTTTCGGCGAGTTCCACATAAAGTCCAGGGAGAGGTGTATGAGCACGCCCCAGGTGAGGGAGATGAATCTGATATCCCGGGAATACAAGCATAGGGCAGAGAGTAGCATGAGGAAGAGCAGCGTGTGAGCGAAGGTGCGGCCCATGCTGGGACTGCCAAAGACAATGAGGCCCAGGGGTTTGTCTATTATGTCGGGAAGCATGGAGCCTAATGCCAGAAAGGCCAGGCTCACCTGGCTAAGAAAGCGGGCGGAGGCTAAAGCGAGGCCCACATGGGCAAAGAGAAGCATTGGGGAGAGAATCGTTTTCCTGAGTATATATTATATTTGCATGTTTGCTTTATCAGGGCGAAATTATGGAGATGGCCAAGCGCAACCTTTTTATTATATCTTTGGGTTCTCCATACTAATCTTAATGAGATAGTGGGTGCAAATGTGGGCAAGATCTTGATCCTTACCAGAAGTGGAACTCGGATGCTTTGCAGCTCTCTCTCACCCTACAAAATGAGTCCAAGCAGGTCGCTGAATTGATGCAGCTTCGACCCATTCGAGGCTCTTGATGACGAAAGTCATTAGAAGATGATAAGAGGCACCTAGGCTTAGCAGCTAAGGCTGTAGATTTTATTCTTATTGTCAAACGGCGGCGGCATACATCGCTGCAAGCATCGGGGTATTGCGATAGGATTGGATAACGCTTGAGGGGACATGTTCTGCATGAAGAAGCTACCGATTATAATTTGTATCCTCATTGCTCTGATGTCGATTGGATCTGCTGTCGATGATAACGAGCTTGGTGATTGGACGAATACGACAGGCCTACGGTTCGATTCGAATCAGACGGTGGAAGGGTTTGGAATTGCCAGCTCATACAGATGCATGGGACCTTTGGATTTAGTGTTGCATTCTCATAGTAGTGGCAGCGGCGTTTACTCCAGCGAATCCAGAAGCTACCTGCGAAATGATGAAATAATTGCAGGCAGTCCCGTATCGTTCAGTGAAAATAATAGTGTTGGACTTCAAGAGATTACCAGCAATGCCTACTCTCCAACAAAACTTGATTATCCTGGTAGCTTTCGTTCTGAGCCTATCAGTTCATTATGGAGCGATTCCACATTTCTTATTGCCGGCAAGGAAAATGTAAGTGTTCTGAAAGCAAGCTTTGATCAGGTGCAAGTTTTGAACAAGGAGATGGCGACGAAGATTTCTAGCGGAACCTCCTATGAGGATTTAACGCAGCAGTCTTACGGCTCCTTTGCCAGCAGCATGAAACTAAATGCCGTATTCAATGGCACAGGACAGATAGGAGCGTACGTAGGAACGGTTAGTGGAAATAATACTGATGTTTTGTTGGATGAGTACTATCGAGGCACTTTCACCATAAGCAAAAAGATGGAAATTGCATTAAAATCAAGTCTCCTACAAGAAGAAGATGAATGGCTCCCGTGCTGCTCGGGCGGCTGGGATAACATGAATTACAACGACAAAAAAAGCTTTCCGGTCGATGTAAATAGAGTATTCAATTGCACATGTTTCTAGGTGATAAGAGGACCTGGGATTTGCAGCGAAGGCTGTGGATTATGGTCCTGGCCCTTTTAGCTGTCTCGTTTTCATCCGGAAGCAACCGCACAAAACCACGAAATATAACCACAGAGGCACAGAGTTCACAGAGGACGAACGCACGGAGAACGCACAGAATTGGTTATCATAATCGCAAAGGATGTAGCAAGGAAGCTCATCGAAATGCATAAAGAGGAACGAGATCTGCTCTCTGAAGTGTTTCCTTCTAGCCGGATTGATGCTGTCGTGGAGATGTATAAATCCCAGGAAATATCCCTCCGCCGAGCCGCAGAGATTGCAGGAGTCTGTTTTGAGGAATTCAAGGAAATTCTTGCGATCAAAGGCATAACCCGGGTGGTTGAAGCTCCCAGCGAAGAGGAGATGCAGCGAGGGGTTGACTTGATACTTGGAAGAACAAGATGATTTTTGTAGCATCGTGATCATCCTGGCTGAAATATATGCACTTTATTATTACGGATTATTTAGACGGCGAGATAAGTCTCTCCAAAGCCGCGGAACTTCTGGGAATATAAGAAAGCTTGCTAGCCGGGAGATAATATGGAGGAGGCAGAGTTAATAAAGATGATTCCGCACGTAGTCAGATCCTCAACAAAAAAAGTCTGGATTGACTACGATGAGGAAGACGATGTGCTTTATGTCAGCTTTGTCTATCCTCCTAATGCCATAGAACATGAGGAGGACGAAGATGGGATCATTAGAAATTACGATAAAGAAGGCAAGCTTACAGGTCTAACAATCATTGCAGCCAAGAGATTCGCAGAGGAAGCTGTAGCTTAGCGCTATTTTGATTGTTCCATAATTTCTAGGCAACACGCGGGTTATTAACCCTACGGTTTACGACTTTCACCACAAAGTCACAAAGCCACCAAGGACGCACAAAGCGAGAGTAAAATCGTTTAGTCGTGTTTGTGCCTTTGTGTCTTTGTGGTGAACGTAGTAGTAGTCCTTAACCCCAAACCCCTTTCAAACCCCACTAACCTAACGATCGGAGTCCTCTACACTTATGTCCTCCATCACCGCCCTGCTCCCCGCCTACAACGAGCTACTCCAGGGCAGCGTGGTGCTTCGCACGAAGGAGTACGCCGACCGGCGCTCCCGGGATGACGGCAGCAGTGACCGCACCGCCGAGGTCGCCCTCCTGGCAGGTGCTGCGTCACTCGTCGAGTCGAACTGCGGAAAAGGGGCAGCTCTGAAGACCGGCTTCGAATCCCTCAACGGCGATGTGATGATAGTCACCATCTTTATAAATGATTAAAAACAAATTAAATTCCTATGTGCATTTCCATGATAGATGAAGACTGCGTCGAAAGGATATACAAGGATGCGGAAGATCTCTTTGTCTCTATGAAACTCCGGAAGAGAAAGAAGATTTCCCTGGATGAAGTGATTGCCGAAATCGGGGCGCATGTTGTTGATGATTTTGATGCCACCGAGATTGTCCGGGAGATGAGAGATAGATCTTATGGCCTTGAAGTCATATTTTTAAGAGATTAAATTCACAAAGGATAGAATCATCTCTAAGCTTCAGGAGTGCGCATTAATTTGTCTGAATATCTTGTATCCATTAAGATTGAAAGACTGGATGAAGGAGTATATCTAGCTACAAGCGATACTCTGCAGGGGCTGGTTGCTCAAGGTCGGACAATTGCAGTGACGAATGGAAATTGCGCAGGATGTGGCCAAGAAGCTCATTGAATCATCTATTGAACGTGGCGATCCACTACCGCACGAGATGACTCCTGCAGCAAGGGTTGTCAGAAATATTATAATTATATAAATATATTCCAAGGTGGGCTAAGAATCCGGTTTGCTTCTCGCTGGTGCGAGACGAAAGGTTTTTAAATCACTACTGAAATTAAGAAAGCAGGTAGGATAGCCGTTGCCTGTTAAAGGCTATGTCGGTCATCATCTGAATTGAGGTTATGATAAGAGGGGATGACTGGATAGCCGGGGCTTTAGACGTTGCTTTGATATAATTATTATTGTCAACCACAAGACAATGAGTTCAAGCACGTGGGTTTACGACTTTCACCACAAAGGCACAAAGTCACAAAGAACGCATAAAGACGATTTAGCCGATTCGCAATCCAATGTTTTAATTATCAAGCTACGAATATTAACCGCAGAGACGCAGAGTTCGCAGAGACGTGAAATTACCTTATTACCAGCACTTGAAAGGAACAGCATATTTGCATCTGAGTAATAGTCGTCTCCGTTCGTTTGTCCTTTGTGCGCTCTGCGACTCTGCGGTTTTTATTCCGTAGCCGCTGGTTATAATTACCAATTCTCAAAGTCCCAAAAAAGGTTACCTTCCCATGCATACTACTAATCCCTCCCAAGTACCAGATCACAACGAGGCTATATCTTGTCTCTAACCATTGCTGCCATGCCCGCCTACAACGAGGAGCGCTCCATCGCCAGAATGGTCCTGGGCTGCCAGAAGTACGTCGACCGCGTGGTCGTGGTGGACGACGGCAGCACCGACGCCACGGCAGAGCAGGCCGCCTCTGCAGGAGCCCATGTAGTCCGCCACGAGTGGAACGCAGGCTACGGCGCGGCTCTTCGCACCGGCATTGAGATGGGCGCGGATAGGATGGAAATCATAGGCTCGGAAGGCCAGCAAGATGCACCATTGGATTAAATCCAGTGGTTTACGACTTTCACCACAAAGGCACAAAGCCACAAAGAACGCTAAAAACATGAGTATTTATACAAAGAGTGTGGAAATTCTATATGATGAAGCTCACTGCATTTGTATCCGGCAAAGTCCAGGAGGTTGGCTATCGAGCCAGGATAGTC
>JAPKXZ010000033.1 GCA_026394555.1 Methanothrix sp.
GGTTGAAAAAACATTGGCGGATCGAGTCCATAACTGTTCGGAGTGCGGGCTGTCTATGGATCGAGATTGGAATGCAGCCATAAACATATTGAGATTGGGACTTCAATCTCTGCCAATCAACGGCTAGAAGCCCCGTCCTTTGGGTGGGGAGAAGTCACCTATATCCAAATCATCGCGAGTAAAAAGCGCTTGCAGCCTAAAACCCCGTCCTTCGATAGCTTCTCTTCCGCCTTCCTGGCGGTCCAGTATGGTCAGTGTTTGCACAGGCCGATAGCCTGCGGCCTCAATGCGATCGATGGCTCTAAGAAGGGATGCGCCCGAGGTGACCACGTCTTCCACCATAGCGACCATCGCTCCTTTTTGCAGAGCCGGCCCCTCCACATAGCTCATGGTGCCGTGCTTTTTGGGCTCTTTTCGCACAATCAGGCCCGCCAGGCTTCTCTTTTGCATATGGCTTACAACCGAGATGGATGATACAATGGGGTCCGCACCCAGGGTGAGACCGGCCACGGCGGATACCTCGGGCCGGATCATCTCCAGCATCAGCTTGCCAGTGAGATAGGCCCCTTCCGCACTTAAGGTAACGCGCTTGCAGTCCATGTAATAATCGCTGATTTTGCCTGAGGACAGGATGACCGGCCTCACCTCAAGGGATTTGTCCTTGAGCAATTCTAAAAGTCTCTCTTTATCATTCACTCGTTATCGCCCTCTCTTGTTGGATTTGCATTGGCAATAATTCTTATGGCTTCGCTTGGCTTTCTTTGCACCGCTTTTATCTCCGCCAGGGTGCCAAGGTTGGCTCCGTCCAGCAGATAGAGGCGTGCCCCCTCCCAATCGGCTATAGTAAGCAGTGGGCCGCGCATTTCCTCGACCGGCTCATTGAGGGGCAGTCCACCGCAAAGAATGTTAAAGGCGGGGGCGATGATGATCTCACTGTCCCTGGCAAAACCGTAATGCTCTTGCACCGCGCGACCCAAAAGCCGCGTTTTTGCCCAAACGGGGCGGGAAGGTGAACGGCCTAAAGGGTCCGGGAGCCTTACTGCCGGATGCAGGTGCCCCGCCACCAGGGTTTCAGCGCGCATAACCTTTTCATCCGGCCAGGTGTGACCGTGGAAATAGCCCACATTGTCCAGCACAAAGCCGGAGGACGCACGCACCCGCACACCCAGGGGGGCCATGTCGGCAAGGTTGCTGTCATGGTTTCCCGGCACTATCTCCACCAAAACCTGGGCAGAGAGCCGGCGCAAGAATTCGGGTATCTCCCTCTTCTCCTGCCAGCTCGTCCTCGGAACGTTGTGCTTTATGTCCCCTAAAAGCAAGAGCCGGTCCGGTTTTATCTCGGCCAAAAAGCCCAGCAGTCGCGCTAAAATTTTCCCGGTCTGGCTGGGAATAGAGACGCCTCCCAGCCTTAGTTCAAACTCCAGACCCAGGTGAAGATCGGCGGCCACCAGGACGCGCTCTTCTCCCTCCACCAGGAGAAGGGGCGCGTCAAAGACGGGCGAGATCAATCTAAGAGCCTCTTCAGATCCATTGCCAGCTCTTCCAGGCCCGAGGCTAGGCCCTGGCAGGAGCACTCTATCATGAGGTTGACGCGAGAATTATCCGTTTCTCCGGCGCGGCGAAAGTCCGTTCTTAGCCCCAGGATTTTTTTGCCCTGCATGAAAAAGTAGCCTATCTCCCAGGCGGTGCCGTCGTCAACCGAAGAGCCGTCCAGCATGGCCACCATGATATCGCATTCGTTTAAGGCCTGCAAATTGGCCAGGAAGATCTCTGCCGGCAAAGACAGGCAGGGGACGATCTCATGGGGCCAGATTATTCGAACGCCATCCAGCCTGTCCTCTAGGAATCTCTTGACACATTCCCCCCAGGCGATCTCGCCCCGCGAGAAGAGGGGGCCGGACAGGTAGATCTTGTGCCCCATGATTGCCCCAGTCACCTTTGCATTTAAGCAGCAGCTGCTTCCTTCAGCCTGGCTTTCACAAAGCCTCTCTCCAGACTGGCCAAGAACCAGCCCACCTTGGGGCCCTGCCGGTCGCCCAGGAAAGTCAGATAGATGGCCTGGAAGAACTTCTTGGGGTCGAGGCCCTGCTCCTTGGCCACGGCATAGACCAGTTCGTGAATGTCGGCTGCCGTTTTCTCCTCTACCAGCTTAGCCAAGATGCCCAAGCTCTTCCTTTCCTCAGGAGTGAGGTTCTTGACCGCGACCGGGAGTGCCTCTTGCACCTGGAACTTGACGTAAGCCGGCGCGTATTTGTCCAGCCAGGTCTGCACATTTCTGGCCCGGCCTAAGATCTCCTCGCGACGGGTTAAGACATCGTAGCCGGATCTTTTCAGGGCCACGAAGAGACCGTCCTCGTCACCGCGAGCGATCTGCACTGCCGTAACCATGTGGCGGAAGGGAATCTCGAAGGGCCCGCTCTTACTGATATTAGATAGCTCAATGGCCCTCTCATCGCCCTTTCGCTGGTCGTACTCGTCCACCAGGGAGAGCAGCGGCAGTCCCGGGTCAAACTCGATGTGCTTCTCGGGCTTGTTCCTGATGATCAGGTAGCGCAGGACCTCGGGGGGCACCACGTCCAGCATCTCCTGAATGGTGACCACAATTCCTGTGGAGCTATGCATGGCGCCCACACCCTTGAGGTGGATCCACTCGTAGACCATGGGGAAGGGGGCGGGGTAGCCGTAGATCTCCTCGCTGATGCGCTTGCCGGTGTCGTAGGAGCCGCCGGATGTGGCGTGGTCCTTGCCGAAGGGCTCCACAGTAACATTAAAAATGGGCCAGCGGGCCGGCCAGTCCACCCGCCAGACCAGCTTTCCTCCACCGCTCATGGAGACGGTGCCCCGCGAGCCGCAGGAGCACTCGTAGTCCACCGTCTCGCCCTGCAGATCAAAGCCCGTGACGTGCGTGGTGTTGGTGCGGCCGCAGCTACTGCATATGGCATCAAAGGGGCTCCAGCCCGCGGGAACATCGCGGCCCGAGACCTCTTTGAGGATGCGGGCGATGTCGTCCTTGCGCTGCAGCGCGGTCTTGATGGCCTCATTGTACTTGCCTTCCTTGTAGAGCACATCGGCGCGGTAGACCTCTGGCTTGATGCCCAGCCGCTCCATGCTTTTCAAGAAAGGATTAAGAAAATGGTCGGCGTAGCTGGCGCAGCATCCCAGGGGGCAGGGTATTTCCGAGAGCGGCTTACCGATGTGCTCGGTGAAGCTCTCCGGCAGGAAGGGGTAGAGCCTTCGCAGGCGGTCGTAGGTGTCGGCGATGTAGATGAGCTTAGCCTCCACACCCCTGTCCAGAAGGGCGCGGTAGACGGCCTCTGCCGTCATGACCTCGCGCATGTTTCCGATATGAACCGGCCCGGATGGAGTTATGCCCGTGGCGAATGTGTGCGGGCCGCTCTTCTCGAGCTTCTCGGCGATGACGTCAGCCCAGTGAATAGACATGGCCTTTAATCGCGTAGGGAAACTAATATTAATCTTGCCCTGATCTGCGAGAGGTTTTTAAGCTAAAGGCCGTTGGAATTCGTAATGAAATCCATCGAGCGTCCTTCCTCAGACGATTACTTCATGGAGATAGCCTCGGTGGTGGCCAAACGCTCCACCTGCCTGCGTAATCAGGTGGGCGCCCTCTTCGTGAGGAATAAGCGCATCCTAACTGCGGGCTACAACGGCGCGCCCTCCGGCCTAGACCACTGCGACGTTGTGGGCTGCGCGCGGGAGGGCGTGGCCTCGGGCACCCACCACGAGCTATGCCGGGCGGTGCATGCCGAGCAAAACGCCATCATCCAGGCGGCGCTGCACGGCATCAGCATCGAGGGGGCAACGCTTTACTGCACCCACCAGCCCTGCATCCTCTGCGCCAAGATGATGATCAATGCCCGAGTGACAAAAGTGGTCTACCAGCTGAGCTACCCCGATGGGACGGCGCTGGATTTCTTGCATCAGGCGGGAATTGAGGTGGTAAAGATGAAGGAAAGGATTTTGTGAGACGAGATGTTGCTTTTTAAGAACAAGAGGATCACATTTTACCGAGCTGCTCAGGGAGAGTTTTGCAGTCATATCTGTTAAAATTTGGCATATGGGTTGTACTCAATCGTCTATATGATTCTCGAAGTGGTTAGGAGTGACTATGGCCTGGAAGCAAATAAGTGCAATATGTTTCATCTCGATTGTGATCATGCTGGCGCTGCCAACAGTCGGCGCATCGAATGCCTCCCTCTCGGACTTGAAGTCCACAATATCGTCTTTCGATGATCCCCACATGGACGCAGAGGATCTGGCCTTCTATCTGGTAACTCATGACTTCGATGCCAAACCCAAAGGCGGCTATGTAGAGGTCGGCTTAGAGGGCCGCATCTGCAAGCTCACCCCCAATGGTTCGGCTCCAGGACTCTGCTCCATTACCGTCTGAAGACGCTGCCGGCTTGCCGGCACAATCGAGGGCCGCCTTCCAGGCCACTCCCTCCTCCTTTTTGGCCAGCAAAGTACTCAGATGTCCTCCCGATAATCATCCTCATCATTGGCCCTGGTTTTGCTGAGTGCCAATCATGTTTTCTCTTCTGCATAGAAACGATTTAGTAATCCCTGAGAGATCTGTTAAAATCATGTTCGGACCTAAATCTCATCTCACATCTCGTAGCGATCATCTTTTCATGGAAGACGTGGACTGCTTTGCTCTCGCCCAGCAGCAGGGCACCCCTCTTTACGTCACCTCCGAGAGCCGCCTGCGCGAGAACATTCGCGCTTACCACCGCGCTTTTCCCCATGCGGACAAGTACTTCGCGGTGAAAGCCAACGGCAACCTCACATTGCTACGTATCGCCGCCCAGGAAGGCATGGGCGCGGATGTATTTTCGGCTGGGGAGCTTTCCGTGGTGCGCATGGCGGGCATCCCTCGAGATATGATCCTCTACAACGGCAACTCCAAGAGCGAGAAGGATCACGAGATGGCCATCTTGGCCGGCGTGCGCATGTCCGTGGACTCGCGCGAGGAGCTGGAGCATCTCGCAAAGACCGCGAAGCGAATGGGGCGCGAGGCGGAGATCCTCTTCCGGGTAAATCCCGATGTCTCCCCCAAGACTCATCCCAAGATCGCCACGGGCCTTCGTTCCTCCAAGTTCGGCATTCCGGCGGAGCAGGTGGCACAGACCTACCAGAGGGCCATGGGCCTGGCTGGCATCAAGCCAGTGGGCCTGCACTGCCACATCGGCTCGCAGATCCTGGACACTCTGCCCTTTGCTGAGGCGGCGGGCAAGATGATGGACATCGCAGCTGCGGTAGTAGCTCTGGGCGGCAAGGTGCACAGGATCGATCTAGGCGGGGGCTTAGGCATCCAGTACCATCCCGACCTGCCTGCGCCCACGCCCGACGACCTGGCGGCGGCGGTGCTGCCTATTTTCCAGGACCGCTGCCGCGATTTGGGCATAGCCCCCAGGCTCATCCTGGAACCGGGCCGCAGCATTGTGGCCGATACCACGGTCATGCTCACAACGGTCAACGTGGTCAAGAGGGCGCATGTCAATTTCGTGGCGGTGGATGCCGGCTTCAACGTCCTGGCCCGGCCCATGCTTTACGACTCCTATCACCATGTCGTGGTGGCCAGCCGCATCGATGCGCCTGCCGAGGAGACCTACACCGTGGTGGGACCCATCTGCGAGACCGGAGATGTGCTGGCCAAAGACCGACGGCTGCCAGCTCTTGAGCGTGGCGACGTGCTGGCGTTCCTGGATGCCGGGGCCTATGGCTTTTCCATGGCCTCCCAGTACAACGGCCAGCCCCGCCCGGCAGAGGTGCTCGTTTCTGGGGACCAAGCAGAGGTCACCCGGCGGGCAGAGGACGCCAGCGCCCTTTTGGCCGGGCAGAGGATCTTGCCCCGGCTCATGTGGTAGGCGGAAAAATGGCAAACGAGAGGACGAGCGGGCAAGAGAGCGACGGGCTGGCGGGCCGGCAAGAGATCTCGCTGGCAGAGGCCATCGAAGAGGTGCAGAGCCAACTTTTGCCTCTGCGTCAGGGCGAGTTCTCGGAGAAGATCGGCAAGATTTCTGTCTACGTGCAGTCCTCGGCCAAAGCCCGGGATGCAAAATCGCTTGGCAACTTCATTCGCTTTGCCCGCCTCAATCTGGACGCCGTCCTGGTGACGGCGCTGGAGGCTGTCGTCTGGCGACCCCGCCTGGCCAGCAAAACCGACGAGCATAAGAAAGCGGTGGCTCTGCAAAAGACCTTTGACCGGCTGGAGGATCCCGTCAGGGCCATGCTGGAGCACTTTGTGAGCAGCTCCGATCCGCTGAACAAATATTTGGTGGCCGGGCCCTGGGGGCATGAGTATCTGCAGAAGAGAAATATTGATCAGGAGGAATACGATAAGGAGCTATGCGAGCTGCTCGGCTGCAAAGAGACGGCGGCGGGCAGAGTTATGCTTAGCTATACCAGGCTTTGCCGGGAAATCGATAAGGTAGAGGAGCGGGCGATGCAGGCTCTGTCTATTGAAGTATCTTGAGCTAAAAAAAGAGATCAGGCCATCGCCAGGGGCTTATGGCAGACTAACTTATCTTAACCAGATTTGATTTCAAGACTATCTTGCATCTGCGGTCGTTCAGGTGACAATGCTGGATTCCAGGCTTTCGGCAAAAGATATTATATTCCTACGATCGATTGAACTAGTGATTGGAGGTGATGTGGCTGCTGGAGATTGAAGATCTGTCGGTCAGCATCGGCAGTAAGCAGGTTCTAAAGAACTTCAACCTTAGAATAAGTCGTGGCGAGACCCACGTTCTCTTTGGGCCCAATGGAACGGGCAAAACAACTCTCTTGAATGTCATCGCTGGAATTCCCAGGTACGTTATCGATGGGGGGCGAATTGTATTCAAAGGAGAAGATATCACGCACATGTCCATGGACGAAAGGGCACGCCTGGGCATAGGCATGGCTTTTCAGCGGCCTCCGGCCATTCGCGGCCTGCGGCTCAGAGACCTCATCAAGATCATCAATCCCAAGGCCGATGCCATGGCCATCCTTAAAAAGATGGACTTTGAGGCCTTTGCAGATAGAGATGTCAATCGCGGCTTCTCGGGGGGCGAGGTAAAGCGCTCCGAGATGGTTCAGCTCTTAGCGCAGCAGCCTGATTTCGTCATGCTGGATGAGCCGGACTCCGGCGTGGACCTGGAGAATATCAAGCTCATAGGCGAAGCCATAAACACTCTCACCCAGAAAGACCAGCGTCCTAGCCAGAGGACCAAGTCCGGCGTGATCATCACCCACTTCGGCCATATTCTGGATTATATGAAAGCGGACCGAGCCCATGTCATGCTGGGCGGATCGATCGTCTGCAGCGGCAATCCGGGCGAAATCCTGGAGCAGATCAAAAAAAGCGGATATGAGGGGTGTGTAGGATGCACGTGTCCGGTATAGAAGATAAGGCCAGAAAGGCACGGGACAAGAAGGCCTTATACGGCACAGATGTGGACCTGGAGAGCTACGAATCAGAGGCCAAACCCCAGGACATTGTAGCCAATGCCGAAGACCTGCCAAACGTTGTCAAGAAGGCGGCTATGGATGTGGGCGTAAAGCTGGACGGCGAATCTTCAGGCTCTTTTGTTCAGATGGACCAGACACCAGTCATCGCCAAGTCTCTCTACGAAGGTGTGGAGATCATGGACATGGCCTCCGCCCTGGAGAAGTACGACTTCCTGCAGGACTACTGGTGGAAGCTGGTGGCACCGGATGCCGACAAGTACACGGCGGAAGTAGCGGCAGCGCCACCGGCAGGCTACTTCATCCGCGCCAAGAAGGGCATGAAGACCGTATTTCCAGTTAAGAGCTGTCTGTATCTTGGGTCCAGCAACCTCAACCAGCGCGTGCATAACGTCATCATTGCCGAAGAGGGCTCGGAGCTGCATGTCATCACCGGCTGTACCACTCCGGCACATGTGCAGAGGGGACTGCACGTTGGAGTCTCGGAGTTCTTCATCCAGAAGAATGCCAAGGTGAGTTTTACCATGGTGCATAGCTGGGGCAAAGAGGTCGAGGTGCGGCCTAGAACTGGCATCACCATTGCCGAGGGTGGCTCGCTCTCCAACAACTACATCCTTCTAAAGCCGGTCAAGACCATTCAGACCTTCCCCACGGCCACGCTGGCCGGTCGCGGGGCAGTGGCCAGCTTCAACACGGTAATTTATGCCACCATGGGCAATATTGATGTGGGAAGTAATGTCTTTCTCAATGCGCCCGAGACCAGTGCCGAGTCCATCTCCCGCGTGGTCTGTGTGGGCGGCGAGGTCATCGCCCGGGGCAGAATGACCGGCAGAGTGCCGGGCGCACGGGCCCACTTGGAGTGCGTCGGCCTTCTGCTCTCGGACAAGGGCAGAATCTACTCCATACCGGAGCTGGACGGCCAGAGCCGGGACCTGGATATGTCTCATGAGGCGGCAGTGGGCCGCATCTCCGAGGAGGAGCTGGAGTATCTCATGTCCCGCGGTCTATCATCCGAGGAGGCCACCAGCGTTATCGTCAGGGGCTTTTTGGATGTGGAGATCAAGGGGCTGCCTGATGATCTGAAGCAGGAGATCAAGAACATCACCCAAAGAGAGGATCTGAAGGGAGCACCGTAAGCCTCCCATGATCCTTTTTATAAAATAGATGAAAAATATATTGTATCTCCTCAGTGAAGCCATTAGCGAGTGGCTCAAAGACGATGCCTCGCTCCTGGCTGCAGCTCTCGCCTACTACGGCCTCTTCTCTTTCGTCCCGCTACTCATATTATCATTAATATTTATAAACTCGCTATTCTCGTATGGCTTTCTCGACGGCCAGGTGGTGGCTACCTCCCAAGATCTGGTGGGCCAGCAGATGCCAGATGTGGCAAACGAGCTGATCGACCAGGCTTTCGATCAGGCCGTGTCCTTCCGTTTTACCTTGCTCAGCGTTGGTCTCTTGCTTTTTGGTGCGGCCGGTCTCTTCGTTCATACCAGGAAGGCCTTTCGCCTCATCTGGAAGATCCCGGACAAAGTCGTCCCTCTCGTGGACACCATCCTTTCTTATCTGCGCTCATACCTGCTCATCGCCCTGGTCGCCTTTCTGCTGCTGGCCACATCCATCTTTACCGCTCTTCTCCTGCCGGCAGGAAAGCAGATCGAGGAGTCTCTGCCCATTCACCTGGGGCTGCTTCGGCTTCTCATGTTCCTGGTCTCCTTCTCCTTTGTGACTCTGCTCTTTGCCGCTACCTACAAGACTCTGATCGAGGTGAGGCTGCAGTGGCGAGAGGTGCTTCACGGCTCGGCACTGGCAGCTCTTCTGTTTGCGGCAGGAAACGTTTGCATCGAGGCCTATGTGAGCCTGGTCAACGTGGGCTCCGCCTACGGAGCAGCCGGATCTCTGGTGGTCTTCCTCTTCTGGATCTACTACTCGGCGCAGATCTTCCTCTTCGGGGCGGAAGTGATCAAGGTACAGAAAAAGGCGAAGGAGACGGAAAACGGGCAGCATGCAGAATAGTGGAATATATTTTTTTGCCACTATAGCGACGAACTAGAGATTGCCTTTGAGCAACTGGTAAACGAAATAGACCACAATTGCAAATAATGCCAATCCGCCCAGGAACCACATGGTTCTCCAGAGGAAAGCAACGATTACGATTGCAAGAACCAACAAAATCAAATTCTTAATACTTCTCTCGATGGCCATGTGTTAAATAAGGTAATCTTCCGATAAAACCGTTTCGACCGAAAGATCGCCACCCGGAATGAAGATTCTGAAAAATCACAAGAAACGATAACTATAACCGGTTTACACTCGGATTAACTTGAGGTGATAAACGATGGCATTTAGACCGATGGGAATCACTATTGACATTCGGATTCGTGTCAAGCACATTCTTTATATCGTTGAACGTCGAACCAACATGGGGTGATAGTCGAGGCATGAAGGGTCCCTCCCAGTGCCTTGACATCGCTCAATACTTCACAGATCCGATTTTTCCCCCAAACCAATGCCAGAGTTTTGAGATGATTCAACTACTCGAAGACAATGTTTTTTGAAAGGGGTTATTGAAAAAAGAGATATGCCGCCCTAGAATTGCGGCCCATCGAATCTAGTACTGGATCTGCTTGGCCAGAGGATCGACCCACGCGCCTGCCACAGGAGCGGTGGAGACATCATAAGTTGATATGATACTTCCATCGGCATCCTGCAGGGATACCAGGTTATCGATCCAGAGTGGAGCCGTGCCATTGGTGTAGATATCGGTCAAGCTGCCTACACCCTCACCCTCATGGACGCGCACAAAGCTTTCCTCTTTCAGGGTCAGCGCCGGGAAGGTGAAGGTGGTGTTTCCGGCCGAGGCCAGGGTCCATCCTGCCAGGTCCCAGGATCCAACTGCCTTATTGGTCACCTGGACGTACTTGTCTTCTGCCGTGTTTACCTTGGTGATGCCAACCTTCACGGCAGGAGTGGAAGCGCCCGCCTCACGGGTGAATACGGTGTCTCGGTTAGCGGTCTTAGACACATCTATGTATTCCTGGGCCGTATTCTTTCCAAGGACTGTAGTTGCTCCCTTAACAAAGGTGGAGAGCTGCTTGAACCTTGATGCAGTCTCTTGGGGGATAACTTCAGCCGCGTTCACGGTTTCAGGGAGAGGGGCGGCAGCTTCAACGACATGGGCGACCTCTGCGACAGCCGTATCATTTGTGGCATTCATGTCATTAGTGACATTCAGGGCATTTTGTGCCTGGACGGACCCTGATGATAAGGTCACTAATACTGCTAATAGTATCAACGCATTTAGGCTTCTCATATTCATACCTCTAACAATGCTTTTTTCTCAGAAAAATATAAGCCTTTCTAAAAATTCCTTTGTATTGGGATTTATTAATGCGAATCTGCAAGTCAAGAGAAAAATTATCGGCAGGGAGAACCTGCCTAGCTTTCCGCCCAACAGGACGGTTTGCATTTCCTGCCTACTTGGCAGGAACTGCTACTGCTTCAACAGGTGTGACGTTGATCGGCGCGGTGACGTTGGTAGCATTGGTGACGTTGGTGGCGTTAGTGACGTTGGTGGCGTTCTCAGTTACATTCCCAGTTGCGGCTACATCAGATCCGAAGGCAACTCCCAGAGAGAGAGCCATCAGGAGAGAGAAGAGCACAATTCCACTTGTTACTTTGCTCATAGTTTACACTCCAATTTCGTTATGGGCCTACATGAACATGGGCCTGCATTTAAGCTTTTCTCTAGAATGGATCTATATATTTTAGAATGCATCCACACGATTTGGCTTTCTCTTTCGCAGGTTATGTTCTCCGGTAGTTCTTGCAGCTCTCTATGAACAGGTCCACAGAAAAAGAATAGAAATGGGCATGCAGGTACCCACCAAATGTATTGTGCTCAACAAGGCCGTCCCAGCCGTCCTGGATGCCTTTGCCTCTGCATAAACGGTAGGCGAAGCGAGCGTCCCTGTCAGATTCAAAGCGCGAGTAATGAAACTCGTGCCCACGAAGGGTCTTGCCAAGCCCTGCAACGGGATTTTGCCCTACAGCCTCTGCCTGGACATACCCCAGAGCCATAAGCCGCTTCGTCATAATAGTAGAGCCTGGCAGCGCCCCTACCATTTTAAAAGTGCCAGTCTCCAGTTCGATGGCGCGGCCCAGGTACATCAGGCCGCCGCACTCCCCATAGATGGGCATGCCGTCTTCTGAAGCCTGCTTAATCTGCCTTCTCGCCGGAGCCGCCTCCAGACGGGCAGCATGCAACTCTGGGTAGCCGCCTCCAATGTAAAGGCCGTCCACATCGGGCAGATCGTCCTCTAGCGGACTGAAGAAGACCAGGTCTGCGCCTCGCCTCTCCAGCTCGCGCAGATTCTCGTAGTAATAAAAGCAGAAGGCTTCATCCTCTGCAATGCCTATGCGCACGATTTTCTTTGCATCAGCCTTCTCCCCCTTAGCGGGACAGGCAGGAGAGCGTAGCTTCAGGATCTCGTCGATGGCAGCATGCTTTTCCAGCAAGGCGGCCAAAGCGGCAACATCGTGCTCTTTCTCAAAGCCCATCACCAGGCCCAGGTGACGGCTCTTCATCTCCATCTCCCTCTCTCGCGGCAGAGCGGCGAAGACGGGCTTGTCCAGGCAGCTTTTCAGCATGGCCAGGTGACGCTCGCTCCCCACCTGATTGAGGACCGTGCCAGCCAGGCGCACCCCCCGGTCAAATTCTGCAAAGCCTTTCTCCATAGCGGCAGCGCTGCGCGACATGCCGTGCACATTAATGACAAGTAGAACCGGAAGGTCCAGGATCTTGGCTACCTCTGCAGTGCTGGCGACCTCGGTTCCGTCCATGCCGTCGTAAAGGCCCATAACCCCCTCCACCACGGCCACATCCGCGCCCGGCAGGGCAGAGGAGAAAGAGCGGCGCACTCCATCTTCGCCCATCATGAAGGGATCGAGATTGCGCGATGGCCGCCCGCAGACAGCGGTATGATGAGACGGGTCGATGAAGTCCGGGCCTACCTTGAAGGGCTGTACCTTCAGGCCGCGAGCACGAAGCGCGGCCATGAGGCCCAGTGTGACTGTGGTCTTGCCCACGCCGCTGTGGGTGCCCGCGATGAGAATGGATGGAATATTGTGGACATTGCCGCTAGAGTTTTCTGTTTCACTCATTGCGGTGCGCTCATTGCAATTGCCTCGATATAAGGACATGCCAGGTTGGTTTAGCGACAAGGGCTAGGGCTGATCACGAGGAATGGTGTGGCAAGAATTGTCCTTCTCTCATTGGATTTCGCGTCTTCGCGCGAGATCCCGGTTCACGCGAAGGCGCTAAGCCGCGAAGGGCGCGAAGAAGCCATGATCGCCGACATCAAGCACTATCTTGCGATGAAGCTTTTCAATGTTCTGCTGAAATTTTTTGATCAATATAAATGAGGAGTGGATAACTTGTAAAAAGTATTTATCGATGGACTAAGAGTAATGGTAGTAAGATACAGGGCCGCTACGAGATTACATCAAATTCGGGACATTACCCGTTGCCCTGTGGGATATGAGATCCATAGACTACATTTGTAATAACAATTTTTTCTAAGAAGGAAGGAGAATTATGTTAGAAGATGTTGATTCGTCGGGTGAGATAACCAAGGCAAAAGATGGCAAGCCGGCATTTGAAGCGGTATTTGAAGCGCTAATTTCTGCCTTGAAATATCTGAATCAGCCTGTATTTATTACTTTATTGTTAACATCAATATTTTATATTGTTGTGTCAATTTATTATATAAGTTTCTTTAATAGGCTCTCTTTGCCATTTTATACATTAAATCTACCGCTATCATTTTATTTAAGTGCAGGAAACGATATTTTGAATATAATATTATTCATTTTCCTTGCGCTTCCTGTAGGTTATTTGCTCTTCCAATATGTGAAATATTATTTTTATTCTATAATTATTTTATCTATCTTTATTTTAGATAAGATTTGGAAAGTCTTCTCTCTAAAGTCAAGTATTCTATCATCCGTGCGAGAAAAAATAGGCATTTCAGGGATAAAGGCATTCAAACTATTTTTGCTTTATGACATCCTTACCGTGATTGCTCTTATCGTGATAATAAATTTTGTAGATTCTAATTTTCCAAGAATAGCTACGCGTCTTAATCCCTATAATCAGTTTTTAATTTTTAATGGTATTATTATCGCCACAACTATATTTGCTTTTATCTTGATAATTAGTTTTCCAAAAATTTATAATAAGAGAGTTTACTATTTTCTGTTTTGTGCCAGCCTTTTTATTATAAGTCTGCTTCTTATTACAACGATTCCATCAAAATTCGGATATGATGCTGCTGAAGATGTAATCAATGGAAGAGGGGATCGATTTGAAATGAACTCAATATCTACTGAGAATAACATGATTGATCCAAATGCATCTTTTATTTTAATAATGCAATGTAATGGTAATTATTATTTGATAAAAAAAGATGTAATAAATTTTAGTGATACACCTAATTTATATATAATTCCTGAAAAACAATTGCGAATGGCTAAAACAAAGTGGATTTCTGGAACCTCCAAGGAACGATGACTCGCGTCCAGTCACTCCGGGAACTTGAAGCCTCAGCAAATCTCTATTAACACCTGGCATCCATCACTTGCTCCATGCTGGTTGGCGTAGTTAAAAGAGGAAAGTACGGCGAGCGCCTGCTGGAGACCATCAAGACTAGAACTGACTTTGCAGTCTTCTCCGTCGAGGTTCCCCAGGTGCTGCCCGGCTTCATCGAGGATCCCGAAGAGTTTGTCAAAGAGCTAAACCTTGATCCCAGGATCTTCCAGGTGGACCTGCTCATTCTCTATACTTTTCACCCCGACCTGACTCCAGAGATCGTGCGCCTGGCGGCGAAGGGCGGTGTCAAAGCGGCCATAATTCCCGGAGGCATGGGCCGGGCCGGCTCCATCGGCGAGCTGGAGAGGATCGCAGAGAAGTACGGCATCCATATCGAGGTGGATGAGATCTGCTGCACCCTGGAGGAGTGCGGCGTTCCCGTCATCGATGAGTTCGCCCGCAAGCTGGGAAAACCGGAGCTGGAGGTGGAGACCAAGGACGGACGCATCAGCAATGTGACAGTTGTGCGCGGCTCGCCATGCGGAGCCACCTGGCATGCCGCGGCGGGCATAGTGGGAAAGACCGTGGAGGAAGCGGCGTCCATGACCGGCCTCTTCTGCCAGCAATATCCCTGTCGCGCCGTGCGCGGAACTCCGGGAGGCATCCACACCTCTGGAGACCTGCACAAAGACGCCATGGAAAGGGCTCTGGGCAAGCTGACCAACCTTCGGCTCCCCGAGCAGTCCAAACCCATCAAGATCGAACCGGGCCAGAAGGGGCGAAAGGCATGAAAGAAACGGTGGTAGAGGCCACGGTTCGTGCCTTGCAAAGAGCGGAAACGTCTCTGCCCGATTGGGTCTTGCAGAGAATTAAAGAGGCAGCGGCCCGGGAGAGCCACCCCTTAGCCCGGCACCATCTGCAGTTCATGCTGGAGAATGTAGCGATTGCCACCGCCAAAGGCCTGCCCCTCTGCCAGGACACAGGCCTTGCAGTCTTTCATGTGCAAATGGGCCGGGAACTGATTTTGGACTTCAGCCTTTCTGAAGCGATCGCGGAAGGCGTAAGGATCGCCACCAGAGTGATTCCGCTGCGTCCCAACGCTGTCCATCCCCAAACCCGCCAGAACAGCGAAGACAACACCGGCCCCGGCATGCCCGATATTATTCTGGATTATGTGGACGGCCGGGGCCTCACGCTCACTGCCTTTCCCAAAGGGGCAGGCTCGGAGAACATGAGCCTGGTTGGCATGCTCAATCCGGCTGACGATCCCTTTGATTTCATTGTGAAGAGCGTAGCGAAGCGAGCTGCCAATGCCTGCCCCCCCCTCTTCCTGGGCATTGGTCTGGGCGGCAGCTTCGACCTGGCCGCGCGCCTGGCCAAGCGAGCTCTGCTCAACATGCCCGGCGAATCCCAGGAGGAACGGCAGCTCTTGGAGAGGATTAACTCACTTGGCATCGGTGCCATGGGCCTGGGCGGGGACACAACCGCTCTTGGCATAAAAATCGAGAAGGCCTTCTGCCATACTGCCTCTTTGCCCGTAGCCATAAACTTTCAGTGCTGGGCTAACCGTTCTGCAACCGAGGTGATCCAGTGACCGAGTATCATCTGCGTACACCCCTGTCCGAGGGGGACGTGCAAAAGCTCGTGGCCGGTGATCTGGTATTTTTGAGCGGGCCGCTCTTCACTGCCCGCGACAAAGCCCATGCCCTGATGCGTCGCGTGGGAAGCCCCGTCTCCCTGGAGGGGGCCGCCCTCTATCACTGTGGTCCGCTCATCTTGGACGATCGGGTTCTATCCGCCGGGCCGACCACCAGCGGTCGCATGGCCCGCTACACGGATGAGATCCTGGGCCTGGGGGTACGGGCCATCATCGGCAAGGGCGGTCTGCCCGGTGAGCCCTTCCAGAATCGCGCCGTCTACCTGGCCTATCCGGGAGGATGCGGCGCGGCGGCGGCAGAGCAGCTGAGGGTGTTGGGCGTGCACCTGCAAGAGCTTGGCATGGCCGAGTCGCTCTGGGTGTTTGAGGCCAATGAATTCGGCCCCATGATCGTAGCCGTAGACGCCCACGGAAAAGATCTCTATCAGGAGGTGAGAAGGTCAGCCCAGGAGAAGGAGACCTACTGAAGCGAGCGGCCCAGGAGGCCCGCTACTTGGTAGATCGCGGCTATCCCAATGACTCTGCAGTTCGCTATGTCTCGGATCACCACCGTTTGCCAGAGACGCAGAGATCTGTGCTCCTGAGGACGATCCTTTCTGCAGATACTGCGCTCGCCAGAATGGCCAAGACACTGCAACTGCACGATCTGCGCGGCAGGGTGGTGTTCGTGAACGGATACAACACCACCATCACCACACAGAGCCTTTTGGACGGATATCCCGTCTATCTCTGCGATGACGGCTTTCTGCGAGATACGCGAGGATTTTTCAGAAGCTACAAAGCACCGAAGATTACCGTTTGCACGTTCTTTGAGATTTTGGATCTGCTGGCTCTTGCCGGGGCTGCTCGCGTAGAGGTGCTTTTGGATCAGCAAATAAGCCAGAGCGGAGAACTGGCCAAAGAGGTGCAGGGCCTGATGGCAGAGCGTGCTCTTCCGGGCGAGGCCAGGTGCGAGAGAGATGTCGACCATCAGCTCAAAACATGCGGATCCATAGTTGCCAGCAGTGACGGAAATGTGATCGATGCCGCATCTAAGGTGATAGATCTTCCTGGCGAAATTGCCAGAGGACGATGTATACGCCCGTTATTGGTCTAAATAGGATTATCCGTGAAAAAAATCCAATCGTCATCTTTTTATGGTACAGTTAATTATTATACTATTAGGGTAGCAATAAACTTAAGGAGTAATAGGTGAGGAGCAATGAGAGATAGAGTTCTAGCAATAGTCGTTCTGGCGGTTTTGCTCATGGGCGGGATAGGCCAGGCATCCCCCATGTTCTTTCCGCTTTCCGAGCATACCATCGCCAAAGAGATCAGCCCAAACGGCATGCCGCTTTACAGGACGTATACATTTACCTCCGATGACGAGCAGGTAGCCTCCTGGCTGCTCATCTGGAGGGATGCTAAGGTACACAGTGTGGAGTGGAGATGGTACTGGCCAGAGGGCAGGACGTATGCCCGGTCTTTTAGCACCATACCGCCTATCGATGGATTTACGGGAATGTGGGCCGCACCAGTCTGGAGCTGTCTTAAGATCAAGGGGACCGACGTCGCCCGCCTGCCGGGAACCTGGAAGGTGGATGTGATTGTGGACTATCGGAAGGTGCTCACTGAGTACTTCACCATCACCAGCCCAGAGGCCTGCTAATAACCAGGACAATTGAATATATCTGGTCATACGGATGAAAAACAGAATATCGCCTCTGAATTGGCCGACCTTAGCTGTGCTTTTACTCTCTTGATGGAAAGAGAAGATCGGCCGAAAATGCGATCATATTTATTCCCGAAAAAGCTCATTATCAATTGGTGGCAGACAAGATGCAACTTGAATTTGGTGGCAAAGGACAAGAGCCAGAGGTTCGTCGGCTAGTCGACATGAAGGAAGTGATCTTTGATCAAATCTGGCTTGCCGGGGCAGAAGACTTTGAGCTTTATTACATGTATCGCGACCTTTCCTTAAGCCGGGCCGATAAAGAGAAGCTCCGGCAGCAGGATCTACGTTATGATATCACTATTATTCCACCAAATATGCTCGGATGCGAATACATCAAGACGGCTGGCCATTACCATCCGCTTGTGCCCGGTGGCAGCGTCACATACCCGGAGCTTTACGAGGTAATAGAAGGTGAAGCACTTTACCTTTTGCAAAACCAGGGCCTTAGCGATGTGGTGGCAGTCTACGCCTCCGCCGGAGATAAGGTCCTCGTGCCACCCGGTTACGGTCATATCACCATAAACCGCTCCAATAAGACTCTGAAGATGGCCAACTACGTGGCCAGGAACTTCTCATCGCTTTACGATCCCATCCGAGAGAATGGGGGGGGAGCTTACTTTTTCACCAGGGATGGCTGGATAAAGAACATTCGATGCCCAAAGGCGGCAGAGCTACGCCGGGTAGAGGCGCCCAACAGCTCAAGCCTTCGCAAACTCGGCCTGGCCAAGGGCCGGGAGATGTATCCACTGCTGAGAGTTCCAGGTCTTCTGGATTACATGACGAAGCCCGAGAAGCATCTGGAGCTCTTCGCGGGGCTCATCTGAATGCATCAAAGCCGTTCCCGGTTCAGGGGGCACATCGAACTGCTGCGTCCGCCCCTCGCTGCAATGGATCTGGCCATGCCCGCCGCGGCGGCCCTACTGGCCGTTTACGCCGTAGAGGGGGCTTTGCCGCCAATGTTGCCCTTTATCATAGCCTCCATTGGAGCCTACGCTGCCATCACCAGCTCCTATGTCTACAACGACTGCTGCGACATCGATGTGGACAGCGTCGCATTGCCCAATCGGCCCCTGCCTTCGGCCATGCTGAGCAAGCGCGAGGCTCAACTATGGTCGCTATTTCTCTTTCTTGTGGCTGCGGCCATATCCCTCTACCTTAACCCGGAGAGCTTTGCCATCCTCCTGACTGCCACGCTGCTCATCACCATCTACTCCGCCTGGGCCAAGAGAAATACGCCCATCTCCTGGATCTTTGTGGGATTGTCCTATGGCCTGGTGCCCCTGGGCGTCTGGCTGGCCCTGGAGCCGGCCGGGCTTCTCAAAGCGGGCCCTGGCCTGCATCCCGCCGCCTTGATCCTGGCGGCCATGATCGTAATCACCGATTGGGGCTTTACCAACTGCGATGCCTCGCGAGATGTGGCAGGCGATAAAGAGAAAGGCATTCCCACCACTCCCGCCACCTTTGGAATTGCGGCCACTGCCAAGATGGTGACGCTCTTTTGGATCATGGGCGTCATTCTCTCCCTCGCCCTGGGCTATGCTGCTAATCTCGGCTGGCTCTATCTGGCCGCAGCCGCAGGCGCGGGTGGCTGGCTCCTGCTGCAAAACCTGGACTTCGTGCGCCACCCCACGCCAGAGAGGGGTGAAAAGCTGTTCTACCAGTCGGCCAACTACCGCGCCGTCCTCTTTGCGGCCATAATTGCCGATGTGCTGCTGCGAGCGGGGCTGTCTCTAGGGACGGGACTATGAATTTATTACACCAGCATGGTTCTAAATTCCAAATTTTTAGTGCAGATTGTCTCTGTAGCAATCGTTTTAGTATGATGTGTATAGCGGAAGTGTCTATTAATATTAGGAATGCCTTTTAAGGTATGGAGTGCTAAAATGAGACTAAGAGTAATCAGCGCCAGAAATGAGATCCCCAATTTGAACCCAAATGAGAAGACTGTTCATCTGGCTTTTCGGGCCAGCAATGTAGATTTCCTTAACCTGATGCAGAGGTGTCCCCGCCTGAGGATGATTCAGGTCCCGCCATCCTACAGAAAGACCATGTCCAATGCCATCCAGGTATTCCTGGAGATGCAGGGCATTGAAATGCTGGAAGGCGACGTATGGGGCCACAGAAAGGACCTGGACGAGTATTTCACCGTGGACGACAGCACGCTTGAGGAGATTCGCGCCCTGGCTGCCGGCGGCGCATCCGCTGACGACGTGGCCAATCAGATTCAGAGGAAGGCCCGGATCGGCTCAGAGCTGATCAAGTACATCGCCAAGACCAAAGTTACCGCTTGAGCCCGGACTCCAGTCCGGCTCAGCTAAACCCCGACCTATTTTTGGTTCCTTGGATAATAGAATAATAGAGTCCTCCGTGCGCTCTGTGCCTGCGGTGGTTGTAGTTCGTAAACCATTGTTATAACCAGTGGCTAACGACTAATCCACCACAGAGTACGCACAGAGCGACGAACTAACAACCGGACTGGAAAGAGCGAAGAGCCCCATTCTTGTTATTGGTCTATTTCGACGGGCTGAAAAAGTTGCGCGTGTAACAGGCGCAGTAATCTGCAGGGAGATCTCACGCTAATACACGGTCGGGGCATAGTGCGGCACAAGTAGAAGTCGAAGGCGAGAGGGCAGGCAAGAGGCCCCATGAGAACGGGTTCCTGCTGTGTGAGATTCCAGCGCTAGGTATCGCCTTCAAAGCCAAGTTTAATGTCGAGCTTCGGGCAGGGTCAGGCCAACACTATGCGGTGATCGGCTCCTCTTAAAAGGGCGTTGTGGATTTGGCGCGGGCCCGCCTGGGACTTGATATCTATTCTCTTTTTCTTGGTTATTTCTTTGGGGTGGAGAATGGTCTTTTCTAAACGTGAAGCAAAAGCCTTTTATATCGGCAATTGACGTATAGTGTATTGGCGAAAGTCGATGGCTATTTTTCCCTCCTACATCCAATTGACTTTTGCCTCCCTCCTTATTATTCATATTTCATGAGGCCCTAAAGCATCTGATTTCATCCATCTTGATCTTGCCTTGGCCGTTAAATACAAATTAGTTGACCGCGCTTGCAGCGTCCTACATGCAAAAAGATCCAGACAACTGGCACGGTTATGAGTGGACCGCGCTTTCCGTTACCACCGTGGGAGCTTTGCTTGCATCCATTCAGGGCTCGGCCCTGCTCATCGCTCTGCCAGATATCATGACCCAGCTTCATGCTGGATTCATGACCATCATGTGGGTGATCTTGGGCTTCATGCTCATCACTACCGCACTTGTGCCTGTAGTAGGAAGGCTGGCGGACATGTTCGGCAGAAAGAACCTTTACAACGCCGGTTTTGCCGTCTTCACTTTGGGCTCGCTTCTTTGCGGCCTCTCCCAATCCCAATTCCAGGGCTGGGATCTGGTCATCTACCGCATGATTCAGGGCGTGGGCGGAGCGTTGCTCTTCACCAACAGCGCGGCCATTGTGACGGACGCCTTTCGCAAAGGGCGGGTGGGCCTGGGCCTGGGAATTAACACCATCGCCTTTTCCGCCGGCTTCCTGATGGGCCCGGTTATCGGAGGCATCCTCACCGCCGTCGACTGGCGCTGGGTCTTCCTAATCAATGTGCCCCTGGGGGTAGCCGGCACCATATGGGGCATTCTGCGGCTGCGTGAGCCGGTGGCACTGCCCTCCCAACAGCGCTTCGACTGGCCCGGAAGCGTCACCTTCACAGTTGGTTTAGCTACCTTGCTCCTGGCAGCCTCGCTGGTAGCCTTTCCACTTATCGATGTTGCCTATGTCTACGCCCTCTTCGTCCTGGCTGTGTTGAGCCTTGCCGCCTTCTATGTGGTGGAGAGGAAGGCAGAGCAGCCCATGATGGACTTTCGGCTCTTCCAGGAGAAGCTCTTCGCCTACGCCTGCGCCGCCAATGCCATCAACGGCCTTGCCCGGGGAGCAGTGCTCTTTGTCTTGATCTTTTTCTTGCAAGGTCCCTACGGCCTCGATCCCCTCTGGGCAGGAATAATGATGGCACCTTTCGGGGCTGCTTTCATGTTAGTGGGACCTGTCTCAGGCTACCTGTCCGACAAATATGGCTCCCGGGGCCTGGCCACCGCAGGGCTGCTCATCTCCGGTATCGGGCTTCTGGGTCTGGCCACGGTCGTGAGCAGCACGCCCTACTGGCAGCTGGCTCTTTACCAGGCTCTGATGGGCGGAGGCTCAGGGCTCTTTGCCTCGCCCAACACCAATGCCATCATGTCCTCAGTCGTCCCGGAAAAGAGAGGCACTGCCGCAGGGATCAATTATATGCTCATGAGCACCGGGCAGATGCTCAGCATCGCAATTGTCTTCCCGCTGGTTCTCAGCCGCATTCCTGAGGATGTCATGTTCCATGTCTTCCTCTACGGAGGCGGCATGAGCGGTGCACCTCTGGCGGCCTTCGAGTCGGGAATGCACGAGGCGTTCCTGGCCAGCTTCGCGGTTACAATAGTTGCGGCAGTCATTTCCGCTCTGCGGCCGGCGCATAGCTTTGCCAGGTAGACCGCGAGGGTAACTCTTTAGGCAGGAAGCTCTCCAATGGATTTATATACCCAATAATGACTAAGACTAAGTCACTTACTTGTGCATAGTCTGCAGGAGACAAAATGAGCCGGATTGTAAAAGAACCTGAAGAAAGACGAAAAGAGCTGATAGATACCGCTGAGCGCCTGTTTATAGCCCAGAGCTATGATCAGACCTCTGTAAGCGACATAACAAAAGAGATCAATGTATCTCAGGGCGCTTTCTACTACTACTTCGACTCAAAGGAAGATGTCCTGGTGGCGGTGATGGAGAAGCAAATAGCGTTGATGGAAAGCGATTTCATCCGGATTGCACACAATAGCGACCTGGATCCGGCAGCCAAACTCAATTCCATGATCAATCGCTTTCTAAGCATCTCTGCATCCGGGAAAAAGATCATAGGCTATATCCACCAGGCTAAAAATGCCACGCTACATAAGAAGCTGATGAGGGTGAGGCCATTTGCCAGGATAGCCCCGATTATGGCGGACGTAATCGTCCAGGGTTGCAAGAATGATCGTTTTCATGTAGAACGCCCAATGGAGACCTCCTATCTCCTGCTCGTGTTGATCGCGTCTGCAAATCATATGTTCTATCAAAAAAACGATGATTTAGCCGATTCAAAAAATGCTGATCAGGCGGATCGGGAATTTCTTGAGAATATGCGTGCGGCCATGGAGGACCTCCTGGGCAGAATGCTTGGAGTTAGCGATTACAGATTCATACTGCAGATTTAGGTTGCCAGGGAGAGAAAGACACGCATTTATTACTGACTATGTGTAAGTCAATTGACTTCAAATTGAGAAGGTGAAAAATATCACAAATGGAATTGAACCGATGGACATACCTCAGCCAGGCCAGTCCAAGGGCGAGGCAGCCATCTACATGCTGGGTCTGACTAAACGGTTCGGCGAAATGACCGCCGTGGATCACATAGACCTGAAAATAAATCGGGGCGAGCTCTTCGGTCTCCTGGGAGCCAATGGAGCTGGCAAGAGCACCATCATCAAGATGCTTACCACCATGCTCACGCCAACCGAGGGTGAAGCTCGGGTATGGGGTCATGACGTGACTAGGGAAAGGAACGCTGTGCGATCCTCGATCGGCGTCGTCTTTCAGGACCCGGCCATAGATGGAATGCTTACCGGCCGGGAGAACCTGGACTTTCACGGCAGGATGTACGGAATGGACGGCCAACTGCGTCAGGAGAGAATTGATGAGGTTCTGGAATTGGTGGATCTGGTCGAGAAGGCTGACATCAAGATGGAAGACTACTCCGGTGGCATGCAGCGGAGGCTGGAGATTGCCAGGGGTCTGATGCATTATCCACATGTGCTCTTCTTGGACGAGCCCACCCTTGGCCTGGATGCCCAGACCAGGCGATATATCTGGCAGTACCTTCGTAATATGAACAAAGAGAAGGGTGTTACCATCATCCTCACCACACATTACATGGAAGAGGCGGACGCCCTTTGCGACCGCGTGGCAATCATCGATAACGGCAAGATCGTGGCCCTGGACACTCCCTCAAACCTCAAAGATATGATTGGATCAGACACAGTCAGCCTGGAGGTTCAGAGTGGTGCGCAAGCATTGAAGTCATGCCTGCTATCCTTCCCCTGGGTCAATTCCGGCGTCATCGTCAATGGAACCCTCGAGCTGATGGTGGACCATGCCCAATCCAGGATTCCCGAGATCATGCTGGAGGCAAATAAATGCGGCGCGATAATCACCTCCGTTGGCCTTCATAAGCCCACTTTGGAGGACGTTTTCCTCAAGTACACGGGCCGGAAGATAAGAGAGACCGGAGGCGCAGCTGGGATGATGGGGGCCATGATGATGCACAGGAGGCGAAAATGAGACAAGATCTTAATGCCATTTACAGCATCTGGCTTCGAGAGATGCTGCGCTTCTTCCGTCTGAAGAGCCGGGTCTTTGGGTCCATAGCCTCGCCCTTCTTCTTCCTGGCCTTCATGGGAATCGGATTTGGCGGAGGCACAACCATGCCCGGCATTCCCTCAGGCATCAACTATGTCAGCTTTCTGACGCCGGGGATCATTGGCATGACATTGCTATTCTCAGCCACCTTTGCAGGCCTTTCTGTCATCTGGGACAGAGAGTTCGGGCTTGACTACCGGAGTCCTGCAAGCCTTGATCATACTTGTTGCCGGGATAATCATGGGTATGAAGATGCCAAGCCTTGCCGGATTCCTGTTGTCCCTGGTATTCATGGTCCTGGTAGCCGCGACCTTCATCGGCATCGGTCTGGCCTTCTCCTCCAAGATGAAAGATATGTCCGGATTCAGCCTGATCATGAACTTCCTCATCTTTCCACTATTCTTCCTGTCCGGAGCGCTCTTCCCCCTGGAGAGATTCCCCGGGTTGATAAGGTACCTCGCCTACCTCAATCCCCTCACCTATGGCGTGGACGGCTTGAGATACAGCTTGATAGGCACGAGCGCCCTTTCCCCTGTCGTAGACTTGGTAGTTCTGGCGGTCTGCTGCGCTGCCATGCTGTTCCTGGGCGCGTATCTCTTTGAGAATACTGAGGTGAAGTGATCTTTTTTCTTTTCCATCCTTTGCTCTCAGGCTAAACAGCTTCAGCTAAAATAGGCAGCATCCATTTATCTACGGCTTCCTACCATAAGCCATAAAGCCTGTGTAGGAGCAGAAGAACTTGCCTCTAAGGTTATCCTCACGAAGTCCCTCTAACCATCCCAGAGCTTCAGACCTTGATACCAGACTCAAACCCATAGCCTTCTCTGCGTTCTTGGACAGATCGAAGACCTTTTCGGCGAGGTTAAGATCGGTGATTACAAGGGTGCTTGGGTAAACCTGGACCTCCTCCAGTCCCATATCCCTGAAATACCCGTAGAGGTTACGTCCTATCCAGCCACTCCTGAAGGTGTCGCACCAGAGGTCTGTTATCTTACGAGTAACCGGTCGGTCCATTGACCCTATGACAAAGGTGCCCCAGTCCGGCTCATAAGCCACGACGCATCCACCACTCCTGGTGACCCTGGACATCTCTGTCAGGACCTTCTCAGGATCGGGTATATGTTGAAGGGTTCTGTCCACCCTGGCGCAGTCGAAGCATCCCTCATCGAAGTCCAAACGGCCGGCATCTCCCAGCACGAACTCTATAGGAAGGCCGAGGTTCTCAGTCCTTGACCTGGCCGCCTCCAGCATGGTCTGGCTGGAGTCCACCGCCACTACCCTGCCGGTGCTTCCCACTATCCTGGCCAGGGCAATGGCATCGAAGCCCAGGCCACAGCCCACCTCCAGTACCCTGGAACCCACCCGGGCGTTCATAAGATCGAAGCTTTTTCTCTTGTAATCCTGGAAGTAGGGCAGAGAGTTCAAGGTGACCAGGCAGGATGAGAAAAAAGAGGGATCATTAGAATGATCGATATCCGAGAATCCACTTGAGAGGTAATCCATGATATCATTACAAAATAATTTTTAATGCCCTCAGGGGCAGGGCAAGGTCAAGACGGATGCGTTGCCGCTCTCCAGTGACATCCTCATATTTAAGTATCCGGAATAGGCTCCGCTCATGACATAAATGGGCACCGCTTGGGAGCCCTTTTGCACCCGCGCACCCACTCTGGCCGTTCCCTCTACCTCAGAATGAATGCTGTAGACAGAGTTGTTGTCTGTCTGGGCGACGGAGGTATCCTTGATCAGTTCCACCAGACCGGAGTAGCTCTCCGAGTAGACCGATCCTACCTCATAATTCTTGGCGCATAGAGCATTCTTAAGCTCGCTATTGGTTATGGGCACACTGTATCTGGACGGCCGGTTCTGGAATACGCCCCATTCGTTCGCACAGATCTCATTGTAGCCGTCTTCGAAACCGCCATAGACCTGAGCATTGATGGATCGAGACACAGTGCCGGTGCCTCTCGTTCCCGTGACCAGCTTCTGTCCATGAAAACCGGCTTCCGACTGGTAGATGCGCATATCGTCCATGGTTCCCTGGCTGTAGATCCAGGAATGCTCGGTGAGGTTTTGAGGTACTTTTTTTGCAGTAACATCAAGAATGCTAGTGCTGGCAATAACAAGTATAATCAACAATCCGAGCATCAACGATCCGGGCCAACATCTCATCTGAACACCTCAACCTCAGAAGCATCATGGCTGGGCATTGAATATAAATCTGATCCCTATCTGCCCTTATTGCGTCCTCTCTGCTTGATATCTCTCAGACGGGCTTCCAGAGATGATACTTTCGCATGAATCCTCTCGATCAGAAGTCCCTCAATCGGCCAGAGGAGTTTTCGACTGCATTTGCTCTGTCGTTCCCGCAAAGGCCCAATTTCAGAGATAAAAGGCTCAAATGCTAAAGGGCAGCTTTCTTTTTTTGTTTTTTGATACCTGCGCTAGAAATCGAAACTTGAGAAAATGGGGTGAATGGGAAGACCGCCCATTTGCCCAGAAGCTTGTAGGGCCGGTGCAGTCTCCCTTGCCACAGATACCAGTTGCATCGGCCTTCTATAAAGCCGCAAGCCGCGCGGAGCGAAAGTGTTTTTCAGATCTTCTCCGGCTTTTCCAGTAGCCGGGTCTTGTTCATGAGTTCCCCGGTACGGGCATGGGGCCGGCGGGAGACGGCGTCGTTGGCCTTCTCCAGCTCTCTGGACTCGTCGGCGAGGCGCGCAGCTGCGCGCATGACCTCATGGCCCGCAGCCGCGGCGAGAGCTATGGCCTCCAGCTCTTTCAGGCGGAAGCAGGCGGCAGCATCGATGCCGGCCACGGTCTGCGCCATGTAGAGAGCCCCCACGGCCTTGGCGCGGGCGTAAGGGTTAGAGAAGTTCATGCGCTCGGCGCATTTCTCGGGCGTGACCAAAATGGCGGGAAGCTTGGCCTCTCCGGCGGCGATGCTGATCAATGCGCTGTCCAGCTCTTCCTGCACCAGCCGGATGGCTCCGCAGGCAGCCAGAACCCGCAGGGCGTCGGAGTTAAAGAGGGCCATCTCCGCCGGGTCGAGAAACTCGCGCTTGGCACCGATGAGCGGGTCCATGGGCAGGATGATGTAGCCAAATCCCTCTGCGGCCAGAGCGTCGCGCGACTCCTTCTTGGCAGGACCGTCGGAGATGACGATGGTGGGCACGCCTTTGAAATGCTCGCGCGCCGCCGTGGGTCCGGCCGTCGCGGCGTTGGGGCTGCTGATGACCACCAGTTGAGGTGCCCAGGCCAGCAGTTCGGCTGCCGCTTCGCCCTCCTTCTTGGTCATCTTGGGGCCGAAGCTGACGATCTTGAATTCGATGTCGGACCTTTCCGCAATCTCATCCAGGGAGAGATCAATAGCCGTCGAGGTGGCTATGTTTCCGAGCTTCACAAAACCGATCTTGAACATGCCGCTACGAAAGGCCGAGAAAAGATAAAAGGATTTTGTTTGCCGGATACGAAAATTATACCGCACCGTCGCAGAGCGCGAGGGAGGACGGACGAACGAACGGAGGCGATTATTCTATTACCCACTCGAAATAACGAGTAACCTAAATATCATCCCGGCCAGGGAAAAACTGTGAGAAACCAGGCGGATTTTACCAAGAATGTCCTGCCCTATCTGGCTCAACGAGAGGAGGACGAGGCCGGGCCCGATGCCGCGGAGATATCGCGAAGATACGGCATCCCCCTGGAGCGCATCGTTATGCTCAGCCGAAATGAGAATCCTTACGGCGCGAGCCACCGCGTCCGCGCGGCCTTAACCGATGTACCTGTGCACAGGTACCCTGATTCCCGGCCCTTTTTGACGGCTCTCTCCGGGTACACGGGCTATCCGGAAGAGTGTCTGGTGGCGGGAGCGGGCATGGATGAGATCATTACTACTATCTGCCGCATCTTCCTGGGGGCCGGGGACAAGGCCCTCATTCCCGTGCCCACCTACAATTTCTATGGCCCGGCAGTGGAGCTATGCGGTGCCCTGCCCCACTATCAGCCCAGGCTTGCCGGCTTTTCTGTGGACCGGGAAATCCCGGACGGAATCAAGATGACATTTCTCTGCTCGCCCAACAACCCCACGGGAAATGTCCTCTCGGAAGAAGACGTACGGACCGTGGTGGAAGGCACCGAATCAATCGTCTTTTTGGACGAGGCCTATGCCGAGTTTGCCGGAAAGAGCCTGCTAAAGCTGGTGAGAGAGTACGATAACCTGGTAGTGGGCCGCACCCTCTCCAAAGCCTTCGGCCTGGCCGGACTGCGCCTGGGATATGCTGTGGCACCGCCCTGGATCGCCCAGCAGTACCGGCGTGTTGCACCACTGTTTAGCATAAGCCGTCTCTCTCTGGCGGCGGGCGTGGCCGCGCTGCAGGATCTGGGCTGGATGAGGGAGTGTGTGGGCAAAATAGTCTCGGAGCGGGAGAGAATGCGCCAGAGCTTGGCCTACGTTAATCCCTCGGAGGGTAATTTCCTCTATATTCATACCGAGGAGAAATCAAAGGTTGTAGTGGAGCGGCTGCTCTGCCGGGGGATTGTAGTACGGGATTGCAGCTCCTTTCCCGGCTCCGGGGAGCACTGCCTGCGGGTCACGGTGGGCAGGCCGGAGGAAAATGATCGCTTCTTGGAGGAGTTTGAGAAGGCTGACGCGAAATTGTCAGGTTAGCAGTATTAAGGCGCTTTTGGGCTAAACTCTGGGCCTTACGATTTTCACCACAAAGAGAACAAAGCTCACAAAGAACGAAGATGGTCAATGAAGCAATAGATCAAGTGCGTCGCGAGGAGCAGCACCACAATGCAGAATTAAAGAATACACGATATGTGTGGCTTAAGAATCCGAATAACCTTTCATTGGTTGAAAAGAAAAAGCTGGGATCTCTCAA
>JAPKXZ010000036.1 GCA_026394555.1 Methanothrix sp.
TCCCCTTCCAGCCAATCCCTTGCCCATTGCTCCATACCCCTATGTAGGGAAACTATATCTATATAATTTTATTGTTTAAAGACGATGTAGTTGGATTGATATTAATATTTTGTATTCCCCACTCGATGGGAGTTAAGGTTCAGGAGTCAATTTGGGGTAGTTCTGGAGTATCTCGGACTCTTTCCATCCATTAGCTAAGAGGTCAATAATGAATTCCACCGCCTGGCGCGTGCCTTTGATCACGGGTTTTCCTGCAAGGATTTTTGGGTCCAGAGATATGCGGTCTTGCCAATTGATCATAGATCATATTATGTGGACCATTAAGATATATTTTCTGCGGACGGTATCCAAAGAGAGAGGCAGCATCGAGCGACCGGCTCCCGCCCGCGGGCCTGTTGCCGCCTGACCGAAAGGCTGCACAGGGCCGACAGCCACGCGCGCGAGCGGGCCCGGCCGGGCCGTGCAGCCGTGATCACTTCCTCCGCCCTGTAGATGTTCGAAAACAGAGATCCTAAAGCTCACGCAAACGAATTCGTCCCGGTTCCACAACAGCGAAATGGCCTGGCCAATCGCATCTTGAATCCAATACCTCGGCAATCATCTTCGCAATGTAGTCAGCAGACCGCAGTGGTATGCGAAACAGGATGATGCCGCAAGACGGGCGAGGCTTGGAACTGTAAGCCAGCTCTCCGAAGTCTTTGTCAAAGGTCAGCAGAACGCGCCCTTCATCCTCAGCAAGAAACATGATATTTTCATCAGCCAGAAGCCGCATTAAGGCCATCCTGCAAAGCGGTATTGGGATAGACACGTTCCGATTTCATCATGGAGCTGGCGTAGCAGAGACAGGCCTGAATGTCTTCATGAACTAATCTTGGGTAGTTCTGGAGTATCTCGGACTCTGTCCAGCCATTGGCCAGAAGGTCGATAACGAATTCCACCGCCAGGCGCGTGCCTTTGATCACGGGTTTTCCCACAAGGATTTTGGGGTCCAGAGATATGCGGTCTTGCCAATTGGTCATAGATCATATTATGCGGACTATTAAGATATATTTTCTGCGGACGGGGAAACCAACGGGACAAGCGAACTCACCCGAATCCCGGCGATCTTGCCGCATGGCGACCGGCTCCCGCCCGCGGGCCCGGCCGGACGCCATGCATGGGCCCAAACTGTACGGCTGTGGAGATCTGCCAGGATGTCCCAAACATGGCTACGACTTTCAACCACGATCAGGGTGAACCATTGTCGATGAGCGCAATATTCAGATAAGGGTAAATCGGATAAGGCCATAGCTGCCAAGAAGGGATTGAATGAACCCATCTGATATGCTTGAACGCATTAGAGTTCTTGTTGATGAGCGGAAGTATATTATAACAACCCATGCAATAATAAGGATGTCAGATAGGGATGTGACCGCGAAGGATCTGATAGGTTTAATAGTCAATGGGGAGATAATTGAGGAATACCCGAATCGTAAGCCATGCCCTGCCGCTCTTATGCTTGGATTCATATTGGGCAAGCCTTGCCATGCTGTGGTGGCCATATGCGGAGATCGGCTCAGCATAATCACCGTGTATTGGCCTGATTATGAATGTTGGGTAGATTGTAGGACGAGGAGATCATGATAAGCTCAGATGTGTGCGCCCTTTGTGGAGGCAAACTGTGTGATGGATTCACCGAACTTGTAATGAAGGTCGGAAATGAAGTAGTTGTCATCAAGAGAGTTCCCGCTCTTGTGTGCAATTGCTGTAGCGAGGCGTATGTGACACCAGAGGTCTCTGAGAAGATCGATGAGGTCACGCAAAAGTTCCGGGCAGGAAAGCTTTTGGTAAGACCACTTGCCGCTGGCGAAATCGAGCTGCAGATGAGCGCCTGAATCCCGGCGACCTTTTCGCAAGGCGACCGGCTCCCGCCCGCGGGCCTGGGGCCGCATGCCACGAACTGCCCAGGGCTGGACGCAACGCGCGCGCGAGCGGGCCCGCCTGTGCGACCGGTGGGCCGGATGAGCATTGTCAAATCAGCCACGATGTTATTCTAAAAAATATCTTTCCAGTCGTTTTTCATGCTGACCACCTGCCAGCCCCATTCCCCAGCTATCTTAAATCCTTTATCCAGTCTTCCGACCGCAGATCCATTATCATAGGCGTACTCGCGGATAGGATCGTCGTGGTGATTCAGTAAACCTAAGCCTTGCCTATTGCCTCCGGTGGTGAATTGAAGCATAGGAATATCTCCATCCGAGTTGCCGTAGGCAAAGATGGGGCGACGCCCAATGTTCAGCTGAATTTCCTTGGCCTTCTCCTGACCGTCATCAATGACCAGGATTTCAGGAAGCTTCATGACCGAGCAGCTACTGTTATTTTCAATGAACTGCAGCTTAATGGCCGAACCGATCACCTGTTCAGGGGGGATTCCATATACCTCATCAGAGAAAGCACGCACGAAGTCCTCGTCTCCTCCCGTCACTATGTAGGTCTCGAAGCCCTCGTATCGCAGATAGCTCAACAATTCTAACATGGGTTTATAGATGCACTTGGTATAGGAGAGCCCGAAGTGAGGGTTCTTGGAACTATTGAGCCAGTCTCTTGCCAAACTCATGTATTCGTCAGCAGTCAAATTCGAACTGGTGGTGACATAGATTTGCATTATCTCTTTGGTGCTGAAGTTGCTAGCGTAGAATCGCTCACCGGAAAAGATAGAACTGAAAGGTTGATATTTGAAATTTGTGGCAAGAAGCCGAAGCGGCCCGGCAGCGGGGAACAGGCCGCCATGCCGGGGGCCTCACACGCGCGGGCGGGAGCGCACAGGCGGACCAGCTACCCAATACCCAGGAAGACGAGCCAGGCGAGGCGCTGCAAAGTGGCCGGGTGGGATGAAGGGCAAGGGACTGGAGGCCGAAGGGACGCAAGAAGTGGACGGCGAGGGCTGTCCGCCGGGTGGGTTCGAGTGCATTGATTTCCTAATTTTCTATCGAAAGCTTTTTTCATGTGAGAAATGTTTGAAACATCATTGAGGGAGAGATATTGGCGTCACCGACGAAGATCACTGAAAAGGCGAACGTGTTCAATAACAGCAGCCTTTTTTCAAATCATTACTTAGAGAATATGATCCAAAAGGTTCCAGAATGGGATGATGATGCAAATCTCCGGGAAACATTCTCGCAAATAAAAGAGATCTTCGAGCGGAAAGGGAAAAATTTCGAAAGGTACGTTGAGGCCGATCTGGAGCACAATTTGATCAGGCCGGTGTTTGACAGACTCGGTCATCATTACGGGGTTCAAGAAAGCGTGCATCATGATCCCCTGAAACCCGACTATGCCTTCTTTCCAGATAAATCGACGCTGGATGAGGCTTATTCCCACAAGAAAGACTCAGACGGTTTCTATAAAAAGGCCGTTGTCGTAGGGGATGCAAAAGCGTGGAATGTAGCCTTGGACAAGAGCCGCCAGGGGAAAGCGCTGAGAGACATGGCCAACCCAAGCTATCAGATTGACAACTATCTGCGAGCAACCCCGGCGAAGTGGGCGATTCTCACCAACGGGAGAATGTGGAGGCTTTACCACGAAGACACCAGCGTCAAGATGGACTGCTACTATGAGGTAAATCTTCCGGAGCTGATCAACAGGATCGAGGAGAGCGGCGATATCACTCTTTTCAAGTATTTTTATCTCTTCTTTCGGCTGGCAGCCTTCCCCCAGGTCCCGCTCGGCACATCTTTCCTGGATAGAGTCAGAGAAGAGAGCGCGGCATACGCCCAGAAGGTTGGAAACGATCTGCAAGAGAATGTCTATAAAGCAATGAAGGTCCTCGCTGTTGGCTTTTTCGCAGAGCAATCGAACTCGTTGTCCCATGCATTGGAAGACATAAGAGATGTGCAGGATAACTCCATGCGCTTGCTCTATCGCTTGCTATTCATCTTCTATGCCGAGAGCAGGAAGCTCCTCAACACCGACAACAAACACTACCAGGAGATGAGTCTACGCAAGCTTAAGGAAGAAATCTCAGAAAAGATGGATCAGGGCGAGACTATGCTGGCGGTCAGATCCACTTACTGGGAGGGATTAAAGGACCTGTTTCGCCTCATAAACGATGGTAGTGAAGCCTTTGGTTATCCTAAGGAAGAGTTCTACATACCGGCATACAATGGCGGGCTCTTCGATCCAATGAAAAATTCTTTTCTCTCTCAAAAGAAGATAGGAAACTCATATCTGGCAGAAGCCATCGACCTTCTGGCTCGCTCCCCAGGCGAGGGGAAAATGGTTTTCGTTGATTATTCGTCCCTGGATATTCGCCATCTGGGATCGATCTATGAAGGCATTCTTGAGTACAAGCTGCACCTGGCGAAGGTGCCAATGGTGGCCGTTAAAGAAAAGAGCAAGGAGGTCTGGTTGCCGGCGGGCGAAGCCGGCAAGAGCAAGAAATTCTCAGACAGCGTGGAGACAGGCGGCCTGTATTTGGTGACGGATAAGGGGGAGAGAAAGGCCACTGGCTCCTTCTACACACCGGAATATATCGTGAAGCACCTGGTGAAAAACACTCTTGCACCGCTGATAGATCCGATGATGGAGGAAGCCATTTGGTCAGAGGAGCTGCGGAAGGATCTTCTCAAGAAGCTGCTTTCCATAAAGGTTCTCGATCCGGCCATGGGATCCGGTCATTTCCTGGTCGAGGCCACGGATTACATTGCCAGGGAGATAATTCATGCCAAAGAGATAGCCAGACATGAGGACCTGGAATCGGAAGACGTTGCGGAGAACGACATTCATTGGGCGCGCCGGGAAGTGGTCAGGAACTGCATCTACGGCGTGGACCTCAACCCCATGGCCGTGGAGCTGGCCAAATTATCGTTGTGGCTGACCACTGTGGCCTCCAACAAGCCGCTGAGCTTTTTGGACCACCACTTGAGATGCGGCAACAGCCTCATCGGGGCGGAGCTTGATAAGCTCATCGTCCTGCCCGGTGGGGTAGCGGAGCAGACGTCGCTCTGGAGCTATGGCCTCAGGAGCCACACGAGCGGGCTTCTCAAAAGGTACAGCCTCATGGCGGCGCTGCCGGACGACAATTTGCAGATGGTAAAGTGGAAGGAGGATCAGTTCCGCCAGATCAAAGAGTCGGAGCTCTCCCGCAGGCTGAACGAGCTTTCCAACGTCTGGCTATCCACCTTTTTCGGCAACAAAGTGAGCGATGACGATTACTACGAGCTGCAAAACCACCTCAGCCCGGAGAAGTATCCGGACTGGGCCGGCCTTCGGGAGAAGGAGTGGTTCAAAAGGGCGCAGGCGCTGGGGCGGGAGAAGCGGTTCTTCCACTGGGAGCTGGAGTTTCCAGAGGCTTTCCTTGGGGTGAATAGGGGATTCGATGTGGTGATCGGGAATCCACCGTATGTAAGGCAAGAGAAAATAAGTGAGGATAAAAACTACCTTGAGATGTATAAAGCATATCACAGTATTGCCGATCTGTATGTATATTTTATAGAACGTGGAGTTTCATTGCTTAATGCAGGCGGCATTTTCTCGTATATCGTAGCAAACAAGTGGATGCGCGCAAGCTATGGCGAGCCTTTGAGAATCTGGATGAAAAACCTAAACCTGGAAGAGATCGTTGACTTTGGAGACTTACCCGTATTTGAAACGGCCACGACCTATCCGTGCATTTTGCGCATATCTAATTCTTCGTTGAGACCTAGTTTTAATGTTGTGAAGGTTGACACGCTTAATTTCGATAATTTAGAAAATTATGTTTCAGAGCATCGCTATTCTGTTGACCGTTCCTCTCTAAATAATGGCGGGTGGTCGTTGGCAGACGATGTGACCAGGATATTGCTTTATAAGCTAAATGCGTTAGGCGTTCCTTTGGGAGAATACATTGGTGGGAAAAGCTACTACGGAATCAAAACCGGTTTAAACGAAGCATTTGTTATTGACGATAATACTCGTAATAAGTTGATAGCAGAAGATCTTAAAAGCGCCGAAATGATCAAACCCTTCTTGGCAGGAAAGGATATCAAACGATATGAGCCACCCGAAAGCAATCGGCATTTGATCTTCATCCCAAACGGTTGGAGTAGGCGCAAATATTCTATGTCGTATGATGCATGGGCAAGATTCAAAGAAGATTATCCAGCAATTGCTAACTATTTGTCATCATTTTCCGAATTAGCTGAAAAAAGAAGCGATAAAGGCGAATTCTGGTGGGAGCTACGGGCTTGCGATTACTATGATGAATTCGAAAAACCAAAGATTTTCTGGCCAGAAATAGCTCAAAGTGCAAGATTCACACTAGATTCATCAAACTTTTATGCCAATAATAAGGCATATATTATACCAACAGACGATTTTTTTCTATTAGGAATCCTAAATTCCTCATCACTCCGCATGTTTATTCACAGTGTGTGCACTGATCTGCAAGGAAATAGCTTCAACTTTTCTGCCGTTTTCGTTGAACGAACTCCCATTCGTCGCATCTCCTTCACCACCCCCGCGCCCGAGCGCGCCCGCCTGGGGGCGGAGCTGCAACAGCTCTACGCCGACGACAAGCACGCCGAAATTCTGGCCCAGGTGGAGGCCTGCCTGCCCAAAGACGAGGCTGGCAACTTCATCGCCGAGCAGGAATGGTCGGATGTGGTGCACGATCTGCTGGCCTTCCTGGCGGAAAGAATGCTGGAGATGAATAAGCAAAAGCAGCAGGAGATCAAAGGCTTCCTGGGCTGGCTGGAGAGCTACCTGGGGGCCAAGGTAGAGGACCTCACGCCCAAGACCAAATTGCAGAGCTACTACGAGCACGATTATGAGAGCTTTTTGGCGGTGCTCAAGAAGAACGGAAAGAAGCTGGCTATCGATCCTTCGCGCCGGGAGCCTGCGGAGACGCTGCGGGCCGAGTTCGAGGTATCGCTGGGCAAGCTTCTGCCACTGCGGGAGAGGATCAGGCAGACGGACCGGCTGATCGATGCGACGGTGTACCGGTTGTACGGGCTGACGCAGGAGGAGGTTGCCATAGTAGAAGGAAGAGAGAGCGCAACAGAACACCCAAGAGCTTCATCACTGGGATAGTGCTTGAGGTCAGCGATTATGGCGTCTTCGCGTCTTCGCGGCTTCGCGTGAGGCCGTTACCCCAAGAATCTCACAGCAGCCCTTTCGTCTCCATCTTTCGTTGCTGCGTGCGACGAAGTCCGGGTATCACGCGAAGGCGCGAAGCCGCGAAGTTCCGACGAGAGAAGGACAATTCTTGCCACACTTGGCCTTAAAGCGCAGTCTGATCAATGAGCGAGGCGTCGGGCAGCCGGGCCCGACTGACGCATATTTTAATATTTATAAAAATAAAAAGAGCACTCGCTGGAACAAAACCTGCCCGCTCCATCAACCGCTCCGCCGCCAAGTATCCAAGCCTGCCCGGATCAACTCGCGCGTTTCACCGCTCGCGGCATCCCACCAGAACGAGCTACAGGCAAGAACTCAAACGGCTCTCAAGCCTGTAGTCCCTGAATGCTGGACATCAGCGAGCGTCCCGCACACGCGCCCGCTCCTGGGCCCGACCCGACGGCAGCCTTACGCCGATGGCAAATTCGCCAAGATCCTCCTGGCGGAAAGGATACTGGAGATGAATATGCTTTTGGCTTGTTTCAAATATTATTTATCCTAAACGCACCTTTTTCTATTGTCGCAAGTTGAGAATCAAGAGGTCTGATATGTCTGATGGAACGGATGCAAAGATTCGTGTGGTTTACGAGGGTGGCGTCTTCAAGCCTCTGCAGGAGATTAACCTCTGCGAGGGAACGAAGGCTTTCGTGGTCCTTAAGCCGGGGAGAATCACAAGTGTGGCTAGAAGATTCAGGATTAAAGTGGATAAGGATGTGATGGAAGAATTCGTCGAGGAGCGAAGATGATCGTATTAGACACTTCGATTTTCATCGACCTTCTGTTTGAATATAACTCTGAAAGGACACGATCTGCAGAAGATTTGCTCTCTATCTTGGAGGAAAATGGTCTGACAATAGTGGAACCGGATCTCTTCAAAGTAGAGTTTACAGGGCAAATTGCCAGAAGGATCAAAAAGGAACTGGCCCCAAAGATCTGCGAGGATATCTTTACAGAGCTGGTCTTCGTCAACACATCCAGGATCTTCGAAGAGGCACTTTCCATCGCCCGGGAAACGGGATCAAGGGCGGCGGATTCATTTTACATAGCCTGCGCCAAGGCAGAAAATGCAATCTTGGTTTCCAATGACAAGCATCAGATCGAATGTGCCAAAAAATCAGGAATCGAAGTCTATAATCTGTTGCATGACCAGGAGCTTGTCAAGAAACGTCTGATTGATGCTGTTTTTCAATAATATATCAACCGTATTTCCTTAGCCACCCGCGCCCGCCTGGGAGCGGAGCTGCAGCAACTCTACGCCGATGGCAAATTCACGGAAGTTCTGGCCCCCTGGCAAAGGCCTGCCCAAAGACGAAGCTGGCAATTTCATCGCCAGCCAGGAACGGTCGGATGTAGTGCACGATTCACCAGGCCTTCCTGGCGGAAAGAATGCTGGAGATGAACCCGGCAGAAGCAAACGGAGATCAAAGGCTTCCTGGGCTGGCTGGAGAGCTACCTGGGGGCCAAGGTAGAGGACCTCACGCCCAAGACCAAATTGCAAAGCTACTACGAGCACGATTATGAGAGCTTTTTGGCGGTGCTAAAAAGGAACAGCAAGAAGCTGGCAGTCGATCCGGCCAGACGGGAGCCGGCGGAGGCGCTGTGGGCCGAGTTCGAGGGATCGATGGGCAAACTGCTGCCCTTGAGGGGACGGATCAGGAAGACGGATGAGCTGATCGATGCGACGGTCTACAGGCTGTACGGGCTGACGCAGGAGGAGATCGGGATTGTGGAAGGGAAGGCTTGATATGGGGATGATGCGATTCAATAATTTCTTGATTCAATATCATAAGGACACAATCGATTGCGATACAGATATATACTCGTGTAGCTTAATTAATAAGGCATTAGAGGCATTATTGAAAAACAAAAATCTAAAAAATGTAGGATTGGAATTACTTTGAGGAGGGACTGAACATGAGCGTGTTGTCCGATGTCCGACTATTAGAAAAGATCTATGATAAAGAACTCAAAATAGAGCCCTTCGTCTTCGATAATATCCAGCCCTCCTCTATCGATCTGACCCTGGATAATCGAATACGAACTCCCAAGAGTGGCATTGAGTTAAATGCATTTGATGCCGATATCAAGGAATGCTTTGAAGAGAGTATTCTTGATGAGTACACCCTTAAACCAGGAGATTTCATCATCGGTCAGGTTAAGGAGAACATCGGCCTTTCCAAAAGGATGACCGGCCTCATTCAAAATAGAAACAGCCTGATTCGTCTGGGAATAAACGTGGGACTATCGTCTTACATAAATCCGGGCTACTTTGGTCAATTGCCCATAGTCATCCACAATTTGGGAAGTTTCTCCGTGGATCTGGTTCCTGGTATGAGGATCTGTCAGTTAGTCATATTTGATGTCGAACCAGACCCCGAAAGAGATTACAGCCAAAGAAAAGATGCCAAATATCTGGGAGAAAGCGACGTCGGGTTGTCCAAATTATACATGGACGTGGAAGTTGAAGAATACTTGAGAGAATACAATAAAAAAAGCACCAAAGATATAGATAAAAAAGAACTTATTGATTTCTTAGAACAAAGAATAAAAGAGAAGGCTATGGACACATTAAAAGGTCTGACGGACGAGGAAAAACAGAAGATTGGTCTGCTATAATGGAAAAAAATTTTAAGGACTTAATTCAAGAGATCAGGCCGTATATCGTCAAGGGCATTCAAGACGCCAAAGTCAGTGAATACGAGCAGAGCTATAAGAAGCGGAATGAGAAGGAGCCGTCCGCAGAAGAGATTAACCAGTTTATTTCTATTCTAATTGCGAATGGAACAGTAAAGAGCGACGCAGACGAGATTGTAAATGAGTTAATTGAGAAATATAGTAAAAAATTGTTAGTAAGATTAATAATAAATTCGTCTATTTCACTGGGTTCTGCGGGGTTGTTTCTGGTTTATATTTTAATATATTTAAAAAATGTTTTGGGATTGAATATTGTTAAAGAGGATTACCTCATAAGCGCGCCAAATTTTATACTAGCCATAATATTATTTTTTGTTGCCATTTCCCTGTTTGTCGTTTCTGTTTCAAGAAAAGACAAAGACTGACAATCATCTGTCCGCATCTCTGCCGCCGCGCCCGAGCGCGCTCGCCCAGGCCCACCAGCATCTTTACGCCGATGGTAAGCATGCCGAGATCACAGGCCCCCTGGCAAAGGCCTGCCCAAAGACGAGGCTGGCAACTTCTTCGCAAGCCAGGAGCGTTCGGATGTAGTGCACTATTCACCAGGCCTTCCTGACGGAAAAAATGCGGGATGAGATGACCCCAGCTAGAAGCAAACGGAGATCAAGGGCTTCCTGGGCTGGCTGGAGGGCTACCTGGGAGCAAAGGTGGAGGACCTCACGCCCAAGACCAAATTGCAAAGCTACTACGAGCACGATTATGAGAGCTTTTTGGCGGTGATGTAAATGGAATTGTCATCCCAAAAATCAACATAAAGAAAATGATTTACTTAGTAATTATATGCCCAAACCCGGACTCGAACCGGGGACATTCAGATCTTCAGTCTGACGCTCTCCCAACTGAGCTACTTGGGCTCAAGTGGGCCCGACGCGATTCGAACGCATGACCTCCGCCATGTCAAGGCGACGTCATAACCAGCTAGACCACGGGCCCGCAAGCACCTTCCCTATCGCCTTCTCGCAGATAAAGTCTTCGGTCCGACTTAGGAATAGCTAAAATGAAATTTGGATAGGGCCGGCATCGTGCCCGGCCCTATCCAAATTTCAATTGTAGTAGACCTCTTTGTGATACTCATCCAGCGCCTTGATGGTTATCTGATCCTTCTTGGCCATGAGAATGGCATCTGCCGCTGCCACAGCCGCCTGAATGGTGGTGATGTAAGGGATGTGGTAGTCCACGGCGCTTCTCCGGATCTGGAAGCCGTCCTTGACCGACTCTTTGGTGGTGGGCGTATTGATGATCAGCTTCACCTCGCCAATCTTGACGTAGTCCATGATATTGGGGCTGCCGTTGTAGATCTTATTCACCCTCACCACAGGCAGGCCCGAACGGCGCAGGTACTCGGCTGTGCTATCTGTGGCAATGATGGAAAGCCCCGCATCATGCAGCTTCTTGGCAGCCACAGCAACGGCTGCCTTGTCCTCATCCTTGACGGAGATGAAGACCATGCCCTCCAGGGGCAGCGGATTGTCCGCAGACAGCTCCGCCTTGAAGAAGGCCAGGCCCAGCTTGTAGTCTATGCCCATGACCTCGCCCGTAGACCTCATCTCCGGCCCCAACAGCACGTCTGCGCCAGGCAGCTTGTCAAAGGGCAAAAGCACCTCCTTGACGGAGACGTAAGGCGTCTTGGGCTCTAAAAGGGTGCCCTGCTCCCGCAAGGATTTCCCAATCATGACATTGGCGGCAATCTTGGCCAGGGGCAGGCCCACGGCTTTGGAGACGAAAGGTATGGTGCGGCTCGACCTGGGATTGGCCTCCAGAACATAAACCGTTCCGTCTTTGTAAGCCATCTGCAGGTTCACAATTCCTACGACTTTAAGCCCCAGCGCGATCCTGCGCACGTAGTCCCTTACCACCTCTAAAACCACGCCCGGCAAGGTCTGAGGAGGAATCATGCAGGCGCTGTCGCCCGAATGAATGCCTGCCTCCTCGATGTGCTCCATGATGGCGCCAATGAGGACATCGGTGCCGTCGCAAACAGCGTCCACATCGATCTCCACGGCGTTTTGCAGGAAATCATCGATAAGAACGGGATGATCATGGGAGACGCGCACCGCTTCGCGCATGTAGACCTCCAGGCCCGCCTCATCGTAAACGATCTCCATGGCCCTGCCTCCCAGAACGTAGCTGGGCCGCACCAGCACGGGATAGCCGATCCTGGTGGCAACCGCCTTGGCTTCGACTGGAGTGAAGGCTATGCCGGCACGAGGCTGAGGTATGTTCAACTGGTCCATGAGAGCATTGAACCTCTCCCGGTCCTCCGCCAGATCAATGCTGTCCGGGCTGGTGCCCAGAATCTTTGTCTTCAGGCCGCGACGTGCGATCTCCTTTTCCAGGGGGAAGGCCAGGTTTATGGCCGTCTGGCCGCCGAACTGCACCAGTACACCGTAGGGCTGCTCCTTTTCCAGGATGTTCATGACGTCCTCCAAAGTAACCGGCTCAAAGAAGAGCTTGTCAGAGGTATCGTAATCGGTGGAAACGGTCTCAGGATTGTTGTTGACGATATGGGTCTCGATGCCCTGCTCCCTTAGTGCCATCACAGCATGAACTGTGCAATAGTCAAACTCGATGCCTTGCCCGATCCTGATGGGGCCTGAGCCCAAAATCAGCACCTTCTTTTTGTCGGAGGGCAAGAGTTCGCACTGGGTGTCATAGGTGGAGTAGTAGTAGGGGGTCTTGGCCTCAAACTCGGCGGCACAGGTATCCACCATCTTGTAAGTAGGAATGATGCCAAGCGAGATACGCATATCGGTTATCTCTTCCCGGCTTTTGCCCACGATGTCGGCTATCTGCTTATCAGTAAAGCCGGTGCGTTTGGCCTTCCTCAGAACCTTTGCATCGAGCCCGGCTCTAATCTCTTCTTCCATGGCGATGATGTTCTCGATCCTGTAGAGGAAGTAAGGCTCAATGCCTGTGATCTTCGAGATCTCCTCCGAGGACATGCCTCTCTTCAAGGCCTGGTAGATGGCAAAGAGCCGCTCGTCAGTGGGATTTACCAGGAGGTTTTTAACCTCTTCATCCGTCCAGATGGTGTACTTTCCCGCGTACCCCAGATCTTTATCGATATCCAGGGAACGAATGGCCTTCATGAGAGCCTCCTCATAGCTTCTTCCAATGGCCATGACCTCGCCTGTGGATTTCATGGCCGTGGTGAGGGTCTTGTTGGCCTTGACGAACTTGTCGAACGGCCAGCGGGGAATCTTGATCACCACATAATCCACGGCAGGCTCGAAGGAAGCGGGCGTCTCTTTGGTAACATCGTTTCTGATCTCATCGAGTGTCATACCGATGGCGATCTTGGCGGTGACCCGGGCAATGGGGTAACCGGTGGCCTTGGAGGCCAGAGCCGAGGAGCGGGAGACGCGGGGGTTGACCTCGATGACCCGGTACTCCCCGTTCTTGAATGCAAACTGGATGTTGCAGCCACCCTCAATTTCTAAAGCGCGGATGATGTTGATGGCAGCGCTTCGTAGCATCTGAATCTCCTTATCGGACAGGGTCTGGATGGGCGTGACGACGATAGACTCGCCGGTGTGAATGCCCATGGGATCCATATTCTCCATGTTGCAAATGGTGATGCAGGTATTGTTCGAGTCCCTCATCACCTCGTACTCCAGCTCAGTCCAGCCCCCCAGGCTCTCCTCCAGCAGAACCTGGCTGATGCGAGACCTCTTCAGCCCCAGTTCGCAGATGGAGAGCAGCTCCTCGCGGGTCTTGGCAATGCCTCCCCCCGAGCCGCCCAAGGTGTATGCGGGCCGAACCACCAGCGGCAGTCCCAGCTCCTCCATGACCGCCAAGGCCTCGTCCAGTGTGTTGACGGCTTTGCTCTTCGGCACAGGCTCGCCCACACGTTGCATGGCCTTCTTGAAGAGATCGCGGTCTTCAGCCTCCTGAATGGATTTAACGGACGTTCCCAAAACCTCGACATTGAATTTCTCGAGAACGCCCATATCCGCCAGCTCAGATGTGATGTTCAGACCTGTCTGGCCGCCGATGCCGGCAATAATTCCATCCGGCCTCTCCTTCTCGATGATCTTGGCCAAAATCTCCGGCACCAGAGGCTCAATGTAGACCTTATCGGCAGTGTCTGGATCGGTCATGATGGTGGCCGGATTGGAGTTGACCAAGACGACCTCGATTCCCTCTTCGCGCAGGGATTTGCAGGCCTGAGAGCCGGAGAAATCAAATTCTGCGGCCTGACCAATCTGAATGGGCCCCGAGCCGATGAGAAGGACCTTATGGATATCATTTCTTTTGGGCATCTCTATCGCCTCCCGGCCTCGCCAGCCCGGCCATTCATTATTCTCAAGACCGATCCAAAGAATGGGTCTTCCGTGCAGAGCGGTCCGGGATGGGCCTCGGGATGGTACTGGACCGCCAGAACATTGAGCTTGTCGCTCTTTATGCCTTCGACTGTGCCGTCGTTGGCATTTAGCTGGGTGATCTCCAGGTCCGTGCCCTCCACTGAGCCGGGTCGGACGGCAAAGTTGTGATTCTGAGAGGTGATGTAGACGATTCTTTTTTCCAGGTCTTTGACGGGCTGATTGCCACCATGGTGGCCGAACTTGAGTTTGAAGGTCTGGGCGCCCAGGCCCAGGGATATGACCTGATGTCCCAGGCATATTCCAAAGATGGGAATTTGTCCCGCATAGTGCCGGACGGCAGAGATGGCCTCCTTGGCCATTTCGGGGTCACCAGGTCCATTGGAGACGAAGAGTGCCTGCGGCGCTGTAGCCTCGATCATAGATATGTCGGCATGCGCAGGAAACACAGTTAAATCGAATCCACGACAAGAGAGGCTTTTAAGAATATTCCTCTTAATGCCTAAATCCAGCACCGCCATGCGAGGGCCATTGCCTTTCATGCGGTAAGGTGATTTGCAGGTCACATCTCCCAGCAGATTTTGGAGAGAGATATCGGCCTGGGACCTTGCCATTGCCACCACATCCATGTCTTGCACGTCTCTCCTTTCGCCAACGGCAAGCGCGGCTTTCATCACGCCAAGCTCTCTTACCTTCAACGTGAGCATGCGAGTATCCACGTCACATAGTCCGGGCTTGCCCTCATCAATAAGGAACCGGTTGAGCGTCTTTGCATGACGATGATGTGTTGGACGATCCCAGTATTCCCGGCTGACCATGGCGCGCGGCCACATCCTTTCGGATTGAAAATCCTCGCCGCTTATGCCGTAATTTCCTTGCAGAGGATATGTGAACATGAGCATCTGTCCGTGGTAAGAGGGGTCTGTTAATGCCTCCTCATATCCGGACATAACGGTAGTAAAGACCAGTTCACCCGAGACCAAGCCAGGCGCACCAAAACCGGTACCTTCCACCCTTGTACCGTCTTCTAACCCTAAGACCCCAATCATAGTATCGGCAACACAAGAAGCTAAGTCATCTAAATACATTTCGATATCATCATCTTTTTTAAGCTGGAGCCCTATCCCGCATGCATGGAAGTTAAAGTGGAAATCTCAAAAAGCTCCGATTTTAGCCAGGTCTATGCCATAGGCGCGATCGGAGGACACAGCCCCTACGACTTTCGCATTGCCTTTTACAACGACTCGCCAAAGACGATGGTCGAGGACGGCAAGAGCATGACGGTCATGGAGAGAAAGATCGATACGGAGATCATTCTCTCACCCCTGGCGGCCAAGGAACTGGCCAACTGGCTGGTAGAGCACATCAAGGACTACGAGAAGGTCTTCGGAGAGATCAAGAGGCCGGGATCGGTATCCCAGAATCCTGCCATTGCAGAGAAGGGCAGCGAGTCGGCAGCTATCCAGGGATATATGTGAGGCGGCTATGAACAACAAAGAGAAGGTGCTGCTGCATAGAGGCATGGACAGGGTCAAGCAGAAGATGTTCGAGGAGGCTCTAGAGATCTTCGAGCGAGTGCTGGCATTGAACCAAGAGATCCCGGAAGTCTGGAACAACCAGGGCGTGGCCCTCTATGGCCTAGGCCGCTTCGACGAGGCCATGCAAAGCTACGATCGATGCCTGGCCATCGATCCCGAAAATCTGGATGCCCTGAGGAACAAGGGCTTTTTGCTGAGAAACCAGAAGAGGCTGGAAGAAGCGCTTCTGGTTTACGACAGCGTTCTCCAGAGAGGAGGCGATGCCTATGACCAGGAATCCACGGCTGCAGTACTCACGGCATTAGGACGACTGGAAGAGGCATTGAGTTGCCTGTACCTGGCCAGGGAGGCAATGCCTTTGAAGCGCCTGGAAGACGAGATTGAGATGGTAAAGGGGCTGATGGAGCAGAAAGGGATACCTATTCCTCAGGAGAGAGCCCCCCCGGAGATAGCCCATCAGAGAGCCCTTCAAAGGGATCTGCAGGGGAAAGAGTGATATCATCAAAAAGAGAATCTTAAAGCATAATTTTTGGGGGATCGATATTGAAGGGCTTCATAATGATTAACGTTGAGCCGGGAACGGAGAAGGCGGTCCACGATTGCCTGGAGGGCATCAAAGGTATTCGGGAGGTTGTACCGGTCTATGGAGAGAGAGACTTCATCGCCATAGCTGATGTGGAGAGCATATCCGACCTAAACCGGGCTGTTCTGAGCGTAAGAGAGATCAATGGAGTGACTTATACTCAGACGATTCTTGGCATGGAGCTGAAGTTCTAGAGATTAATGCCCACGCTCAAAGATACCGGCTCGCTTGCGCCCCTTTATCTGGCCGTCTTCGTCGCTGTCCTGGGATTCTCCCTGATTGCGCCGTTTTTTCCTCGCTATGTCATGGATATGGGCGCATCTTACACCATGCTCGGATTTATTGTCTCCATCTACGGAGCGGTGCAGCTTCTCACCCAGATACCCATAGGCCGCCTCTCCGATCAGATGGGGAGAAAGAAGATCTTGCTCCTGGGCCTGGCCACATTTTGCTTCCTTCCGCTCTTTTACATCTATGCGAAGAATGCAAATTCTCTCCTGCTCATCAGAGCTTTGGGAGGACTGGGAGCCGCAGCCGTCTGGCCTATTGCCATGGCACTGATTATCGATCAGGCAGATGCGAAAAACAGAGGGGCGGCCATGGGCCGGTACAACGCCGCGTTCTTCTTTGCGTTAGCTTTAGGTCCACTCATTGGAGGAATGCTCTACGATTTTCTCGGCCTGAAGGCTCCATTCTATTTGTGGGCTCTTCTGGGAGCAGCTTCGTTTTTTGTAGTCTATTTCCGGGTAAAAGATCCTGAGAAAATAAGAGTAAAGATGGGGCTTCTTCCTTCCCGAGGAAAGGAAACACTCATCGCTCCCGGCTATCGGCTCACATTTCTAGCCTGCTCCTCTGTCGTCCTCTGGGCAGGAGTGGTAGGCGGCTTCAACTTCACCATGCTGCCAGGCTTTGCCGCCAGCCTGGGCTTTAATGCTACGGATGTGGGGATAATCTACCTGGTTTACGGAGGCAGCACCGCTCTTTTTAATATCTACTTTGGCCGCCAGGCCGACCGGGGAACAAGAAAAAGACTCATCTTCACCGGCTGCCTGGTGGGGGCCGTCAGTTTTGCTTTTCTTTCCCTGGCAGATGCATTGATCACCGTCACATTCCTTTTCGCGGGCCTCGGCATGGGGCTAGGCATGGCAAGCCCGGCAGCCGCGGCGCTAATCGCTGATACCACCAGCAAAGCGCGACGCGGAGAGGTTTACGGCATCTTCAATACCGCTCGCATGAGCGGTGTGGTTATCGGGCCGCTTATTGCAGGACTGACCGCGGATCTGCATGGGGTTGACGGTTGCATCTATGTCTTCACACTATTGGCGATTGCCATAACTCTTGTAACTCTATTCGTCCGAGAGTCAAATATAACTAATTATGAATAGAATAAAAAAAAAAATAATACAGTCGGAACGTTCTGTCCGCCCTTTTTTCCTATAGCACTCCAGGAGTGTTTAAGGCGCTCCAGGAACCTTGCGAACCGATCCTCAGTGAGGACTTGCTCTGCGCGTACTTCATGTTATCTTCCAGGTGTCCGCCAAAGGTGACCGAGATGGGAGACATGGATGTGGGAGCCTTGCTGCCGATCTGAATGGCATTGGTGTTATTGCTAAGTTTAACTGGGATGGCATTGTTGTAGAAGCTCTGGCCCAGGAGAGGGAAATAGGGAGCATCTAAGATTTCCAGAATAGATATATCCGCTGCAGTGAAGGAAGCTGCCTTCGTGGGGTAGTTCATCTGGAAGAACATGGGATCATCGTAAAGCCACATCGTTGCCAGGCCGGTGCCGGCCAGCATTAAGAGCACAGCTAAAGCAATCGTATATTTCATCATAGTTTCTCCCCCAGACACCCGTTGGATTTAAACCTATTGGAAAAAGAAATGAGATGGGCACAACCCTTTGCCCCATCTCAAGTACGTCTATGCGCTATGTTTCACCCATCATGATCTATCTCGCTATCTCTTTACAACGACCACCTTACTCACTACCTTTTTGCTCACCACCTGATTTAGCAGTGCATAGTCCTGACTAAACGCGCTGTCATAGCCGGTTGCCGGGGCGTGCTTGCCATCCCTGGCATAGACAAAAATCCTGTAGTTGCCGCCGTCAGTAGGTGCATTGTTCCAGGTCCACTGGTTCTTTGTCGACCAATCCGATACCGCCTTCCAGGCATTGCCTGTGGAGGGGCCCTTCAACCAGAACCGGTAGAGTATCGGATCTTTATTGACATCAGTGGCCGTTGCCGTCCATTTCACGATCGTCCCTGCGCTCTGCGGATTTTTCTTGTCGGGCAGAAGAGCCGTCAGCTTGGGCGGCTCATTGGGCGTAAGCAGATACGATGCACCCAGTGCGCTATCGTAACCGGTTGCTGGACTATGCATTCCATCCCGAACATAGACATAGACGGTATATTCCCCGCTATCGCTGCCGGAATTGGTCCAGGTCCACTGGTTGTTTATTGACCAATCCGCCACCACCTTCCAGGCATTGCCTGTGGAGGGGCCCTTCAACCAGAACCGATAAAGGATAGGTTCTTTGTTGGCATCGGACGCTTTTGCTGTCCATTTCACTGGGTTTCCTGCGTTCATTGGGCCGAGCTTGTCGGGCAACAAGGCCATCAGCTTGGGCGGCTGATTGGGTGTAAGCAGATACGATGTTCCCAGTGCGCTATCGTAACCGGTTGCTGGATTGTGCTTTCCGTCCCGAGCGTAGACGTAGACGGTATAAGCCCCGCGATCACTGCCCAAACTGGCCCAGGTCCACAGGTTCTTTGTCGACCAATCCTGTACAGTCTTCCAGGCTTCTCCGGTCGATGGGCCCTTCAGCCAGAATTTGTAGAATACCGGCTCTCTATCCGGATCTGAGGCTATTGCCATCCACTTTATGGGAGTACCGGCAACTTGTGAGCTGGGCTTGTCCGGCTTCAGGGAGACGAGAGCAGGTGGCTGGTTTTGCCGCAGCACGGTGAACAGGGCCCCTGCATCGTCATCCCATCCAGACGGGCTGGAGTGCAGGCCATCCCTCACTTGCACCTGAATCTCGCTTGTTCCTGCGTCCGCAGGCGAGGTGGGCCATACGAAGGTCGGGTCGGTCGACCAATCTCGCGCAATCCTCCAGGATCCTCCAGTAGCGGATCCCTTCAGCCAGTATCTGTAGAACACAGGGTTTCCTTCCGGATCCATGGCGGATGCTCTCCACATCACTGTGGCTCCTATGGGCTGTGGGCTAAACACATTGCTGGCGAGACCAGTGATAACCGGCGGAAGGTTCTGGTTGATGATAGAGAAGGCGGCTATTTCATAGTCGTCTGATCCTCCCGGTCCGGCATGGCTGCCGTCTCTAACTGCCACCAGCACATGGCTGGTGCCGACATCCATGGGATTGGTTCTCCAGATCCAGCGGTTGTTATTTCCCCAGCCGGTCTGGTCCATCCAAAATCCGTTGGTAGAAGGCCCGCGCAGATAGAACTTGTACTGCAGGGGAGCTCCTTCCGGATCTGAGGCCAGAGCTGTCCACTTGATCCAGCTTCCCACAAACTGGGGTGCCGGCCGATCGGAGAACAGCATGTTGACTCGTGGCGGCAGGTTGGCGCTGGTAAGTGTGAAGGAAACCGTCTTCTTGATGTCGAAGCCTGCCGATCCGGCGTGATTGCCGTCTCTGATCCACACCTCAATCTGATAGGCTCCCGGCGCATAACCAACGGTGTTCCATGTCCAAACGTTGTTCGTGGAGTATCCGCTGTCATCCCTCACGGCAGGGGACGGCGCCGGTCCGCGCACGAAGAATCTGAACTGCAGGGTATCTCCTTCAGGATCAGTGGCTCCAGCGGTCCAGATTACAGGCGTGCCCACCATCCGCGGGCCGGCCAGGTTCGAGACCAGCGTGGGATTGGTAGGCGGCAGGTTATTGTTGCGGTTGCCAAAGTCAATTCCCTGCTTGTTCTCTCCGGCGGCCAGAGCAAAGGAGTAAACCTGTGCACCAGGCGCAGGCGGCTTGGTCTGCGTCCAGCCGGATTGGGATACCTCGGCGACGATGTAGTTTGCCGGAGTGATGTTCAGGAAGGCATAGGTGCCGTCCGACCCCGTGTTTGTGGTACTGATCACGGTCAGGCTTGTGGCATTCTTTAACTGGATGGTCCAGCCAGAAAGCCCAGCGTCGCCGCCATCCTTAAAACCATTTCCGTTGAGGTCATTGAACTTCATGCCAAAGATCGAGCCCAAAGATGGCGGTGTGGCCAGCTTGTTGCCGAAGTCTTGGTTGCTGGAGCTGCCCGGGATGTGAACGGCGCGAACTGTGGGTGTGGTCGCAGTCCAGCCCTGTCTGGCCAGCTCCTTGATCTCGTAGTTGCCGGGCGGGATGTTGATGAACTTGTAGGCTCCGTTGGCATCTGTATTAACCTGTGCCAGCAGAATATCAGGAGCCGGTCCCGGCACCACATATACCAGATCGATTCCCCAATTGGGAACACCTGGTTCTCCCGCGTCCTTTATTCCATTGCCGTTCAGATCGTTGAATTTCATTCCAAAGATTATGTTGGGGCTGAATGCCGGAACGTTCACCACTACATGAATCTGCGTTGTTACGGTAACCAGTATGGGGTCATCCACCTCATAGGTTCCCGGCACCAGGTTGCTGAAGGTATAGGTGCCGTCCTGGCCCGTGGTCACGCGGGCTATCTCTTTGCCGTTCTCTACCAGCTTGACTTCCTGTCCAGGAAGGCCGGGCTCGTCCTCGTCTTGCACTCCATTGCCGTTGGCGTCATAGAACTTTTTGCCCGTGATGGACAGGTTGCCCTTGTTGCCAAAATCTTTTCCGGAGACGTCCGCATCCAATAGATCGATGCTGTAAGATCCCTCCGGCAGAGTCTGAGTCCAGCCTTCCTGGGCGACTTCGCTTACCGTGTATTTGCCTGGAGCGAGGTTCTTGAAGGCATAGGATCCGTCCTGGCCGGTGGTAGTGGCGTTGATGGTATTGCCGTCTTTGGCAAGCTGAATGTTCCAGCCGGCAAGAGCAGTCTCATCTCCATCCTTTGCTCCGTTTCCATTCAGGTCGTTAAATTTGGCTCCGGTGATGGACCAGGATCCGTGGTTGCCAAAGTCTTTGCCTGTTACATCGGCATCCACCAGCACAACCGAATAGGATCCATCAAGAGGCGCGGTCCTGGCCCAGCCGGACTGCTCGACTTCCTTTATCGAGTAGCTGCCTGGCATCAGGTCCGCGAATTTATAGGAACCATCCTTCCCGGTCGTGGTGCTATTGACAACGCTCCCCTCTTTGGAGAGCTGGATCGTCCAGCCTTCCATTCCCGGCTCGCCGTCGTTGGCTCCGTTGCCGTTGAGATCGTTATACTTCATGCCGGAAATGCTGTAGGATGATAGCTTATTGACAAAGTTCCTCTCAGAAGCGTCTTTATCCATCAGATCCACGCTGTAAGATCCGCTCTCAGGACTTAGAGCCTTCCAACCGGTGGGCAATGTCTCGCGAACGGTGTAGCTTCCCGCCAAAAGCAGCTCGAAGCGGTAAGTTCCATCATCGCGAGTCAGGGCGGAAACCTCGCCGTCCGGCCCGGCAAGACGAATTGTCCAGCCGGACAAGGCCTCGCCGCTATCCAAAAGGGAGTTGCCGTTCTTATCATCATAAGCTGTGCCGGAGATGTTCCGAGCAGGCTCGCGAAGAGTGATGAATGCGGACAGCTCGCTGTCAAAGCTATCCGAAGCTGCGTGCTTTCCATCCCTAACCTGGGCCTTAACCTGATTTTCGCCGGCATCCGAGGAGGATGTAGTTTGGGTCCAGGTGTTGGCACTGCTCCACTCAGTCACAGGCTGCCAGGCTCCGCTGGTTGCCGGTCCGCTATGGAAGAAACGGAAGAGCAGCGGATCTTGGTCGGCATCAGTAGCGTTGGCAGTCCAGATTATGGTGGTGCCGGGAATCTGGGGGCTGGTGACATCCGAGGTTAGTGAATTCAAGACGGGTGTCCGGTTCTCGGCAGGAGGTATCACAGGCCCTACGGGCTTCGTTTCATTGACGGGCTGCTGCGGCGTCACATTTTCCGGTGCCGTTGGTGTGGTTATGTTCTCTGTCGCTGGAGGTACTACGGTCTCCGGGGCAACCGTCACATTTTCCGGTGCTGATGGTGTGGTTATGTTATCTGTGACAGGAGGTACATTCTCCCCAGTGACAGGCCCTTCTACCGGCAGAGGTGCATTTATGGTGAACTCCGCGCTCAAGTTGCCGGCTTCGCCCTCTGCTCCCTCGTGCAGGCTGTCCTTAACCTGCACAGAGATCTGGCTGGTGCCGGGCTCTATGGCCGTCCAGGTCCACGTATTCTCTGGTTGCCAGTCGGTGGCAGGCGTGCCGTTGACCAGGAAGCGATAGCTGATTGGATCGGATTCCGGATCGCTGGCCTGGGCCGTCCAGGCAACTGCTGTTCCCAATAATTGTGGGCTAACGCTTTCCGCCGTAAGGCTGCTAAGGACTGGTGATTCATTGAGCTTGGCCGGTACGACTTCCGCCGGCACAACCTCGGTTTGCACAGGCTCTTGCACGGGCTTGATTTCGGGCGCAGGAGCAGCTCTGTAGCCGTCCAGGTCCACGTATTCTCTGGTTGCCAGTCGGTGGCAGGCGTGCCGTTGACCAGGAAGCGATAGCTGATTGGATCGGATTCCGGATCGCTGGCCTGGGCCGTCCAGGCAACTGCTGTTCCCAATAATTGTGGGCTTTCGCGGTCCGCGGTCAGGCTGCTAAGAGCTGGTGCGTTGTTAGGCGGCAGAACTATCTCGAAGTTGGCGCTGCTGGTGCTGTCTCCGTCAGGATTATGCTTTCCATCTCTTACCCTGGCCTCGATGACATGCCCACCGACCTGCTCTTTGGTCGCAGTCCAGCTCCAGACGGGGCTGTTCGACCAATCCTGCAATACCTGCCCGTCCAATGAAAACAGGAATTGCAAGGGGTCATTCTCGGCATCCATGGATTCTACAGTCCAGGTGATAGTAGATCCGGTCTCCTGGGGGCTCTGCTTGTCGGGACTGAAATTGATAATAGCAGGTTTCTGGTTAGGAGGCGATACGGTGAACGTCGCGATCTTGCTGTCATCAAATCCGTCTTGTTCGGCATGCTTTCCGTCTCTAACCTGGACCTCTATCTGGGCTTCGCCCTCGGCTGCTGTCCATGACCACTTGTTGCTGGACTGCCAATCGGTTGTAGGAAGTTGGTTTAAAAAGAACCTATATAAAATTGGATCATTCTCGGAGTCAGACGCTTTGGCCGTCCAGGTTACAATGCTTCCCGTCTCCTGGGGGCTGGCCTTATCCGCAGATAGATCTGATATTGATGGCTTCTCATTGGGCTTGGCTATGATGAAGCTCACTTTTTGGGACGAATCGCCATCCGGACTATGCGCGCCGTCCTTAACTCTTGCCTCTATGCTGTGAGCTCCGATTTCATTGACAGAGGTCTCCCAGGTCCATTGATTCGGATCCTGCCATCCGGTTATTGGCGAACCGTCCAATAGGAACTGGTACTGCAAGCCATCGCTCTCCGGGTCACTGGCTATTGCTTCCCAGGTCACGACTATTCCGGCTTCCTGGGGGCTGGCAGGAACCGGTGTCAAGCTGGTCATGACAGGAGCCAGATTGGCAGGGATTACTTCCTGTGATGGCGCCAAGGTTTGCGTCTTTGCAGGCTGCTCCTGCACGGACGGCACATAGGTTTGCTCTTGGGCCGTCACAACGGGCAAAGGCTCAACTGCAGTTAATGTAAAAACGTCACTTATTTTCTCGTCCGGTGTAAATTGAGGGCCGGCATGCATTTCATCCCTAACCGAGACGCTTATCTGGTAATTTCCGGCGTCTTCTGAATTGGTCACCCATATCCAGGTATTGTCGGAGGGGTCCTGGTTTACAGGCTTCCACACGTCTCTTGTTGATGGCCCTTTTAGCAGGAATATGAAGGACATGGGATCATTTTCCGGGTCCGCTGCTTTGGCCGTCCATTTTATGGAGCTGCCTGCTTCCTGTGGACTGGATTTATCGCTCTCAAGAGCGGTGAGCGTGGGCGGCTGGTTGGAGCTGGCTGTGCCCATGTTGTCCTGAGTGGAGAAATCCCCCAGTCCTGAAGCTCCCGGCGGCTGCTGATCTAATTGTGCATAGGCCGATACGGCCAATAGCACTCCAGTTATCATTAAAACTGCAAAGACGAGAAATACATCTTTGTACTTACCTTTGAATCTAGTATTATTCTTATTCGGTTCTTTCATCTCCTCACTCTCCTTTTCCTCACTATCCCACTCGAACTTGAAAATTTCATGACCAGAAGTTAGTCCTGGCATTTATGAATCTTTTTTTCACATTGATGACTTGTTAGCGCTATACCGTCACTGGCAATTTCATATGAATCCCATCTAAGCAAAGGGATGTTTTGCAGAGTCTTTCTTGGCCAGTATTTCCGAGACCAAGGGATTCCTGGCTACAGCACGCTCGATGGCCAGCTTTGTAGCCTGATAGTTATATTCATAGATCTTTTTCTTGTCTTTTGCATCCCACTCTAAGAACACGGATACGATAATCATCAGTTCCTCGGCCAGCTCCTGGGGCAGGGTCCCTTCCGCCACGCAGTCCATTACCGCCTTGGACACAGCCGCCTGGGCAGGGCCGAATATGAGTATTGCCTGTCCAGCCCCCTTGATGGTGACCTTGTTTACCATAAGGGTGAAGGGCTTGGCGGGCAGGTTGGGCTCTAAGACCGCCAGCAATGGAGTATGCCCCTGGGCGGGCGAGGCCAGAGCGCTGACAAAGGCCTGCTCTACACAGCTGCCTTTGGGCCCAATTACGAGATCGATATGAGCGATCTCCGGCCCGTCTCCCACCAATGCTTCTCCGATCAGTATGCCATCAAAAGGTTGCATCATACGTAGAACATAAGATCTGTATTCATATAAATTTGTACTCTAAGATTTCGCCAAAAAATATATCATTATAATACGCTGCAAGATTAGGCAATGCGAATACTTGTAGTCAACAACTATGGACAGTTCAATCACCTTATCCGGCGCGCCATCCGGGAAAAGGTGGAGACGGACCTCATCTCCAACCAGACGCCGCCGGAGGAGATCGACGCCAACGGCCTCATCCTGGGAGGAGGGCCAACACTGGAGCGCGCCGGGCGCTGCGCGGATTATCTGAGAGATCTGGATATCCCCATTCTTGGTATTTGCCTGGGCATGCAGCTCATGGGCACCACCTTTGGAGGAAAAGTGGTCGCCGGCAGCATGGGCGGCTATGCGGAGGTGAATGTGAGGGTACTCAAGGAAGACGAGATCTTGAAGGGCCTGCCTGCCAATTTCAAGACCTGGGCCTCGCACATGGACCTGGTGTCGGAGCTTCCCCAGGGCTTTGAGATCCTGGCCAGGTCGAACGTCTGCGAGATAGAGGCCATGAAGCATCTGACAAGACCGCTCTACGGCGTGCAGTGGCATCCTGAGGTCGTGCATACCGAGCATGGTCTGGAGCTATTGGACAATTTCATTGCTCTATGCAAGAGATGATTGCCCAGCTGAATGAGGCTTTTCTGGCCGCGAAAAAGATCAACCCAACAAAGCTGGCCGCTCAGATACGGGAGTTGGGATTTCATTGCCTGCAATGCGGGGAATGCTGCCGGGGAGAAGACAACAGCGTGGTCGTATTTCCCCAGGAGATAAGACAGATCCTGATAGCCACGGGCCTGCCCTGGCTGGAGGTTGTGGGCCCGCCAGAGGAGGGCGAATGGGACAAAGACGGCTGCTTTCATACCCTGGAGTGGAGGCTAAAAAAAGAGGGCGAATCCTGCCGGTTTTATCAAAATGGCCGGTGCTCCGTTTACCGTGACCGGCCCATGCTCTGTCGCACCTACCCCTTCTATTTAGATAACTGCGAATTGATGTGTTCGGAGTGCCGGGGTCTGGGGGGCAAGATCACGTCCGGCGAGGCGGATAAGATGGCAGAAAAGCTCATTATGCGTTATCTCTTCGAGATCCAGGAGGCCATCGCTCTTTTGCAAAGATACCGGGACTTCGAGAGGGGCGAGGCCAAAAAGGGCGACAGGTGCATCGTGCACGATAGCGAGGGCGAGCACAGGATTGTGGGCGGAGCGCTGCTCGAGTAAGATTACTGCACTGCGTTCTTGACCTCATCCACGATCTTGTCGATGAAGCTCTTCTCCTTTTCGGTCTGCGTCTTTTTCTTCTCGCCAAACTCCGCTGCCAGCGCCTCCAAGAGCTGCTTTTGCCGCTCCGTCAAGGAGGAAGGCGTCTTAATCTTAACCTTGACATGCAAATCGCCCGAGCCCAGCCCCTGCAGCCTGGGCATGCCCTTTCCCCTCAGCCGGAAGACGGTTCCCGTCTGCGTCCCCGTCGGCACCTTTATCTTGGCCCGCCCGCCTAAAGTGGGGACCTCCAGCTCTGCGCCCAGGGCCGCCTGAGTGAAGCTGATGGGCGTTTCCAGAAGGAGGTCGCTGTCCACGCGCTGGAACATGGGGTGAGGCAGGACGTTTATGCCCACGTAAAGGTCTCCGCTCTCTCCTCCCGGCCCGGCGGCATCCCCTTGGCCGCGCAGCTTGAGGTGCTGACCATCCTCCACGCCCGGCGGGATCTTGATGTTGATCTTGCGATTCTTTCGTACCCTTCCCGAGCCGGAGCAATCCCCGCAGGGAGCGACGATGATCTGCCCCCGGCCGCCGCACTTGGGGCAGGCCGAGGAGGTGACCATCTGTCCGAAGGGAGTGTTCTGAGCACGGGTGATCTGGCCCGTGCCCCGGCAGTTGCTACAGGTGGTGGGACTGGTGCCGGGCTTGGCCCCGCTGCCGTGGCAGGTAGGACAGCTCTCTGTACGCGGCACCTCAATGGTCGACTCCAGACCCGTAGCCGCCCGCTCCAAAGTAAGTTGGACATCGTAGCGCAGATCCCGGCCCCGGGCGGGCCCGCGGCCCCGGCCACCGCCCCCGAAGAACATATCAAATATGCTCTCTCCGCCACCTCTTCCTCCGCCCCCGAAACCGCGCAGCAGATCCTCGAAGTTCACCCCGCGGAACAGGTCCTCTTGCGAGTACTGGCTGTTGATTCCGACATGGCCGAACTGGTCGTACTTCTGCCGCTTTTCCGGATCGGAGAGGACTGCATAGGCCTCGGATAGCTCCTTGAACTTCTCCTCAGCATCGGGCTCTTCCGATCTGTCGGGATGATACTTCATGGCGAGCTTGCGGTAAGCTCCCTTGAGGTCCTTCTCGCTCGAATCCTTGGGTACTCCCAAGACCTCGTAGTAGTCCTTCTTCTCCGGCATGTTTTATTCAGTTCCTTGTGGGCGGCTTTCCTTTGAGCGGTTCACTTCTTCACTTCTTATCGTTTACAACCTCATAGTCGGCATCCACGGTCTGATCCGTTTGCCCCTGACCTGAAGCTTGCTCTTGGCCTGAGCCCTGTTGGGCCTGCTGCTTTGCCTGTTGATCCGCTGCCGCCTTCTGGTACATGGCAGCAGACAGCTCGTAAACAGCGCTTTGCAGGATATCGGTCTTGGCCTTGATCTCGGAGATCTCGCCTCCCGTCTGGGCATTCTTCAGGTCGGCAATGGCCTTCTCGATCTTCTCTTTCTGCTCGGCGCTGGCCACATCGCCTGCCTCTTTGAGCATCTTCTCTGAGGCATAGGCCAGAGAGTCAGCCGCATTCTTGACCTCAATCTCTTCCTTTCTCTTCAGGTCGTCGGCAGCGAAACGCTCTGCGTCTTTGATCTTGGCATTGATCTCATCCTTGCTCAATTTGTGAGGCGCAGTGATGGTCATATTCTGCTCCTTCTTGGTGGCCAGATCCTTGGCCGAGACATGAATGATGCCGTTGGCGTCAATGTCGAAGGTGACCTCGATCTGGGGAATGCCGCGAGGAGAGGGCGGAATGCCCACCAATGTAAACCTTCCCAATGAGACATTGTCTTTGGCCAGAGGCCTTTCGCCCTGCAGCACATTGACCTCAACACTTGTCTGGTTGTCTGCTGCCGTTGTGAATATCTGGCTATTTCGAGTGGGAATGGTGGTATTCCGTTCAATCAGCTTGGTGGTGACAGAGCCCAAAGTCTCAATGCCCAGGGAGAGAGGTGTTACGTCCAATAGCAGCAGATCCTTGACTTCGCCGCCCAAAACGCCCGCCTGAATGGCAGCTCCCATAGCCACGCATTCCATGGGGTCGACACCACGCTCAATTTCTTTGCCCATGAAGCCCTTTACGAACTCCTGCACAATAGGCATCCTGGTAGGACCGCCCACTAATATGATCTTGCCGATCTCTGATTTCTCCAGCTTGCTGTCCCGCAGGGCCTGGGTCATGGGACCGCGACAGCGCTCAATGACATCCTGGATGAGTTCATCTAGCTTGGAGCGGTCCAGAGTCATGGAAAGGTGCTTGGGGCCGCTCGCGTTCGCTGTAATATAGGGCAGATTGAGGTTGGTCTGCATTACGCTGGATAGCTCTATCTTGGCCACTTCTACAGCTTCACGCAGGCGCTGCATGGCCATGGAGTCGCCCTTCAGGTCGATACCCGACTCCTGCTTGAACTTCCCCAGGACAAAATTGGTCAGTCGTTCATCCATGTCCCTGCCGCCCAGCTGGGTATCACCAGAGGTGGACCTGACCTCGAAGACGCCCTCGCCAATCTCCATGATGGTGACGTCCAGTGTGCCGCCGCCCAGATCAAAGACCATGATCTTGTGCTCGCCCACCTTATCGAGGCCAAAAGCCAGAGCTGCAGCCGTAGGCTCATTGATGATGCGAACAACCTCTAGGCCGGCTATGGTTCCGGCATCCTTTGTCGCCTGCCTCTGGTTGTCATTAAAGTAGGCAGGAACGGTTATTACGGCTTTATCCACGGTGTCGGCCAGATAGGTCTCTGCATCCGTCTTGATCTTGCGCAGGATCTGGGCGGATACATCCTCAGGGCTGTACTCCTTTCCGTAAACCTTGACTTTGTAGTCCGTGCCCATCTTGCGTTTGATGCCCTGGATGGTGCCATCCGGATTGGTGACTGATTGTCTCTTAGCAGGCTCACCAACCAGAACCTGGCCCTCTTTAGTAAAGGCCACGTAGGATGGAAATGCCTTGCCGCCGATGCTTGTCCCTTCTGCGCTGGGAATTATGGTGGGTCGGCCGCCGATTAGAACTGCAGCTGCCGAGTTGCTGGTCCCAAGGTCAATGCCGATAATTTTTGACAAGATCTCATCTCCTGAAATTGAAAGTTATCACAACTTGTAAATATTTAAGCATATCATCATTCATCTTTTCGCCACTGCAACCTTTGAGAAGCGAATGACATGAGAATTGAAGATATAGCCCTTCTGTATCTCTTCTGCCACGATGCCCTCTTCCAGCTCTTGTGTCGTGACCTGAAAGAGAGCTTCATGTCGATAGGGATCAAAACGCACGCCCTTGGCCTCGATGGGCATGAGCCCTTCCCCCGACAGTATATCGAGCAGCTGCATGTAGAGCACCTTGCTGCCCTCGTCGTGCTTTGCCGCCACATCCAGGCTGTCGAGCACGGGAAGAAGCTTTGAGACGAGCTTCAGAGAGGCGTATTTTATATTATCCTCTTTCTCGCGAGCCGATCTTTTCATGACGTTGTCCAGATCCGCCCGACAGCGCATCAAGAGGTCGAGTCGTTCCTCTGCCAGTGCCTTGGCAAGGGTGAGCTGTTGTGTCAGCTCTTCGACATTCATGCCTGAAGTATCCTGTTTCGTCTCAGATTTCGCATCTTTTTCCGCATCCGCCATAAGCTCCACCCAACATTTGTTCTTATAGAATGAATTGGGCCGGCTTTGCCGGCGCCTTTCAGTTCCTTGTTCCTTTAGTAGTGAGGCATCTGCATGGGAGGCCTGGTGTAGTCATGCGGGCTTTGGCCGGGCTTGGGAGCCATCTCTTCTCTCTTGGCAGCGATGACATCATCCACCCGCAAAACCATGGTAGCAGCTTCGGTTGCCGATTTGATGGCCTGGGTTTTTACCTTTAAGGGCTCTACAACGCCCAGAGCCAGCATATCTGCGGGCTCTCCCGTTATTAAGTTCAGTCCGAAGTTCTTCATGCCTTGCCCGCTCTTGGCCCTCAGAGCCGCTAAGCTGTCCACGGGATCAAAACCTGAGTTCTCAGCCAGGGTCAGAGGGATGGACTCCACTGCATCGGCAAAGGCCCGAACAGCCAATTGCTCTCGCCCTTCCAGGGTGGATGCATACTGTCTCAGATTCTCGGCCACAACGATCTCCGGAGCGCCTCCACCAGGCACAATCTTTCCCGAGCGAATGACGTCCATTACCACATTGAGGGCATCATCCAGGGCGCGCTCCATCTCTTCTAAGAACTGCTCCGATACGCCGTGCAGAATGATGGATACTGCCTTGGCCTTCTCGCAGCCCTCTACGAAGATCATGTGCTTGTCTTTGCCGATCTTGCGCTCTTCCACAAGAGCCGCCGATCCCAGATCCTTGGAAGTGACGACCATCACATCGCCCACCAGCCTTCCCCCCGTGGCCAAGGCCAGCATCTTCAGATCTTCTCTCTTAACCCGGCGAACAGCTAAAATTCCCAGCCTTGCCAGATAGTTTTGGGCAAAAACGCCGATGCCCTTCTCGCAGAAGACAACATTGGCTCCGGCTGCGACAATGGCATCAACCTGAGACCTTATAACCAGCTCTTCGCCCTCTTTGAAGCTGGCGAGATTCTTGGCCTCTGTAATAGTGATCTTGGCATCCGTATCCAGCTTCTTCAGCTCGAGAGTGCCTTCCAGGAGCATAATCTTGGCATTCGCTACGCTTTTGGGCATCTCCAGGGTTGTTCTCTCTTTCTCGATTACTATGCCGTAGTTTATGACAGAGTCCTCGATTCTGCCGCCTGGGATCAGGACGATCTTGATATTCTCTTCAATGTCCTTGCCCTCAAAACCGGCCACAGCTCGTGCTGCATCCACCGATATTTTTGCCAGCGTATCCATGGCGATCTCTATGCCCTTTCCTCGCATGGCTGTCTGGGCAATCTTCAAAAGCACGAGCTCGTCGCCTGAGACATCTATAGCCATCTCGGAAAGCACTTTTTGCGCCCTGGCTGCAGCTTGCTTGTATCCCTGCACAATAACTGTGGGGTGGACATCCATATCCAGTAACGCTTCGGCCTTTTCCAGCAGCTTGCCCGCGATTATCACCGCAGTGGTGGTGCCGTCTCCAATCTCATCATCCTGGGCTTTTGCCACCTCGACAATCATCTTGGCCACTGGGTGCTCAATATCCATCTCTCTGAGAATGGTGGCACCGTCATTGGTGATGGTTGCCTCTTCGCCGGCGATGAGCATCTTGTCCATCCCTTTGGGTCCAAGGGTGGTCCGAACAGCCTCTGCGACCGCCTTTGCAGCCATGATGTTCCTGCGCTGCGCATCTTTACCTGTATCTCGTTTGCTTCCTTCTTTCAATATAATTATCGGTACGCCGCTCAAACCTGCCAAACCTATAGTCCTCCCCGACTTTTTTTCATACTACCAGTTTGAAGTTCTATATAAAAGATTCGCATGATTTTAGCCAGTATTTGTATGCACCCGAGAATATATATAGTCTATATAGGAAGATCTATATAGTCATCTCTCGGTCAAGCCAATTGGAACAAATGACACTAAAAGGGATCTAGGGTGACAACGAAGATCATCTCGAAAAATCTAAATCTCTGGTATGGAGAAAAACAAGCTCTCAAGGACATAAGCCTGGATATTCCTGAAAAAAAGATTACAGCGCTCATCGGACCATCCGGCTGCGGCAAGTCCACTTTTATCCGCTGTCTGAACCGGATGAACGATCTCGTAACCAAGATTCGCATTGAAGGACAGGTCCTCTATGACGATATCGATATTTATGGAAAAGATGTCGATGTCGTGGAACTGCGCAAAAGGATAGGCATGGTATTTCAAAAGCCTAACCCATTTCCCATGTCCATTTACGACAACATTGCCTATGGCCCCAGAATTCATGGGCTGAAAAATGTCGATAAAGTTGTAGAGCGCAGTCTATTGGATGCCGCCCTCTGGGGGGAAGTTTGCGAGAGGCTGGACCAGCCGGCTTTGGGTCTATCCGGCGGCCAGCAGCAGAGGCTGTGCATCGCCAGAACGCTGGCTATGAAGCCCGATGTTATCTTATTTGACGAACCATGCAGCGCTCTCGATCCCATCTCCACCGGCAAGATCGAGAGCCTCATGGAGACCTTAAAGGACAACTATACCCAGGTGATTGTGACCCATAACATGCAGCAAGCAGCCAGGATATCCGACTGCACTGCCTTCTTCTTGCTCGGCGAGCTGATCGAGGTGGGAAAGACAAAACGCATCTTTGAGATGCCGACGATAAAGAGCACGGAAGATTATATCACCGGAAGATTTGGCTAATAGCTAAGGTTTTGAGGAGAGGTAAGATGAGCCAGTATCGTGAGCGGTATCACAGAGATCTGAAGGAGCTGAAAAATCTTACAAAAGATCTGGCAGATCGGGGTGGGGAAGCTATAGATAAATCTGTTTTAGCCTTAGTTGATGCAAATGTGGATCAGGCCAGAGAGGTCATCAAACAGGACCAAGAAATGGATGATTTGAGCCTGAAGATAGAGAATTTATGCATGGAGCTCCTGGCTTTGCAGCAACCTATGGCCAAAGATCTCAGACGCATTATCGGCATCTTGAAGATTGGCATCGATCTGGAGAGGATCGGCGACCTGGCGGTAGATGTGGCCAGAGTTACCACACAATCACAAAATAAGATTCAGATAACTAAGCTCGAGTACATTCCTCGCATGGCAGAGATCAGCAAAAAGATGCTTGAGCAGTCCATGGAGGCCCTCATGAACAGCGACGCAGATTTGGCCAGACAGGTCACCAAATGGGATTATGAGATCGATGGGCTTTATGTCAAAGCCAGAACCAAGCTCCTGAAAATAATTATTGAAAGGCCCGATGTGATCAACGAAGGAACAGCTCTGCTCATGGTGAACCGGCATCTGGAAAGGACCGGCGATCATATCTGCAATATTTGTGAGACGATCGTCTATATGGTGGAAGCAAAGAGAGAACATCTCAATTAGGGCTATTTATGGACACAAGAAAGGTACAGAGAACCGGCAAGTCGACATTTATCGTCTCCCTTCCCAAAAGCTGGGCGACAAAGAACGGCATTTCTGCCGGTTCGATAATTTACATTAATCAGGGGGATAATGGATCTCTCACATTGTCCACGGATCGCTCTGAGCGCGACCTGCGAGTGCGCCTGGATATTGGCGACAAAATGGGTGAGCATCTGGTAAGGGATATCATCGGATGCTACGTGGGCGGCTATAGAACCATTGAGGTTACATCAGGGCACATGTCCTCTATGCAGAAGAAGGACCTGCACCAGATCGTCAACAAACTCATAGGCCCCGAGATTTTGGAGGAGACCATAAACAAGGTGGTAATTCAGGATCTATTAAGCTCCGAGGAGCTTCAGTCCGAACGGGCGCTAAAAAGAATCAGAACCGTAGTGAAATCCATGATCACCGATTCACTCTCCAGCCTTTTAAATAATAACGAGGAGCTGGCGATTGATGTTATCCAGAGGGACAATGACGTGGACCGGCTCAACCTTCTTATCTCCCGTCAGTTCACTGAGATCCTGAGATCGGGCTCTGTCCGGCAGGAAACGCTCAATCCCATTACTGCGTTTAATTATATGCAGGCGGCTTCCAACCTGGAGCGCATAGCGGACCACGCCCATCGCATTGCCGAGATCGCCAGCCTGCGAAGCTACAACCTGCCCGAGGATTTGAAAGCGGAGCTTTCCCGCATGGATTCATTGCTATGCGGCCTGCTTGACGACTCTATATCCTATTTGCTGCAGACCAACTCCAACAAGGCCAATGAACTCATAGACCGAATAAGAGAGGTTCAGAAGCATGCGGAGGGGATAGCCAAATCATCCGACAGCAAAGACAAATCGGAGATGGTGGTTCGGCTGGTTCTGGCCAGCAGTCTGGAGCGCATGCTTGACTACATCATGAACATCGGCGAATTGACCATAAATCTCAGCCATGCCACTCACTCCACTGAGAAGGCGTGAGGCTCCGTTTCAAAATGAGGGCCTGTCATCTTCCACTAAGGCCGATCTCACTTTTTCCTTTAGATCAGGCAGATCTCTCATTACTGCCTTCCAGACCAGATCCGTATCCAGGTCAAAATAGCGGTGGACCAAGATATTCCTCATACCGATGGTCTCTTTCCAGGGAATATCGTTGTGTTCTCTCCTAAAACCATCAGATATTGAACGGAGAGCTTCACCAATTATCTGTAGATGGTGTACGATCCAGCTCTGGATCAATTCATCTTCCTCAAAAGTCTGTCTGCCTCTGGAGGAATACTTCTCAATTCGCTCTATGGATTCCAGGATATCCAGCAACCATTCCCGGTCGTCTCTCATAACTTAGTGGCCTCTTTGAGTACGCGCTCACGGATACGTCCTCGGAGCCCCTTCTCAGTCACGACGTCAACCGGGCAGCCGAGAAGCTCCTGAAGGTCCATGAGCAGTCCACCCAGATCGAGAAGGCTCCTTTCTGGCTCCATCTCCACCAGAAGATCGAGGTCGCTGGCCGAATCGGCCTCATGTCTGGCTACTGATCCAAAGATGCGAACATTGTAGGCTCCGTGCTCTGCAGCGATGGCTATTATCTCCGCACGACGCTCTTGCAGTTTATTATAGATATTCAAGCTCTTTGCTCCAGTGATCCAATCGCTAGTATCCAGAGATGCATTGCAAGTTATTTATTCCTTCTCTTTTTGCTGATGTCCGGGCGGCCCCCCCGCCCGCGCGTGTGTGTGGGCGTGGCGAACTCGTGCCGCTGTGCGGGGGCCGGGCAGCGGAGGACCGCCGGGCGCGTGGCGGTGTGCCCCAGAAAGCAAGGCGGGCGGAGCTAGCCCGCCTCGAATGGCAATGGGACGAGTGTTGCCCTAGGTATTGAGCTTGATGAGATGTCAATAGGCAAAATCTCTCAGAAAAAGTATTTAAGTCAGCAGATATCCAATAATACAGGAGACGTGTGGAAATCATGGACAAGCCCGATACTATGAGCGTGCTCGGAAAGAGATACACCAGAGAGACTGCCAGAAAGATGCCTTACGGTGGACTGGTTAATTCAGATGGCATCATCGTGGAAGTCATATCTGAAGATCAGGCCAAAGCACAGTTTAGTGCCTGCAAAGAGCATTTAAAGGATCTCCTTGCAGATCTGGATTAATTTTCATGCGGGTGTTTTTAGATGCAGATGTGCTGTTCGATTCGGTGAATGATTCTCGTACCTCGACACTTCTTAGAAGGATAAAGAATGCCGGGCATGAGATTATCTTGCCGTTCTCCGTCCTTGGCGAGATCATGCTGATATGCATTTCAGAGGATAGGGAAGACGACCTTCTTTGCATCAGAAATACCTGTTCTGAGCTAAAGCCTCTTTTTATTGTATCCCTGGAGCAGTCTGCCATCTGCAATCTTGAGAGACTTCGATAAGAGATCTTTCAATCGAACCGACAAAGATCACCTGGCTCATGCTCTGGCATACAGCTCAGCATTCAATGACGGCAAAGAGAACTATTTTCTCACCACAGATCTCTATTTGCTGGATTTGATGTTGCCATGCGTTGGCCAGCACAGAAAATGCTGCCTTTTCGACAAAAAAACCGTTCTTAAAATAGTTGACAAAGATGGTATCCGCAAGCTCCTGTAAAATCTCGCAGGTTGCCGTGCGGATGTGCGGGGGCCGGGCAGCGGAGGCCGGCCCGGGGCGCGTCTGTGTGCCCCGCAAAGCAGGGCGAACGGTAGCGTCTAGCCCGTTCAGCCAGAAGGAAGATATTGCGATCGGTATCCGAAATGGATCGCTAAAATGAATCTGGAGCTCATGTTTTTATATTATATTTTTAATCTCATCCAAAACATCCTTAACGAAAACTTCTCTGCACTCAAAAACATTCTTTTCACTGCCTAGATGAAGATGATGCGGAGAGGTCTTCATATTGGGCCAATGAGGAGCATTGTCCCATCTTTGTACCATTTGATCTCTTGCGCTTTCATGCCTTGAGACCTTTAAGTCTGGCTTCGACATTTCTCCAGTAGCTTCGAGCCGATTCGTAGCTCTCCCAAATTATGAAGTCATCCCATTCTTCAAAGTCCTCTTCCCCAATCCTTGATTCAATGCGGCTCTTAAAATCCTCAAAGCTCATTTTATACTTGGCGCACATTTCCGCTATCTTGAAATCGAATTGGCGGATCTTTGATGCAGCCTGATCCAGAACGAGGCATTTCAGGGCATCCTTCTCGTTTTTAAATAAGCCCTCTCTTACGAGCATGGCGATGGGCTCAAAGACATCCCTGGATACCTCGACGATGTCGTTCATTCTCTCACCAACTGGAAAAATGTGGCTCTAACGATATAAATCTTAGTGATGATTGGATATGAATCTTTGGACAGACATTAGCTGCCTGCTCCAGACCCGGAGCTGGCTCCGAGCGGCCCCCCGCCAGCGCGCGCGTGTGGGCAGCAGCTTCGTGCGGCTGTGGGGGGGCCGGGCAGCGGAGGCCCGCCGGGGCGCGGGGAGGCAGAGCTCTCGTACTGAAGTCGACTTTTTTGCCCTGAATTGAAGTTAAAGACATTCCGCAAAATCCTTCGGGTCCACTCTGGCCTGCTTCAAAATGCCTTTTAATGTGCCGATCTTCAGTTCGGGATGCTTTGGCACAACTGTTCCTACCTTTCCCTCTGAAGTCATCTTTGAGAGCCTAATGTGACTTCCGGAGCTACCGGATATATCGAATCCGAAGTTGTTGCAGAGGATCTTGATTGCATCCTCACCGGAGACCTTCCTAAGTCTTAGCAACCTGTGGCACCTCGAAGGTTGTCACAAAAGCCTTCTTGAGTTCTCCTTCCAATGGAAACTCCTCAAGGTAAAGTTCCGTTGCCTCCTTCAGATTGACGACGGCCTCTTCGATAGTAAAACCCTGGCTCACTGTCCCAACCTCAGGACACTCAGCGATGTACATTTCCTCTTCCTTGTGAATCACCGCAGTTAGAACGAACATGAGATCACAGTCCTATTTTTACGCATTCTGATAGATAAAATAGGCGGGCCATCAGGGCCTTTCTATCTGATGGGATCTTGCAGATGGCCGCGCCCCCCGCCCGCCCGCGCGCGCCTGGGGAGGGCCTCATGCGACGGTGCGTAGATCGTGGCCCGACCAAGGGGCGATCGCCAGGCTGCCAGACTTCCCTTGCATAATAGGACAATCGCCTCACACGAGGACTATTGCGAACTCGATTCCCTTTCCAGACGGAGCAGCTTCTCCTTCATCTCTTTACCCCAGAGATATCCGCCCAGGCCGCCCTTGGCGACCACGCGGTGACAGGGCACGAGAATGGCAAACGGATTCGTGGCCATGGCCCGGCCCACGGCCCGCGCCGCCCCAGGCCTGGCCGCGCGCTCTGCTACCTGGCCATAGGTCATGGTCCGGCCGCGCGGGATCTTCTGCACCTGGGCATAAATCTGCTTTTGAAAATCGGTGCATGCGGACATATCCAGCTCCGCCCTGGGGCTGGGCGCGCCCCACTCCAGGCAGGCGGCGATCTCCAGAGCCAGCTCAGATCGATCGACAGGCGGATCCTGGGAAAAATAGATCCTGGTCACCATCCCTTCGCGCCATTCTATCCGGAGATAGCAGCCCAAAGAGGCAATGAGGGCACCGGTCGTCATCCTTTGAGGATCTCTTGAATGGTCTTGAAGCGGCCCAGTTCGATCATCTCCACCACAAGGCTGTTGGTGTCGAGGATGGCTACACTGGAGATGCCGGTGAAGTGGCCCCAGATCTCGCCGGGGTTGACCAGGAGCGTCTTGCCCTGCCTCGTCACCTCGGCGCGATGGTTGTGGCCACGGACCACGACATCGTAGAGCTGTGAGGCTACCACTGCCTTTACCAGCGCCTCCTCGGTGCCATGCAGGAGTGCGATCTTCAAGCCGTCTGCCTCGATCTCTCCAAAGTCGCCCAGGTACTCGCCGCCCACCCGGGCAAATTCGCGCTGCAAACCTACGCGGTCGCCGTCGTTATTTCCGTAGACGAGCTTGACGGGAATGGCAAAGCCTTCGAAGGTGTAGCAGTTGCCCGAGCCGATCATGTCACCGGCAAAGAGCACCAGAGCCACCTTCTTTTGAGAAAAAACCCCGAGAGCATCCTTGACGCCTTGGATACTGTCATGGGCATCGGACATAATTCCTATAAGCATCAACCACCCGCAGATTGCATCCGATAATTATATTTTGCCATAGCACTGCCCCCACCAAAAAGTGTTTTGCGGGCATTAGGCTCGAAGGGCTTAAGTACAAGGAATTACCTGGTAGCGAGAGGCCCGCCTTAACTCAGCCTGGTAGAGTGCGCGGCTGTAGTATGTCTCGCACCGTAGAGGTGCTACGCGCAGTCACCGCGATGTCCCCGGTTCGAATCTGGGAGGCGGGATCTGAAAACTGTCCGGATGGTGTAGTGGCCCATCATGAAAGCCTGTCGAGCTTTCGACCCGGGTTCGAATCCCGGTCCGGGCGTTGATTTAC
>JAPKXZ010000060.1 GCA_026394555.1 Methanothrix sp.
TCCAAATACACATATTTTAATGAAGCGATTGTCAAAAGCCATGACTGCGCTTTAAATATACTTTATTATAGAAAAGATGGATATTCAAAATCCTGGGTGGATAAATTTTTAGTGTAAAAAGTTAGGAGAATAACTATAGATGCCACCCGTCTTTATAGCTATATCTTCATTTTTAACATTATGTATCTGCTGAATCCGAAATAGCTCCGCAGTGAGCTGATCTGCGACTGCAATACCGTTGAGATTTTCATTCTTGCTTACCTCAAACGGCATAATCACGACGCCTTGTTGGGTATATATTTTTATAAAAATTAGAACTATAGCTAATAATAATAGCGAGAATACTACGATCTTTAGAATAGCGAATAGACGATTTGAAATCGTATCCAGGAATTGACTGTGATCCTGAGACCTAATATTGGTACTGGGAGACGATAGCACAGGGTTCGCTGACTGGCTATCCATCTGCCTATTTTTTGCAGCCTCTGTTCGAGTCGTCTCATCCATTTGATAAATAATTATCATTTGCTGGTTATAAGCGAGACGGTCGCAAACGCTTAATTATTACAAATGCGTCATCGATTGAGACGAAAATCAATGAGTGCATGGCAAGAATTGCCCTGTTCTCATCGCGATTTCGCGTCTTCGCGTAAACCGTGACCCTAGGACCGCCTCAGTCATCGCCTTGCAGTCCCCACACCAGGTCCTTGCGAATGAAATGCTCCATCAACTCATCCCTATGGCTCTCCAAGTATCGACGGAGTGCTTCCACCACCAGGCTGTCAAGATCTGGAAACCAGCCTGCTTGAATCTGCTCTTTAACCTTCTGGGCCAAGGCAATAGGAAGAGAGACTGTGGCTTTTACCTCTGACATGTCTTTGTACCTTTCATCCTTTTGCTAGTTCAATTTTTTGTTCGGGAGTTTCTCGTGCAGTCCCATCACACCTATTCCGTCCTTTTCTTGCATCGAAGTGCCTTTTATATCCTCTCGCCCCAAAATGTACCTCATGCGCAAAGAGTTTCGTAGCCTCATCTCGCTGGAGGAAGCCCAATCTATCGTTTTGAGCCGCCTTCCCCGCACGGCAACAGAAGCTGTGCCGCTGCACGAGGCCCGGGGCAGCATCCTGGCCGAGAAGGTCGTCTCCTCTCAGGATGTGCCGGGCTTCGCTCGCGCCTCCATGGATGGCTTTGCCCTGCTGGCGGAGGACACCCTGGCCGCCAGAGAGGACCGGCCCGTCTGCCTTCGGCTGGCTGGCAGCGTTCCCATGGGCGTTCTTGCCCAACTGCAGGTGGCGCGGGGCGAGGCAGCCGAGGTCTCCACCGGCTCCATGATGCCAGACGGCGCAGACGCTGTGGTCATGATCGAATACAGCCAGGCCGAGGGAGAACGGGCCCTGATCAGAAGGCCGGTTTTCAGCAGCGAGAACGTGCAGGCAGCGGGAAGCGATATCTCTTTTGGCGAAGCCGTGCTCTTTCCCGGATGCAGGCTGGCGGCGCGCGAGATGGGGGTTTTGGCTGCTCTTGGCCGGACCGATGTGGCGGTGCGTAGCCTCAAGGTAGGCGTGGCCTCTACCGGCAATGAGCTGGTGCCGCCCGGTCAGCCGCTGGCCGCGGGCCAAATCTATGACATCAACAGCTACACCATTGCTGCGGCTGTGGCCGACTGCGGAGCCTGTGCCGTTCCATACGGCATCCTTCCCGATGAAAAGGGATCAATGGCAGCGATGCTGCAAAAGATGGCCAGAGAGTGCGACATGATTCTGGTGAGCGGCAGCACCTCCGCAGGGGCTGGGGACATGATCTTTCAGGTGATCGAGGAGGAGGGCGAGCTGATATTTCACGGCGTGAACCTCAAGCCCGGCAAGCCCACCATCTTCGGCCTGATCAATGACAAGCCCTGCCTGGGCCTGCCCGGCTATCCTACCAGTGCTCTGACCGTCTTCTCCTGCCTGGCCGCTCCCGCCATTCGCGCCGCTTTAGGCCAAAAAAATCTGGGAAAAAGAATGACGGGCCGACTGGCCGGGCCGCTACGCTTGGAAGGCCGCCGGCAGATGCTGGCCGTGGGCCTATCCGGCGAGCTGGTCTATCCTGTGGACAAGGGCAGCGGCTCCATCACCACCCTGGCCGGGGCGGATGGGGTCATAGACATCCCTTCAGGCGTCGAATATCTGGAGAAGGGCGAGAAGGTAGAGGTGGAGCTCTTTAGTGAGGTGGAAGCCGCCGATCTGGTGGTGGTGGGGGAAAACTGCATGCTCCTGGAGCAATTGGCCGAGAGAGTGCCCTGGCGTCTGGTGCTCCTGAATACCGGATCGCTCCAAGCCCGACTCTACCTGGAGGACGGCGTGGCTGACCTGGCCTGCGTTTCGGGGGAGACGGCAGAGGAAGGCATGTCGTTGATCTGGGGGTTCAAAAGAGAGCTGGGCCTGGTCTTCCGGGATGCTGATGTTCTGTCAGACCTTTCTGACCGGCGCCTTGTGGGCTGGCACCGGGACTCTGCCATGCAGGCCGCATTTGAGCGACACCTGCTGGCCTTGGGCCTGACACAGCCCCGCTATGTGCGAGTGGCCAGGACGCATTCAGCCGTGGCGGCAGCCGTTGCCTCCGGACGGGCGGAGGTGGGCTTTGCAGAACGCCGGGCCGCAGCCCAGGCGGGCCTGGGGTTTCGGCCCCTGGGACACGATGAGATTAGACTGCTGGCCAGGCCAGAGAATGTTGGTGATGCCCGGATCAAGTCCCTTGTTTTTGCTCTTTCTCAGGCGGAAGGGGCTTAAAAGTCCTCATCCTTCGCTCATAGTAGCTGAGGGGATGCCTTATCCTTTTGCATAGCTCGTCCTCGCCGGGACAGTTGCCGTAGGTGGTCATGGTAGCACAGGCCGGAGGCTTGTAGTGAGTGCCGGAGGCTCCCGCGATGTGCCCCACCTGGTATCTTGTCCTCTCCTCATCAAAGTCCGGACTGGTGTTGAAGAGAGATACGACCTCGTCGGCTGTCATATTGATCTGCAAGAGAAAGCTGACCAGAGCAAAGCGCGCACTGTGGGCCAGGTTGGTGCCTTTGCCAACCTCGGAGAGCATCTTCTTGATGCAGGGCGGAAAGGCTCCCTCCTCCACATGCCCCAGGTCCACCTTGTCGCGGGCTCTTATAATATCGAGCTGTTCTTTGAGCGGCCCCAGGTATTCCTGGAGAGTGGCGCAAATCTTTTCGTCTACAGGCAAAGGCAGCCCTTTTAAGATCTTCTCTCGAGCAGCTTCTTCCATGATTCTTTTCAGCTCCTCTTCTGTAATGGTGAGGTAGCCCTGCTGAAGATCGCGGTTCGTCAGCTTCCATTTGGGACTATGCATGCTGTGCGCCGCCCGAATATACTCGGAAAAATGAATCTTGTAGGGGCCGGGTCCCTGGGGATGAAGCCCCAGGTCGTCTGCGATGGCCGCCAGCCCTTCCTTCTCATTTTGCATCCTTTTATAGGCCAGCTTTGCCTCGGCCAGAGCATAGCGTCGTAGCAAAATGGAGTCGCCTAGACACGAGACCATGACTCTGGCCAGAGGATAAGAGAGAAGCTCAGCCAGTAGCTCAGCTTCCGTATTGGCTGAGCTTTCGGAAATAGTGCCGCTCATAGACTCTGCTACCCTTTCTGCGGCCCGGCCCCGCACCGTCTTAAAAGAGGTCTTGCTAAGAAGGCTTTCTAAAGAGTAGCCGACCTTTCGCACCAGGCTAGCCGATTCTTCTGTAAAAGGGTAATCGGAGATCCTCATTCCTGTTCGATTCGGGGAGCTAGTAGGTAATTGATCTCCACATGCTGGCCCAGCTTGAGGTGAATACGCAGCGGATAATCTATGCCCATCTCCAGTGTGACCTCGCCCGCCTTGCTGATGGATTTGGACATGTCTTCCAGATAGTCCAGAGAGAAGAGGCTCCTGGCCTCGCCGGGCTTCATGCCCAAGAGCTCAGTGCTGGGGATCTTTAGCTTGAGCGAATCTATGTCTCCTTTGGCTTCCATGTAAAAGCCCTCCTCAGAGACGCCCAGTATTACATGATCGCTGACCTTTTCTGCGGCTTTTACCGCCCGGCGTAGCTCCACTCCAGGGAGTGTTACGTGAGCCGGCAGATCCAGTTCGGGTATGCGCGGCTCTTTCCTGATGGCAGTGGGATCGATCAGGCTTAAGGTGTAGGAGAGGGATCCCACTCCAATCTTCAGCTTGTGGCTCTCTTCTTCCAGCTCCAGTTGCACATTTTCGCCCTTATCGGCCATGCTCAGTACATCACTGAGCCGAACCAAGTCTATGCCGATTTCACAAGTATCGGCTTTGAAGTATTCGAAGGCCTCATTGCCGATCTTGAGCGAAACCATAGCCACGTTCGCAGGGTCTACAGCCTTCAGTTCCAGGCCATTTTCCGATATGGAGAACTTAACTTCATCCACCAGAGAAGAGACTGAATCGATTGCATCGCGCAGAGTCTCTGCGTTGATTACTGCCTTGAACATTCCTTGAGCCTCCTCCTTTAGAACCGTTTAATATTTAATATAGTTGATGCTTAGTCATACTCTCGCCAGGTTCTGCTACATTTGGTGCAGCGGAAGAAGCGAACCTCGCTCTCATCAGCGGAACGAAGCTGGCGAAGCCACCAGTATGCTATATTGTTGCCGCACTCCGGACACCTGGAATTGGTGGTAGGCAGGCCCGACGACTCCTGCTCTAAGACAGGCACTACGCGATCCAGTTGTTTGGTCTTGCTGACCATGGATTCGCCTACGGTTTTCGGTATCATGTGGCCGCACTTTCTGCAGACCATCATGCCGTCCTTGGGCATCATCATGCTCTTACATTGGGGACAAAAATCCATCGGCTTAAAGTAAACCACTAGTCATATTAAAGTTTCCCAGCACCATTTAGTGATAATGAGGCACGATTATGAGCACAGCGATTAATGTGATATGTTTGGATCGTCCGGGAATGCTGCGCGACATCGCCGGCGCGGTGGCCAAAATGGGCGGCAACATCGTCTACACTCAACAGTTTGTTGTGGAAAGAGGCATGAATCAGGGCAAAGCCTCGGTCTATATGGAGATAGACTGCCCGGAAGATGATGTTTTAGGGGTTGTAGAAGATTTGACCTCCTTTGATTCCATCTTCGAGGTCTCCATCCACGAGCCTTTCGAGAAGATCTACGGCTCCCGGGTGATCATTATAGGCGGCGGCGCCCAGGTGGCTCAGGTCGCGGTAGGTGCTGTGAGCGAGGCCGACCGGCATAATCTGCGAGGCGAGCGCATCAGCGTGGATACCATTCCCCTGGTGGGAGAAGATGCTATTGCCGATGCCGTGAGCGCTGTCTGCCGGCTGCCGCGCGCCTCTATCCTGGTATTGGCAGGAGCCCTCATGGGCGGCCGCATCACCAAAGAGGTGAAAAGGCTACAGGAGGAAGGGATACCGGTTATTGCCCTGAAGATGGCAGGATCAGTTCCTCTGCAGGCGGATCTGGTAGTAACTGATCCCATTCAAGCAGGCACCTTCGCGGTAATGCATGTAGCCAGCACCGCAGTCTTCGATATAAGTCGCGTGCGGGGCAGGGAGTTTTAGCTCTTGAGGATCTTTGCCAGATCCCCAAGCTTCTCGCCGGAGAAAAGCTCCTCTACCGTGTAGAACTTATCATCCACCTCAAGCACGGGAGCAGAAAGGGTGAATACCCCGTTTATGCGTAGCTCCGTGAGGGCTTCGGGGGTGCTCATATCCAGATTCTCAAAAGAGATGCCGGCCTTTCCCAGTGCCGCTTTGAGCTGTTCGCATTTGGGGCAGGACGGTGTGGAATATACTCTGTACTTCAAAGGGATACCTCTTTGTTTTTAGCGCAGTGCTCGCGGGTAAGATTTCGTGGCATAGGTCGCATAACCGTTCTCTACTGCCTTCTCTGCACACTCCGAGCAGCAAGAGAAGTTGGCCATGTACTCTGTTCCATCCATCTCATGCTCAAAGACCTGGTTGCAGGTAAATCCCGAGGTTCGCCTGAAATCAAAGCCCTTGCAAAATTCGTCATACTCCGCCTGAGATGGGCGCTCCACTACGACCCAGTCTCGGGGAAGAAGTACGGGCAATGTGGCCAGGTTCATGCCGCATCCACAGGGGCCATAAACATCTTCTAAATCTTTATAAATAATAGCCTTACATACCAGCTCGCTCATCGTTTGCTCCTCTCTTGCTAATGTTATTCGCGACAACCTAAATAACATTTCCCATCCATTTTTGGGATTTTTCCCCTCTTCTGGCTTTATTTTTCAAATAAACCCTAATAAAGAAAACCTTTGCCCAACAAAAATTATATATGGAATTACAGGTGAATAGACAGCTTATTCTGGCTTGTAGCTCTCGAAGATTTAAATTTTGTCTTTTCTGGCTGCAAAATCCGGATTTATGAGGTGTATGACAAATGCCGATACTTCCTGTTGCCCCGGTGAGCAGACTCATCCGCGAGGCGGGAGCTAAGAGAGTGAGCGAAGGCGCGAGGGATGCGCTGGCAGAGGTTTTAGAAGGCTATGGCTTAGAGGTGGCCCGGGAAGCAGTCGGCTGGGCCAATCATGCCAAGAGAAAGACGGTCAAGTCCGAGGATATCAGAGAGGCAGTCAAAAGAGTTAAACCTCCCCTGGTCTCAGAAAGGTAGATCGATGGCATTAGATTACCATGCTCTAGGCCTGATATGCGGCATTGAGATTCACCAGCAGCTTGACACGGCTTGTAAGCTCTTCTGCGGCTGCCCCACCAAACATCGGGAGGTAGAAGAGTCCAATTTCGAGTTCTTCCGGTATCTGCGACCTTCCCGAAGCGAGCTTGGCGAGATCGATCGCGCCGCTCTAGAAGAGGTCTTGGTTACGCGAAGGTTCCATTACAAGTCCTATGACAGCACCTGTCTGGTAGAAGCGGATGAAGAGCCTCCCCGAGAGATAAATGCCGAGGCTCTCGAGATATCCCTGGTCATTGCCCGGCTGCTCAACATGAAGATCGTAGATGAGCTGGAGACCATGCGTAAAATGGTGATAGACGGCTCCAATACCTCCGGTTTCCAGCGCACCGGCTACGTCGGCTCGGACGGCAGCATCGATACCTCCTCTGGAGCTGTGGGCATAAGCATCCTCAGCCTGGAAGAGGAAGCGGCGCGCATCATCGAAGACCGAGGAGACAGCGTAGTCTACTCATTAGACCGGTTGGGAATACCGCTGGTGGAGATCGGCACGGCTCCGGATATCGTCTCTCCCGCGCACGCCCGTGAGGTTGCCTCTTATCTGGGAATGATCCTGCGCTCTACCGGTCGCGTGAAAAGGGGTCTAGGTACCATCCGCCAGGATGTAAATGTCTCCATTAAAGGCGGAGCGCGGGTGGAAGTTAAAGGTGTGCAGGCCCTCAATCTGGTCGATAAGGTTGTGGAGTTTGAGGCACTACGCCAGGTGCGGCTACTGGAGATAAAAGAGGAGTTGGTCTGTCGCAGCTCTTCGGTTGATGCCACGGTTTGGGATGTATCTGATATCTTCGCGAATACCGGCTCCAAGGTGCTGGCCCGTTCCATCAAAAGTGGCGGGGTGGTCCTGGCCTGCCGGCTGGCGGGCTTTGCCGGACTGGTGGGCCGGGAGATTCAGCCCGACCGTCGGCTGGGCTCCGAGATGTCGGACCGAGCCAAAAGAGCCGGTGTGGGAGGAATATTTCACAGCGATGAGCTTCCTGCTTACGGCGTAACTGCCGAGGAGGTTGAAGCCGTGCGCAGCCTTCTGGCGGCAGGCGAGAGCGATGCCGTGATCATGGTCACTGGGCCGCGGGACAGAGCGGAAAAGGCGCTACAAGCGGTGCTGGTTCGAGCCCGTGAAGCGATCGCCTTCGTGCCGGAGGAGACGCGCCGGGCTCTGCCCAACGGCTGCTCGGAGTACATGCGGCCTCTGCCCGGTTCCGCCCGCATGTATCCGGAAACGGATGTACCTGCGGTGGTGATCACGGATGAGATGATTCGTCAGTTGCAACTGCCTGAGCTCTCTAGAGAGCGCGCCAAACGTTTCGAGCACGAATATGGCTTGAATGCCGAGCAGGCTAAAGTTATGGCTGCCTCCCCCAGCTATCCGCTCTTTGAAGAGATTGTGCAAAATTATCCGGTTTCTCCTTCCATTGTGGTCCGGACCCTGGAGACTATCCCCATCGAGCTGGCCCGGGCGGCCGTGCCCGTCTCCAATCTGATCGACCGGCATTATGTGGAGAGCTTGGCCATCATGGCCCAGGGCCGGGTGGCCAAAGAGGGCCTGACGGATCTGCTGCGCGCCCTGGCCGAGCATCCGGAAATGACGGCAGATGAAGCGGCGGCTGCGACGGGCCTGGCGGGCGTGGATGAAGCTGGCTTGGAAACTGTTGTGCGTTCAGTGGCTGATAGCAAGGAAGATCTAATTCGCTCCAAAGGAAAGCGATCGATAGATCCACTTATGGGACCTGTTATGAAACAGGTGCGAGGAAAGGCCGATGGAGCTATCGTCCGCGATCAATTAACAAATGAAATAATAACCAAACTTACAAAATTTGGTGCAGTTGATTTGACTCGCTTAGTCCCGCAGAACCTAAGCGCTTTCAAAGAAATATCGGACGTGTTTCAGAAGGCACCGATCGCGACTGTGAATTTAAGCGCTTTCAAGGATATGGCTGAAGCGATTCAGAAGGCATCCATCCATCCAGTGAATTTAAGCGCTTTCAAGAATATGGCTGAAGCGATTCAAAAGACATCATTCGTCCAGCCTGAGACGTTAAGCGCTTTCAAGGATATGGCTGAATCGATTCAAAAGACATCATTCATCCAGCCTGAGATGTTAAGCGCTTTCAAGGATATGGCTGAATCGATTCAAAAGACATCATTTATCCAGCCTGCTAATTTAAGTGCGTTCAAGGAGATGTCTGAAGCTATTCAGAAAGCGACCCGCACGGAAGTTGCATTTCATTTGATTCAAGATGCAGCAGAGATGGCCCTGGAAAGGGGAAACATGTCCAATGCCTTGTCACATGGAGCAAAAAATGTTGCAGGAGACAAAAAGGCAGACTCGCAGGAACGTTAAGAGGATGTAGACTAAAAGCTACCACCATAATATTATCCATTTATTTTAAGAGATCTAGACGATCGTCATCCTAATAAGCCTATGCTCTAGTAACTATTACGAGAAATCGTACCAAATTTGAGTTAAAATGACCAACGATATGCTCCTCTGGGAGGAAACGCTTTTCAAAGACAGGGATCTGTTCGAGTTAGATCATCTGCCCGAGCACTTCCTGCACCGAGAAGATCAGATGAACAGCCTCAAATTCTGCATACGTCCGGCAATGCAGGGTGCCCGTCCCGTCAATGCCCTCTGCCTCGGCCCACCCGGCACGGGCAAGACCACGGCCCTATTCAAGCTCTTCGAGGAAATTGAGGCGCATTCGACAAAGGTCATTCCCGTGCATGTCAACTGCCAGATGGACTGCACCAAATATTCCGTTTTTTATCAGATCTACAAAAAGGTCTTCGATCATGCTCCACCCTCCAGCGGCATATCCTTTAAACGCATCTTCGAGAAGGTAGCCTTAGCCGTCGCAGACCAGGATAAGGTGCTGATGGTGGCTTTAGACGACATAAATTATCTCTTCCACGAAAAGGAGGTGGATCACGTCTTGTACTCCCTCTTGCGGGCCCATGAGACCTGTCCCGGTGCCCGGATGGGTGTGATCGGAGTTATGAGCGAGCTTGCCTTGAATTATGTTCTCGACCCACGCGTGGTCTCCGTCTTTCAGCCGGAAGAGATCATCTTTCCTCTCTATGACCGATCAGAGATACGCGACATCTTGAGCCGCCGGGTGCAGATGGGCTTTTATCCCAGCGTGATGAATGATGATGTTCTGGAGGAGGTTGTGGACTGCACAGAGAGGTCCGGGGACCTGCGGGTGGGAATTGACCTTCTCAAGAGGTCCGGCCTATCTGCGGAAAAGCGTGCCTCCAAAAGCGTCTCGCTTGTTGATGTGGCCGGCTCTTGCGATCGTTCCCGCCTGGTTCACCTCACCTATGCCTTGAAAACCCTGAAAGACGATGAACTGGTTGTGCTGCGCCTGGCTGCGGAGCAAAAAAGCTGGCGCGCCGGCGAACTATTTGCTCGCTTTCATGAGCAGACGGATGCGGGATACACTCGTTTTCATGAGATTCTCAATAAGCTCGATTCTATCCGGCTGATAAATGCTGATTTTACCGGGACGGGGGAGCGGGGCCGAAGCCGCGTCATCAGCGTGCGCTATGAGCCAGAGGAGATATTGAGCCGGCTGGGTCCATGAATAATTATTTGTAAAAGATGCCTATATAAAAACCGTATTTTGTATCGTCACTATATAGATAATATAGACAAGGGCTTTAACCCGTTAATGCGTTCCATCACGGCGTATGGATCGGCCAAGGTTAAGGATGCCTCGCAAATACGGGGAGATGTTCGTAGAGGCTCTGCTATTCATGTCTGCCATCGCCTCCATCCTCATTATGATTCTCATCTTCTACTTCCTCATTCATGAAAGCCTTCCTGCTTTTTCACAACTTGGCATCTTCTCCCTGTTATCCGGCTCGAAATGGCATCCTTCCGGCGAGATTTATGGATTACTGCCCATTATCGCTTCTTCGTTGATTATCACACTTCTGGCCCTCTTTATAAATATCATGATCGGTTTTCCTCTGGCCATTTACCTGGCGGAGCTGGCCGGGCCCAGGAGTAAGGCCTTATTGAAACCGTCTATTGAACTCTTGGCCGGCGTCCCTTCCATTGTCTATGGTTTTTTAGGGGTGATAATTCTCGTATCCTACCTGCAGGACAGCTTTGATATGCTCACCGGCAGGTCGATCCTGGCCGGATCGATCCTTCTGGGCGTCATGTTCATTCCCCGCCTTACCACCATTTGCGAGGATGCTCTGCGGGCTGTGCCCAGCGAATTCAAGGAGGGCTCACTTGCGCTGGGGGCCAATCGCTGGCAGACGCTTCGAAATGTGACCATACCGGCGGCATCATCCGGAATTACGGCAGCCGTTCTCCTCAACATAGGAAGCATAATCGGGGAGACCATGGCCGTGCTCTTGGTGGTGGGAAACGTTGCCAGACTGGCCTCTCCTCCGTACGACATATTTGATCAGGGCGCATCCTTCACCTCGATCATCGCTGGCGAGATGGGCGAGGTGGCCAGAGGTTCAATGCATTACCATGTCCTTTTTGCAGTTGGATTCGTTCTTCTCATAGTAGTTACCCTATTCAGTCTGGTAGCAGATTATGCTCGGGTTCGTATCAGGCGAAAATTCGGAGGATACTAAATGAAGACCAAGCCGGCTCTGGCTGCCTCTCTCGTCATATCGGCGTTTCTATTCGTCTCCTCGTTAGCATGTATTTTCCTTCAGCCCGACCTGGAAAAGCTGACGCCCCTTTGGCAGATCGGCCTTTTCGTGAGCCTTCTGCTGATTATTGCGTCCTATATGTTCTCGCGGGCCGTTTCCCTGAAGACAGCTCCCTTTTTGGCTCTGGACATACTCATCTGTTCCGCCATCCTTTCTATGATGTATTTAGGGACACTTCATGCCGGATTTGTCATTCGCAGGCCACTTGGGGTGGGCGCATCCTTCGATTATGCATTTATTCTCTCACTTCTGATACTTTTTGCCAGCATTCTGTGCATAAAGGACGCTTTTAATATCATCTACGGATATAGCGCTCGGGGTCGAGAGATTCTGGTATTTCTGGCGGTCCGGCTATCCGCAGTGCTCTCGCTTTTGCTCTTAGGCGCGATACTCTTCATAATAATCTACAAAGGAATGGGGGTCATTAGCTGGGATTTTTTAACCACGCCCCACAGGCGGCTGGGCCAGGCGGGCGGGATCAGCACCGCCATATTGGGCTCTTTATGGATGGTTCTTGGTGCCATGATTGTCTCTTCCCCCCTGGGCATCGGTGCGGCCATATATCTTCATGAATACTCCAAGAGCCAGAGGCTTAACCGTCTCATCACCATTGCGGTAAGCTGCTTAAACGGCGTTCCTTCCGTGGTCTTCGGACTCTTCGGCCTGGCCTTTCTGGTGACATACTTCGGAGTCTCTCTCTTATCCGGCTCCATAATCCTGGGACTCATAAATATCCCAACCATAATCCTGACCTGCCATGAGGCCCTAAAGAGCGTTCCCAACTCCCTGCGAGAGGGAAGCATGGCTTTGGGGGCTACCAAGTGGCAGACGATAAGCAAGGTGGTCTTGCCCTCGGCCATGCCCGGCATACTTACGGGCGTGATCATTGGGGTGGCCAAGGCTTCTGGAGAGACAGCCCCCATCATGTGGACGGCAGTGACCTTTACGGCCACGCCCGTGCAGATGATTTACGGCGTTATCCCCAATGTATTTCAGCCGGTCAATAACCTGGATTACCATCTCTTGAACCTGATCTACTTCCTGGGGGCATGGGATGTGGAGGCCAGGGCCTGGGGCACGGCTCTGGTGCTCATTGCCTTAGTACTGGGCACCAATATGCTGGCCATAGTGGTGAGAAATCACTATCGAAAGAAGATCTCTTGGTAAGACGACCGGTTCACAGCATGGCCATAGGCTAGAATGTGTGAATTATCCATTCTCTGATATCGTCTCCTGACCCGCCGGAAGACCTTGAGCTGCTCTTCCTCCGAGCCACCGGCCTGTGCAGGGTCCTCAAAGCTTCTGTGAATGACTTCTCTTGCGTTGGGAGATTTGGCTGGAAACTCAAGTTGCGTGCTACAGATCGGGCAGGCCTGTTTTGCTCTGTCGCAGACCGTGACTGCCAGGTCAAATATTGTATCATGAAATTCTTCGGCTGATTTGGAGTATTGACCAGAGATATCAATACCGATTTCCTTAATGACCAACACCGGTGCACAGAAAAAGAACTTCCTTCTTGCCCTGAGTCTTTATGCTCATTATCATCCGGCCTTTATGCACATAATTAATCAGCATTTTGGTCACTCTTGTATACAGGAGTAGGATAACAGGACGCTACTACGATACCGAATATATGTTGTATTTACTCTATTGTTTTTTAAACCTGGTATGATGTCTATTGCGTTTATATATTCTATTTTGAAAAGATTTCTCAACAAGGTCGAATAATTAGGCTTCTGTGATATGTCTAGTCTAAGTCTAATTAAAAAATTTGAGGTGAAGTGATTGGCGATAGGAATTACCATGCTTAAGGTCTTGCCGGGAATGGAGCACAGAGTCTACCATGCTTTAAGGTGCAAAGATGGCATTTTGTACATATGCGCTGTTTTTGGCGAGTACGATTTCATGCTAGTGTTGCAGGCAGAGGGCTTGAATGAGCTCAGAGGTCTGATCGGCGGAATCGATGATACTAAGGATGTTATCGCGACTCAGATGATACTGGTAAACAATCAAAATGAGATGCTTGCCCAGGCGTGCTGAAGAATGCATGCAGATAGTAGGTGTGTTTCATGATTGAATACGGGAATATCAAACGAAATAAGGGCTCCCCTCTGCAAGCAGATTTAAGCTACGAAATGAGATTTGTGGATGAAAGCAATCTCCATGAGATGATGGATTTACAGGAAATAGTGATTCATCATCTTGCCGATAAGGAGATATTCAGATCGCATTCTGCAGATTACTTCCAAGAACATCTGCATATGGAAAAATCGGCAATAGGCGTCTTTTGCCAAGATGGACTAATCGCCTACAATATACTCTCTTTTCCAGGAGAGGGCAAAGACAATTTTGGCCTCGACATAAACCTTCCCAAAGACGATCTGGCAAATGTTGTCCATCTGGCAACAATCGCCGTTCATCCCGATTTTCGAGGCAACTCGCTGCAGAGCAAGATGCAGAATGCTCACCTAAAAATGATAGCAAATTTAGGATATAATCATGTCTGTTGCATGGTATCGCCCAAGAACAGGCCCAGCCTTCAGAATATCCTCTCGCAGGGCCTGATCATAAAAGCCTTGAAGATCAAGTTTGAATGGCGTTTGAGGTATATCATGCATAAGAATCTCTTAAACCCATGCTTAATTGGTCCTGATGTGGTTAGGATGGATAGCAAAGATATTCCGGGTCAAATCAATCTACTTAATCGAGGATTTCAGGGATTTCATTTGTCGAAGCGTTCTGACAGCTTTGAGATACACTATGCAAAGCCCACCTGAATCCGACTTCTTTTTCATATAAACAAAATCAACAAGCTTAGAATTTTTTCGCAGTCAATCTATCAAAAATCCATCTATTACATCTCAAAATTAATGTGCGACCTATACACCTATTGTCTTCATCTAATGTATTTGCAAAAAGATTATGGAGTATCCTTTCGTTAGATGTAGTGGGGCATTACAGGGCCCCAAGAGCACCCCATATTTCACAGTCTGTGAAAACCTCGGCATAAGCTCCTGCATGGAGGATAACAAAGGCGACGCAGGGGGTGCATTACCGGCTGGCAGATTGCACCCGAGCTAAAGCTCTACGTCAGGATACCTGGCTTTTTACCTCTCGGGCCCTGCCAGCATCCTCAATAACTGCTAGATCAAAACACAAGCCCAGTTATGCTACCACCTAGTTCTCTAAAACGGCATTATGCAAGTTTATCGACAGCTCTGCGATATTTATTATGAGATCAAGCATGCGTTCCATGCTGCCGGCCAGCACCAGTCTGATCAAAATCTCGTCATCGTCCCTCTCCCAGAAGGTGCTGGTAATGATCATTGATTGCGTCTTCATCTCCTTAGTTTTATCGATAAGCTGGTTGGCCTTCTCTGTGTCCGGTTTGAGAAGCACGGATATGGAATCATCAATTAAGGTGGTGAAGACAGAACTCAGCCTGGCGATCTCATCTGTCATCTCTCTAGGAAGCTCGTTATCATTCTGAGAGGATATCTCGGCGATCTTTGAGGCATGATCTGCCATACGCTCCAGGTTTGTGGCGGCTTGCATGTAATTAAAGGCGCTGATGGGGCAGAGTGTCTCCTGCTTTATGGAACCAGATCTAAGGATATCTATGAATTGACGGGCTATAAGCAGATTAAGACGATCCACGTCATTATCTCTTTGAATGACGTCCATTGCTAGATCTTTATTCCTTTTTACAAGGGAGGATAGAGCGTCCTGGATCATGGACCGGGTAATATTCTTCATTATTTTCAGGGCGCGATCTGACGGTAGTTCTTCCGCGCTGAGAAGGTCATGTATAACCACTTTATTGAGAGTCTCTTCCAGGATCTCCGGTCCGATGAGTTTGTTTACGATCGAGTGCAAATCTCTTTTTTGCATTGCGGTCAGTTGAGGAGACGATATCTCGACCGTCTTGTAACCTGCGAGATAGCAGGCGATCACATCTCGAAACAAAGGCGCTCCGCATTTGCTTCCGATGTCAAGCTTGACGATCTGGTCCGGCTCAGATCTATCACGGGATAGTAATAGGTCACCATTTTGGTTTTGCGAAATAAATAATAAAGAACCGCTGACGATTGCGTTTTCGTTTGCCCATTTTTTGGGAAGGGAAACAATCAACGTTGACTTTCCCGTCTTCTGCACTTTTCTCGTTTCCATATTTATTTTTAATTTTATAGACGATGGGATATTCCTTGCATATAAAGATGATATAGTATGAGCATAGAAAATATTATTATTACTATCATATACCTAACTATGTTTATCTTTGTCTCCTTATCCATTGCTTTTAGGATAGTACAAACGACTTATATATTTTTCCTATATAATATGAATACTACGCTTATCTCTATTGAATCTATATAGGTTGAATTGAGTGCCGCAATACAATGATTCGTCCCTAATTCAATGGGTGTGAATGCCGAGCATCTGCTCTATTTCAGAGAGTCGGAAGCTTTCCCATCTTATGTAAAGCGCGGCAGGCAGTCCTGAGTTGGCTATTTTGTACGTAGCTGCCAGAGCGGCGCGATATACTCGGGGAAAATCTCTAAGCGAATTGCCAGCAAGGATGGCTATAAACTTGTCCAGATGGCTTATTCCGGTGGAGATCTTCTTGTTTTTCAGGATCATATCCTGGCTGGATATCAGATCTAACCAAATACTCATCTCCTGCATGAGGTCCTGCTTCGTCAGATCTCTTACGACAATGTATGATTTTCCCAGACAGATGTTGTTGTAGAATTCTCTAAAGGTTTTTCCTCTGGAAAGAGTATACGCCTGTCCTATCCTTCCTGAATGAGTATCTGTGGACGCGATCAGTCCTTTTCCATACCTTCTGGCTAATTCCATAATCATCTCGTTTTTTCTCCTGACGCGATGCATATTGTATTCTATGGCTGGAAAGAGCTTGATCAGATCCGGTATGACGGCTAGATTGGGTCTTTCTCCCGGCTCGAACCAGAGGGGATGGTTATAAACGAAGGGCAATTCTTCTTTTCTAAGGCAATCCAGGAAGCTGTGCAGGTCTCCCACCGCGGCGATCTCTTCAAGTTTTTGAAACTGCTTATTGCCCAGGTCATAAACATTGATATGAATGGTATGTCCAACAGATTTCATATCCTTGATTTTTATCTCTACGCCTCTGATCAGACCTTCCATCTCGGGGCTCAAGATGTCGTATGCTGCCATAGTGTCGTGATCAGTGAACGTCACATAGTCCATTCCATTCTCTTTTGCCGTCTGATATAATCTCTCTGGGTGCAAAGATCTAACCGAAATCACGTCTGGGGAGAAAAGGGTATGCACATGGAGATCTGCGGCCTGCCAACCATGTTTCCGAAAGACTTCTGCATCCCTCGCAGAGAGGATCTTTGTAGCTGCATTATTATCTTTCATCAGGGGAAATGATCACCATATCAATCATATGTTTTGTGCATTTAAACTATATAGCATATATCAATTATTCTTTGTATTGGTTTTTGACCAACTCATTTTAAAAGAGAAAAATTTGGGAGAATCATGCGGTAATGCCTGTGCCGGGAGGAAAATCTGATCCCAGGCTGTCATATATCAGAGCTTGACCATGAGGTAGGCAAGGTAAGCCCATGTTTAATCGTTATAATATATGTTCATTAGCAAGGAGCATAACCCTTTTCCTTCCTCTCTGCAAAGTCTTCCATTACCTGGTTGAGTAGGTCGCGAATTTTTGGCACCTCATCATTTTTGAGGTCGCGAAGCATCAGCGGCAAGGCAAACATCACCGCAACATCCAGTTGTATCAGGTTGATTGGATTACAATTGTGCAGCGCCATTTGGGCATTTTTTCGGACGGCTGCAATGCAGCTACCCATTGTCTTTATCTCTTCTTGGCCTTCCTCTGCTGTCTTGCCGTTGCCGTTCATCTCCCAGGCACTCACCACGGAAGTGATCAAATTGGCCTTTAGGTCCTCCGCGATATTTACCATCTTCAATAGATCCAAGATCAAGCCAAGTTTGAGGGATCTAATTTCACCTATCCTGGTTACCAGCCCTTTTCGCTCCAAAATTGCCTCGTAGTATCCCAGAAGGCCAAGCAGACACTCGCCTTTTCGAGATTCCTCACAGCCGATAACTTCAAACATCCTTTTTCCTCCCATTTTCAAAAATAGACATTACAGGTGAACTCTTGAGCCCTCTTTGAGGTCGAGAAATTATAGGCGATCTAAATTCATTGCCCTTTCCCAGAGATAAAGCGGTTAACACCATCTCTTCTCATTTGAATTCATCCATATATTCCTTCCCTCATTAAAATATATACCTCTATTTTGTGAATATATTCTATATACAATGTTTAGACATATTGACAGTGTGCCGAAATTGCTGTAATTTCCTAGATGCCCTGTATCCCACTACTATCACTCTTCGTCCATCGATAAATACTTATTACCCGTTATCCACTCCTCATTAATATTGATCAGGATGCACCCTGCTAATCTCATGAGA